>NZ_JAODIX010000039.1:146991-153765 GCF_026586675.1 Halorubrum yunnanense
GCTGGCGAGCGACTCCCTCGCACGCGCTCCTCTCGGCCGCCGATGGCGGCCGGTCGGAGGCGCGCGCCACCGCATCGCACACTCATTTATAAGTGATGGTCGTCGTCGCGGTCGAGTGCTGGTGTCGCGTCGTCGCACTCGGGCGTGCCACGCGAGGTCCCTGTCGGCGCTATAACAGCAACTTTATCACTCGCACGGGGCGAAATTCGGGTAAGACTACTCCGTTAGGAGGTCCAACAGTGACTGAAGGCAACACACAACCGGAGGTGAACATCGGTCTCGTCGGTCACGTCGACCACGGGAAGACGACGCTCGTGCAGGCGTTGTCCGGCTCGTGGACCGACCAGCACAGCGAGGAAATGAAACGCGGCATCTCGATCCGGCTGGGGTACGCGGACGCGGCGTTCCGGCGCTGTCCCGGCCTCGACGCGCCCGAGTGTTACACCGTCGACGAGGAGTGCGAGGACGGCTCCGCGAGCGAGCCGATCCGGACAGTCTCGTTCGTCGACGCCCCGGGCCACGAGACGCTGATGGCGACGATGCTCTCGGGCGCCTCGATCATGGACGGCGCCGTGCTCGTCGTGAGCGCCACCGAGGACGTCCCGCAGGCGCAGACGGAAGAGCACCTGATGGCGCTCGACCTCATCGGGATCGAGAACATCGTCATCGCGCAGAACAAGGTCGACCTGGTCGACCGCGACCGCGCCGTCGACAACCACCGACAGATCCAGGAGTTCGTTGAGGGCACCGTCGCGGAGGACGCACCGATCGTCCCCGTCTCGGCCCAACAGGAGGTCAACCTCGACCTGCTCATCGACGCGATCGAGACCGAGATCCCGACCCCCGACCGCGACCCCGGCGAGAGCGCCCGGATGTACGCGGCGCGCTCGTTCGACATCAACCGCCCGGGCGCGACCGCGGCGGACCTGAAGGGCGGCGTCGTGGGGGGCTCGCTGGTCAGCGGCGAGCTCTCGGTCGGCGACGGGCTGGAGATCCGACCGGGCCGCGAGGTCGACGAAGAGGGGCAGACGGAGTGGCGCCCCCTCGAGACCACGGTGCGCTCGCTGCAGGCCGGCAGCAACGACGTGGAGTCCGCCCGGCCCGGCGGGCTCCTCGGCGTCGGCACCGGGCTCGACCCGAGCCTGACGAAGGGCGACGCGCTCGCCGGGCAGGTCGCCGGCGAGCCCGGGACGCTCCCGCCGACCCGCAACGAGTTCGAGATGCAGGTCGACCTGCTCGACCGCGTCGTCGGGGAGGAGGACGACGAGAGCGGCGAGAGCGACATCGAAGAGATCAGCACGGGCGAGCCCCTGATGCTCACGGTCGGCACCGCGACGACGGTCGGCGCGGTGACGAGCGCGCGCGACGGCGAGTGCGAGGTGAGCCTCAAGCGGCCGGTCTGCGCCGAGGCGGGCGCGCAGATCGCGATCAACCGGCGCGTCGGCGCGCGCTGGCGCCTCATCGGCGTCGGGACGCTCTCGTAGCGTGACCGACGACGCCCGCGCGGACGGCTCGGACTCGATCCGCGCGGGCGACGGCCCGACCGAGGACTCCGCAGCGAACGGGGACCTCACGGGCGACGGTCCGGGGGGCGCCCCGGTTGTCGCGCTCGACGCGAGCGCGCTGATGGCGCCGGTCGAGGCGAACCTGCGGCTGTTCGAGGAGCTCGACCGGCTCCTCGGGGCGTACGAGGCGGTCGTCCCGACGGCGGTCGCGTCGGAGCTCGACCGACTGCAGGGCGGGAACGGCGAGGCGGCGACCGCGGCGAGCGTGGGCGCGGACCTCGCGACGCGGGCGGAGGCGGTGGCGACGGACGAATCGTACGCCGACGACGCGCTAGTCGAACTGGTCACCGAGGGCCGAGTCGACGGCGTCGTCACCAACGATCGACCGCTGGCGAACCGGGTGCTGGAGGCGGGCGCACCAGTAATCGGTTTAAGGGGTCGGAACGCACTGGCGATAACGGAACCCTAGCGGACGCGGACAACCAAGAACATGTACAAACGAGTTCGACTCAAGGATACGGTCGAGGTACCGCCGAAACACCTGGCGGACGTCACCGACGAGCGGGTGAAAGCCCTGCTCCAAGACAAGCTGGAAGGACGAATGGACGAGGATGTCGGTAGCGTCGTGAGCGTCATCGACGTCCACGACATCGGCGACGGCGCGGTGTTACACAACCGCCCCGGCGTCTACTACGAGGCCGAGTTCGACGCGCTGACGTACGACCCCGACATGCAGGAGGTCGCCGACGGGACGGTCGTCGAGACCGTCGAGTTCGGCGCTTTCGTCGGGATCGGCCCCGTTGACGGGCTGCTCCACGTCTCGCAGATCACCGACGAGTACCTCACGTTCGACGGGGCGAACCAGCAGCTCGCCTCCTCGGACTCCGACAAGACCCTGGGGGTCGACGACGCCGTCCGGGTCCGCGTCGTGACGAAGAGCATCGACGAGCGCAACCCCCGCGACTCGAAGATCGGGCTCACGGCGAAGCAGCCGGGGCTCGGGAAACACGACTGGCTAGAGGGCCAGCGGCAACACCGCGAACAGACCGGTGAGGAGGCCGACTGATGGCCGAGGACCGCCTGGCGTGCCGTGAGTGCCACCACGTCAACGACCCCGACTCCCAGACCTGCGAGCACTGCGGGTCGTCGTCGCTGACGGAGGACTGGGCGGGCTACGTCATCATCTCGAAGCCCGAGGAGAGCCAGATCGCCGAGGAGATGAACGTCACGAAGGCCGGCTCGTACGCGCTGAAGGTCCGGTGACGACGCCGGAACGACCGACGCGATTTCCACACCAATGCTCACGCTTCCCGACTCCATGCGCGACGCGTTCAAGCAGCCGCTCGGCCCGGTGACGACGGACCCCGACGAGCTGCTCGCGGACGCGGCCGAGACCCGCGCCGACCAGGTCGCGCCCGACGCCCCGCTCATCGCGGTGGGCGACGTGGTCACGTACCACCTGCGGGAGGCAGGCCGCGTCCCGGACGTCGCGCTGATCGACGGGAAGACCGAGCGCGAGGCGGTCGACGCCGAGATCAAGGAGGCGCTCGGGGCCGCCGATGACCGCCGAATCCCCGTGAAGAACCCCGCCGCGTCGCTGTCGGCGGCGCTGCTCAAGGCGCTCGGCGAGGCGCTCTCCGACGCCGACCCGGTCGTCATCGAGGTAGCCGGCGAGGAGGACCTGGCCGCCCTGCCGGCGATCCTCGCCGCGCCCGACGGCGCAAGCGTCGTCTACGGCCAGCCCGGCGAGGGGATGGTCCGCGTCGCGGTCACGCCGGAGTCCCGCGCGGAGGCGCGGGAGCTGTTCGAGAGGCTCGACGGCGACGTCGAGGCGGCCTACAAGGCGATCGGACGCGTCCCCGAGGACGGTCGGTAAGCGGCGACCGAGAGGGACACAGCCGTTCGATTCGGCTCCGGACCCGACTCAAGACCGTCCGGCGTACGCGCTCGACGCGAGCGCTCCGAGACCGACGACGAGCGCGGCGACCGTGGCGAGCCGCGGCGTGGCCGGGAGCGGCTCGTAGACGAGGTACGGCTCGACCCCCAGGTCGACCAGCCGCCGGACCGCGTCGGTTCCCCAGTGACCGCTCGCGAGGATGGCCCCGCCGGAACCGACGCCGAGAGTCCCGGTAACGAGCCCGAACCCGGTCGCCGCGTCCTCGGCGGCGATCAGGTCCCACGCCTGTGACTCGGGCGGATCGGGGTGCCGATCGACGTACAGCGCGACGGCGGTGAGTCCGACGCCCGCGGCCGCCAGACCGCCGACGCCGACAAACACGACCGCCGCGGCGCCGAGGGGAGTCGTCACCGGATTCCCCGCGAAGTACGTCTCCCGGACGGGCGCCGGGAGCGCCGCCACGATCGGACCGACGAGCGCCGCCGACAGCGCGATGAGACCGCACCAGCGGAGCTTGGTCCGGACGGACAGCGGGACGATGACGTGTTTCGACCGCAACAGAACGTATCGAGTCCGTTCCGAGGGCTCGACCAGCTCTTCGGTGTCGCTGGACATCCGATCGAGGCTTCGTTCCGCTCGAACTAAGTCGTGTCTCCGAGCGGCCGAACGGAGGGGGGATTTCGCGGAGTGCGGGCCGAGGAGAGCGATCGCGGCGGCACCCCCGCTTCGAAATCCTTTTACAGCTTTCGAGGGGATATACGCCTAACTGAACCATGGACGTCGATATCATCTCCGAGGAGGAGAACCCGATGTTGCACCGCACGGACATCCGATTCGAGACCACCCACGAGGAGGCGACTCCCTCCCGCCTCTCGGTCCGCGACTCGCTCGCGGCCAAGCTGGACAAGGCCTCCGAGGAGGTCGTCGTCCACGAGCTGAACACGAAGTTCGGCATGCGCAAGACGGTCGGCTACGCGAAGGTGTACGACGCTGCCGAGGACGCGCTCGACGTCGAACAGCAGCACATGCTCGAGCGCAACAAGATCGGCGACGAGGCCGACGCGGACGCCGAAGAGGCCTGACGCGCGCTGGATGCGCGTTCTCGGCATCGAAGGGACCGCGTGGTGCGCGAGCGCGGCGCTGTACGACGCCGAGACAGACGCAGTTCTTATCGAATCAGACCCGTACGAGCCCGATAGCGGCGGCATTCACCCGCGCGAGGCCGCCGAGCACATGTCCGAGGCGATCCCCGAGGTCGTCGACGCGGTCCTGACCGCCGCGGAGGCCGAACACGGGCCGGACGCGATCGACGCGGTCGCCTTCTCGAAAGGGCCGGGGCTCGGCCCGTGCCTCAGGACCGTCGGCACGGCCGCGCGGGCGCTCGCGGGGACGCTCGACGTCCCCCTCGTCGGCGTCAACCACATGGTGGCGCACCTGGAGATCGGTCGCCATCAGTCCGGCTTCGAGAACCCGGTCTGCCTGAACGCCTCCGGGGCGAACGCGCACCTCCTCGGCTACCACGACGGCCGCTATCGCGTGCTCGGCGAGACGATGGACGCCGGCGTCGGCAACGCGATCGACAAGTTCACCCGCCACGTCGGCTGGGACCACCCCGGCGGGCCGAAGGTGGAGGCCGCGGCCGCGGAGGCGGCCGCCGAGCGCGACGCGAACGGCGAACTGGTGGATCTGCCGTACGTCGTCAAGGGGATGGACTTCTCCTTTTCCGGAATCAGCTCCGCCGCCAACGACGCGTCCGACGACGAGGTGCTGATCGGGGAGATCTGTTTCTCGCTGCAGGAGCACGTGTTCGCGATGCTGACGGAGGTCTCGGAGCGGGCGCTCTCGCTGACCGGCGCGGACGAGCTCGTCCTCGGGGGCGGCGTCGCGCAGAACGACCGGCTCCGCGAGATGCTGGCGACGATGTGCGCGGCCCGCGGCGCCGACTTCCACGCGCCGGAGTCGCGGTTCCTCCGCGACAACGCGGGGATGATCGCGGTGCTGGGCGCGAAGATGGCCGCGGCCGGCGACACGGTGCCGATCGCCGACTCCGCGATTGATCCGAAGTTCCGGCCGGACCAAGTGCCCGTGAGGTGGCGCGACGGCGACGCGTCGGTCGCCCGCGGGCGCGGAGACGGGGAGCGAGGCGACGACGGCGACGCGGACCGACGCGGCGCGGAGGCGACCGTCGAGATCGCGACCGCCGAGTCGGGCGGTGGGGCTCGCCACGCGATCAAGCGTCGGGTGTCCAAACGGTATCGCCATCCCGAACTGGACCGGGCGCTCCGGCGGGACCGGACCGTCGCCGAGGCGCGCCTGACGAGCGAGGCGCGGCAGGCCGGCGTCCCGACGCCGCTGGTGTACGACGTCGACGTGCCGGCGGGGACGCTGACGCTCCAGCACGTCGGGGATCGCGACCTCGCCGCCGACCTCGACGGCCGGTTGACGGCCGCGGTCGGTCGCCACCTCGCGCGGCTCCACGGGGCGGGGATCGTGCACGGCGATCCGACGACCCGGAACGTCCGGGTCGAACGGCCGGAGGACGGCGACGCGCGAGCGACACTCATCGACTTCGGGCTCGCCTACCACACCGGTCACGTCGAGGACCACGCGATGGACCTCCACGTGTTCGAAGGGTCGATCCGCGCGACGGCGACCGCCCCGGGCTCGCTCATCGAGGCGTTCGAGGCGGGATACGCCGAAGTCGGCGACGGCGACGTGCTCGACCGGCTGCGCGAGGTCGAGGGACGCGGGCGGTATCGGTAGTCAGCGCGGGCCGGCCACGGACGCGTCATCTCGGGCGGCTCGGACCTGGCGCGCGGTCCCGCCACGATTTATATCCCCGGCGGGCGATGTGCCGGTATGGCAGACAAACAGTCATCGGGAGAGATACTCGGGATCCCGTACAACTTCGAGCGGCCCAGCCTCGGCCGGCTGCTGTCCTCGTACTGGCAGCCCGGCAAGGGAATGCTCGTGGAGAAGCCGTTCGGCATCGGCTACACGCTGAACCTCGCCAACTGGCGGTCGTGGGTCGTCCTCGCGGTCGCCGGCGGGCTCTACTACCAGCAGGCCCAGTCCGGCGCGGGCGAGGGGGCCGACGACGCCGAGGCCGACGACGAGGCCGACGGCGGTCCCGTCGAAGTGATCGTCGACGACGACTGAGCGCCCGCCGTCCGGGTCGCTGCGAGGGCGCCGGTCGCGTCTCACGAGTCAGTTCTCACGGGTTATTTCGAGACGCGGCCTTTTAATTGCCGGACTGACGCACCCCCGACGATGAGATTCGAGTCGGAAGCAACAACAGGGCAGCTTACGGAGAATCAAGGAGAAAGCCCCGTGCTTTAGCGCGGGGATGAATCCGACAGTATTCTACATCAA
>NZ_JAODIX010000004.1 GCF_026586675.1 Halorubrum yunnanense
GGTGTCCTTGTCCTCTTCGACTCGATAGCGACAGCTCAGCAGTATCAACAATCTCCTACAGAAGAGCGTTCCTCCAATTCGTATTTCGCTGCTTGATCTCGGAGTTGGCTCTCGTCAATATCGAGATGACTGATCAGGAGGGCACAGTACGATCGGTGACGTGACCCATCATCGATCAAAAGCACGTGACAGCAAAGCGCCGCAGGCGACAAGCTGTCTGGATCTGTTGAATAAAGGTAATAGCGGCGGCTCGTCAGGAGAAACTGGAGGCCAAACCTCGCGAACTCTGCTAACCCAGTCTCGTGGAAATTCTGTGAATCGATCTCCAATTCAGTTTGTGCGAGGAATTCGTCGTACCCCTCCCAGAGAATCGTCCCATCCGGAACGACCGATCTGAGTCGCTGTCGATGGTCATAATGAACGAGTTCACGTGCGAACTCACGTAGTTGCTCGAAGTTCCCGGTGAAGTAGTACTGACTGTCTTCTCTGCCTACCAAGCCACGATTACGGAATCGTCTCAACACGCGATTGACGGTGTTGCGATAGTTGTCGCTTTTTTCAGCGATCTCAGAGACAGTTCGCGGTTGGTCGATGTAGTACAACACCTCGAGAGCTTTGCCGGTCAGCAGCTCGGAGAAGTCGATATGAGGGTACTGGCGGACGAGGTCCTGGTAGATCTCGACGGCGCGGGCATCCGATGGGACGACTCGTTTTCGTCGGCCGTCGGGTTCTGTATAGACGAGCCCTTTCTCGACGAGGTCGGCGACGGCACGAGAGAGGTAGCTCTCGCTATGGTCGAGCTTCGTCGCGAGCTCGGAGATCGTATCGCCGCGAGCGACCGTGGCGAGGACCTTGAGTTCGATGCGCCGAAGCACAGTATGACATAGTACAAAACTAATTTATAAACAAGTTTCGAGTAATGTTACATCTAGCAAGCACGAGAGCCGTTATTATCGTCTTAACCAACAAAACTATGGACTCGTGGGTCGTGTTGGTTAACACGAGAGTAGCCGATGTCCTACGAACCCCCGCACCCACCGGCGAACCTGCCGACGGAGATCGTCAACATGCTCAACGAGTCGGACCCGGAACAGCTCCGAGATGTTGCGACGTATACTGAAGCGCTCGCCAAGCACAAGGAACGAGAGGCGCATCTCAAGGAGTCGGCAGATCAAGAAGAGGTCGAAGAGCAACCAGACGAGCTCCCAGACGACGTCCCGGCCAAAGCGACGATCACGATCAAGGAGATCAACGATAATCGCTACTACTACTGGCAGTGGCGGGATGGAGACCAAGTCAAATCCAAGTATAAGTCACCAGTCAATCCTGACGAGTAGAGCAGATGGCTAGCCCGATCTTGCGGCGTACACATCCCGTGTGCGAAATGAAATTCTTTGAGGTATCTCGTTGGCACCCCCCGTGTGCGAAATGATTCTACCCTCAACCGGGGTAGACCCCGTGTGAGAGATGAATCAGTTGACGAGTTGTGCGGGGACACCCCGTGTGCGAAATGAAATTATGAGTACGATTGTCAGACACACTTAGAATATATAATATTTCTTCTGGCAGAATCACACCCCGTGTGCGAAATGAATCAAATAGCAGCGACTGTGTCGCTCCGAGTTACTTTCCCTGTATGTCTTTACCCCGATGATTCAACTGCCGGCACGGTGTGAGCCCGTGGAATCATCTCGTTATCTCGG
>NZ_JAODIX010000040.1 GCF_026586675.1 Halorubrum yunnanense
TGATTGGACTACAGACCTGAAACTCCCACCGCTCGGGATTCCTCCGCGTTTACCCGGAGGAGGATGTCAAAAATCGTTATCGGCTCGTCAGGGGGTTTCACCGCGCGAGCGCCCCCGTCGAACGGGGTCAGCCCTCTCGCACGTGGACCGACGACCCGAGGTACTTGCGAAGCGCGTCGTCGACCGAGTCGGCGTTGAAACGGGCGAGGTTCGCGGCGATCGCCGCGCGCAGCGCGTCGAGGTGTTCGCGGTCGGTCCGGAGCTCGCGGAAGGACGCCCCGACGACCTCGACGCCGAGGCGATCGCTCGCGAGGGTCCGAAACGACGGCTCGTCGCCGATTTCGCCGCGCCAGAGGCGGTCGCGGAAGAAGAGCCACCCGTCGGTCCCGGGCTCGCTCGCGGGGACCTCCATCGTCGTCTCGAACCGGCCGGGGTCGACCGCCGCCCCGTCCGGGTCGAGCCGGAACGTGACGGCGAAGACGTAGGCGGCGTCCATCGGGCCCGATTTGGCGGGTCCGAGGGTAAAAGTACATATCCCTCGGTGATGTCAGTTCCGGTGTATGTTGGATCGGCTCCGCGCTCTCGGCGAACGCGCCTACCGCCGACACCTGCGCCGCGAAATCGACGACGTGCCGGCCCACGTCGCGATCATTCAGGATGGGAATCGGCGGTACGCCCGCGAGCGCGGCGACGACGCGCCCGACGGGCACCGCGCCGGCGCCGACACCACCGAGCGCGTACTCGACTGGTGCGCCGACCTCGGCGTCGCGGAGCTCACGCTGTACGCCTTCTCGACGGAGAACTTCGACCGCCCCGACGAGGAGCTGAGGCCCCTCTTCGACCTGCTGGAGCGCAAGCTCCGGGAGTTCGCCGACGCCGACCGCGTCCACGAGCAGGGGGTCCGCGTCCGCGCCATCGGCGACGTCGCCCGGCTCCCGCCCCGCGTCCGCGACGCGGTCGACTACGCCGAATCCCGCACCACAGACAACGACAGCTTCACGCTGAACGTCGCGCTCGCGTACGGCGGCCGGACGGAGCTGCTCGACGCCGCCCGGACGATCGCCGCCGACGTCGACGCCGGCGACCCGGACCCCGACGACGTCGACGTCGCGGCGGTCGAGGACCGGCTGTACGACCGGCCGGTCCGCGACGTCGACCTCATCGTCCGGACCGGGGGCGACGAGCGCACCTCCAACTTCCTCCCGTGGCACGCGAACGGCAACGAGGCCGCCGTCTACTTCTGTGCGCCCTACTGGCCCGAATTCTCCCAGCGGGAGTTCCTCCGCGCCATTCGGACCTACCAGTCCCGAGAGGAGTCCTGGCAGCGCGCCCGCGCGGAGCGGGCCGCCGCGCTCGTCCGAGCCGTCGCCGAGGTGGAACTCGCCGAGGCCCGGGCCGTCGCCGGGCGGCTCCGCGAGCGCATCCCCCACCTCGACGGCAGCGACCTCTCCGACGACTCGCTCGGGATCGCCGACCGCGACGCGGCCGGCTCGGCCGACGGCGACGGCCAAGAGCGGTAGCGATCGGACCAATCGGCGCCCGGCGCGATCCCGCCCTCGCTCCGCGTCAACAGGTACGGCGCGAACGAGGAGAGCCAGTGCGAGCCCGCGTAGTCGTCCGTGAGCACGCCCGCGCGGCCCCCGCCTCGGCGTGGCGGCGCGCCGCGGCGTCCAGCGGCTCCCGAAGCCGGGCCCCCGCCGGGCCCTCCACCGTCCCCTGGTAGTGCGGGTACTCGGTCTCCATCCCGTCGAGGGGGTGGACGGCCAGCGCGGTCACGACCGCGTCGTTCATCGCGTCCGCCCGACCGGCTCGGAGCGCGTCAGGCGAGACGTTCTCGAAGGCGCTCAGGCCTGGCGATCGGCGGGTCCTCTGTTCAATCGGTCGATCGGTTGCGACGGACCGTCACGCGGGATCGGTTGAAGCGGTCGCGCGGAACCGTCGGACGGCTCAGGCCGGGTTCTTCCGCGTCAGGTCGCTCCCGCAGATCGGGCACCGCTCCCTGTTCTCGTCGAACGTGCGGTTACAGCCAACGCACTGGAAGCGCCACTCGCGCTCCTCCGAGATCCCGTCTCTGGCGATGGGCTCGACGGTCAGGTCGAGCCGCTCGGCGACGTTCTGCATCGCGTAGTCGTCGGTGACGAGCGTCGCGCTCAGCTCCAGCGCGGTCGCGATCAGGCGGGTGTCGGTGTCGGACAGCTCCGCGTCGTCGCCGGAACCGCGGGCGGCGCGCCGGACGTTGTCGATCACCTCCGGGGCCGGGACGTGGATCGTCATCCCCGACCCCTCCATCGCGTCGAAGCGGAGCGCCCCCTCGCCGGTGAGCTCCTCGTGCACTTCGGGCACCGAGACGAGATCGTCCTCGGTGGTGTACTCGTGGATGAACGCCGAGGTGTCCAGGACTTCCATCAGCGGGCGACGACGATGTAGTCTTTCACCGCCTGCACGTTCCCGACCGGTACCTTGAGTCGGCCTGTCTCGTCGACGTCGAAGCCCGACCGGTCGGCGCTGAGGTGCTCGTGCGGGCTGACGAGCAGGTCGTTCAGCTCGCCCGACTTCAGGTCCATCGTGATGTTGTACAGGTCGCCGAGCTCCGTGCCGTCGGAGCTCATCACCGCCTTCCCGGAGAGGTTCTCCGCGAGGATGTCTACCATGTACTCATCGTCCGGGGCAACGGTCTTAAACGCCACGGGGGCGTCTGAGGCGGTGTTCAGATAAGGATTGAAAGGTGAGGCGGTGCGTTTTCAAAGTGTCTATGCCCGAAAACGACCG
>NZ_JAODIX010000041.1:0-4319 GCF_026586675.1 Halorubrum yunnanense
CCGTAAACATCCCAACCCAGCGGTGCAGTGCCGTGGGAATCCTCGCGCTTCAGCGCGGGGAGGATGTCAATGACACCCGCTCTTCGAACACCGTCTCGTCGCCGTGGCGGACTTCGACGCGCTCGGGGACCGATGCTTCTACGAACGCGACGGCGACCTCGTAGGGATGCGTTTGGCCGATATCGGAGCACGGACCGCCGTCCCAGTCGGGGTCGTCCTCGGTGGTCAGCCGGAGTCGCAGGCGGTCGGCGTCGAGGGCCGCCTCGATCGGATCGACGCGGTAGCAATCTCGCGAGCCGCCGAACAGCCATCCCCTAACGGTGACGCGCGGCGGCTCGGCGTCGACCGCGCGGAGCAGGATGACGGCGTCGTTGGGGCTCGCCTCGTAGGGTTCGAACTCCCCGGTGTGCTCGCGGCGGAGCGTCACCTCGGCGCCGTCGACGGTCTCTGGGATCTCGCCCTACGGCGGCACGGGACACCCGGCGATCGAGGCGGTCGAGACGGCCGTCGCGGTCGCGAGGAGGGCTCTGCGGCGCATACGTGGAGAGCCACTTGGCGGCCGGCGTAACCTTTGTGACGGGAGGGGACTTCATCGATCGATCGTTTCATACTAAGAGCGCGTCTCATGGTGACGCATGAGCGACGATCGGATCCCCGTGACCGTTCTCAGCGGGTACCTCGGCGCCGGGAAGACGACGATGGTGAACCGCCTGCTCGCGAACCCCGGCGATAGGCGGATCGCCGTCATCTTAAACGACATGGGCGAGGTGAACGTCGACGCCGAGCTCGTCGCGCGCGAGAACGACGAGGAGGGGATCGTCGACCTCTCGAACGGCTGTATCTGCTGTCGGCTGCAGGACGACCTGCTGAGCGAGGCCGCGGCGCTCGCGGAGTCGCGGGAGTTCGACTACCTCCTCGTGGAGTCGTCGGGCATCTCCGAGCCGATCCCGGTCGCGCGGGCGTTCACGGACGGGACCGAGGACTCCGACGTCGACCCGACCGAGCGCTTCCGGCTCGACACGATGGTGACCGTCCTCGACACCTACGGGTTCTGGAAGGAGTTCGACGCGGGTGAGAACCTCCCGGGCGACGGGGAGCCCGCGGCCGATCGCCCCCTCGCGGACGTGCTCGTCGAGGGGATCGAGTTCTGCGACGTGTTGGTGATGAACAAGACGGACATGGTCCCCGACGACGTGCTCGACGAGATCGAGTCGGTCGCCGACCGGCTCGGCCCGCGCGCGAAGCGGATCCGGACCAGCTACTCCGAGGTCGACCCGGACGAGGTACTCGACACGGGACGGTTCGACTTCGAGGCGGCCGCGCGGTCGCCGGGGTGGAAGCGCGCGATCGCGGAGAGCGAAGCGGACGGACACGAGGACGAAGAGGGGGACCACGCGCACGACCACGGCCACGCCGAGGGCGCCGCCGCGGCCCACGGGGTCGACTCGTTCGTCTACCGCTCCGACGACGCCCTCGACCCCGAGCCGTTCGCGGACTGGCTCGACGACTGGGACGGAGCCATCGTCCGAGCGAAGGGGGTCGCGAACGTCGCGGGCACCGACGAGGTCGTCGGCGTGAGCCAGGCCGGTCCCTCGGTGCAGGCGGGACCGATCGGCGAGTGGGGGCCCGACGACGACCGCCGCACACGACTCGTGTTCATCGGCAGCGAGATGGACGAGGCGCGGATCCGCGGGGAGCTTGACGACCTGGCGGCGGCCGACGCGGAAGAGGGGAACACCGCTGACGTCTTCCCGATCTGACTCAGATCCCCAGCTCCGCCTGCAGGTCGTCCCACTCCTCGTGGAACCCGTGGGTGGACTCGGTCTCGGCGCCGACCGCCGACTGGTAGACGTCGTCGTACTTCAACAGCTCGCCCCAGCCGTCGTGGAACGCCCAGTTACAGTACTTGCACATGAACGTAGCCACGCGAGGGAACGACATACCGGTTTCGGCGGTACGGGCGGGGAGTCGTCTCGCGAGTGCCGAGAGAGCACGTCTCGAAGCTGCCGAGAGAGCACGTCTCGAAGCTGCCGACAGAGTCAACACTGTCCGTGACGTATGCTACCTATCAACGTGGATCGGCCGCGTCGAGACACTCATGGTCACATACAGGCGCGGCGGATACGTCCAGAGTACCGACGAGGCGGTCGAACGGGGCTGCGACCACTGCGGCTGGCACTGCGTCGCCGACGGGTATCCGGAACTGATCGACCGGTATCAGTCGCACCTCCGAGACGAGCACCCGAGGGCGTGGCTCCGGGCGTGACCGTCGAAGCGGCTCGAAAAAATCGGAACGGGCGAGGCGGAGTCGCTCGGAGTTAGGGCTCCAGCAGGACCTTCGTGACGCCCTCCTCGCGGGCGTCGAACGCCTCGTACATATCCGACGCCTCGTCGAGGTTGACGCGGTGGGAGACGACCCAACTCGGGTCGGCGCGCCCTTCGATGATCATGTCGCGGAGGTACCGGTTGTACGATTTGACGTTACACTGGCCCGTGCCGCATTTGAGGCCCTTCTCGAAGAACTTCCCGAAGTCGATTCCGAGTCGGCCCTGCGCGGCCATGTCGTCGGGCGCGCCCGGGTCCTCGGGCACGTACAGGCCGGGGATCCCCAGCTCGCCGGTCGGTCGGACCACGCGGATGAGGTTGTTGATCACGACCGCCGGGTTCTCCTTGGCCGGCTGGTAGGAGTAGTCCTCGGTGTCGGTGTCGACGTCGTCGGGGTCGGTCGCCTGGTACCCGACCGCGTCGACGCCCTTGTCGACCATCCCGCCGTGCTCCTCGATGATCTGGTCGACCGGGTCGCCCTCGGAGAAGTCGATGGCGGTCGCGTCGCAGTGCTCCTCGGCCAGCTCCAGCCGGCTCGGGACCTGGTCGACGACGTAGATCTCGGCGGCGCCCTTGATCTTCGCGCTGTAGGCGGCCATCAGCCCCACCGGTCCGGCGCCGAAGATGGCGACCGACTCGCCGGGCTGGAGGTTCGCCAGCTCCGTGCCGTGCCACCCGGTCGGGAAGATGTCCGCGAGCAGCGAGAACGCGTCCTCGTGTTCGCGCCCCTCCGGCAGTTTCAGCGCGTTGTGGTCGGCGTACGGGACGCGCAGCTTCTCCGCCTGTCCGCCCTGATACGGCCCCATCGCCACGTACCCGTATGCCCCGCCAGCGAAGCCGGGGTTGACGTTGGTACAGAAGCCGGTGTACCCCTCCTCACAGTTCTGACAGAACCCGCAGGAGACGTTGAACGGCAGAACGATACGGTCGCCCTCCTCCAGCGTCGAGACCGCCTCGCCCACCTCCGAGACGATTCCCATGTTCTCGTGGCCGAACACGATCCCCTCCTCGGCCGATGTCCGCCCCTCGTACATGTGCAGGTCGGACCCGCAGATACACGAGGTCGTGATGTCGATAACGACGTCGTTCGGGTGCTCGATTTCCGGTTCGTCTACGTCTTCGATGGCCACGTCGTACGGACCTTGGTACACAACAGCTCTCATGATGTGATCCGGATTGACAACTCGTTTCCTGTATTCTAAATGTTTTTCCGTTATTCATATATTTAATAAATTGTGTTAAGATTCAATTAACTTGCTGATGTGGCGTGGCCCGGAGAGCGGCCGATGCGCCCGGGCCGGTCCCGACCCGCCGACCGTCCGGCGGAGCGCAACGACTTTCCTCCGGGACAGTAAACTGCGTGTATGGACTGGCCACACGACCCCGACGGCGAGCAGGGCAGCGAGGGTATGCGGCAGTACGGCCACGCCGTGCTCGCGAAGAAGATCGACGAGGGCGAGGACTTCCCGCTGACGGCCGCGGAGTACGTCGAGCAGTACGGCGACCACCCGATCCGGATCGACTACGAAACGGTCGTCTCCGTCGCGGAGATCTTCGAGCACGTCGAGAAAGAGGAGTTCGCGGACTTCGTCGAGTTCCACCAGGAGCTCGGCCGCGCGATGCGCGAGAACGGCTACTGGTTCTACGAGGGCGCAGAGCAGTTCGTCGACGGCAGCGCTTGAATACGTGGGTAGCGGTATCAGTATCGTTTCTTTATAAGTAATCACTGAAAGCGCGGGACGCGTCTCTGACGCCTTCGTTGTCTGCTTATAAGTAGTCAAACCCGGTCGGTAGAGAACACCGCCAAAGCCCCAGTCGCTCGCTTATAAATGACCGATGCTGGATCGACAGCGAAGTACTCCAAAGCCCCAGTCGCTCGCTTATAAATGACCGATGCTGGATCGACAGCGAAGTACTCCAAAGCCCCAGTCGCGAGGACGGCGCACGCTCGCTGCGCGCTTCAGTCGCTCGCTCCGCTCGCTCCTTCCAGTGCT
>NZ_JAODIX010000041.1:4375-14008 GCF_026586675.1 Halorubrum yunnanense
CCCCGCACAGCACCGCACCTCACACCTCCCCAGCCTCGTCGCTGGCACCTCCGGCGCCAGCGACTCCCTCGCGCGTGCTCCTCGCGGCCTACCGGCCGCTCGGAGGCACGCGCCACCGCTATTCGGTTTATAAATGCTCTCGATACCACTCACGGTTCCTCGGACAACGTCGCCGTCGGCCGATCTGCCGATCGTCCCCGACTCTTTTAAGCCCCGTCGGGGAGAGCGCTCGGACATGAGCGACGAACGGATCGCCATCCTGGCCCACGAGAAGTTCCCCGACCGAGCGAAGACCGCGCTCGGGGTGATGCGCTACGGCGACCAAGACGTGCGGGCCGTCCTCGACCGCGACCGCGCCGGCGACCGGGTCCGCGACCACGCCCCCGACGTCGCGGACGCGCCGGTCGTGGGCTCGTTCGACGACGCGTACGCGGCCGCCGACGGCGACGTCGACGCCCTCTACATCGGGATCGCGCCGATCGGCGGCGGCTTCGACGAGTCGTGGCGGTCGGACGTCGAGGCCGCGATCGAGGCCGGCTGCGACGTGGTGAGCGGGCTCCACTACTTCCTCAACGAGGACGAGGCGCTCGCCGGACTGGCCGCCGAACACGGGGTCGACCTCGTCGACGTCCGCGAGCCCGACGACGACCTGACGGTTGCGACGGGCGCCTCCGACGACGTCGACGCCGACGTGGTGTGTACGGTCGGCACCGACTGCTCGGTCGGGAAGATGACCGCCTCGCTTGAGGTCGTCGCCGCCGCCCGCGAGCGCGGCATCGACGCCGCGTTCGTCCCGACCGGGCAGACCGGGATCATGATCGCCGGGTGGGGGAACCCGATCGACCGCGTCGTCTCCGACTTCACGGCGGGCGCGGTCGAAGACATGCTCGCCGCGGTCGGCGACGACCACGATCTCCTCGTCGTCGAGGGGCAGGGGAGCATCGTCCACCCCGCCTACTCCGCGGTCACCTGCGGCATCCTCCACGGCTCGATGGCGGACGGCCTCGTCCTCTGTCACGCCGCGGGCCGGGAGGCGGTTCACGGCTACGAGTCCTTCTCCCTCCCCCCGCTTTCCGACTACGTCGACCTCTACGAGGGGCTCGCGGCGCCGGTCCGCGAGGCGGGCGTCGTCGCCGGCGCGCTCAACACGAAAGACGTCGCCGACGACGCCGCTGCCGCCGACGCGGTCGCCGAGTACGGTGACGAGATCGGCGTCCCGGCCGCCGACCCGGTCCGTGACGGCGCCGACCGGATCGTGGACGGGATCGCCGACGCGGGGATCGGCGGCGAATGAGCCTCGAGACCGAGTTCGAGCGGGTGTCGCTCCCCTTGGAGGACCCGTTCACCATCTCGCGGGGCACGCAGACCGAGGCCGAGAACGTGATCGTCCGCGTGACCGACGACGCGGGGATGACCGGGATCGGCGGCGCGGCGCCGTCGGCCCACTACGGAGAGACCGCCGACACGGTGGCCGCAGTCATGCCGGACCTGCTCGACGCGGTCGAGCGCGTCGGCGACCCCCACGCAATCCGCGAGATCGAGGGTGAGCTGCGCGCGGTCGTGAACGGTAACCCCGCCGCCCGCTGCGCCGTCTCGATCGCCGTCCACGACCTCGCGGCGAAGCGGCTCGGCGTCCCGCTCTACCGCCTGTGGGGGCTCGACCCGAACGACGCCCCGAAGACGTCGTTCACGGTCGGGCTCGACGAGACGGACCGGGTGCGCGAGAAGGCGGCCGCCGCGGTCGAGGCCGGCTATCCCGTCCTCAAGATCAAGCTCGGCACGGACCGCGACCGGGAGCTGATCGACGCGGTCCGCGAGGCCGCGCCCGACGCGCGGCTCCGCGTCGACGCGAACGAGGCGTGGACGCCGAAGGAGGCGGTCGCGAAGAGCGCGTGGCTCGCCGAGCGCGACGTCGAATTCGTCGAACAGCCCGTGCCCGCCGAGAACCCGGAGGGGCTGCGGTACGTCTACGAGCGGTCCGAGCTGCCGATCGCCGCCGACGAGTCCTGCATGACCGCCGCGGACGTGCCCGCGGTCGCCGACCGCTGCGACATCGCGAACCTGAAGCTCATGAAGACCGGGAGCCTCTCGGAGGCGAGACGGCTGATCGCCGCCGCCCGGGCGCACGGTCTCGAAGTGATGTGCGGCTGTATGATCGAGTCGAACGCCTCCATCGCGGCCGCCGCGCAGCTCGCCCCGCTGCTTGATTACGTCGACATCGACGGCTCGCTGCTGCTCGCCGAGGACCCGTACGAGGGCGTCGATCTGTGGGGCGGTGACGTTCGACTCGCCGACCAGGACCGCGCGGGGACCGGTGCGCGGCCGGCGTCGGAGTGAGTAATCGGAAGCGGGGACAGGGAAATGCTGGGACCGCGATGAGGGCGGGGACCGAACGCGGTTCGGATGCGTTCTCAGTTCCGCTTCTCGTCGGCGTCGGCCTCGGACTCCTCCAGCTCGACGTCGAGCTCCTCCTCGAGGTCGGCGTCCTCGGAGCTGTCGCCATCGAGGTCGCTCTCTAAGTCGTCCGAGTCGATCTCCGCCTCGATGTCGGCCAGCTCGTCGTCGACCTCCTCGTCGCCGACGTCGGCGTCGCCGTTCGACGACTCGCTTTTCCCGAGTTCCCCTTTCAGCGTCTCCAGCTCGGCGTCGACCTCGCTGTTCGTCGAGAGCCCCTCCAGCTCGCGGTCGATACTGTCCTTGTCCGAGAGGGCGTCCTCGAAGGCGCCGGAGTCCTCCAGCTCGTCCATCGCCTCCGAGCGCGCCTCCATCTCCTCGGTCTGCTCCTCGGCGCGCTCGATCGAGCGGCTCACGTCCTCCATCTCGTCGCCGACGCCGGTCATCGCCTCCGAGACGCGAGTGGACGCCTCGGCCGCCTCGTAGCGGGCCTTCATCGTCTCCTTCTTGGTGCGGAACTCCTCGATGCGGTTCTGGAGCTTGTTCTTCTTCTCGACGAGCTGTTCCTGCGTGTTGTTCAGCTCGGCGATCTGGCCCTCCAGCTCCTCGATCTGGGTCATCTTCGACTTCTTCTTTTCGAGGGCCTTCCGCGCCAGGTCGTCGCGGTCCTGCTGGACCGCCTCGCGGGCCTGCCGGTTGTGCTTCTCGACGTTCTCCTCGAGCTTGCGCTTCTGGATCTCCAGCCGCTTCTTCTGGGTCGTCAGGTCGGCGATCCCCTGCTTGACGTCCTGCAGCTCGTCGCGCATCTGTTCGTACGAGTAGTCGAGCGACTCCGTCGGGTCCTCCGCCCGGTTCAGGAGGGCGTTCACCTTCGAGCGGACGACGTAGGAGGCGCGCGAGAGAATTCCCATGTCCCGGCATACGCGTTCCACCCGTTAAAACCTCATGTGGTCCGCGACCCCCAGCGACGCCGGATCGAGGCCGAGACCGCCGGAGCGGAGTCGACGCCGCGTCACGGGGTCAGTCGCTTCCGTCCTGTCGGGCTTCCTGAAGGTTTATTCGAGACGTCGCGCTACCCCTGCGCATGGACATCGGCGTACTGACCGTTCCGCTCGGCGGCGAACCGATCGAGGACGCCGCCGCGTACCTGGACTCCGTCGGGGTCGACGCGGTCGAGCTCGGCGTCGGCGGGTGGCCGGGAGAAGACCACGTCGACCGCCAGGCCCTCCTCGACGACGAGACCGCGCGCGAGGACCTCCTCGCGCTGCTCGACGAGCACGGGCTCCGGATCTCCGCGCTCGCGACCCACAACAACCCGATCCACCCGGACGAGGAGCGGGCCGGGGCGGCCGACCGCGAACTCCGCGAGGCGATCGAGCTGGCCGACCGGTTGGGGGTCGACACGGTGACCTGCTTCTCCGGGCTCCCCGCGGGCGCCCCGGGCGACTCGACGCCGAACTGGGTCACGGCGCCGTGGCCGACGGAGCACGCCGATGCCCACGAGTACCAGTGGGACGAGGTCGCGATCCCCTACTGGCGGGATCTGGCGAACTACGCCGCCCGTCACGGCGTCGACGTCGCCGTCGAGATGCACCCGAACATGCTCGTCTACGAGCCGACCGGGATGCTCGCCCTGCGGGAGGCGACGAACGAGCGGATCGGCGCCAACTTCGACCCCTCGCACCTCTACTGGCAGGGGATCGACGTGACCGAGGCGATCCGCTTTCTGGGAGAACACGACGCGATCCACCACGTCCACGCGAAGGACGCGAAGGTGTACGACTCGAACGCCCGCGTGAAGGGCGTTCTCGACACGACGAGCTACACCGAAGAGTCCGACCGCTCGTGGCTGTTCCGGTCGATCGGCTACGGCCACGACGAGGCCCACTGGAAGGACGTCGTCTCGGCGCTCCGGATGGTCGGCTACGAGGGCGCGCTGTCGATCGAACACGAGGACTCGCTCACCTCCTCGCGAGAGGGGGTAGAGAAGGCGGTCGACGTGCTCGACCGGGCCGTCTTCGCGACCGAACCGGGCGACGCCTACTGGGCGGAATAAACGGAGGACGAGATCATGACACAACCACTCAAAGTCGGCGTGCTGGGGTACCGGTTCATGGGCAAGGCGCACGCGAACGCGATGGCGCGGCTCCCCATGTTCTTCCCGGACGCGCCTGCGATCGAGCGGCACACGCTCGTCGGGCGCGACGAGGAGGCGCTCGCGGAGGCCGCGGAGCGGTTCGGCTTCGCGCACACCGCGACCGACTGGCGCGACGCCATCGACGAGGTGGACGTCTTCTACAACCTCGGGCCGAACCACGTCCACGCGGAGCCGTCGATCGCGGCCCTCGAGGCCGGCGTTCCCGTCCTCTGCGAGAAGCCGCTCGCGCCGACGCTCGACGAGGCGGCGGCCATGCGCGACGCCGCGGCCGCGGCCGACGTGCCCGCTGGCACCGCCTTCAACTACCGGTTCGTCCCGGCGATCCGCTACGCGAAGGGGTTGATCGAGGACGGCGAGCTCGGCGAGATCAGACAGGTGCGAGGGCGTTACCTCCAGGACTGGCTCGTCGACCCCGAGGCGCCGTGGGCGTGGCGCATGGACGCCGACATGGCGGGCTCCGGCGCGCTCGGCGACCTCGGCGCGCACACGGTCGACCTCGCGGGGTTCCTCGTCGGCGACGAGGTCGGCGGGATCGACCGGCTCTCCGGCCACCTACAGACGTTCGTCGACGAGCGACCCGTCCCCGACGGCGACGGCGACTCGGGGGAGGGCGGCGACTCGGGGGAGGGCGGCGACGGCGGCGGCGACGTTGACGACCGCGCCGTCGAGGAGTACCGCGACGTCACCGTCGACGACGCCTACTCCGCGCAGGTCGCCTACGAGTCGGGCGCGACGGGCACCTTCGAGGGGACTCGGTTCGCGACCGGTCACAAGAACGACCACGCGATCGAGGTCCACGGCTCGAAGGGGAGCCTGAAGTTCTCCTTAGAGCGGCTCAACGAGCTGGAGGTGCTCCGCGAGGGCGACCGCGGCTTCCAGACGGTCCTCGTCACCGACGAGACCGACCCGTACGTCGACCACTGGTGGCCCCCCGGACACGTGATTGGGTGGGAGCACACCTTCGTCCACGAGAGCTACGAGTTCCTCTCCGCGGTCGCCGAGGGCGGCGAGTTCTCGCCGTCGTTCGCCGAGGGGTACGCGGTACAGGAGGTCCTCGACGCGATCGAGCGCTCCGACGAGCGCGGCGAGTGGGTGTCGGTCGAGTGACGTCGGCGCGGCCGCGGGTGGTCACCGTCGCTCGAAAAAAACCGTGAGCCGCACCCCTTCAGACCGCGCCGCCGCCGAGCGGGTCGGCCCCGGATTCCTCTTCGGACCACTCGCTGATCGCCGAGTCCTCGCCGTTGTACGTGGCGAGGGTCTCGCGCGTGTCGAACGCCACCGGCTCCCACACCACGTCGAACTGCTCGTTCCCGGTCGCGTTCGGAACGACCACGCGGTCGCCGGGTTCGACGACGCCCTCCCCGGGCCACGCGCCGAACTCCACCTCGCCGTCGGGGTCCTTGCCGCGGACGTACAGCTCCTCGGCGGCGACGGGCTCGGGACCGGCGGCGACGAGGACGATGTCGCTGCCCTCCCGCTCGACTTGGAACTCCGCGTCCGGCGGCGCGACCCCGTCGATCAGCCCGAACATCGCGGCCCCGACGACCGCGAGCAGGAGGACGACGACACCGACGAGCAGTCCCGTCCCGGCTATCGGGGTGAACCCCCGCTCGTCGTTCCTGAGCGCGCGCATTCGACTACGGTTCCGAACGGCACCGTATAAGGGTTTACCCGCCGCTTATCAGACGGGAGAACGTGGTCCGCGGTCGCTCGGAGCGGGTCGGCGCCGCGGTCCGCCGCGCGGAATCGGAACCCCGTTATTCCACCCGCCCGAAGGGGGCACGTGACATCGTGGATCGAGGATCCGGCGGGCGGACGGGCCCGGGGAGCGCGCGGGCTGGCCCGCGCCTGGGTCGAGACGCTCGTTCGGCCGCGTCGCCTCTTCGCGAACGGCGTAGCGCCCGGCGACCAGGCGCCCGCGCTGACGTTCGCCGTCGCCGTCGCCGCCGCGTTCGCGCTGGGCTGGATGGTCGCCGAACCCTCCGCGGTTCCCGGAATCGTTGCGTCGGTGCCCGTCT
Source organism: Halorubrum yunnanense (assembly GCF_026586675.1). Lineage (GTDB taxonomy): Archaea > Halobacteriota > Halobacteria > Halobacteriales > Haloferacaceae > Halorubrum > Halorubrum yunnanense. Next base: position 10,946 of record NZ_JAODIX010000041.1, read on the forward strand.
CGGCGCTCGTCGCCTTCCTCGTCGTCGTCGCGCTCGCGGCCCCGGTGGGGCTCCACCTGACCGCGGCGATCGCGACGGTGAGCGTCGTCCTCGCCAGCGTCGAGGTGCGCGGCGGCCTCGCGCTTCGCGACCGCGGGGGGGTCAGCGAGACCGTGCAGACCGTGGCGTACGCCAGCTCGCCGATGGCGCTCGCCGGGCCGCCGATCCCGGCGCTGCGCATCGCCTGCGGCGCGTACGCGGCGGCGCTGCTTCTGATCGGGATCCGGATCGTCCACGGGACCTCGTGGCCGCGTACGCTCGTTGCGGGGCTCCCGCCGGCCCTGCTCGGGTACGGCGTCAGCTACCGGGTGATCGCGTCGGCTCGAACGCTCTTCGCGTGAGCCGCGCGGCGGCCCGATCGGCCGCTGAGAGCGTCGGGGCGATCCCACCCGTTCAGCGCCCGGAGGTCGCCACCGCAGCCGTTTCGGCCGAGCGGCTCCCACGCGACTTTCGACAACCGTTTTAGGCCTGAGGCTCTCGTTGTACTCAAATGGGATCCTGCATCATCTGTGGCGTCGACGTCGACGGCGGTCGCATCTGCGATCCGCACCAGGAAGACGCCGTGTTCGACTTCCGAGGGAGCTCCGCCGACCAGCTCGTCCCCGACCGATTCTACCGCGGCGTCGTCGACGGCTACGCCGAGTTCGGCGTGTTCATCGACCTCGCTCCGGGCGTGACCGGACTCCTCCACCGCTCCGAGCTCGACCGCCGGCTCGACAGCCTCGAGTGGGAGCCCGGCGACGACGTGTTCGTGCAGGTGAAAGGCGTCCGCGACAACGGGAACATCGACCTCGCGTGGTCGATCCGACAGGCCGACCGCGAGTTCCGGGGCGCCCTCGTCCAAGACGGTGACACCGAACACCTGCCGGAGGCGGACGCGGATGGCGACGAGTCGGACGACGGCGCGACCGAGGCCGACCTCGACGACGCGGCCGATGGGGACGAAGCGGCCGAGGCGGACGAAACGGCCGACGCGGCCGAGAGCGAGGAAGCGGCCGAAGCAGTCGACGACGACAGCGAGACGGTCGGCGACGACGCGCTCGAAAACGAAGCTGTCGACGACGAGACCGACGCGACCGAGGCGGTCGACGACGACAGCGAGGCGGTCGACGCGGCGGCGGAGTCCGAAACCGGCGAGCCCGAGCCCGACGGCGACTCCGGGGTCGAATCCGGCGAAGCCGACGAGGCCGACGAGACCGACGACCGCGAGCGCGTGGAGATCGGCACCCTCTCCGAGGCCGTCGGCGACGCGGTGCGGATCGACGGCGAGGTCGTCGGCGTCCGACAGACCGGCGGCCCCACCGTCTTCGAGGTGCGCGACGAGACCGGCGTCGTCGACGTGGCAGCGTTCGTCGAGCCGGGCGTCCGGGCGTACCCGGACGTCGAGGTCGGCGACGCGGTCCGGATCGACGGCGACGTCGAGAGCCACCGGGGCGACGTGCAGGTCGAGTCCGAGGCGCTCGTCCTCCTCGAGGGCGAGGGGGCAGAGACGGTCCGCCGCCGGCTCGCGGAGGCGCTGACCGACGAGGCGCGCCCTGAGGGACTCCAGCCGCTCGCGGGCGACGAGACGGTCGCGCAGCTCGCCGACGGGCTGCTCGACGCTGCGGAGGCGGTCCGACGCGCGGTCCTCGAATCGCGCCCCATCGTCGTGCGTCACCCCGCCACGGCCGACGGCTACGTCGCCGGCGCGGCGGTCGAGCGCGCCGTCCTCCCGCTGATCCGGGACGAACACGCGAAGAGCGACGCCGAGTACCACTACTTCACCCGGCGCCCGCTCGACGACCCGGTGTACGACATGGACGCGGCGACGAACGACGCGACCCGCATGCTCCAGGACCGCGACCGCCACGACGAGAAGCTCCCGCTGTTCCTCCTCGTCGGCACCGGCTCCACGACCGAGTCCGCCGACGGCATCGACCTCCTCTCCGTCTACGGCGTGGACGCGGTCGTCGTCGACGCCGAGGTCGCCGACCCCGAGACCCGCGAGGCCGTCGACACCCTCGTCTCCCCGGAGATCGAGTCGGTCGAGGGCGACCTCTCGACGGGCGCGCTCGTCGCCTCGCTGGCCTCCGCGGTCAACGACGCGGTCCGCGCGGACCTGCGGCACCTCCCGGCCGTCAGCTACTGGGGCGAGACCCCCGACCGCTACGTCGACCTCGCGCGCGACGCGGGCTACGACGTCGAGCGCGTCGCGGAGCTCCGCGAGGCCGTCGCGCTGGAGGCGTACTACCAGTCGTATCAGGACAAACGGGAGCTCGTCTCCGACCTCCTCTTCGAGGATGGCGGCAACCTCGCCGCGCACGTCTCCGAGCAGTTCCGCGAGAAGCTGGAGACCGAGGTCGAGACCGCGACCGCCAACCTCGTCACCGAGGCGGTCGACGGCGTTGAGTTCGACGTGCTCGACACCGACGGCTACACCCACCGCTACGACTTCCCGCCTACCGCGCTCCTGCTCGACGACCTCCACCGCCGGAGCGCCAACGGCGAGGCACACGCGACCGTCGGCATCGGTACCGACGAGCTGTACCTCCGGACGAACGAGGACGTCTCGGTCCGCGACGTGGCCGAGCGCGCGGCCGAACTCGCGCCCGCCGCCGACGTCACCACGGCCGGGCTCCGAGAGGGGAAAATCGAGTTCCTCTCGGGCGAGCGCGACGCGGTCGAGGACGCCGTCGTCGCGGCCGTCGCGGAAGCGTTCTGAGCCGGACCAGTCGGCGCGAGGCCCGCCGGCGACGCGGTCTCTGCTTATACGCTGAACAGGCGCAATACCACGGCGTTCACGCCGTGGATACGTGCCGTCACTTGGGGAAAGTATCCACGTTCGACAGCACTCCGAGTTTCAGAATACTGGCGTTTAAGCGACAGGAAACTCTATCAGTAGGTAGGAATCGGTCGGAACGGAGCGGATTCCGAACCGTCCTTCGGAGGTGGCCTGTCCACCCGCGCAATGAGACAGTATCCGAAAGGGTAGTCGGTGAACGCACATTCCAGAAGAGTGTGTCTGTGCCGACTGCTCAAAGCGAG
>NZ_JAODIX010000041.1:14065-30377 GCF_026586675.1 Halorubrum yunnanense
GCTGTGGGACTACCCGTGCCCGAAAGGGCTGGGAGTCCGGTGATTGGACTACAGACCTGAAACTCCCACCGCTCGGGATTCCTCCGCGTTTACCCGGAGGAGGATGTCAACGCCTACTGGGTCGAGGATGGCCCCGATAAGTCAGTCCGGGAGTTTGCGGAATGCTTCAATTTCCGCGTAACAGATACTGCCCTCCGGAGCGCAAGCATCATCCTTGACCGTGAGGTCGTCGAATCGATCGCTGGAAAACTCCCGGCAGATGACGCGCGCCTCGCCGAAGCTGAGTTTGACGATTGCGATCTCGACTTGAGTGAGGCTAACACGGATCCGGTCACCTACCAGACAGTGTACACGTACTTGCGGGAGGTTCGTGACGTTGAGTACCCAGAGACTGTCCAGACCAAGTCCCGACGCATTGACGACCTTCGGAACCTCCACGGCTGCGTGGCGAAGGTGTCCCGGGGTACGAACCCGGCTGACCTAACAGGGCAATGTCGATGGACCTACGCCGAGGATTGAGCTCGACGCCACAGCGCTGTGTCTGGATTGCCAGACCGAGACAGACTTGCTGATCTACCTCCACAACGGCGGCCGTCCGTCGCCGGAGTGCTCAAACGACGCATGGCACACCACTCCGTTCTATGAGTAGTGTGGTGGCACACTGGATTTTCACGCACGACTTCATACTGAGAGTCATGAGTAGCGATAGGATCGACGCTGAGAGCAAGGTATCTGGGAACCAAGCGAACATCCCTGCCCAGATTCGGCGTGAACTTGATATCGACGATGGGGATCATCTCCGGTGGCAGTTAGAAGATGACGGAAGTATCCGCGTGCGTGTCATTCAACAACAAGCGGGTACGTTCGCTGACTTCGACGGCTACGCCGGTAAGTGCCGGCCGAGGCTGGTCGCGACGCGTGGCACCACGCTCGCCGGCACGATGATGTAGACGTGGACAGCCGCCGAGAGAAGCCGGGTACCGACGAGGTAGGCCGCGGCGCTCCGAGCTCTGGTAGCGTCGTCGGTCACTGGCTCAGCCGTTGTAACACCATCGCACAGTGGCTCCGCTCCAGTGCCCACTGGCCGTCACGGTCGTGTGCGACCCGTCGAAGCTGCTGTGCCGAATAGCGACCTCTGAGCCGCCGTGAAACGATACCGACCTTGTCACCAGTGGCGTTAGCCACTCACAAGCTGACTCGACCCTTGACCACCTTGATCGACGGAGCAAATAATAGAACCATTCAGAGCGACACAAGTGAGGTCTACGATATCGTTGATGAAGCCTTACATGACGGGTCCGACTGCGACTTGGCGCTCTCGGCGGTCCTGGTCACCCAAGAGCTCACCGCTGAGTGACAGAATTTTGATAAGTATATCCTGGGACACCGGGTCCCAGAGAGGCTACAGAGACAAGCTGTTCATTAACTGTTTCAACGAAACATTCTTGATTCAATTTTGGCATACTTATGTTATGACTCAACGGTCTCCAGAAGAAGCTGTTAAAAACTCTCTGCATGATATTGACCTCGAGTATCTCTCTGAGACAGGATCGGATATTGTGTTTGACGATCCGATTATTTCATATCTCAGACCCGACGAGGAAATGAAGTATCTGTTCAGACACCCGTATAAGGGGCTCCGAATCATCCGTCCAGACGGTACTGAAGAGACGCCTGACCATCGGATGGCAACCAGTGGGTCACGGCTCCTGGCTGTGACCGACCAACGAGTTCTCTATTTCGCAGGCAAGGAAGACGGCGATCAGGTCAGAACCTGGCACTACGATGAGTTGGAGGCGGTGGAGGCGAGCCGCGGCTGGACACATGGGCGACTGAATTTAACCACCGACGACGGGACGGAATTCAAGTTCGCGGATGCCGGAGGCCGAGCGGGAGTCATTGAGGCGGCTGGCGAATACGTTGCCGAGCAACTGCTCGAGGATGAGGACGTAGCTTCCGGTTCAAGCCGGCGCACAGCCGAACAAAGGTCGGAGTATACCGCGACGGCCGAACCCCCCCAATCTGACGAAGCCTCAGACACCCGTGTCTTCGAACCTTCAGGATCTCCCCGTGATGACGAGGCCAGATCCGAGTCAGAAGCTCAGACGCGTGAGGGATCTTTTAAAGCCGGGTCAGACAGTGTCAGCGATACAGTTCGGTTCAGATGTCCCCAGTGTGGGGAACCGAACAGGGACGACGGCAGTTTCTGTTCCTACTGCGGACAGAGAGTGTTGATCTGTGACGACTGTGGGGAAGCTCACCAGCCCGAAGTGAACTACTGCTCAAACTGTGGATTCGACCTCGAGTAGGTGTGATAATCCCACGACTGAGGTCGGCGGGGAGCGTCTCCGGGAGGTGTTGCTGCGCCACCCGGACGCTTGCGAGGCGTTCAGGATGAGCGCCGCCGCCAGCTACCGGGACCCCGCGGAGACGGTCGGGACCTACTCCGCGGCGGAGCACCCCGGGCGAGTCAAAACGGACGTCGGGTTGATCGCGGCGGTGCTGTCCGACGGCGGATACACCTGTGAGACCCGACTCGACACGGCCGACCCGCAGCTCGCGACGGTCCGGAGCGACACCGAGCGGGCGCAGATCGAGTTCGACACCGCGCGGGCCCGCTGGGTCGCATCGGGGTCGGCCGAGGAGGCGGAAGAGCGATCCGGCGGACGGACTCACCCGCCCCGACGGACCGATTCATCCGCGCCGCATCGCGATCCCGGAGTAGCCGCAGGCGTCACAGGAGAGCGTCTCGCGCGCGCCGAACTCGTACGCTGACAGCGACGCGCCACAGCGGGGGCAGGGATCCCCGGCGGCGAGCGGCGGGGCGTGGCGGACGCCGGCGACGACGAGCCGGACGGCGAGCTCGTCCGCGGCCGCCTCGTCGACCGCGCCGCCCCAGATCACGTTGGCGTCGGCGCCGATCCGCCCTCTGACCGCCGCGATCACGTCGGTGGCGGCTGCGATGCTGGTGGCCGGGTCGACGACGACGTCCACGAGCACCGCGCCCGCGTCGGTCGCGTCGACTCCCTCCGGGGGCCCGTCGAAGGCGGCGGCGACCGCCGCAGCCGGCGCGTCGCGGTCGGCGGTCCCGGTCCCCAGCGCGGCGACGCCGGCCGAGAGCACCGTCTCGGCGTCGGTGAGGTCGAGGTTGACGAAGCCGGGCTCCTGCACCGTCGCGAGGAACGCGCGGATCGCCGCCTCGACGGCGTCGCCCTCGGCGAGCAACACGGCGTCGGCGGGCTCTCGGACCGCGGACAGCGCGTCGCCGTCGGCCGCGTTCGCGGGGACGACCGCGACCGCGAACGCGTCGAGCCGAGCGAGCGCACGGAGCGATTCGTTCGTCTCGCCCGCCTCGTCGCCCTCGCCGGGGTCGAGCGCGACGACGATCGCCGCGGGCGGGGAGTGGGTCCCCGACGCGCCGGCCGCCCCCGCGAGGAGCTCCCGGGCCGACGCGTACCGGGCGTTCCGGAACGCGGAGCCGGCGGGCCGGTCGGCGTAGGCGCCGAGGCCGCAGACGGCGACGGAGCCGCCGAGGGCGGCGGCCGCTTCGCGGAGGTCGTCCCGGTGAGCCATCTGAGAGGGGCGTTTCGGCTCCGGCGACAAACCCCTTCCCACTCGCGAGCCGGCGGCGGCCTCGGCGGGCGGTCGACGTCGGCCTCGCCGCCGCTCGGATCCCAACCGATAAGCCCGACCGATCGCAACCGGTCCGTATGGACCGCTTCCGGAACACGGGACAGCCCGACTGGGACTGGTGGGGACGGATCTGGCCGACGCCGGGCGAGACGCTCCGGCGGCTCGGCGTGAGCCCGGGGGACCGCGTCGCCGAGGTCGGCTCCGGCAACGGCTACTTCGCCCTGCCGGCCGCCCGGATCGCGAGCCCGGCATCGGCCTACGCCGTCGACCTCGACGAGTCGCTGCTCGCGGAGCTGGAGGGGCTCGCGGACGCGCAGGGGATCGACAACGTCGTCCCGGTCCGCGGCGACGCTCGGGACCTCGCTGCGCTCCTCCCCGAGCCGATCGACGTGGCGCTGCTCGCGAACGCCTTCCACGGGATCGACGACCGGGCCGCGTTCGTCGAGGGCGTCGCGGGCGCGCTCGCCGCCGACGGGCGGTTCGTCGTCGTCAACTGGGGCGACCGGCCCCGCGAGGAGACGGTCATCGCTGGCGAGCCCCGCGGCCCGCCGACCGAGCTGCGGGTGGGCCCCGAGGAGACGCGGCGCGCGGTCGAGGACGCGAGCGACCTGCGGCTCGCTCGCGAGGTCGACCTCCCGCCGTTCCACTACGGGCTCGTCTTCGAGCGCTGAGCGGGGGCCGACGTCGTTGGGGGCATGCGGTCGATTTTTGCCCAGGCGGGTCCGAGTCGGGGTATGACCATCGAACCGGCCGAGATAGCGGAGCTCATCGAGGCGGAGATCCCGGACGCCGTCGCTCGCGTGACGGCCCCTCGGGTCCACAACGACGAGGACGAGGACGCGCATTTCGCGGCGTGGGTCGTCTCGCCCGCCTTCGACGGCGAGTCGCTCGTGAACCAGCACCAGCGCGTGTACGACGCCGTCGGCGACCACATGACCCGGTCGGTCCACGCCTTGGAGATCAAGACGTACACCCCCGCCGACTACGCCGAGCACGGCGACGGGAACCTCGCGCCGGCCCTCCGGGAGGCCGGGCTGTTCCCGGTCGAGGGGGAGTGAGTCACCGTCCCGCGCGGCGGGACCCGTCACGCTTTCAGTAGCTTTTACCCGGTCTCGCGGGAAGCGTCGCGCATGGGTGAGGACTACCGCACGGAGGAGGACAGCCTCGGCGAGATGCAGGTGCCGGCGGACGCGTACTGGGGGGCACAGACCCAGCGCGCGGTCGAGAACTTCCCGATCTCCGGGATCGGCATGAGCCGCCGGTTCGTCCGCGCGCTCGGCGTCGTCAAGAAGGCGGCCGCGCAGGCGAACCGCGACCTGGGGCTCGTCGAGGAGGACACCGCGGCGGCGATCGTCGCCGCCGCCGACGAGGTGATCGCCGGCGAGCACGACGGCCAGTTCCCGGTCGACGTCTTCCAGACCGGCTCGGGCACCTCCTCGAACATGAACGCCAACGAGGTGATCGCCAACCGCGCCGCCGAGGTCGCGGGCGCGGAGATCGGCGACCGCGTCGTCCACCCGAACGACCACGTCAACTACGGGCAGTCGAGCAACGACGTGATCCCGACCGCGATGCACGTCGCCGCGCTGGAGGCGGTCGAGAAGGACCTCGTGCCCGCGCTCGAGACGCTCCACGCCGAGCTGGAGGCGAAGGAGACCGCGTTCGACGGCGTCGTCAAGACCGGTCGCACGCACCTCCAAGACGCCACCCCGATCCGGCTCGGCCAGGAGTTCGGCGGCTACCGGACGCAGGTCGCGAAGGGGATCGAGCGCGCGGAGGGCGTTCAGTCGACCCTCCGCGAGCTCGCGCTGGGCGGCACCGCGGTCGGGACCGGCCTCAACACCCACCCCGAGTTCCCGGAGCTCGCCGCGGAGTACATCTCCGACGAGACCGGGACCGAGTTCCGCGAGGCCGACAACCACTTCGAGGCGCAGGCGGCCCACGACGCGATGGCCGAGGCGCACGGCGCGCTCCGGACGATCGCCGGCAGCATGAACAAGATCGCCAACGACCTGCGGCTGCTCGCCTCCGGCCCGCGCAACGGGCTCGGCGAGGTCGAGCAGCCCGAGAACCAGCCCGGCTCCTCGATCATGCCCGGGAAGATCAACCCCGTCGTCGCCGAGTCGGTCAACCAGGTCCACAAGCAGGTCGTCGGCAACGACGCCGCGGTCTCGGCCGGCGCGGCGCGCGGCGAGGTCGACCTGAATATTTATAAGCCGCTCATCGCGCACAACTTCCTCGAGTCCGCGAAGCTGCTCTCGAACGCCGCGGCGACGTTCGGCGAGCGCTTCGTCGCGAAGCTGGAGGCCAACGAGGCGCACTGCGAGACGCGCGTCGAGCAGTCGATGGCGCTCGCGACCGCGCTGAACCCCGCGATTGGCTACGACAAGGCGAGCAAGGTCGCGAAGACGGCCTTAAAAGAGGGCACGAGCGTCCGCGAGGCCGCGGTCGAGGCCGGCTACCTCACCGAGGCGGAGGCCGACGAGGTGCTCGACCCCGAGGCGATGACGCACCGCGTGATCCTCGGCGACGACGACTGAGGCGCCTCGGGGCGGACGGCGTTTTTCAATCCGGTCGCCACCCTCGACTTGACGGAGTCAGTCCGACGCGGTCTCGTTCTCCTCGTCAGTCGCTCCTCCGTCGGCGTCCTCCTGAAGCCCCTGCCGCTGCAGGAACTGGTCGTAGTAGTCGGCGGGCAGGATCGCCGCCAGGTCGCCGTCCTCGAGTCCGCCCACGAACGTGGTCGCGGGAGCGGTGAGCCGGAGGAGGCCGGCCGCCGGCTCCGCGTCCTCCACCGAGACCGCGTCGTCGTCCGCGACGGCGTCCTCGTACGCGGTCGCGGCGTCCCGTATCAGCTCCTCCTGCTTGCTCTGATACTCCTGTTGGGCTTCCGTCCGAGTGAGGTTCCCGCTTTCGACGCCCGCCTGAAGCTCCTCCTGGAACTCGGTGAGCTCCGTCTGGTCCGCCCGGATCTGGACCGTGAGCGTCGCCGCGGACTCAGACGCGGCGTCGCCGTCGCCGTCGGTCTGTGACTGGCCGTCCAGCGCGGAGCAGCCGGCGAGGGCCGCGGTGGCACCGGTCCCTGTCATAGCGAGGAAGGATCGACGGCCCGAGAGCTCTATCATACCGAACGGTCTCGGGGATACCCCCTAACGCTTGCCTTTCCGCGCCGCGAGCGCGGCGGTCGCGGCGACCGCGCGCCGGTCAGAGCTTCGGCGTCTGCGACGCGTCGACCGGCTCGGGCGCCGTCCGGTTCGCGCTCGGTCGGCCGTCGCGCAGCTGGAGGTACGCCGACGCGATGACCGCGTAGTACGGGACGAAGAAGGCCGCCGAGAGCGTGACGGTGACGAGGTCGGCCGCGAGGGGCCCGCCGACGAGGCCGACCAGCGGCGTGACGGCGCCCAACACGAGGCCGAACGCCCCGGAGAGGAACATGACGACGGCCAGCCTGAGTCGAGAGCCGCGGGCGAGCCCCCAGCTCCGCTTGAGGCTCTCGACGCCGCCGCCGTCCTCGACGGCGACGACGAAGACGAAGAAGAGGAACGAGGCCGTGAGGAACAGCCCCGGAAAGAAGAGGAGGACGAAGCCGACCGCGACCGCGACGCTCACGACGATCCCGCCGACCAGCGCGACGAGCGTGGCGCGCCCGAGGCGCTCGGTCAGCGCCGGGGGGAACGTCGACGCCTCGCCGAGCGGCTGGGCGAACGTCCGCGAGAGGACCACGAAGTACGCCGAGCTCGCGAGGGTGAGCGCGCCGAACAGCGCGAGCCCGACGCTCCCGGAGACGGGGAGCACGAGCCCGGTCTCCCCGCTGAACTGCGCCGCGGCCTCGGCCGGGAGGAAGCCGGCCACGACGGTGTTGACACTCGTTTGGATCCCGAACTGGATCAGGAGAAGCCCGACGAAGAGGACCCCGCCGGCTCGGGTGAAGGTGCGCCTGAAACCGTCGCTAACCGCACGGCTGAGTTGGAGGGCCATTGCGGCGGAACGTCTCGACGAATTACAATAAAATAATCGAATTGACGCGGTGTTGCCGGCCGCGAAACGCGCTCATCGGTGTCGTACGCGGGAGCGCGGGATGATAGCCGAAGAAGACCCCGTGTACCCTTGGCCGGCTATTCGTGTGTCATCCTTGAATTGGTGAGCTGAGCCCACGCCAGGCGCCGCGGTAGCGCTCCCACAGCAGGACGGCGGGCGGAAGCGCGATCACGGTACACGTGAACGAGTAGACCACGCTCAGCGCCATCAGCAGGCCGAAGTTTCCAAGGACAGGCGTGATGGCGAGCGCGAGCGCGCCCGTCCCGAGCGAGGTGGTTAGCATGCTCCCGAGCAAGGCGCCGCCCGTCCCGGCGAAGGTGACGATCATCGCCTCGTACGCGCCGGTGTCCTCGTCGAACTCATCGATGAACCGATGGGTGGCGTGGACGGAGTACGCGATTCCGAGGCCGATCGCGATCGAGAGGATCGTCGCGGTCAGGGCGTTGAGCGAGATGCCGAGGGCCCGCATCGTCCCGAGCAGGAAGGCGATGGCGATGAGAATCGGAAAGACGTTGACGATTCCGAGGAGGGGCTTACGCTCCAAGACGGCGTAAGCGATGATGAGGAACACCGCAGTCAGTCCCAACGCGAGGATCAGTCCTTGGATCGCAGACTGGAAGATGACCTCCGTCACCGCATCGAAGACGACGATCTGGCCGGTCGGGGTCGCCTCGAACCGGAACTTCTCGGCGAACTGGTCGGTGTCGACCGCCGCGTCGCCCTGCGAGGCGTCCGCGTCGATGGCGTAGTCGACCTGCGCACTCTGGCGGTCCGGCGTGAGGTACTGCTCTGCACGGTCGCCCGCCGACGAGGCGAACAGGGCGTCGTAGACCCGGTCGAGATTGCGGTCCGGGACCCCGTCGCCGTCGACGTCGTTGCGCGCGACAAGATCAGCGAACACCGGGTCTTGTTCGGCGTGTGACCGAATAACCGTGACGATGCTCGTCGGTCGCGCGGTCCCGTCTTCCCCGACGGCGAGCGAACCAGGGGGATCGTCGTTCGGGTCCGCGAGCGCCTGCAACGCGTGTCCCTCCTCGAAGTTTCCTCGGACGTATAATGTCACGGACTGGTCTTGGTTCGTAGCGAAGCGCTCTTCGAGGAGGTTGAGCGTCTCCGCGACTGTGTACTCGCTCGGTGCGAACGGCTCTGGCAGCCCGGTCACGTAGTCCGGCTGTTCTTCGGGGGGGAGGAAGTCCTCCGTCTCGAAGGAGGTGTCGACGCCGCTGCCGTACGCCGCCGCCATGCCACCGCTGACGACCAGCAGCACGACCATCGCGAGCGGGACGTACTGGCTGACTTGGGTGGGGAACGTCAGGATGCGCCCGATCGCCGAGCCCTCGGACGCGATCGGTGCGGAGTTGAATTCGGGGACGTCATAGGCGTCACGGAGCTTGTCTATCTCCAGCTTCGCCGCCGGGAGGAACAGCCCGAAGATCAGGAAGGTGAACACGATCCCGATCGCCGACGCGAGCCCGAGGTCGCTGATCGGCCCGAGGTCAGAGATGACGTTCGCGCCGAAGCCAAAGACGGTGGTCGCCGTGACGATGACGAAGGCGATCATCAGCTGGTTGTTCGCCTCCCGCATCGCCTCGACGGGCTCGTACCCGGCGACGGTCTCCTCGCGGAAGCGGTTGATGATGTGGATCCCGAAGTCGACGCCGACCGCGAGCAACAGCACGGGCACAGTGATGAGCTGCTGGCTGAACGGGATCCCGGAGAACCCGAGGAAGCCGAACGTCCAGACGACGGTCATTAAAAGCGCCAGGAGTCCGAGCGCTAGGTCGATCGGGTCGCGGTAGGCGACAACGAGGAACAAGAGCAACAGCAGCACGACGACGGGCATCACGATGACAAGCGAGTCGCCGATGACGGTCGCGGTCTCCGCGTTGACGATCCCCGAGCCGAACGCCCGGACATCGACGGGGCGGTCGTCGGCGAGCGTCTGGATCGTCGTCTGGATTTCCTGGAGGTCGCCGTCGGAGAAGCCGCGCGGCACGTCGTGGCTCACGACCGTGATCGATGCCGAGGCGCTCGCGCTCGTCGGGTTGAAGTCGGTGGAGACCGACCTGCCGAACCGCTCGCTGCCAGCCAGCTCGCGGACTGTCCGCCGGACCTCCGCGTCACCGGCCCGCTCGACGGCGCGCCGCTGTTCGGTGATCGTCGTCGCCGAGGGATCGAGCGTTCGGGCGACGACCGTGGCGGGGCCGTTCGCCGAGGCGACCCGGAGGCCGTCGCGTCGTTCGATCTCCTCAAGCAGCCGGAGGTCCCGTTCGAGCGACTCTTTCGTGAGGACGTTTCCGCCCGTGTGAACGAGCTGCGTCGACTCGCTCCCGGGCCGGAACGGGTCCTCGAACTCCTCGTTTATCGCTTCGAGCGCCTCCTGCTCTTCGAGCCCCTCAGTGAACGAATCGGTGGCGTCGGTGTCCGTGCTGACGAGCCCCATACCGGCGGCGAACACCAGCGTGAGGACGAGGAACGCGACGATGACCTGTCGGGGGCTATCGACGATGGCGTCGTTGAGCCGCTGCGTCCATGCCTCGATCCGCTCATCGGCCGACATCGGCTACTGCCGCCTCCGGTAGACGACGAGCGCTCCCGTCGTGACGACGAGGAGCACGATAACGATGACCGGCAGCGGCAGCCCCCCGCCCTCGCTTTCGCTCACGTCAATAGGGACCCGGTAGGTGTCCGTCAGCTGGCTGTCGCCGTCGGCGTCGTCGTACCGGAAGTCGAACGAGACCGGGTAGGTACTTCCCGCGGTCGCGGAGGCGGTCGTGGTGAGCTCAAAGGTCATCGTCGTCGTCTCACCCGGACCGAGCGACTGGACGTACCCCGTGTCGGTGTTACCGGTGTCGAGCGGATTGTCGGCGAACAGCCGCCCCTCGACGTCGCTCGCGGTCTCGTTCAGGTTGTTCGTCACCGCAACATCGACGGTGCGGGTCCCGCCCGACTGGATGGTCCGGTTCTGCACCGCGACGTCGAACCGGTCGCGCTCGGGAGCGACGGCGGCGGTCACCGCGAGTTCTTCGAAGGATCGCGCCTCACCGTCGTCGTTGCGGTACTGGACCGCCATGTCGAGCGACCGCAGTCCCGCCTCGGCGCCGCCGCCGATCGCGATTGGCAGCGAGAACTCCGCGCTCTCGTCGGGTTCGAGCGTTCCCACCGCAGCCGACCGCTCCGACGGGAGGACGTTCGAGTCCTCGCCCGCATACCGCACCACGACGCTTCGGGCCGGCACGGGACCGTCGTTTCGTACGGTGCCGACCAGCTCGCCGTCCTCGGCGACGCGGAGAGTCGACTCCACGTCGGAGAACGCGAACTCCTCTTCTGCAAGCGGGAGAATCCCGAGCGAGAGCTCCTCGTCGGTTCGGACGATCCCGTCAGGGTCCTCAAACTGCACGGATCCGGCGAGCGTGTACTGCTGGACGGGCAGGTCGGCGGCGACGCCCACGTCGTAGGCGACGGTCGCCATCTCACCCGGATCGAGCTCCTCGATCCGGACTGTGTCGGACTGTCCGTCGCTCACCGTGACGCTGGCGCTCCGAGTCTCGAGGGTCACGTCGGCGTCACGAGCCGGCTCCGCGCCGACGTTCTCGATCGTCGCCTTGACGATGCCGGTGTCGCCGACCTGCGCATCGCTCTCGACGTCGACGATCCGGAAGCGGGCGTCGTCGCGGACGCGGACTTCGATGTCGCGAGAGACCGTCACGGTCCGGCTCTCGCCGGAAGATATGTAGGCGTAGGTGAGGTCGAGATCCAGGGAGTACATCCCAGGGTCGACGCCCTCTGGCACGTTCAGACGCACCGGGAGTTCGCCGGGACCGTTCGTCGTCACGCTCCCGATCGACTGCTCGCCGGACTCGACGGAGAGCGGGCCACTCGCCTCGACGTCGGCGCGGACGTTCCGCGCGGTGGTGACGAGCTCACTGTTCGCGGCGTTCCCGAACCGGAAGTTCCCGTCGTTGGCGATCTGGAGGGAGATCCGGTTCGTCTGACCCGGCACGAGGTTCGGATTCGGCGCGTACACCTCGAGATCGGGCGATCCGCCGATGTTACTTGCCGCCTGTGCGGGCGCGCCTCCCGTGGCGCCGAGCGCGGCGTCGGCACCGGAGAGCGACGCTCCGACAGCGCCGATGCCGGCGCCGCTCGCGACGAGCAGGACGCTCACGAGGACAACGGACAGCGGTCGCGTTCGCATGCGCTACCGCGCCTCGGTCTTCGCAGCGTTTGCGCTCCGCGGTCGGAGGGATATCGGAGCAGGATCATCCACTAAGAAGAACCAATCGCATTGCATGGTCGTCACTTCGTTCACGAATGAATAAACCTTTTTATTTTAGACTTTTTATTCGGGGTATGGAGTTCAAAAATCGTTACTTCGAGCTCGGTCGGCATCCGGCGTGCGGGTGTGTGTCGTGACGCGATTTTCGGACGAGGACCGCGAACGCATTCGCAAGGAGCTGATCGAGGCGGGACACGACCTGTTCGCGAGGTACGGGTTCGATCGCACGCGTGTGAGCGACGTGACGGAAGCCGTCGGGATCGGGACGAGCACGTTTTACCAGTTCTTCGATTCAAAAGAATCGCTGTACCTCGCGGTGCTCGTCGGGGAGCGCAAGCGACTGTTCGAGACGCTCGAGTCAGAGGTCGCTACCGTCGAGACCGCCCCGGAAGAGGCCGAGACGATCCTGCGAACGATGCTCGATCAGGTGCGATCGAACCCGCTGATCCGCCGGCTGTTCGTCGACGGCGAGATTCGGCGGATCGACGAGCAGCTGAACGGCACGAGCTACGACGGCCCCGCGGGTGGTGCATGTACCGATGACGACCGGGCCGATAGTAGCGATTCGGTGACTGAATTCGACCGAGTATTACCGCAGCCGGCCGAGTGGGCCGCACGCGACGACTTCCGGCTTGACGACCCCGATGTCGTGCGAGGCGTCTTACGGTCGCTGCTCTTCGTCACGCAGGCGCAGAACACGCCGATCGTCCCACAAGAGACCTACGACGAGATCGAGGAGGCACTGGTCAAGACGGTCATCGCGGGGCTGTTCGCGGAACGGGAGGGGACCGCCGACTGATCACGGAAGCGTTCGACCGGATACGCACGGTCGGTCTGGGGGCGAGACGGTTTCAGAACCGGAACCCGACCGAACGGATCGAGAAGTGACGGGAATCGTGTGTCGCGGTCAAGAAACTGAGAGTCAGGAAATCGAGTCTTAGGGACGCATATTGCTATTTGACGGTATGTTCTCTGTATCCGGTGCTCGTGAATTAGACGGCTGTCTCTGCTCGCTACACCCCCATCTCGGATGGTTGCCGAATCCGTGACCCGGCGGGACCGAGTTAGCTGAACCGCGCCGGCCCGGCGATCACCGTGTCGTTCCGCCTGATCGACACGCTGATATCGAACTCCGACGCGGATTTCGAGAGGTCGAACTCGCAGCCGATCGAGCCGTCGGACTCTACCGTCGCCACGCAGTTCAGTACCTGGCTGACACCGCCGCCCGTCTCCTGGGCGTCAACGCGGACGATGACCGTGTTGTCCGGTGCGAGGTTCGTTTCGGCGGTGACGGAGAGCTGCGGTTCGTCGCCGACGGAGGGAGTCGCGAACTCGGCGTCGGGCTCGACGACCTCGAAGCGCTCCGAGAGGTGAACCTGCGGGAGCTCCGCGGGAGCGGACTCGTTGGTCTGCAGTCGGACCGCGTACTCTCCGGGCTCGAGCGCTCCCGTGTCCGCGTCCGCGACGAGGTCACCGGCGGGAGCGTCGTACGTGATGTCGAGCGCGGACAGCGGGGCCGTCGGCGACGCGTCCTGGTCGGCGGATTCGAGCCGGAGGTCGACGCCGTGCCCGAGCGTTCCCTGACCGGCGGGCCCGTACAGGACCGTGCCGGAGTCGCGATAGGTCGTCGTCTCCCCGGTCAGCGTGGCCGTGACGTCTCTCGCCCCGACCGTCTCGGGATTCTGCACCTCGTAGGCCACGAGGAGGCTGTCGTTCGCCGAGACGATGACCGGGCGGTCGAAGATGAGCGTCATCCGGCCGTCGGTGCTCGTCCGGATGTTCTGGATCGCGAACCTCGCGGAGCGGTCGACGTAGCCGTCGCCGGTCTCGTCGACCCCGAGCGTGTCGATGTCGCCCTGCGTGAGCCGGTAGATGTCCGCGGGCGGGGTGCTGCCGTCGGCGCCGTAGTCGACCGTCAGCGACCGCACGGCGACCGTCTCATTGGGCGTCGTCTGCAGCGTATGCGTCGTTCGGGCGTTCGGAGCGCTGTCGGCCGGGAAGACCATGTTGCGCGCGGGCGGCGAGGGCTCGACGGCGCCGCCGAGACCGCTCACCCCGAACCGCGTCCGGGCGAGGTCGCCGGCGGCCGCGGTCCGAACCTCGGCGTCGGCCGCCGACGCGTCAGTCTCGGATTCCCCGTCCGCCGCTCCGGCGGACGCGTTCCCGGGCGAGTCGGCCGCCGAGAGCGGGGTTCCGAGAGCGACGACGCTCGTGTTACTCGACGTTTCGCCCGGCTCCTCGAGGCGGAGCACGGCCGCGACGCTCGTCGTCGCGGTCGAGACGATCATGTTGTAGCGGCCGGTGTCGAGCACGGCGCCCGCCTGGTCGCTCGATTCGACGAGGAGCTCGGCGTCGTCGCCGGCGTCGGCGGCCGTGATCCCGACCGTGGCGTCCTCGCCTGGCCCGCGGAAGGTGTTGAACCGGACGCGGACGGTCCCGTCACCGTTTCCGTCTCGGACGTCTACGAGAGCCCGGTACCGCTGGTCGGCGGAGCTAACGCGGAGGATAGCCTCGTCGGTGTTGCGCACCTGGAGTTCGATCGTCGCGACGTCGCCCTGCGTCGTCGTGGTCTCGGCGGCGCCGAAGCCGACTGCTGACCCCGACTGCGCCGCGGCGGGAGCGGCGAACGGCGCGACGACGCCGACGAGGAGAACCGTCACAACGAGGGCGATACGCGTGTGCATGTGGATATCCGACCTACCGCTGTGCCGGGTAAATACTTTCTGTCACGGCGGGGAGTCGCCCGAGCATCGAAGCCGCTCGATCGCCGGATCCGAGGCGGCCGGGGCGCTGACGAGCGTGACTCGATCCCGGTCGCGGAGAGCCGCGTCGCTCTCGAGGCGTCGGGTCGGGCGCGAAAAATGGAACCGCGAACCGCGTGGGCCGAACGGGAGGTCCGTTCGGTGATTAGTCGGCGTTAGTTGTCGCGACGGGTCGCGAGCAGCGCGGCCGCGACGAGGGCGACCAGAGCGACGAGCGCGCCGAAGCCGGGCGTGCTGTCGTCGGTACCGCCGTCGCCACCGTCGTCACCGCCGTCTTCACCGTCGGTGCCGCCGTCTTCACCGTCGGTGCCGCCGTCTTCACCGTCAGATCCATCGTCGCCGTCCATTCCGTCGTCACCGTCGGTGCCACCGTCTTCACCGTCGGTGCCACCGTCTTCACCGTCTTCACCGTCTTCACCGTCGTCTGCAGTCTGACGCTCTTCGACGATTTCGACCTCGGCGCGGTCCGAGTTCTGACCGTCGTCAGATTCGACGACATACGAGCCGGTCTCGATGTCAGACGTGTCGATCGCCACGTTCCAACTGCCGTCAGTACCCCATGTCTCGGTACTGGAAATCTCGAAGGATTCCCCGTCTTGGTTGAGCAATTCGACATTAATCGAATTGTCATCCGGACGGAGGTTGGTCGTTCCCTCAACGACCATCGTCTCACCGGCCGCAACCGGGTTGACACCTTCAGCCTGGGCTTCCTGCGGGTAAACAGAGTCGATCGTCGTCTGACTCTCCGCGTAACGGAAGGTCTGCGTGACTACCAGGTCGTCGCTAGCCGTATCATCAGTCGTCTCGGAGAGAATACGGGAGCGAGCCTGGTCACCGTTCAGGTTATCATTGCTCACGTTCTGGTTGATCCAGTTGTTGAGACCACTCTCACCGGACTGACCGTTCGGGAGTTCAGCATTACCAAAGTTCCCGTCACGGCCAGGCGAGATGACGTGGACGCTCACAGTTCCTTCGGCAAGGCCAGTCGGGATCGCACGGTCATCCGAGTCAATGGTACCGTCCGACTCAACATCGAGAGTCTCTGCGCTGACACTACCACGACGGTCAACGTAGACCAGCGAGACACCCTCAGCGCTCTGGCCCTCGGCGGTACCAGAGATATCGACAGAGTCGTCGAGTTGGTTGACCTGACCGTTGATGAAGCCGAACTGGGCGTTCAGGTTCCCTTCAACAGTCCGGATAGACCGTGAGTTGCTAGTCGCACCAGTGAAATCAGTTGTACGGATGTCGTCGTTACCACTGAACGCGCTGTGGTCAACGACACCAATACGGTAGGAGCCGACCTGGCCGAGGATGCGTGCTGCATCAGAGCCAACCGTGGCCTGGTCGGACATGACGACATCTTCCTCTTCGAACGAGTCGTCCGATTCTACCTCAATGTCGCTGACGAGAATCTGCCACCGGCCCTGATCACGCACATACACGTCAACTGAATCGACACCTTCGGCGGTTCCGTTGAGGTCGACCTCGGAGTTAATCGTGTACGTACCCGCCGGGGCATCCAGGGTTACGCTCTTGTGTAGCACATTGTTGATTTCAGAGAGTAGCTTTGACAGCGTGTTTGAGCGCTTCTCGTCCG
>NZ_JAODIX010000042.1 GCF_026586675.1 Halorubrum yunnanense
GCCATCACCAACATAGAACCACTGTGTGAGCCGCTATAACCGTGACTCAGCATCTATTCAACACAGCAGTTTAGTCATGATTCTCGCTTCTGCCTGGTGGTTCGTTAGTGATCTGATGCCCTCTCTTTACCATGCTCACGGAAAAAGTGGCCATTGGAAGGCAGACAATGACGCTTGCTGTTGATCAGACGCGATAGCTGCTGGCATCGACCGGTCGTCGGCTGATTCCTTCCGCATCTGTGTCACCCCGCGGATACCGTTTCCGACTGTAGCTCGTCGAACAGCGCGACGACACGACGCTCGATTTCGTCGCGAATCTCGCGCACCTCCTCGAGCGAACGTTCGTGTGGGTCGTCAAGTCCCCAGTCGCGGTTCTCGCCGTTCCACGTCGCCGGGCACACGTTTGACGCCGAACAGCCCATTGTCACGACCAGATCCACCGCCTGTAACTCCTCTGGCGTCACCTCTCGTGGCGTTCGGTCGCTGAGATCGATGTCTCGTTCACCCATTGCCTCAACGACGACATCGTGAACGTGGTCGGCGGGCCGTGTCCCGCCGGTAATTATCTCGATCTGATCACTCGCTTCACGACGATCGAGTTCGCGCTGAGCGAATGCCGCCGCCATCTGGCTCCGCCCTGCGTTTTGGACACAGACGAACGCAGTTCGGTGGTCCGGTTGGCCGCTGTGGTGGTTCACGACTCGGTATGCGGGAGGTATCACTAAAGTTGTTACTTGGAACTGATAATGAGTGTTATAGAGGAGTATTGTGATTTGGATACGATTCCCAGTATTATCGGAGATAACCTTGTACTGACTGGAACCCGGTCAGAATAGGCGCGTGGTATCTTGTACAGCTAACAGAAAATATCTTGACGTTACACAGAGTATTGTGAGTACGCTCTTCTGGCAGCCCTACCAAACAATATTCAAGCGCTCACCTCCGGTTCCGCGGCTGCTGGTGCGGTTGCTATTGCGGAACATGGTGTAACATTCTGACTTTCAACAGAAGTCTGAACCCCTACGTCTGGTGATCCAGTGTGGGATTGTTCAGGTTTTTGATAGAGCCAGGGCAGGGATTTGAACCCCGGAAGTCTCGATTACAAGTCGAGTGCATGAACCGCCCATGCTCCCCTGGCGCGGCTTGGCGTACTCGGGCCTCGTATGAGTGCGTGTCGCTTTCGGCGAGCGTGACGCCGGGCCGCAATCACTCGGTTCCGGTCGCGGGCTCGTCTCCGTCGGCGCCGCCCTCGTCGGCGGCGTCGCCCTCGCCGTCCTCGTCGCCCGGGGCCTCCGACAGCGACTTCGTCAGCTCGACGCGGTGGAGGCCGTACCCGCGGTCCGCATAGAACGCGCGGGCCCGCTCGTTGTCGGCGAGCGCCTCCAGCGCGGCGACCTCGGCTCCGGCCGCCGCGAGTGCGCGCTCGGCGGCGTCTAACAGGTCGGCGCCGATTCCCTCCCCGCGGCGCCCGGGAACGACGAACAGGTTACTCACCGTTCCGCGGACGCGGTCACGATCGTACCCCTCGCGGTCGAGCGAGAAGGCCACGAAACCGATCGGGTCGTCGTCGCTATCGCCGTCACCGTCCCGAACGACGAGCAGTTCGCCCGTGACGACCGATTGGGCGACCCACTCGCGCACCGCAGCGCGGTTCGACTCGGCGAGGAGCGCCGAGCCGTGTCGTCGCTGGCCCGCCGCCAATGCGATCCACAGGTCGGCGACGTCGTCCACGTCGTCGACCGTCGCCGGCGCGATCGTCGGTCCCTCCGCGTCGGACATTCGACCTCCGGTTCGGGGCCGCGCGGCATGAGGCTACCGACGGGAGCGGCGGCGAGCGAGACGGGAACCTCGGACGTCGGCCGAGACCGGTCCGGTCTCCGCTCGTCTCACACCTCGCGGCACTCCGGACAGACGGCCTGCCCGTTGGCGGTCACAAGCTCCGGGACGAGCGCCCCGCAGCTCTCGCAGACGCCCTGCGTCGGCGAGCCCGACGCGTCCGTCGCGGCCTCTGTCGCGGGGTCGACGCCGCCGTCAGAGCCGAGCATCCCCTCGTCTCCCCGACGCGTTCCGGGGACCGATTCGTCGCCGACGGCGGTTTTCAGTGCTCCGTCGCCGGTTCGCGGCGCGCCCGCGGCGAGCGCGTCGCCGGCGGTGACGACACCCACCGCCTCGCCGGCCTCGACCGCTACGACGCGGTCGACGCCCTCGGCGATCAGTCGCTCCTCGACGGCCGCGAGCGGGTCGTCCGGCGCCACCGTCGGGAGGGGTGGGTCCATCGCGTCGCCGACGGTGGGGCCCTCCGCGTCGCCGGCGCTCCGCCCGTCGGCGTCGAGGAGCGCGCCGAGTGCGTCCCGACAGCCGAGCCGACCGACGGACTCGCCGCCCCGGACGACGACGAGGCAGTCGGTCTCCTCCTCGACCATCAGGCCCGCCGCGTCGGCCAGCCGGTCCGACTCGCTCACGCCGAGGAACTCACGATGCATCACGTCGCGAACCGTGGTATCTGTTCGCATGAACCGAGGATCCGCCGCGAGCGGCTAAAAGCTGCCCCCGGTATCGTTATACCGGTTCCGAACGTAGCGGGCCGATCGGTGCGGAAAACGACACTCTCGCGGCTCCGGGATCGCTGACGCGGTCGATATCGGCGCGCAGGGAGGCCCGTCGCGCGGGGCGAAGAGGAGGGTTCAAACCCTCCGGCGTTCGAGCGGGCACATGGCCATTCCCTCGTTCGTGATCGGGATCGCGGGAGGGACCGGCGCGGGGAAGACGACGGTCTCACGGCTCGTCACCCGCGACCTTGGCGACAGCGTCACCCGCATCCCGCTGGACAACTACTACGAGGACCTCTCGCACCTCGACTTCGAGGAGCGGCAGTCCGTCAACTACGACCACCCCTCCGCGTTCGAGTGGGAGCTCCTCCGGGAGCACCTCGAAGCGCTGTTGGAGGGCCAGTCCGTCCAAATGCCGCAGTACGACTTCGAGATTCACAACCGGAAGGAGGAGCGCGTCGCGGTCGAACCGACTGACGTCATCGTGCTTGAGGGGATCTTGGCGTTATACGACGAGGAGATAAACGCCATGATGGACCTCCGGCTGTTCGTCGAGACCGACGCTGACGTGCGCATTCTCCGCCGGATCCGCCGGGACGTCATCGAGCGTGGCCGCGACCTTGAGGGCGTCATCGACCA
Source organism: Halorubrum yunnanense (assembly GCF_026586675.1). Classification (GTDB taxonomy): domain Archaea; phylum Halobacteriota; class Halobacteria; order Halobacteriales; family Haloferacaceae; genus Halorubrum; species Halorubrum yunnanense. Next base: position 3,189 of record NZ_JAODIX010000042.1, read on the forward strand.
GTACCTCTCGACGGTGAAGCCGATGCACGAGCAGTTCATCGAGCCCTCGAAGAAGCACGCCGACGTGATCATCCCGGAGGGCGCCAACAGCGTCGCGGTGAACCTCTTGGAGGAGAAGCTCCGCGCCGAGGTCGAGGGGGACGCAGTGCGGAGCTGGGAGCGCGGCAGCTTGGAGGAGGAGCTCGGCGAGAAGCGCTCGCTCGATATGGACGACGACTGAACGGATTCGACGTTGATATTGGATCGGCGGGGTACGCCTCCAAAGCCCGGTCGCGTTAAGTTTGGCGTGAATTGTGGTAGACGGCGAAGGCTTCGAGCCAGTTTTGAGCTGTCTCTAACGCGACATTGCTGAAACTATTCGCAAACGATGATGTTCGTCGTTCTATTTCTCAAAAGACACGTTCGATAGCGTTCCGATTTCCATGTTGAATGACTTGAAATCGATAGCCGTCTTCAGCGA
>NZ_JAODIX010000043.1:0-18339 GCF_026586675.1 Halorubrum yunnanense
TTCGGATACGGCGGGCGGTTGCGCCCTTGACCGTGTTGATGAACCTCACGAGGTCCGTGGTGGGTTTCGCCCGGAACAGGATGTGAACGTGGTCGTCCTCTCCGTCGAGGTTCGTCAGTTCGACGCCGTAGTTGTCCGTGAACCCGCTGATGACCCCGCGAATGAATTGGGTTCGCTCCTCAGTCAGCACTCCGCGGCGATACTTCGTGGTGAGTATCAGGTGGTAGTGCAGGGAGTACGTCGAATGCGCTCCCGAATCGAGGTCGTATTCCATTGGGTTCATACAGTTATATGGTACCCCAACGCAAAAACGCTGCGACTACGTGGATTTGTGGGGCTGCACCCGTATTGCTGTATGAACAGGTGATGACGGCGCTGTATCCCCACCCTACTCCGCTCCCTTCGGTCGCTCCGTTGAGGGTGGGGGCTTAGCGCCTATATCCAGCTAAAATGTCGACGAGCGAGGGGAACGACGCCACCGCGGGACGACCGACGGCGCCGAAGGCGGTCGCGGGGCGATTCCACCCGGCGAGCCGCCTCGCGGCGCTCACGGAGGCGGCCGTCTGCGACCTCCTGACGCTGCGGGAGCCGCGGCCGAACGCGGCGCTCGCCGGCCGAGAGACGGGGTGGGTGCTCGTCGCGAGCGAGGGCCGAGGGGACGGCGGCGACGTCGCGGACGACGTCGTGCGGGCGCTCAACGCCGAGGTCGGCGCCCCCGCGGATGACCCCCTCGACCTGGCCGGCGCGCGTCGCCGTGCGTACGTCGGCGGCGTCCGCCGGGGCGCGCTCGACCGCGACCTGCGCCGCGCCTGCGAGGGCGCGGGGCTGGGGAGCTCGGCGACGTTCACGCGTGTGAAGCGGGGGCTCCGAGAAGCGGGGCTGCTCGGGACGGAGTCGGTCCCGCAGCCCGTCGGGCGGCCACGGGAACGGCTCGTCGCCCGCGACGCGCTCGCCGAGGCCGACGGGCCGGCCGAAGCGGTCGCAGCGGCGCTGAACGCGGCCTGACGAACCGTGGTAAAACTGGTCGCGCGACGGGGCGCGTCGGTCAGTCCTCTTTCGTCTTGATGTCGGCCGAGAGCCCCTGCGCCATCTCGATCTCCGTCGAGTTGTTCAGGGTCCACGCGGTGCGGTCGGTGACGGCCTCGATGGCCTCTCGAGCGGAGGGGTAGCCGTTACCGGACTTCTTGACGCCGCCGAAGGGGAGCTGGACCTCGGCGCCGATACAGGGGAGGTTCCCGTACGCCAACCCGATCTCGGCGCGGTCACGGTAGTAGTTGATCTGCCGGTAGTCCTCCGAGATGACCGCGCCGGCGAGGCCGTACTCGGTGTCGTTCTGGATCTCGACCGCGCGCTCGATGTCGCCGTCGTACTCGAGCAGGGCGACGTGCGGCCCGAACACCTCCTCGTGGGTACATCGGAGGTCCGCGTCGGGGTCGGCCTCGTAGACGAACGGGCCGATCCAGTGGCCGTCCTCGTGCCCGTCCGGGATCTCGTCGGCGTCGAGTTCGGTGCGGTCGACGAGGACGTTCACGCCCTCCTCGCGGGCGAGCTCGTTATACTCCGCGACCTTCTCGTGGTGTTCCGCTTCGATGAGCGGTCCAATGAAGGTGTCCTCCTGCAGCGGGTCGCCGACGGCGACCTCCTCGGCGACCTCGACGAACCGCTCTTTGAACTCGTCGTACACGTCGGCGTGGACGATCAGGCGCTCGGAGGAGACGCAGCGCTGCCCGGTCGTCTTAAACGAGGACATCACGGCGGAGTGGACCGCGACGTCGAGGTCCGCCGCCTCGGTGACCACGATCGCGTTCTTGCCGCCCATCTCGCAGGCGGCCCGCTTGCCGGCGACGCCGCCGAGCTTGTCCTGGATCAGGTGGCCGACCTCAGCGGAACCGGTGAAGACGACCGTCTCGACGTCGTCGTTCTCGACGATCGCGTTGCCGGCGTCGCCGAACCCCTGGACCATGTTGAACACGCCGTCGGGGATCCCGGCGTCGTCGAACATCTCCGCGATAATCTGCGCGCACCACGGGGTCTGCTCGGCGGGCTTGAAGACGACGGTGTTGCCCTCGACCAGCGCGATGGCCATGTGCCAGTAGGGGATCGCGACGGGGAAGTTCCACGGGGTGATACAGCCCGTTACCCCGCGGGGTTTCCGGCGCATGTACGCGTCCTTCGCCGGGATCTCCGAGGGGACGATGTCGCCCTTCGGGTGCCGGGCGTCGCCGGCGGCCCACTCGACCATGTGGGCGGCCTCGACCACGTCGGCTTTCCCCTCGCTGATCTCCTTCCCGCACTCCTTCGTGACTACTCGTCCGAGTTCGTCCGTGCGCTCCCGCAGCTCGTGGTACACGTCCCACAGGTACTCGGCGCGCTGGATTCGGGAGAGCTCGCGCCACTCCTCGAACGCCTCGTCGGCGGCGTCGACCGCGCGGTCAACGTCCGCCGGAGTCCCCTGACGGAACTCGCCGAGGGACTCCCCGGTGGCCGGGTTCTCGCTCTCGAAGGTCTCCGAGCCAGCGCCCGAGACCCACTCGCCGTCGATGTAATGCCGGTAGGGCTGCGCCATGGCCGCAACATTTGCGGGTGCCGGTAATAAATCACCCCTACTGCGGCGTGTCGTTGCCGTTCCCCTCGCCCGCCCGCTTCTCCAGCTCGCCTTTCAGCCCCGCGGCCTCGAAGTCGTGGTCGGGCCGGATGGCGACGAAGTCGAGGAACTGACGAGCCGCGAGGAGCTCGTCGGCCGAGTAGCTGCCGAGGGCGGCGTCGATCGCGTCGGGCGCGCCGACCAGGGGTTCCAGCGCGGCGAGCGCGCACGCGAGGTCGTACGACCGGGCCGACTCGCGGCCCGCCTCGTTCACGCTGGTCGCGTCGATGACGTACAGGTCGCCGTCTCGCACGAGGACGTTCTCCGCCCGGAGGTCGCCGTGCGCGAGCCCGGCGTCGTGGATCGTCCGGAGGGTCTCGAACAGCGGCGGCGCCAGCTCCCCGACGGCCGCCCGGTCGAGCTCGTCGAGCGCCCGGAACTCGGGGAGGTATTCCAGGACGACGACGCCGAGGTCGCCGACCTCCAGCGCCTCGATCGGTTCCGGGGCGTTGACGCCGAGCTCCCTGACCCGCCGGGTTGCCTCCAGCTCGTGGCGGGCCATCTCGTAGGGGGTCTCGTAGCGCTCGAAGAACCCCTCCGTGCCGGCGGAGACGGCGCCGAGGTTCCGCCCGGTGGTGAAAAGCGTGTGGACGAGCGTGTTCTGTTTGGTGATCACCTTCACGAACAGGTCGTCGTCGAGGACCATCGGCGTCGACAGCCAGTTGTCGGCGTCGAGGAAGCGCACCCGCATCCCGTCCCGGTCGTACCGGTCCGCCAGCTCTCGGACGACCCGCTCGATGTCGGGCCAGTCGACGCGGCCGCGCACGAGCCGGCGGAGCTCCATGTGGCGACCGAACGCGTCGCCAACGCTTAAATGGCGTCCTCGATCGGCGGTCCGCGGTGCCGGGTGACCGCTCCGGATCCATCACGGACGTTCGTATTGTTTATGCCACCGCGTCGCAATTCTTGCGCATGGACTTCGAGCTGCCCGCGGAACACCGGATGATACGCGACACCGTCCGGGAGTTCTGTGAGGAGGAGATCCGGCCGATCGCCCAGGAGATCGAGGACGAACACCGGTTCCCCGACGAGGTGTTCGCCGACCTGAACGACCTGGATATGATGGGCGTGCCGATCTCGGAGGAGTACGGCGGGCTCGGGGGCGACCAGCTCATGTACGCGCTCGTCACTGAGGAACTCGGTCGGGTCTCCGGGGGGATCGGCCTCTCGTACGCCGCCCACACCTCGCTCGGCGCGAAGCCGATCGAGCTGTTCGGGACGCCCGAACAGAAGGAGGAGTGGCTCCGACCGCTCGCCGAGGGCGGCGAGATCGGCGCGTGGGCGCTCACCGAGCCCGGCAGCGGCTCCGACGCCTCCGACATGGACACGACGGCCGAGCGCGACGCCGACGCCGGCGAGTACGTGCTGAACGGGACGAAGCAGTTCATCACGAACGCCACCGTCGCCAACAGCGTGCTGGTGAAGGCTGTCACCGATCCCGGCGCGGGGTACGACGGCATCTCGACGTTCATCGTCGACCCCGAAGACGACGGGTTCGAGGTGACGACCGTCTGGGACAAGATGGGACTCAACTGCTCGCCGACATGCGAGATACAGCTAGACGACGTCCGGATCCCGGAAGACCGGCTGCTCGGGGCGGAGGGCGACGGCTGGACCCAGACGATGAAGACGCTCGACGGCGGCCGGATCTCGATCGCCGCGCTGTCGGTCGGGCTCGCGCAGGGGGCCTACGAGGCCGCGAAGGAGTACGCCGGCGAGCGCGAGCAGTTCGGGAAGCCGATCGCGAAGTTCGACGCGATCCGCGACAAGGTCGTCCACATGCACCGGCAGACGGAGCGCGCGCGGCTGCTCACCCACAAGGCGGCGACGACGTACGACGCCGGCGAGTCCGTCACCCGCGAGTCGGCGCTGGCGAAGCTCGACGCCAGCGAGGCGGCCCGCGAGGTCGCCGAGGAGGCGGTCCAGACGCTCGGCGGCTACGGCTACACGACCGACTTCGCGCCGCAGCGGTTCTACCGCGACGCGAAGCTGATGGAGATCGGCGAGGGGACAAGCGAGATCCAACACGTCGTGCTCGGCCGCGAGCTGGGGCTGTGACCGACGGACTCACTTTCGCGCGACGATCCGCAGGACGTCTTCGTCCGCCAGTTTGTGGCCCTTCCCGACCTGCTGGTCGTCGTGTTTCGCGCTCGTCCCGGAGACGCGCGCGAACTTGAACCGCTCCTCGAACTCCCCGCCGATCTTCGTGCAGGCGTCGCCGACCGTGTCGCCCTCGAACAGGATCAGCGGCTCCTCGTAGTCGACGCCGCGACCGGGCTTGTCCATGTAGATGCGGATGACTCCGAGCTCCTCCCAGAGCCGCTCTCTGAGCCCGTCGAGTCCAAGTTCCTCCGCAGCGGAGATGAAGAGCACGTCGTCGGGGTCCAGGTCGCGGTCGCGGAGCTCCGCCTTGACGGTCGGGAGGTAGCTCTTGTCGATGAGGTCGGCCTTGTTCACCGTGACCATCGACGGGAGGTACTCCCGGTTGTCCATGACCGCGTCGACGAGCTCGTCGATCGTGAGGTCGTGGGGGATCGTCACCTTGGCGTTGACGTAGCCGTACTCGCGGAGCACCTGTTTGACCGTCTCTTCGCCGAGGCTCACCTCGTCGCTCATCGTCACGCCGAGCCCGTCTTTGTGCGTCTTCCGGATGTTGATGTTCGGCGGGTCCGTGTCGAGGCGGATGTTGGTCGCGTACAGCTCCTCGCGGAGCCGGTCGTACTGCTCGATCTCGAAGACCGAGAGCATGAAGACGACGAGGTCGGCGGTCCGAACGACTGAGAGGACTTCCTTTCCGCCCCCGCGACCGCCCGCGGCGCCCTCGATCAGCCCCGGCACGTCGAGGATCTGGATGTTCGCACCGCGGTACTTCAGCATCCCGGGGTTGACGTCGAGGGTCGTGAACTCGTAGGAGCCGACCTCGCTGTCGGCGTTGGTGAGGGCGTTAATGAGAGTGGACTTTCCGACGCTCGGGAACCCGACGAGCGCGACCGTGGCGTCGCCGTGCTTCTCGACGGCGTAGCCGTGGCCGCCGCCGGCGGAGGACTGGTTCTCCAGCTTCTCCTTTTTCTCCGCGAGCTTCGCCTTCAGCCGCCCGATGTGGGCCTCCGTGGCCTTGTTGTAGGGCGTGTCGGCGATCTCCTCGCGGAGGTCCTCGATCTCTGCTTCCAGTCCCATTGGCGTACAGTCGGCCGGTCGTCTCGTTAAAGGTGTTCCTTCGGCCCGCCGGAGGGCTCGGTCACGGACCGGACGCCGGTCCGGGGCGTGCGAATCCGCCGCGGTCGTGTCGACGCTTCGACACGGTTATATCCGCGACCCGCGATCGACACGTACGCGAATGCCCGATCCGTCGAGCCTCCGTGACAGCACGCAGATCGTCCTCCCGTGTCAGGCTCTCGACGACCTCGGGGACCGGTTCCGGGAGCGGTTCACCGTGACGATCGTGGAGGACGACGGCTACTGCCGGATCATCGGGAGCCCCGTCGAAATCAAGGCCGCGAGCGACTTCCTCGCCCGGAACGGCGTCGCGGTCGCGTGAGGATATTTCACTTACGAGCAGGGGGAGTCGTCTTCACCAGGAGCGCGAATCGTCTCGCGCGGCGCAGTCGGTCTACCGTCGGAGTGACGCGACGACGCCTCCGTCTCGGCTCCCGCGGGCGCGTACCGGTCCGGTCGCTGGTTCGAGGAGGTCGCGCAGGGGACGAGCGAGAAGCGCGGATCGAAGCGGTTCAACCGATGACGCCGACGAGGAGCTGCGCCGCGATGAGGACGAGGAAGACGAGCCCCGCGGCGAAGGAGCCGGCCGCGACCCCGTGTGCGTTTCCGAGTCCACGCCCCCGAGCGCTGAAGTACGCCCCGAGGAAGACGAACCCGGTCACCAGCAGGCCGACCCCGGCGTAGGCGACACCGAGGAGGCTGCCGGAGAGGCCTTCCGGAAGCCCGAAGTTGCCGACCGCTAGGAGGGCGACGCCGCCGATACCGACCGTGATGGCGACGAACGCGACGGCCCAGACGACCGGCTGGCGGACGAAGTCGCGGAGCCCGCCGACGACCGCGGCGTACCTGTCCGGCGACCCGTCCGTCCCGGGCGCCGTTCGCTGCGAGCCGATCCGCGCGACGGCGAGGAAGGTGCCCGTGACGAGCAGCCCCATTAATGCCGTGCTCAAGAGCGTGAGTGAGACCATGGTGGGTTTCGTTATTAGGCCGTCCGTTCGCGTGTACAAATAGCCTTCGTATACTCCGGCGATCGGCCCTCCGTCACCCCCGCTGCGGCTCGCGGTCCTTGAGCGACGCGCCACGCGGAAAACGCGTCTGCTGAGCCGTCCCGTGGGCCGCTCCCCGCTTAGGCTTATATCTGCAAGCAAGCGCCCGGGAGAACCTGCGGCGGGTCACACAAGAGCTAAGTGTGCCATCGCCAAGAGAGAGACAAGAGCAGACAGACGAACATGATAGATCCAATTATCCTGCAACGGGGGAGCGACTGGCGCGCGCAGGCGGAGGTCTTCGATGAGATCTTCTTCGTCTTCCTCGCGCTCGGTACGCTCGTCGGTACAATCGTTGTCGCGTACACGCTGTGGAACGTGTACAAGTACCGCGACGACGGAGGCGAACCGAGGGAAGACTTCGACGCGCCGACGGTCGGCGAGCTCCCGACGGGACAGGGCGGTCCGAAAGCTAAGAAGCTGTTCCTCTCGTTCGGACTGAGCGCGATCGTCGTCATCAGCCTCGTCGTGTACGCGTACGGGCTCCTCCTCTACGTCGAGGAGGGCCCCGACGCGAACGAGGAGAGCGACATCGAGATCCTCGTCACGGGGTACCAGTTCGGCTGGGAGTACGAGTACCCGAACGGCCACACAACGAGGGGTGAGTTGGTGGTGCCGGCCGACCACCGGGTCAACCTCGACGTGACCTCGACCGACGTGTGGCACAACTTCGGCTCGTCGGAGTTACGGATAAAATCCGACGCCATCCCCGGTGAGACCAGCGAGGTCTGGTTCGCCGTGAGTTCCGAAACGGTCGAAGAACAGGGCGGCGAGGCGACGTACAGAGTCGAGTGCTTCGAGCTGTGCGGACAGGGGCACTCGGCCATGAAGGGCCAGATCACGGCCCTCCCGCAGGACGAGTGGGAGGAGTGGTACGAGAGCACCGGGGGCGACTCGGAGAACTCCTCCAACGTCGAGGGGGGCGTGAGCGTCGACGACACTGCGAGCGTTAGTCACGCGGCTGTCGGAGGTGTGCCCGCATGAGCGAGCTCCCGCCGACGACTTCCGTCAAGCGCTGGCTCGTGACGACGAACCACAAGGACATCGGCATCCTCTACACGATCACCGCGCTGTTCTTCCTGCTGTTCGGCGGCGTCCTCGCGCTGCTGATCCGCGTCCAGCTCTGGGACCCGGCGAACCAGGTGCTCTCCGGGCTCGCGTACAACGAAGCGGTCACGGCCCACGGGCTGATAATGGTGTTCTGGTTCCTCTCGCCGTTCGCCTTTGGTTTCGCAAACTACTTCGTCCCGCTGCAGATCGGCGCCGACGACCTCGCGTTCCCCCGGCTGAACGCGGTCTCGTACTGGCTGTACCTGTTCTCGGGCGTGCTGCTCGGGATCAGCTTCTTCCAGGGCGGTACGCTGAGCGCCGGGTGGACGATGTACGCCCCGCTCAACGTCCCGATGTACACGCCGAGTATCGGGTCGACCGGCGCGATCCTCGCGCTCACAATGTTCATTATCGGCGTCACCGCGTCGACGGTGAACTTCCTCACTTCTATCCATCACTCCCGCGCTGAAGGGATGGGCATCATGGACATGCCGATGTTCTCGTGGTCGATCCTCGCGACCGTGTGGATGATGCTGTTCGCGTTCGCGGCGCTGCTGGGCGCGCTGTTGATCCTCGGCTCCGACCGGGTGCTCGGGAGCGTCTACTTCTCCGCGACTGAGGGAGGGGCCCTGCTGTGGGGCCATCTCTGGTGGTTCTTCGGCCACCCGGAGGTGTACATCGTCTTCTTCCCGGCGCTCGGCGCCATGCTGGAGCTGTTCCAGACGTTCTCCGGCCGCCGCCTCGTCGGTCGTAAGTGGGTCATCATCTCCATCTGTCTGATCGCCGTCCAGTCGTTCCTCGTGTGGATGCACCACATGTTCTTGACGACGATCAACCTGGAGATCAAGACGCTGATGATGGCGACGACGATCGGTATCTCGCTTCCCTTCGACCTGATCGTCTTCTCGCTGATCTACACGCTGATCAAGGGCCGGATCCAGTTCACGACGCCGTTCCTGTTCGCGTTCGGCGCGCTGCTCCTGTTCATCCTCGGCGGGATCACGGGCGTCTTCCTCGGCGCCATCGTGCTCGATTACGAGTTCCGCGGCACCTACTGGGTGGTCGCGCACTTCCACTACGTGATGTTCGGTGGGGCGACAGCGCTCGTCGGCGCGATCTACTACTGGTTCCCGAAAGTTACCGGGAAGATGTACGACGAGTTCCTCGGGAAGCTCCACTTCGCGATCTTCTTCCTCGGCTTCAACGCCGTCTACTTCTCGATGTTCCTCGCCTGGGAGACCCCGCGCCGGGTGTTCGAGTACAATCCCGAGTTCCAGATCTACCACCAGTTCGGGACGATCGGGGCGTTCGTGCTCGGGTTCTCCTTCTTCATCATGTTCTACAACCTAGGGAAGTCCTACGTCTCCGGCGAGTCGGCCGGCGCCAACCCGTGGGACTACTCGCGGACCGCGGAGTGGGCGGTCTCCTCGCCGCCGCCGCTAGAGAACTGGCCTGACCGGCCGTCGTACGCCTCCGGGAAACTGGAGTTCGTGAAAGACTACGTGCCGGACGGCGGGCCCGCGGTGAAGACCGACGAGGACGGCAACGTCGCCACCGACGGCGGCGACACCCACTCGTCGCACATCTCGAGATACGCTCACTGGGACAAACATCCGAGTCACGCGAGTATCTGGCCGTTCGCGCTGTCGCTCGCCCTCGGAGTGATGCTGTTCGGCCTCTCCGGCTTCGCCAACTCCGTCACCGTCGAACTGGGCGAGACGGCGCTCCAGAGCGACGTCGTCATCTCCAACCTGCTCTACCCGACCGCGATCTTGGCCGGGATCGGCGGACTCCTCTACACCGGCGTGAAGTGGGGGACTGAGGACTTCTACGCCCCGCCGACCGAGTTCGCCGAGCGCTGGCCGTTCAACGGCGTCGAGAAGGTCAAACTGGGGATGTGGTTCTTCCTGGCGTCCGACGTTCTCGTCTTCGGCGCCCTGCTGTCTGCGGCCATCTTCATCCGGTACAACGCCGGCTGGATGACGTGGGAGCCGCTGACCGACCCGCTACCCGGACTGATCAACACATTCGTGCTGCTCACGTCATCGTTCACGGTAATCTTGGCGCTGGTCGCGGCCCGCCGGAAGAGCCGGCAGGGCCTGCTGGCGTCGCTCGGGTCGACCATCCTGCTCGGGTTCGTCTTCATGGCGATCAAGATGTGGGAGTGGAACCACGAGGTCTTCGACAAGGGTGTGACGATCTCCGCGAACGCTCACGGTGACCCGATTCAGGCGTCGATCTACTACGTCACGACCGGACTCCACGGGATCCACGTACTGCTCGGATTAGTGGTAGCCATCTTCCTGTTCGTCAGGACCTACCAGGGCCACTACCTCGACGACGAGCGGCCGATCGAGTACTTCGGCCTCTACTGGCACTTCGTGGACATCGTCTGGGTGTTCGTCTTCCCGCTGTTCTACCTCTTCTGAGGCGGTCCGCGGTTCGGTTTTTTTGTTCTCCTACGCGTCGCCTTCACCGACCGGTTCGGCGCACCACTGACAGAAGTCGAACGTCGGATCGGTCTCCTTCCCGCACTCCGGACAACGCACGGTCCCGTCGCCGTCCGCCGTCCCCGCGGACCGCGCGTCCGGTTCCGCTGTCATCCCCGCGGACTGCGCGCTCGGTTCCTCCGCAGTCTCGTGGTCGAGCGACTCCGTGCGGCCGGTTGCGCGGGCCGCTTCTCGCTCCCGCTCGTACGCCCGGTTGTTCCGGATCGCCACGACGTACGCGTCGATCACGCTGGCGCCCACGACCGCGGCGGCGGGCGCGACCTCCCGGACCGGCGGCGGGTCACCGGCGAGCGCGCCGGAGATCGCCGACTCGGGGACGAACACGAACACCGCCGCGGTGACCGCCACGTACCAGCCGAGCCCGCGGGCCCACCGGCGGAGGTACGCGTGGCCGAGCCCGGAGACGACGAGCGCGAGCAGGGCGGCGAGCCAGGGCCGTCGACGAGTGTGCTCCGTCATAGGCCGCCGTACGGCCCCCCGGCCCGAGAAGCTACCTCTCTCGGAGCGTTTATGTGGCGGACGCGCCGAACTCGGGTATGCTCGGAGTTCCGCTCGGCGATTTCCTCTCCGGGGCCGCGTTCGCGGTCTTCGGCGTCGGGACCTGGGGGATCGGCCTCGGCGTCGCCTACCTCCTGTACCGCCGGTGGCGCGGCGACGGCCCCCGCGACAACGACGACTGAGTCGGCCCGTCGCGTTCCGGTTCGGCCACGCTTTTCACCTCGCTCGTCCGATCCCACGTATGACAGACACGGCGCTCGTCGTGGGCGGCACGCGATTCATCGGCCGACACACCGTCGAGGAACTGCTGGCGCACGACTACGAGGTCACGATATTCAACCGCGGGAACCACGAGAACCCCTTCGCGGACGACGACCGGGTGACCCACGTCGAGGGCGACCGGAAAGACGAGAGCGCGCTCCGGGCCGCGAAGCTGTCGGTCGAGCCCGACGTCGTGATCGACTGCGTCGCCTACCAGCCGGCCGACGTGGAGACCGCGACCGATATCTTCGCCGACGTCGACGGCTACGTGTACATCTCGTCGGGCTCCAGCTACGCCGCCGAGGAGATCCCTAAGCGGGAGGAGGAGACGCCGCTGGAGCCGTGTACCGACGCGCAGGCGACCGACGACTCCGGCGAGACGTACGGTAACCGGAAGGCCGAGGGCGACCGCGCGGTGTTCGCGGCCGCCGAGGCGGGGGTCGCCGCGATGGCCGTCCGCCCGTGTATCGTCTACGGCCCGCACGACTACACGGAGCGACTCGACTACTGGATCGACCGCGTGCTCTCGCACGACCGCGTCGTCGTCCCTGGGGACGGTCAGAACCTCTGGCACCGCGCGTACGTCGAGGACGTCGCGAGCGCGCTCCGGGTCGTCGCCGAGCGCGGCGAGCCCGGGGCCGCCTACAACGTCGGCGACCGCCGGGCGCTCACACTCGAGGAGACCGTCGAGACGGTCGCCGAGGCCGCCGGCACCGACTGCGAGGTCGTGCCCGCGAGCGGCGACGCGCTCGCGGCCGGCGGGCTCGAGCCGGGCGACTTCGCGCTCTACCGGGAGTACCCCCACCTGCTCGACACGTGCGCGCTCGCCGATCTCGGCTGGGAGTCGACCCCGATCGAGGAGGCGATGGCTCAGACCGTCGCCGAACACCGGGAGGCCGAGCGCGACGGAAGCGAGTGGGACCCCGGGCGCGAGGCGGAAGAGCGGGTGCTGGGCGTGAAAGACACCTTATAAATCGGCTCGGTGACGGGGCGCGCGCTCGGCTCAGTAGGCGGCGTCCCAGCGCGACGGCTTCCGCCGGTTCCCGCAGTCGCCGCACTCCATGCGGTCCATCGTGTCGATGGCGACGTTCGTCCCCTCGCAGTTCCCGCAGAAGTAGCCGTAGCGCTGCTCGCGGTCGCGGTCGGCGTACGCGACGTAGAAGGGACCCTCGGAGCCGCGCTCGCTCTCGTCGAAGGCGACGTGGACCGTGTCGGCGGCGTCCGTCTCGACGACGCCATCGGAGATGCCGGTCAGCCGGCTGACCTGTTTGCGGTACTCGCGCTCGTCGAACGTCTCCTCGCCGATCTCCACGGAGCGCTCGCCGACCAGCTCGTACCCCTCGGCCTCGTAGAACGCGGTGCCGGCCTCGTTGTCGACGAGGACGCGCGCCTCGATTCGGTCGACGTCCACGTCTCGGAGCCCTGCCTCCAGGCGCTCGAGGAGCGCGGAGCCGATCCCGGAGCCGCGGTGGTCCGGGTGGACGTGGACCCAGTCGATCTCGCCGACCCGCTCGCGGCGCCCGACCACGTAGCTCTCGGCGAACCCGACCACGTCGTCGTCGACGACGGCGACGGGACACACCGTCGACTCGTCGTCGATGTCCGCGACGAGGTCGTCCGGGTCGTACCACTCGTCGACCGCCTCGGCCAGCAGCGCCTCGTCGACGGCGTGGCCGTAGGAGGCGAGCAGCGATTCGCGGGCGACTTCTCGGATCGGGTCGACGTCGGCTGCGGTGGCGTCGCGGAGTTGCATACGATACCGTTTACACACGGCTACAAAAAACACGCCTGAACGTGTCAGAACTGCCGGGTCGGCCTGGGAGGGGAGAAGAGGGGACAGAGGACGGCGGGTATCCGGAGTGGCTACGAGATGGAGTACGTCGCCGCGGCCATCAGCAGCATGGTGAGCGCGAGCGCGAGGGCCATCACGTAGGTGAGCGAGCGGTTCTCCCAGCGGAGGTGCTGGAAGTAGGCGACGATGAGGAGCGTCTTCACCGTCGCGATCACCAGCGTTCCGCCGAGCGCCTGGGCGTAGGTGAACTCGAGGAACGTGGCCTCGAAGAGAACGAAGTTCAGCGTCGCCGCGACCAGGAGCGCGACGTATATCGCTGTGTACAGTTTGAGCGAGTCGTCCGACATTGCTTGCCCTCACCTTCGTCCGTGTGCTTAAAGAATTATCCATCCGAACGTCGCCGGACCGTCCCTCGACGGCCGACTGCGGGCGCGTCCGGGCCGGCGGAGCCCGTCCGAGGCGACCTCGAAACGCATATCCGCTCGACGTGCCGACATAACTCCGACCCCGAGGCACCACCGTGGACCCGCTCGAACCGACGGACGACCTGCTCGAATCGCTGTACGTCGTCAACAAGGCCGCGAAGCGGTTCGCCGACGAGGCGACCGCCGCCTACGACCGCGGCGACGTCACCGAGAGCAACGTCCGTTCGGCCCGCAAAGACGCGCTCTACCGGACGAAGACGACGGTCCTGTCGCGGATCGTCGCGCACGAGCAGTCGGACGTCACCGGGGAGTACCACGCTATCAACGGCGACGTCTGGCTGTTCCTCGCGGTCGGCGACTGGCGGTTCCACCAGCCGCCGCGCGCCATCGGCGGCGACCTCGCGGAGGAGGTCGACGTCGCGAACGCGCCCGAGGAGCCGATCGACGCCCCCTACGAGCGCGACGCGTCGGTCGAGCGCTCGGACCGGTCGCTCGAGGACGCCCTCGCCGGGCTGGCGGACGCCGGTGTCAACGCGAACGACCACCTCGCGCGGCCGACCGTGACGACCGAGCACGACCGCATCGTGGACGTGCGCTGGTCGTTCCTCCCCTAGTCGATCGCTCCCATGACGCCGACTCCGGCGCCTCAGCTGGGGCGTCGACACGTCCGAACAGAAAAACCGGAAATCGTGACCCGGCGTTAGCTCTCGACGACCTCGATGGCGCCGAGCATTCCGACTCCCTGGTGGGGCGTGCACTGGTACAGCTGGATGCCGGTGTTGTCGAACGACTGCTCGAAGGTCGTCCCCTCGTCGCCGACGGCGTTCCCGCTGTTGAAGTCGGACTCAGAGCCCTCCGCGGAGGCGACGTTGTGGGCGCCGCCTTGACCGGTCCACTCCCAGACGACGGTCGTGCTGGAGGTGATCCGGATCGCCGCCGGGTCGAACGCCAGCCCCTCGCCGGCACCGACCGAGACGGTAACTTGGTCCTGTCCGGTGTAGTCGGCGATAGTGCCCTCGTACAGGCGGGCGTCCGTCAGGTGGTCGTCGATCCCGCTCGGGACGTCGTCGAGGGATTCCCCGGCGCCGCCCGAGTCGCCGCCGTCAGAGCCGTCAGAGCCGTCAGAGCCGTCAGAGCCGTCAGAGCCGTCAGAGCCGTCAGAGCCGTCAGAGCCGTCTCCCCCGTCCCCGCCCCCGGAACAGCCGGCGAGCGTTCCGAGGGCGAGCGCGGCCCCGGTTCCAGCGACGTACCGTCGTCTGCTCAGTCTATCAGACATCACCATATCTAGGGGTTCGAGCCTTACAAACCCCTTGATGGACCCCGGACCGCCGGAACGTTCTGACCCCGCAGAGAGGGGTCCGAGCCGACGCCCGCGGCGGCGCCGTCGGCGCCTTTATTCGCCGGCGGCGCGGTGAGTCGGACGTATGCGGGAAGACGAGTTGGCGACGCGTGTCGTCGACCACTACGCGGCCGCCCACGACGACCCGGAGATCCGGTTGGAGGAGCCGTACGACGCCGACGGTCGGCGCGGGGTCGCCGACGTCTACGTCCGGCTGCGGACGCCCGAACGGGTCGACCGCGTGATGGAGCTCAAGGCCGACGCAGCCGTGCGCCGCGCGACCGGCGCGAACGAGGTCCTGCGGCAGTACCGCCGCATGGAGCGGTACTTCCACGCCGACGAGCGCCACGCGGTCCGGCCGAAGCTGGGGCGCACCGACCCCGGCGCGCGCTACCTGCTGTTGTTCGCGCCGACGCCGACCTGCGTCCACCACGTCGCCACCCACCGGTCGCTGTACGGCTCCGTCGACGTCGCGGCCCGCGTCGACGACGTCCCGGCGGTCCGCACCGTCGCGTTCCTCACCGGGCTCGACGGCGACCCCGCCGATCTCGGGATGGCCTCTGTCAACGGCGACGCCGCGTTCGGCTCCGAGGCGTTTCTGGACGCGGTGCCGGCCGGTTCGCGGCTCGCGGAGAGCCTCCGGGGCGTCGACGACGACCTCATCGAGTTCCCCTGACCAGCCGCGGCGCGGTCCGGGCCGTGTCCCGAGTCCGGCGCGGGTCGGCGCGGGCGACCGAAAGGCGCTTTTCGCCGCGCCGCGACCCACGACCATGATCACGGTCGCGTTGGCGGGGAAGCCGAACGCCGGGAAGTCCACCTTCTACACGGCCGCGACGATGGCCGACGTCGACGTCGCGAACTACCCGTTCACGACGATCGACGCGAACCGCGGCGTCACCCACGCCCGGACGGAGTGCCCCTGTCTCGGCCGCGAGGAGCGGTGCGGTAACGAGAACTGCCGGGACGGAAAGCGGTACGTCCCGATCGAGCTCCTCGACGTGGCCGGGCTCGTCCCGGGGGCACACGAGGGGAAGGGGCTCGGCAACCAGTTCCTCGACGAGCTGACGAACGCGGACGTCGTGTTGAACGTCGTCGACGCCTCGGGCGCGACGAACGCGGAGGGCGAGCCGGTCGAGGTCGGCGCGCACGACCCCCTCGGCGACGTGGACTTCGTCGAGGAGGAGATGGACCTGTGGCTCGCGGGCATCGTCGACCGCAACTGGGAGAGCGTCGAGCGCAAGTCGCGCTCGCCCGACTTCGACTTGGAGGAGTCGGTCTCGGACCTGTTGACCGGGTTCGGCGCGACGGAGCGCGACGTGACCGCCGTCCTCCGCGGGCTGGAGTACCCGGACGATCCGAAGGCGTGGACCGCTGACGATCGCGAGGCGCTCGCGCGGGCGATCCGGCGGCGCACCAAGCCGATCGTCGTCGTCGCGAACAAGGTCGACGCCGCGCCCGAGGGCGCGCTCGACCGGATCCGCGAGGGCACGGAGAAGCCGGTGGTCCCGGCGACGGCCGACGGCGAGCTCGCTCTGCGCCGGGCGGCGGAAGCGGACGTCGTCGACTATGACCCGGGCGACGACGGCTTCGAGATCGTCGGCGAGGTGTCGGACGGGCAGCGGAAGGGGCTCGACGCGATCCGCGGCGTGGTGGACGACCGGGGCGGGACCGGGGTCCAGACCGCGCTGAACGCCGCGGTCTACGACCTGCTCGACCGGATCACGGTCTACCCGGTGCAGGACGCCTCGAAGTGGACGGACGGCACGGGGAACGTCCTCCCGGACGCGTTCCTCCTCCCGTCGCGGGCGACGCCGTCGGACCTCGCGTACGCGGTCCACACCGACATCGGCGAGGGGTACCTCCACGCGGTCGACGCGCGCTCCTCGCGCCGGATCGGCGAGGGCCACGAGCTGAGCGAGGGCGACGTGGTGAAGATCGTCTCGACCGCGGGGCCGTGAGGGAAGCCCCCGTAGCGGGAAGCGCGCGTGAGACCGACAGGCACATGCGGGTCCCCCGAGACGGGTCAGTAGATGCTCGGGCTCGAACACGACTTCCGGATCGTCGACACCCGCGCGACCCTGGATCCCGACGAGTCCTCGGTCGCCACCCACGGCCGGGACATCTCCCCCGAGCGGCTGGAACGCGAGATGCTCCAGGCGGGCGTCGTGCGCGCGGTCGCGAGCCCCGGCCGACGCCCCCCCGGGAAGAGTTACCTCCGCGCGAACAACGCGGTCGCGCGCCTCTCGATCGACCGCCCGTTCGTCGCGTTCGCCCGACTTAACGGGCCGCGTGACCCGGGCGACGGGCCGATATCGGCAATACGGAACCTCCGCGCCGAGCGGGACGACCACCACGCCCGGCCCGACGACGTCGAGCAGTACTCCTACGACGACCGCTTCCACGGGTTCACGCTCGTCCCGCACGTCGACGGCCTCCCGAACGAGGACGTGCTGCGTCGGCTGGAGTCGGCTGACCTCCCCCTCATCGTCCACGCCGGCAGGAAGTTCCCGCCCGACGCGGTCGAGCGCGAACTGCTCGACTACGACCTCCCGATCGTCCTGGCGAGCTTCGGCGGGTACCCGCTCGACGCCGGCCTCATGAACGAGACGCTCGACCTCCTCGACGAGTACGACCGGCTCCACGTCGACACCAGCGCCGTGCGCTACCGGGAGGTGCTCGAACGCGGCGTCCTGGAACACCCTGACCGGGTGGTCTTCGGATCGGGCGCGCCGGACGTCCACCCGAACGTCGGCGTGATGGAGGTGCTCACACTCGACGTCTCCGAGGACCTGATGCGCCGCGTGCTGGCGAAGAACCCCGCTCGGCTGATCCCCGCGCTCGCCGAGGGCGCGGACGTTTGAATCGCGGTCGCCCGCCCGGGCCGAGACGGTAGCCACTTGTTCCGGCGTCGCCGACCCGACGGACATGAGCGACGCCGAGACGGACGACGCCGCGAGCGCCGCGCGCGACGACGACGCCCTCGTGGAAGTCGTCCGCGCGACCGGTCACGAACACGTCACCGCCGAGCACGCGAGCACCGTCGAGCTCACGACCGACGACTGGCTCACCCCCACTGGCGACTGCATCGTCGGCGTCGAGGCCGACCGGGCGCCGCGGGATTTCGACCCCGCCTTCCGGGAGGCGTGCCGGGACGCGGAGGCGACGATCACGGCGACCTTCGCGGTCGGCGAGCCGGGCGCGGACGCCGTCGCCACCGACAACCCCGCGCACGCCGGCGAGATCGTCGGCCGCGGCGACCCCGACCTCGCGCTCCTCGACGACCGGTCGATGGTCGGCCGGACCAGCGAGTACACCGACGACGAGCGCACGATTCTCGTCGACGGCGACGGCGCCGCCGCCGACCTCGACCGCGACCTCGTCGAGGCGCTCGCGGCCGGCGCGCCGATGGCGCTGCGGCTGGAAGTGGACCCCGCCGAGTGAGTGAGCGCTCCGGTCAGTTATACGTGAGCGAGCACGGCGAGCACGATAGCGATCCGAGACGAACACGCTCGCGGTCGGCGCGTGCCTGCGAGCGGCCGCCTCCGGCGGCCGCGAGTC
>NZ_JAODIX010000043.1:18393-25700 GCF_026586675.1 Halorubrum yunnanense
GGTGCGGGGTGGGACTCAAAGGGGCAGCCGCGAGGACGGCGCAGGCGATGCAAGCACTGGAAAGAGCGAGCAACGCGAGCGACTGAAGCGCGCAGCGAGCGTGCGCCGTCCACGCGACTGGGGCTTTGGCGGTGGTCACTGTCGATCCGTACTCAGCTATTTATAAATAAGCGGCTGGGGCTTTGGCGGTGGCCACTGTCGATCCGTACTCAGCTATTTATAAGTAAGCGGCTGGCGCTTTGGCGGTGGTCACTGTCGATCCGTACTCAGCTATTTATAAATAAGCGGCTGGGGCTTTGGCGGTGGTCACCGGCGATTCCTAACCAATTATTTATGAGCGGTCACCGAGACCCTCGAAAGCGGTCACCGCGCCGGCGACTATTTAACTAGGCAGTTCGGCGTCCGGCCCGACCTCCCGGTCGACCTCCTCCGGGGCGCGCCAGTCGGTCGTCCGCTCCAGCAGCTGGACGACCATCCGGCCCGTCACGCCCCAGACGGTGTAGCCGTCGACGTGGAAGAAGTGGACCCGGTGGTCGCCGTACTCCGGGTGGCCGACGCGGTACTCCGACTCGTAGTTCGCCGGGTCGGTCAGGTCGTTCACTGGGAGCACGGCCACCTCCGCGACCTCCGACTCGTCGGGGACGTACTCGCGGTCGGGCGCGACGGCGACGAACGGTCGGATCCGGTACGCGGAGGAGGTCCGCGTGTCGTCGAGCCGCCCGACGACGTCGACCTCGGCGGCGCGCATACCGACCTCCTCGTCGGCCTCGCGGAGCGCGGTGTCGGTGAGGGTCCGGTCGATGGGCTCGCGGCCGCCGCCGGGGAAGCTCATCTGGCCGGGGTGTTCACCGAGGTGAGCGGCGCGCTTGGTGAACAGCAGGTGGGCTTCGCCGCCGCGCTCGATGACGGGCGCGAGCACGGCCGCCTCGCGGCGCGCCCGAGTCACCTCCTCGGGCGTGTACCGACGCAGCCCCGTCAGGTCCATACCGGCCGTAGGCGTCCGGACGGGGTTAACGTTTCTCCGCGTTCCGGCGATCTGGAACGTGGGCCGGAGCCGGCGCGACCAGTGAGAGAGCGCCGGCCCGAAGTGGGGTGGACGCCGGCCGGAGAGCCGACGTTCGAGGCGCGCCCGCGGGGCTTCGGACGTTTTAAGCCCGGGACCCGCCCTTCACACGACAATGAGCGACGACGACCAGGAGCTCGGGATCACCGAGTCCAAGTCACACAACACCGGCGAGTGGTACGCCGAGGTCGTACAGAAGGCGGGGCTGGCGGACTACGGCCCCGACGGGATGAGCGGGTTCATCGTCACCCGACCGCGCGCGTACGGGGTCTGGGAGCGCCTGCAGGGGTTCCTCGACGCGAAGTTCAAGGACACCGGGGTCCAGAACGCCTACTTCCCCCTCTTCATCCCCGAGTCGTACCTCGAACGCGAGAAGGAGATCGTCGAGGGGTTCGACCCCGAGGTCGCGTGGGTGACCGAGGCGGGCAACACGGAGCTCGACGAGCGGCTCGCGGTCCGGCCCACCTCCGAGTCGATCATCACGCCGTACATCAGCCAGTGGGTCCGGAGCCACCGGGACCTCCCGCTGCGCGTGAACCAGTGGTGTTCCGTCGTGCGCTGGGAGGCGACGGAGACGAAGCCGTTCTTCCGCACGAAGGAGTTCCTGTGGCAGGAGGGCCACACCGCGCACGCCACCGCCGAAGACGCGTGGGAAGAGACGATGACGCGGCTCGACCAGTACGAGTCCGTCTACGAGGACCTGTTGGCGATGCCCGTCCTGAAGGGACAGAAGCCCGACCACGACACGTTCCCGGGCGCGGAGACGACGACGACCGTCGAGGCGCTGATGCCCGACGGGAAGTCGGTGCAGGCCGGCACCTCCCACCACCTCGGGCAGTCGTTCGCGGAGGCGTTCGACATCACGTTCTCCGACGAGGACGAGGAGGAGCGCACCGCACACACCACCTCCTGGGGGCTCTCGTGGCGCGCGCTCGGCGCGCTGATCATGACCCACTCCGACGAGCAGGGGCTCGTGCTCCCGCCGGGCGTCGCCCCCGAGCAGGTGGTCGTCGTCCCGATCTGGCAGGAGGACACCAAGGGGGACGTCCTCGACTACGCCGAGGGCGTCGCCGACGACCTCGACGACGCCGGCGTCCGCGTCGAGCTGGACGACCGCGACGAGCGCAACCCCGGCTTCAAGTTCAACGAACACGAGCTCAACGGGGTCCCGCTCCGGATCGAGATCGGTCCTCACGAGGTCGAAGACGGCGAGCTCACCCTCGTCCACCGTCCCGACGGGGAGAGCATCGTCGAGGAGCGGGACGGCGTCGCCGACACCGTCCGCGACCACTTCGACGAGATATACGCGAAGCTGTACGCGGCCGCCGAGGAGACGCTCGACGGCGAGGTCCGCGAGGCCGACGACCGTGCCGGGATCCTGGGCACGCTCGGGCAGCACGGCGGCTACGTGAAGACGCCGTGGTGCGGCGACGAGGCGTGTGAGGAGCCGATCAAGGAGCCGATGGCCGCGGAGATCGTGATGGTCCCGTTCGAGGAGGAGGACCCGCTCGTCGACGGCGACCACGGGGAGACGTGCGCGATCTGCGGCGAGGACGCCGAACGGACCGCCTACTTCGCGAAGTCGTACTGAGCCGACGCCGAGCGCGGGGGGACGCTCCCCGATCGGATCTGCCCCGCCGCAATCCCCCGTTTAATTCGCGTTGATCCGGCTTAACGGAGATCGGTTTATATGAGGATACGTCGCGTACCGTCAGGTAATGAATCGACGTATCGCCCTTGTCGCCGTCGCGGTGGGACTGGTCGGCGTCGCCGGGATCGTCGCGGCCGGACCCGCCGGGATGGTCGCGGCGCAGGACGACCCAGCGCCGACGAACGAGACCGACGAGAGCACCGAGGCGGCGAACGAGACCGACATCAGTCCCGGGGAGCGCTTCTCCGGGGTGATCGGAGTCCAGCGCGCCGAGATCGCGGGCGAGGTCGACTCGCGGGCGTTCGAGGTCGGACTGAATCGGACGGAGACCCCCGAAGAGCGGGCCGAGCTGGTCGCCGATCGACTGAACCGGACCGAAGAGCGGCTGGACGAGATCGAGCGACGCCAGCGGGAGCTCCGCGAGCGCCGGGACGCCGGCGAGCTGAGCCGGGGCGCGTTCGCCGCCCGAATGGCCGAGCTGGGCGCCCAAGCCGAGACGATCGAGCAGGGGACGAACCGGAGCGCCGAGGTCGCCCGCGAGCTCCCCGAATCGGCCAGGGCGGACCGCGGTCTCGACGAGGAGCGGCTCGGCGAGCTCCGCGAACGGGCGGGCGAGGCGAGCGGTCCGGAGGTGGCGGCCATCGCCCGCGGCGTCGCCGGTAACGACGTAGGCGGCCCGCTGGCGGCCGACCGGCGCGGCCCGCCGGGAGACGCGAGTTCCGGTAACAGCCCCGGGGCCAGGGCGGGTGACCGTGGGGGAGCGGGCGACGGCCCGCGCGGTGACGGTCCGGCCGTCGGGGGCAACGGAACGGACGGCAACGCCACGGACGCGAGCGACGGCGGGAACCGAGCCGACGCCACGAACGCGAGCGACGGCGGGGACCGAGCCGACGGCGGGGACCGAGCCGACGGCGCCGAGGGAGGGGACGACTCGTCCCCGCAGGACGACCAGTCCCCGCCCGCCGGTGATAACAGGGGCAACGGCAACGCGCCGGACGCCGGCGCCGTGAGCGCTGTCGACGTCGTCGCGGAGCGTCTCTCCGCACCAGTGACGGACGGTGCCGACCTCGTGCGGCGGGTCGTCGTCGGGATCGATGGATAGGCCGATGGCGGTCCGACCGTGCCGCGGAGCGACCGCGACTGGCCGGCGCGGGGGGCTCGCGGAGGAAGCGGGCGATCCGGCCGCGGCCCGACGTCGGTTGTGAGATGGGAAGCGATTTACCGGAGCCTCGTAACTACCCGGCTGTGCAGCGAACGGTGCTCCTTCTCGTCGTCGCCGCGGTCGTCGCCAGCGCCGGCCTCGCGTCGGTCGGCGCGGCACAGAGCGGCGCCGGGCTCCCGGCCGGCGGCTTCGACCAGATGGACGTCAGCCCCGACGACATCCTGATCGAGGCGAGCGTCCAGCCCGACGGCGACGCGGTCTGGGAGACACAGTACCGGATCCGCCTCGCGAGCGACGACGAGGAGCAGGCCTTCGAGGAGCTCCGCGCGGACGTGGAGTCGGACCCCGACGCGTACACGAGTCGGTTCGGCGATCGGATGCGCGCGACGGCGGACGCCGCCGAGAACGCGACGGGCCGCGAGATGGGCGTCACGAACGTCACCGTGACGGCCGAGCGCCGCGAGCTCCCGCAGTCGTACGGCGTCCTGACGTACCGGTTCGAGTGGAGCAACTTCGCGGCCGTCGAGGACGACCGGCTCCGCGTCGGCGACGCGGTCGACGCGCTGTTCCTGGACGAGACCACGTCGCTGATCGTCTCCTGGCCCGACGGCTACCGGCTCGGCGAGGCGTCCCCGTCGCCGACGGAGACCCGCGAGTCCGCCGTGGTCTGGGAAGGCCCGGTCGACTTCACCGAGGGAGAGCCGCGCGTGACGATCGAGCCGGACGGGCTCGCCGCCGGACCCCTCCTGTTCGTCGGTCTCGGACTGCTCGCAGCGATCGTCGCCGCGATCGTTTACCGCCGTCGACCGTGGGACAGGTCGGTCCCGGGAGAGACGCCGCCGGCGACCCCGGAGGCGACGAAATCCGACGAGGCCGCCGCGACGGGGGGCGCGGCCGCCGGCGACGGAGCTGGGGACGAACCCGGCGGGACGGACGACGGCGCGTCGACTACCGAGGGGAGCGAGCCGGAGGACGACGCGGACGAGAGTCCCGACGAGGGCGCCCCGCCGGTCGACGAGGACCTGTTGAGCAACGAGGAGCAGGTGATACGGCTCGTCGAGGGGAACGGTGGGCGGATGAAACAGCAGCGGGTCGCCGAGGAGCTCGACTGGACCGCCGCCAAGACGAGTCAGGTCGTGACGGGGCTCCGCGACGAGGGCGACCTGGACGGATTCCGGCTCGGCCGCGAGAACGTGCTCTCGCTGCCCGAGTACGACGCGGCGGCCGAGGGCGACGCCGACGCCGGAGACGGGGCAGACGACGACACCGAGTGACGGCCGCGGCGCTCGCGCACCGCTACCGCCCCGCGAGACGGACCGGTCGACCCGTTCTCTCGCCCGGCCTCCGTCACAGGTCTCGCGACCGACCGAGGTGTCGGAGCTCGCCGCCGCAGTCGCAGGTCCCGCCGGACTCCATTCGCGCCCCGCATTCGAAACACTCGTACAATTCCCGTCCGTGACTGTCTGATTCCGGTCGCATAACGAGCTATTCGGTACCGAGTGTCATAGTTTCCGCCCTATTATTGTTTATACACTACAGCACCATTCCCGAAAACGGATGGACGAACGATCGAATCTCGGACGAAACGGTGGCCACAGAGCGGAGCGAGACCGCGGTGAGATCGATGGGATCGGCGAATCGAAGGGCCGGACCCGAATCCCGGTCCTTTTTCACCGGAATCGACGTACGTGAGGTATGGATATCGGTTTCGACTTCGGGGCGAACGCACCGACGGGCGTCTTCGCCCTCCACGCCGCAGCCGCCGCGTTCTTCCTGTACATCGGGGTTGAGAACGCGGCCGCCGGTGAATCGCTCGGGCTCGCGTTGAACGCCCTCATCGGCGCCATGCTCGTCGCCGCCGGCGTCGTCGTGGCCCGGATCACCGCGCGACGGGCCTGAATCGCGATTTTTCGCCGCTCTTCGACCCCCCGTCGTTTCGTCAGGAGAAGGCGAAGCGGAGACTGCAGACTAGGGTTTTCCGCTTCCTTCCTGATTCAAATCGTCGCGCAGCTGCTTGATTCCGTGTCGTTCCGTTAGAAGAGCCGGAGGAGGGATTTGAACCCTCGGCCTATTCCTTACGAAGGAATCGCTCTGCCAGCTGAGCTACTCCGGCGCGCGTCTACCAATTCCCGAACGAGAAAATAAGGGTTCCGAAACGGTGACGGCAGCGGGGGCGACGTCTGAACTCATCGGATCGCGCGCCTCGATCCCATTATTTTCATTCGTTTCATTATTTTCGCTACACTGTTCGGATACGAGTATTCTCTCGGTTCTTATTACAGGAATATAAGGAAAAAGCATAAATACTTGTTCTGACTTCCGTCGAGTGTGGTCGCACCGATCGCGTGCCGCGACGGCGGGGATCGACTCCCTCGACGGTGCGTGCCCGGTCGAAGCCCGTGCCGGGCGTCGGTAGTCCCGTCGGTCGCACCCCCCACGGCGACTCGACGTGGCGGTCACCACTATCAGCGATCCACCGCGGCCGTCGTGTGACCCACGTCTCCGACGTGCCAAGCGCAAAATCGCCTCTGGTCTCGGCGGTCCACCGGCCGCGGCCTCTTGTCATGTGACGGGCCGTGCCGTCCCAGCCCGCGCGTTTCCGGGTGGGGCGGCGGTCAGGCTGTCGATCCGTACACCCGATCCCGTCGGCGGTCGCCGGCGGGAGCGTCGCTCGGCGAGCCACTGCGCTCGTCTGACGGCGACTCTGAAAAAACGGTCAGGCGAAGCGTCGTCGCAGCGCGCCCGCGACCGCCGAGAGGCCGCTCGCGCCGGCTCCCAGGGCGCCCCCGATCCGCACCTCCGCCGGCGCGACGCCGAGTTCGCTGGCGAGGCGTCCGGAGCGGGCGTCGGCGCCGATGACGGCGACCGTTCGACCGCGAACGCGAACCTCGGTGGTGAGGTCGGTCGCGGTCAACAGCGCCGTCAGGCCGCTGGCGTCGCCGTCTCTCGGCAGGCCCCGAGCGACGCGGACCGCGTCGCGGACGGTCGGCACCTCGACGAACAGACGGTCGCCCGTCGAGCGGACCTCGAGGTCGACGCCGTCGACGGTGAGCGTCAGGTCATCCGTGACGACCGAGAGCGGCGCTCTCGGGTTACTCCCGTTCACGGGTCGTGACCCGAACGGTGCCGTCGAGCTGCCAGTTGGCGTGCTCGACGTCGTCGCCGGTGCCGCTCGGGACGTCGACGCTCATCTCCTCGAACTCGTAGACGATCTCCGCGTTGCGGCCGGTCAGCCGGTCGTAGAGACCGATGGCGAGATCGGGCCATGTCGTCGTCTCGTCGATTTGCTCTTCGGGATCTGCGGTGTCGCTCATGCGAGACGGTATGGTCCCCAACGGTATAAACGCATTTGCTGACTGAAAGACGGTGTTCAGATAAGGATTGAAAGGTGAGGCGGTGCGTTTTCAAAGTGATCTATGCCCGAAAACGAC
>NZ_JAODIX010000044.1 GCF_026586675.1 Halorubrum yunnanense
CCCCCCCCCCCCCCCCCCGAGGCTGGGGAGGCGTGAGGTGCGGTTGCGGTGCGGTCGGGCGGGACTCAAAGGGGCAGCTGGGAGGACGAAGCACGGCGACAGAAGCACCGCAGCGAAGGAGCGGGAGCGACTGAGCGAGGAGCGCACCGAGCCGCGCGAGTCCTCCCGGCTGGGGCTTTGGAGGTGTTCACCGCCGATCTACGATCAGGTATTTATAAGCGAGCGGCCGGGGCCTTCGCGACCCTCGTCGCCGACCCGAGATCACCTCAGTCCTATCGCGTCGCCTTCTTCCATTCACGCAGCCCCAACCGACCGCCGTTCAGGTCCGCGGCAGGCGCCTCGGTGGCCGCCCAGACGAACAGCGGCGCGACGCTCTCGGGGTCGCGGGCGCGCTCCATCCCGGTCAGGTCGGTCGCGACGAGCCCCGGGTCGACGACGCCGACCGTCGCGTCGAGGTCGGCCGCGAACCCGCGCGCGACCGCCTCGGCCGCGGCCTTCGAGACGGCGTACGCGCCCATGCCGGCCTTCGACTCGTGGGCGACCGAGCCGGAGGGGACGATCACCCGCGCGTCGTCGGCGAGGTGCGGGACCGCCTCGGTGACCGTCGCGAAGACGCCGCGGGCGTTGGTGCGCATGGTGTCGTCGTAGTCGGCGTACGAGAGGTCGTCCGTCGGGCGCTCGCCGGGCCCAGCGTGGAAGACGGCGGCGTTCGCGAACACGACGTCGATCGGCCCGCCTTCGCGGGCGGCCCGCTGGAAGAAGCGCTCGATGTCGAACTCGTCGCGGACGTCGACGCGGTCGCCCCACGCCGTGCCGGCGGCGTCGGGGGCGTCCTCGTCGTTCTCTCCGCCGTGGACGTCCTCGCCGTCTGCCTCGCCGCTGGCGTGTCCGCCGTCCGCCCCGGCGGCGTCCTCGCTATCTCCCCCGCCCCCGTTGTCCCCCTCGCCGTTGAGCTCCGCGACGGTCCGATCGACGGCGTTCCCGTCGCGGCCGGAGACGGCGACGAACGCCCCCGCCTCGACGAACGCCTCGGCCACCGCCCGCCCGATCCCGCTCGTTGCGCCGGTGATCGCGACCGTCGGTTCCATATGAGACTCGATAGGGACGACGGCGACTTAGGCGTACCCACTTGCGGCGCCGATTGACGGCCGGTCGCCGCGTCGACCGGCGGCTGCCCGCGGCTCGGGTCAGCGCCCTCCGGCCGCGTCTGGCCGGTATTTATACCGCCGCCGCCCCTACGAGATCACATGGACGTGGCCCCGGACATCGACGCCGTGGCCGGCGAGTCCGTCGTCGTGATCGGCGGCGGATTCGGCGGCCTCTCGACCGCGTGTTACCTCGCGAACGCCGGCGCGGACGTGACCCTCTTGGAGAAGAACGAGCAGCTCGGCGGGCGTGCGAGCCGGCTGGAGACCGACGGGTTCCGGTTCGACATGGGTCCCTCGTGGTACCTGATGCCGGACGTGTTCGAGCGCTTCTTCGGCCACTTCGGCCGCTCGCCCGACGAGTTCTACGAGTTGGAGCGCCTCGACCCCCACTACCGCGTGTTCTGGAAGGACGGCGACAAGGTCGACGTGCTCCCCGACCGAGAGAAGAACAAGCAGCTGTTCGAGGAGTACGAGCCCGGCGCGGGCGAGGCGTTCGAGGCGTACCTGGAGGAGTCGGAGCGGACGTACAACATCGGGATGGAGCACTTCGTCTACGAGGACCGCCCGCGGCTCCGCGACTACGTCGACAAGGACGTGATGCGGTACTCGTGGGGACTCTCGCTGCTCGGCAAGATGCAGGGGCACGTCGAGAGCTACTTCGACCACCCGAAGCTCCAGCAGCTGATGCAGTACACCCTCGTCTTCCTCGGCGGGTCGCCGTACAACACCCCCGCGCTGTACAACCTGATGAGCCACGTGGACTACAACATGGGCGTCTACTACCCCGAGGGCGGGATCGGCGCCGTCGTCGACGGCATCGTCGAGCTCGGCGAGGACCTCGGCGTGGAGTACGTCACCGACGCCGAGGTGACGGGGATCGAGGGGCGCCGCGGCGGGTTCGCGGTCGACGCCGCCGACGGCGAGCGCTACCTCTCCGACCTGGTCGTCTCCGACGCGGACTACGCGCACACCGAACAGGAGCTGCTCCCGCCGCGCAAGCGCCAGTACACGGAGGAGTACTGGGAGTCGCGGACGTACGCCCCCTCTGCGTTCCTGCTGTACCTCGGCGTCGAGGGCGACGTGCCGGACCTCGAACACCACACGCTGGTGTTGCCGACGGCGTGGGACGAGCACTTCGCGCAGATCTTCGACGACCCGGCGTGGCCCGACGACCCCGCCTACTACCTCTGTGTTCCCTCCGAGACCGACGACACGGTGGCGCCGGAGGGCCACAGCAACCTCTTCGCGCTCGTCCCCATCGCGCCCGGGCTGGAAGACACTCCCGAGCTCCGCGAGGAGTTCCGCGACCGCGTGTTAGACGACATCGCGGAGAACACCGGGACCGAGCTGCGCGACCGGATCGTCTTCGAGGAGACGTTCTGCGTCAACGACTTCGCCGACCGGTACAACAGCTACCGCGGGAGCGCGCTCGGACTGGCGCACACGCTGCGACAGACCTCGCTGCTCCGGCCGTCCCACGAGTCCGACGCGGTCGACGGCCTCTACTTCACGGGGTCGACGACGACGCCCGGCATCGGCGTCCCGATGTGTCTCATCAGCGGACAGATAACGGCCGAGGCGGTCTCGAAAACGACGTGAGCGAGGCCGTGAGCGACACAGCGACCGACACGCGGTCGATCGCCGACGACCTCCGGTACCTGCTGGTGTTGTCGCGGCCGCGCTTCTGGCTGTACCTGGCGGGCCCCGTCGCGGTCGGGGTCACCTACGGGATCGCCGACGTGAGCGGCCTGTTCACGCCGACGACCGTGGCGCTGGCGGCGTACTTCCTCGTGCCCGCGAACGTCTTCCTCTACGGCGTCAACGACGCCTTCGACGCCGACATCGACGAGCTGAACCCGAAGAAGGAGGAGCGCGAGGCGCGCTGGCGCGGGAGCCGCCTTGTCGCCGTCGCGGTGCTGGCGTCGGCGCTCGCGGGGCTCGCCACCTTCGCGATCGCGCCGCGGGTCGCGTGGCCGTACCTGGGCGGGTTCCTCCTGCTGTCGGTCGGCTACAGCGCCCCGCCGGTGCGGTTCAAGACGACGCCGTTCCTCGACTCCGTCTCGAACGGCCTCTACGTGCTCCCGGGCGCGGCCGCGTACGCCACCGTCGCGGGGAGCCACCCGCCGCTCGCGGCGCTCGCGGGCGCCTGGCTCTGGACGATGGGGATGCACACGTTCTCCGCGATCCCCGACATCGAACCGGACCGGGCCGCCGGGATCCGGACGACGGCGACGCTGCTCGGCGCGGGCCGGACGTACGTCTACTGCTTCGCGTGCTGGGTCGCCGCCGCGGCCGCGTTCGCCGCGGTGGACCTCCGGCTCGGCGCGCTGCTCGGCGTCTACCCCGTCTTCGTCGCGTGGGTCGCTCTCTCGTCGGTGTCGGTCGACCGCGCCTACTGGTGGTTCCCGGCGCTGAACACCGTCGTCGGCACCCTGCTGGCGATGGGCGGGCTCTGGCGCGTCTACCCGATCACGGAGGCGCTCGCGTGAGCGACGAAGGCGGGTCCCACGAGTCGGTCTCCGCCGACGCGAGCGCCCTCCGCGCGCGGCTCCCCGACACGCGCCGCGGGGCCGAGGCCCTGCTCGACCGGACCGTCCGCGAGAACCGGTTCACCATCGCCGTGTTGTTCCCGCTGATCGGCGCGCTCGCGCTCGTCGGCAGCGCGGAGGGGTGGGTGCCGGAGCCGTTCGCCTTCCACCCGTGGTTCGTGCTGTTCGGCGTGCTCGTGATGCGGTCGCCGCTCGTCGTCGGCGTGTTGCCCGCGATCGACCGGCGGGCGCTCGGGTGGATCGCCGTCCTGACCGCGTACACCTACCTCATCGAGCTGGTCGGCGTCGCTACCGGGTGGCCGTACGGGAGCTTCGAGTACATCGTCGACCTCGGGCCGATGCTCGGTGGGGTGCCGGTCGCCCTCCCGGTCTTTTTTATCCCGCTCGTGATCAACGCGTACCTGCTGTGTCTCCTCCTGTTGGGCTCGCGGGCGTCGAACGGCTGGCTCCGGCTGGCGGCCGTGATCGCCGCGGTCGTCGCGATGGACGTCGTCCTCGACCCCGGCGCGGTCGCGCTCGGCTTCTGGAGCTTCGGCGACGGGGCCTTCTACGGCGTCCCGCTCTCGAACTACGCCGGCTGGGTGGTGTCGGCGACCGTCGCGGTCGTCACGCTCGACCGGGCGTTCGCGGGGACGACGCTGCGCGACCGCCTGCGCGACTGCGAGTTCATGCTCGACGACATGGTGAGTTTCGTGATCCTCTGGGGCGGGATCAACCTCTGGTACGGGAACCCCCTGCCGGCCGCCGTCGCCGCCGCGTTCGGCGTCGGGCTCGTCCGCGCTGACAGGTTCGACGCGGGGGTCTTCACGCCGTGGGACTGAGTCGATCGCCGGTCCTCGCGCGATAGGGCGGTTCGACCGGCTCGACCGGCTCGACCGGTTGACCGGTTCGAGCGGTTGACCGGCTCGACCGGCTTGACCAACCCGACTCGGAACCCCTTATATACCTCCCTCGCCTTCTCCCGGTATGAGCGTTCAGGAGCGTCGCGGGCGGCACGGCGGGGAGGCGGAATGAGTCGGCTGGCGATCGAGTACGGCGGCCACGAGCGCGTCCGGGAGGTCGTCGACCGGCTCATCTACTGCGCCGAGCACGTCAGCGTCGAGTTCGACGGCTGGGAGGAGCCGCACGTCAAGGGGCCGGGGCTGTACTTCGCGGTCGTCGCCGACCGCGACTACGGCGCGTACGCCGACCCGATGGGCGACAACCGCTGGCCCCGGGAGGGCTGCGCGTCGGTGTTCGACGAGGACGCCTTCATCGGCGCCGCTGAGACGGTGAGCGTCGAGCAGGACGGCGGAATCGTCGTCGGGGTCGACGGCGAGATCGAGGCGCAGATGGTGCGGTTCCGCGACCTGGGCACGCAGAGGGGCGAGTCTGACCTCGTCGACGACGTGGGCTACGAGCCGTGGATGGGGTCGCGGCACATGAGCGCGACCGAGACCTCGGTCCGACCGGAGGTCGTGGCGACGGTGACGCTGAGCGAGGAGACGGGGCGCGTGAGCGTCTTCCGCGACGGGGAGGCCGCGTCGATGCAGCGCCACGAGATCGGCGGCGAGTGGCGGGCGGGGTAGGCTTCGGGCGCGTTGCACTCCGCCCCGGAAGAGGCGTTCTCGTCCGCGGCGGCCGGTCGCCGAGAGGTGCTTCCCGACCGATGGGGGGTACAACCGACCGCAGGGTGTCGCCGTCGGTCGTTTATACAATACAAGGAGAATACCCGCGCCTTTACGCGCGGGATGAATCCGACACCACGGAATCAATCCACGTCTCGACACTTGTCTGAGATTTCCAATCCCTACTTTTACTTGGCAGGCAACCTCCGAAAGAGGTAGGAATCAGGCGAGAACAGAGTGATTTTGCCTCGTCCTACGATGGCGGCTTCGCCGCCCCAAGCAACCAAGCAATAATCGGAACCAGTCGATAACCGGCGAACCCTCACAGGATTCGACCGGAGTTGACTGCTGTAAGCAGCGTTAAACTAACTCCGAGTCCGTCGAGGTCTGCCGGACTCCCTGAGGCAAAAACAACTCTGGAAGTCCCGATATGACGGAGGATAGGAGTACCGGGGGGTTGGCACTCCTAGCAGTCCCACTCGCCACAGTCCGTGAATCTCGCACGGATTCTCACCGTGTCGGGGTTCGGTGAAACTGCAAACCTGAAATCTCCAACACTCAGGATTCCTTCGCGTGAACGCGGAGGAGGATGTCAATCTGACCGATCGCCCTGCGGTGACTCACTCCAAAGCCCCAGTCGCGAGGACTCGCGCGGCTCGGTGCGCTCCTCGCTCGCGTTGCTCGCTGCGGTGCTACCGTCGCCGTGCTTCGCCCCTCCGGGAGACTCTGTCTCCCGTGCCCCCCGCTCGCGCTGCTCGCGGGGATCACGACTGCCCCTTGATACGGTCGTGCGTTAGTTTTTACCTGTAATTACGGACAAAGATAGTTCCAGATATTCGGTTCATCAA
>NZ_JAODIX010000045.1 GCF_026586675.1 Halorubrum yunnanense
CCCCCCCCCCCCCCCGCGACTCCCTCGCGCGTGCTCCTCGCGGCCTACCGGCCGCTCGGAGGCACGCGCCACCGCAGCCGTTCTTTTATAAGTGGTAGTCGCTGTCGCTCACGCCGATGTGGCTGTGACGTCGACAGAGGGTTCGACGGATCCCCGTCGGCCCCGCCCGTCGGTTCGCCCGACCGGGTTTTCGACCGGCGGGCGCGAGGCCCCACCGTTAATGTCCCGCCCGTCGAACCCTGAGGTATGTACGACGAGATCCTGGTGCCGACGGACGGGAGCGAGGCGGTCGACCGCGCGCTCGATCACGCCCTGCGGCTGGCGAGCGACCACGACGCGACCGTCCACGCGCTGTACGTGGTCGACCGGCGGATCGCGACCGCGAACTCCGGCGACCTCCACGACGAGATAGTCGAGGACTTGGAGACGCAGGGGGAGACGGCGGTCGCCGCGGTCGCTGACCGCGCCGAGGAGGCGGGGCTCGACGTCGAGACGAGCGTCGTCCGCGGGACGCCCGACACGGAGATCGTCTCGTACGCCGACGAGCAGGGGATCGACGTCGTCGTGATGAGCCCGGAGGGGAAGTCGCCGCGGGAGCGGATCCAGTCGCTCGGCAGCGTCTCCGACCGCGTCGCCGACGACGCGACGGTCCCGGTGTTCCTCATCAAGTGACCGCCATGGAGCTCACCGTCCTCGGCTCAGGCAGCGCGATGCCCGTCCCCGAGCGCGTGCAAGCGGGGTACCTCCTCGACGACGGCGACCGGTCGCTCCTCGTCGACTGCGGCAGCGGCGTCCTCCAGCGGCTCGCCGGCACCGAGACCGGCTACGAGGGGGTGTCGACCGTCCTCTTGACGCATCACCACCTCGACCACGTCTCGGCGCTCCTCCCCCTCCTGAAGGCCCGGTGGCTCGCGGGCGAAGCGCACCTCGAAGTGGTCGGGCCGACCGGGACGAAGTCGCTCGTCGACGGCCTCCTCGATGTCCACGACTACCTGGACGGGCGGGTCGACCTGGCGGTCCGAGAGGTGTCCGCGGCGCGCCTCTTCTCGGCGGCCGGCTTCGACGTCGCCGCCCGCGAGACCCGGCACTCGATGGCGGGGCTGGCCTACCGCTTCTCGCCGCCGAGCTCGGAGGCGGACCCCGCGGACGGCCCCCTCACGCTCTCCGGCGACACGGAGGCGTTCGCGGGGATGGCGTCGTTCGCCGACGGGAGCGACGCCCTCGTCCACGACTGCTCGTTCCCGGACGGCACCGACGTCTCGAACCACCCGAACCCCACGGAGCTGGGGGCGTCGCTGGCGAGCGTCGACGTCGACACGCTCCTCCTGTCGCACCTCTACCCGCACACCGGGGGCCGGGAGCGCGAGATGGCCCGGAGCGTCCGAAAGGCGGGGTTCGACGGCGAGGTCGAGGTCGCGAGCGACGGGCTCCGCGTCGATCTCTGAGCGGGCTATGATCCATATCTGGTTGAGATTCGAACCGGATCCGGTCCGGATTCGGTCCGGATCCGGTCTCGATCTCCGGTATTTTCCGCGGGAACGTAACCGCCGACAGTTACCTGAAGCCGTGATAAACCCTGATATTTAAGCGATAGCAGTCGCTCCGTTCGGATATGACCGGCCCACTCGGGGACGATTTCGGACGGGAGGTGACGGGGGTTCGGATCTCGCTCACCGACCGGTGTAACTTCGACTGCATCTACTGTCACAACGAGGGGTTGGGCGACACGCGGGGACCGATGGAGCCGAGCGACGAGGAGATGAGCGCCGACGACGTGGTCCGCTTCCTGGAGGTCGCAGAGGGGTACGGCGTCGACTCGGTGAAGTTCACGGGCGGCGAGCCGATGCTCCGACAGGACCTCGAGGAGATCATCGAGCGCACGCCCGACTCGATGGAGGTGTCGATGACGACGAACGGGACGTTCCTCCCCGGGCGCGCCGAGGACCTGAAGGCGGCTGGGCTCGACCGCGTGAACGTCTCGCAGGACGCGCTCGACCCCGACGACTTCGCGGAGGTGACCAAGTCCGGCGCCTACGAGAAGGTACTCGAGGGCGTCAGAGCCGCCGTCGACGCCGGACTCGACCCGGTGAAGCTCAACATGGTCGTGTTCACGCACACCGCGGGCTACGTCGAGGAGATGGTCGACCACGTCGCCGACAACGAGGGCCTCCAGCTCCAGCTCATTGAGTACATGCCGGAGCTCACCGGGAAGCCCGAGTGGAACATCGACATCGGGCGCGTCCACGACTGGCTCGCCGAGGAGGCCGACCGCGTTGAGCACCGCGAGATGCACGACCGGAAGCGCTACTTCGTCGGCGAAGACGCCGACGGCGAGGGCGGCGGCATGGTGGAGATCGTCGACCCCGTCGAGAACGAGGAGTTCTGCGCGAACTGCGGCCGCGTCCGCGTCACCCACGAGGGGTACCTGAAGGGCTGTCTCAACCGCAACGACGACCTCCGGTCGATGGGCGAGATGAGCCGGGAGGAGATCGCGGAGACGTTCGAGGCGGTCGTCGCCAACCGCGTCCCCTACTACGGCGAGTACCTCGTCGAGAACGACGAGGGCGAGTACGAGATCAACGAGGAGTACCTCGGGACGCCGCCCGCGGCGGACTGATAAAGGGACCCGGAACGGCCGCCCGCCGACCTATTCCGGCGGTTCGTACGGCCGACTGCTCCCGCCGTCGGGGAGTTCCCGCAGGTACTTCGCGAACAGGTCCGCGACACGCGTGTACGCGTCGAGGACGTGCTCTAACTCCCCGAAGCCGTGCGGCTCGCCCTCGTACCGGCGGAGCTCGTGGCGGACGCCGTGAGTCTCCAGCTCCGCGACGAGCTGCTCCGACTGGCTGATCGGGACGCGAGCGTCTTCCTCGCCGTGGAGCACCACGAGCGGGTCGTCGATCTCGGGAACGGACCGGATCGGGCTCGCCTCGCGGTAGGCGTCGAGGTCGGACACGAAGTCGCCGAGCTCCCGCTTGAGGAGCTGCCACCCGACGTCGTCGGTGTCGTCGACGAACGACTCGTAGTCGTACACGCCGTAGAAGGCGGCGCCGGCGCGGAACCGGTCGCTGTTGCCCAACGCGTTCACGGTCATCAGCCCGCCGCCGGAGCCGCCGTAGATCCCCACGCGGTCGCCGTCGACCGCGTCGTACCGCGCCGCCGTCGCGTCCGCGGCCCGGATCACGTCGTCGAGGTCGCCGCCGCCCCAGTCGCCGTCGTTCGCCATCCGGAACGCCCGACCGAACCCGTCGGAGCCGCGGTAGTTCGGACGGACGACCGCGTAGCCGAGCGCCGCGAAGTAGGCCGCCCGGTGGTCGAAGCCGAAGCCGTCGAAGGCGGTGGGGCCCCCGTGCGGCTTCACGAGCAGGGGGACGGAGCCCGACTCGACTCCAGAGCCCGCCTCGGGGTCCGACTCCGGCGGGTAGACCACCGCGTGGATTTCCGTTCCGTCGGAGTCGTACCCGAACGCCTCGGGCGCGGGGAGCCGCGCCGCCAGTCCCGCGGTCGACGAGGACGTGCGCCGCTCCCCGCTCGCCGCGTCGACGACGGTCGGCGGCTCGGTCGGCGTCTCTCGCACCGAGAGCACCCGGCCGCCGCCCCACCGCGGCGCGCCGTGGATCGCGTCGCCGGAGGCGAGCGCCGTGACGTCGGCGGCCGACTCGGGGTCGGCGCCCGCGCCGGGACCGGCGTCCGGACCGGGCTCTCCGTCCGCGAGCGCGCCGTCGACGCCGACCGCGTGGACACCGGTGCGGCCGTCCCTCGTGGCGGTGACGGCGAGGCGGTCGCCCGCGTCGTTCCACTCGGGCGCCGCGATTTCCGTCTCCGGGACGCCGTAAAGCGCGGTGGGCGCGTCGCCGTCGGCGTCGCCCGCGACCCCGTACACCGCGTCGTACCCGCTCCCGTCGTGGACGAACGCGACCGCCCCGTCGTCGCCGGGACGCGGACGCGGGCAGGCCGCCCGGACGCCCGGCTCCGCGAACAGCTCCGTGACGTCCCCGGCGGGGTCGAGGGGGACGCGGACGAGCGCGGCCTCGTAGTCGAACAGGTCGGCGTGTCGCGACCGGGTCGCGACGACGCCCTCCCCCTGCCAGTGCGGGTCGGCGTAGAGGAACTCGTCGTTGGCGACCGCCTCAACGCGGTCGCCGTCGGGGGAGACGACCGCGAGGCTCGCCCGGGAGAAGCCGTCCGTGACGACCGCGATACCGGGCTCGCCCCACGCGAGGCCCGAGATGCCGCCCGACAGCTCCGTAAGCACCTCAACCGCGCCGGTGTCGGCGTCGACCGTGGCCAGCTCGGTGTCGGCGGTGACGAAGGCGATCCGGTCGCCGTCGGGGCTCCAGTCGAGCCACCGAGCGTCGGTGCGGCCGTAGCGCATGGCGGACACCCCCTCGGCGGTAAGTCTGACGTCATCGCCGTCGGCCGCCAGCCAGAGGTCGGTGGTCAGCTCGCGGCTCTTCGCGTAGGCGATCCGGCCGTCCGGGCCGACAGCGGCCTGCACGACGCGGTCCGCGACGGCCATGTCGGCGAGCAGGCCGTCGCAGTCGGTGTCTCTGAGGTCTCGTCGGTACACGTCTCGGGTTCGGGCGAGGGGTCACTTGGGCGTGTGGCTCGCGGAACCGTCGGGCGGGGGCGCTCGGGCCACCGTCGGCCCGAGAGGCGGTGTCAGGACGCGTCCGCGTCGGACCAGTCGAGCGGCACGTACTGGTCGAACCGCGGCTCCCGCGATCGACCGAGCGGTCGGAACGCCCGCCGGTCCGACACGCGGAACTCGTCGATCCGGGCCTGTCCGGGCCCGGTGAGGTAGCCGAGGAAGGCCATCGCCAGCGGGTACGCCGCGTCGTGCCGGGCGGGGTTGACCGGGATGGCGGCGTACTCGTTCCGGAGCAGCGGCGGCGGGTCGTCGACGCCCCGCGCGACGTGGGGCGCCAGCCCGTCGGCGTCGACGTTGAGGAAGGTTCCGCGGTCGGTGAGGGTGTACGAGCCGGACTGCGCGGCCACCGTCAGCGTGTTCCC
Source organism: Halorubrum yunnanense (assembly GCF_026586675.1). Taxonomy (GTDB): domain Archaea; phylum Halobacteriota; class Halobacteria; order Halobacteriales; family Haloferacaceae; genus Halorubrum; species Halorubrum yunnanense. Next base: position 5,014 of record NZ_JAODIX010000045.1, read on the forward strand.
CATCCCCTGTCCGGACTCGCTGTACCAGGGACCGGCGGGCTCGATCCCCGCCTCGCGCCACAGCAGACGCTCTCGGAGGTGGGTCCCCGAACGGTCGCCCCGGGACAGGAACGGGGCCTCGGCCTCGGCGATCGCCGTGACCGCCTCGACCGGACCCGTGCCCGCGACCCCGGCCGGGTCGTTCGAGGGACCGACTAGGAGGAAGTCGTTCACCATGACGGCGCGGCGGTTAACGCCGTGCCCCTCTCGGAGGAAGGCGTCCTCCAGCGGCCGGGCGTGGGCGAGAACCAGGTCGCAGTCGCCGTTCCGGGCGATCCGGAGCGCCGCGCCGGTGCCGCGGGCGACGGCGTCCACCGTCGCGCCGAACGTCCGTTCGAACCCAGGGATCAGCGCCCCGAGGAGCCCGCTGTCTCGGGTCGTCGTCGCCGTCGCGAGCGTGAGCGTCTCCCCGCTCGCCTCGGCCTCGGGTTCGGGTCCGGCCGAGGTCGACGCGCTCCCGACGCAGCCCGAAAGCGAGAGGGCCCCGCCGGCACCGACCAACTGCACGTAGCGCCGCCGATCCATTGGTCGATGTAAACAGATACAGCTACAAAACTGTTTTTAGACACCTATATCGGTTTCATTTAGTTCGCGGAGCGACGCGTAGTCGGCGGCTGCGTGAGCAGCAAGCCGGCGTCGCGAGACCGGGACGGAGAGCGGGGAGAGTGCGGATCGGCGGAACACGGCCGCCGTGAGAGATATTTATAAGCCTCCGAGCGTCGGGTCGGGGATGAACCCGATACTCGTTACCGGAGGGGGAATCGTCGGCGCCGCGACCGCCTATCAGCTGCGCGATCGCGCCCGGGCCCCTCGCGATCGCCGTGGGCCACCGCTCGGAGGCGCCCCACCGCTCGGAGGCGCCCCACCGCACCGCCGTCCGCTTATAAATCGTCACCCGGCCGCGGTTCGAAAAACGCCGCCACGCGTTCCCCCACGTCCCCGGCTCGCCCGACGAAGAAGTGGTCCGACTCGAACGCCTCGGCCTCGATTCCCAGCTCCTCGGCCCGCTCCGCCACGGGCTCCCAGTCGGCCGTCGAGTCGCGGGTCGCGTACAGGAGCCGTATCGGGACCCCGATATCGACGAGCCCGTCGAGCGCTGCGACCGCGTCGACGTCGGGGTTCAGCCGCGCGGTGGGCGCGAGCGCGCAGACGCCGGCGAGCCCGGGACGCGAGGCGGCCGTCACGAGCGCGACCGTCGCCCCGAACGAGAAGCCGAACAGCCCAGCGCGCTCGTAGCGCTCGACCGCCCACCCGACCGCGTTGTCGGCGTCCGTGCTCTCGCCGTACCCCTCGTCCCAGTCGCCGTAGTCGAACCGGAGGCAGTCGATGCCCCGCTCGGTCAGCGCGTCGCTCGCGGCCCGCAAGCGCTCGTCGCCGCGGTGGCCGCGCCGCTGCGGGTGCGGCGGGCAGGCGACGACGACCGCGTCGGCTCGGGAGCTATCGCCGGCGGCGTCGCCACCGCTGTCGCTCGCGGCGGTATCGAGACTCGCTCGCACGTCGCGGCCGCCGGGGATGAGGACCGTCTCGCTCACGGTTTTAGCTGACTATAGGCGCTAAGCCCCCGTCCTCAAGGAGCGAACGAAGTGAGCGAGTAGGGCGGGGATACAGCGCCGTCATCGTTTTACTTTCACTACACGGCATAGCGTTACTACCCCTGCGGTCGATATCGGTAGTACGATGCTCACCACGCTTCCGGTGGTGTTCAAGCGCGACAAGAAGCGCGCACCCTCGGTTGTGGCTGAGTGTCCATCCGGTAGGAGTGGGACACTCCGAACCACCCGTGAAGGGAAGTCGCCTGCGGAGTCTGGAATCCCTGTGCCCACGTCGGGTATAAATTCCGACGCAGAAACAGGAAACCCTGTCCTCAACAAGCGAGGGGCGAGTAGCCCCGAGCGCGGTAGGTCAGGGTAGTTCACAAGATCGCGTCCCCGGGTCAGGGGACCTGAGTCACGCGGTCGACGCCGTCGAGCGCGGCGAGGTCCTCGGCCAGCGCCGTCTGGTCGACGTCGGCCTCGTAGTAGAACACGAGGTCGAAGGTCCCGTCGCGGAGGAGCTGCTGACACTCCCAGACGAACTCCTCGCCGTCGAGGGTGAGCCCCTGGAACTGGTTCGAGGAGAAGCTCGTGTCGTCGTTGCCGGCCTCGATGTACGCCTCGCCCTTGCCGGCGTGGTCGGCGATGACGTCGTTGATGGCGACCGTGAGCTCGTGCATCTCCAGGTCCTCCTGCCCGCCGAGCGTCGTGTGGACGATACAGCCCAGGAGTTCGATGTCGCCCGGCTCCAGCAGGGCCTTCGTCCGCGCGTAGAGGTCGGAATCGACGGTCTCGCTCATGGTTCCCCCTTCCGGCCCCGGTGATAAACGGGTGACGGTTCACACGTGGCCGGTATTTACCAGACAGTTGAGCCGACGCCGCGTCGGCTCAGTCCGCGAGGCGAACCACCGGCCCGTCGGCTCCCTCGTCGACCGCGACCAGTCCGTCGTCGGCGAGGTCGTCGACGAGCCCGCGGAGCCACTCTCGCCCGTACTCGCCGTCCGGCGCGTAGTCGACCCGGATCCGGGGACCGAGCTCGTCGAGCGCCAGCTCGTCGTACTCGCCGAGCGCTCGGACGACGCGCCCCCGGAACTGCCGGCGGCTCCCCTCGAAGCTCGGCTGCTCGGGGACGTCGGGCGCGGTAAAATCGCCTGTCTCGTACGCGTGACACCGCCCGCGCCACGGGCAGCCCGCCTCGTCGCAGCGCGGGGTCGTCCCGCAGGCGACGCCGCCGAGCTCCATCACCGCGTTGTTCCAGACGCGGGACTCGCCCGCCGGCATCACGCGGGAGGCGACCCGCTCGAACGCCGAATCGTCGTCCGGGACCGCGAACGCGCGGTGGAGCACCCGTTTCACGTTGGTGTCGACGACGGCGTCGCCGTTGTTGAAGGCGAACGACGCCACCGCGTTGGCGGTGTACGGCCCGACGCCCATCAGCTCCTCCAGTTCGTCGGGCGATTCTGGGAACTCGCCGCCGTAGTCGCCCTCGATCTGCTCGGCCGCCTCGTGAAGGTACTTCGCGCGGTTGTTGTAGCCGAGCGAGTGGGCCGACCAGAACGCGACCACGTCGCCGCGGTCGGCGGCGGCCAGGTCGGCCGTCGTCGGCCACTCGTCGAGGAAGTCCGCCCACGCGGGGACCACCCGGTCGAGCTGCGTCTGCTGGCTCATCACCTCGCTGACGAGGACCTCGTACGGCTCCTCGGTCCGGCGCCACGGGAAGTCGCGGTGGTCGGCCTCGTACCACTCCACGAGCGCCTCGCGGACCGCGTCGAGGTCGGCCGGCAGTTCGGGGGCGTCGCCCTCGGCGAGCCCCTCCGCGGTCGCGTCCGGATCGGTCATTACCGTCGGTCGGGCCGGCGCGCGCTTATCAATGGTGGTCCTCGCCGACGGGGTCCATCGAGCGCGGGTCGCGGTCGGGACCCGGATACTCGCCGCCGACGGCCTCCGGATACAGCCGCGCCGGGGAGAACACGGTCGCGAACGCCCGCGGCTCGCGGACGCTCACCGCCATCCGGTCTCGGAGCCCGGCCGCGGTCCCCGGCCCGGTGAGGGACGGATCGAGGCTCACGATCTGCATCGCGGCGCCGCGGTACGCCGACGCCAGCGCCGGGTGGTCGCCAGCGGGCTGTGCCGCCGGCTCGCGCCACGTCTCGACCGTCTCGCGCCAGTCGGCCGCCAACCCGTCGGCCGCGAGCGAGGCGATCACTGCCTCCGCGTCGTCGAGGAGCGGGTCGCTGGCGACGAGGGCCGTCCACGCGTGCGAGCGCAGCGCGTCGAGCGCCTCTCGGGCGGGCCCGCCGACGAGGAGGTCGGCCGCGAGGGCGTCGGCGTCGGCCACGACGCGGTCGGGGCTCGAATCGCAGTCGACGGGCGGGAGGTCGGCGGTCTCGGTGCCGGCGTGGCTCTCGGAGTCGTCCTCGGACGCCGACCGACGATCGGTCAGCGCCGCGCTCACCGCCTCGATGTCCGTGTCGTACTCGGCGGCTCGGTCGAAGAGATCGGCGAACATCGCGGTCATACGGGAGGTGTCGACGGCCACGGGTATCGGGTTTGTGGCCGGCGACGCCGCCGTCTCGCCGGCGCGACCGGTCACTCCGCGTCGCCGTCTCGGGCGGTCGGCAGCCGTAGACACACCTCCGTTCCGTCGTCGCTCGACTCGACCGCGACCTCCCCGCCGGCTTGCGTGACGACGGTCCGGACCAGCCACAGGCCGAGCCCCTCGCCGTGCTCGAGCGGCGACTCCTCCCCGGTTTCGAGCACGCCGACCTCCATGTCCGGCATCCCGGGCCCGTCGTCGCTCACGCAGACCTCGACCCAGCCGGCCTCCGTACCGTCGACGTCGACCGCCACGGTGGCGTTCTCAGACGCCTTGACGCCGTTTTCGACCAGCTCGCGGACCGCGTCGTGAAGCGCCTCGGGCACCGCTACGGGCTCCTCGCGCAACGCCGTGGTCGCGACGGTCGCGTCGGGGTACTCCTCGCGAACCTCGTCCGCGGCGGCCTCGATCAGCGGCTCGCACGCCGTCGTGGCCTGCTTCCCCTGCTGTGACTGGGTGACCCGGCGTATCGCCTTTATCTTCTCCGTCATCGACGCCCACTTGTCGATGACTCGCTCGATGGTCTCGAACTGCTCGCCGCGTTTCTCCGGGTCCGACTCCTCGGCCATCATCTCCGCCCAGCCGCGGACCTTCGTCAGGTCGTTCCGCATGTTGTGACGCATCACGCGCTGCATCACCTCCGTGTGCTGCCGCTGTCGCCGTTTGTCCGTGACGTCCCGACCCTCGGCGACGAGCAACGAGACGTCGCCGTCGTCGTCGGTCACGGGTTTCACGGAGAAGTCGACCGTCGAGAGGCCGTCGGCGCCGTTGGCCTCCGTCTCGTACCGGACGAACTCGCCGCCGGCCGCTCGGTCGACGGCGTCGCGGACCTCGTGACTGGCCTCCTTGGAGTGTTGCCACCACGGGGCCGCAGACAGCGGCTCCCCGACGACCGCGTCGCGCTCGGCCCCGCCGAACGCAAGTGTGGCGTCGTTGACCTCGATCACCGTCCCGTCCGGTTCGAGCAGGCCGGTGAACTGGAACGTCTGGTTGAAGATGCTCTCGAACCGTCGGGCCCGCTCCTTGCTCTCGGTCACGTCCCGGAGGTAGACGAGAATGCCGTCGATGGCGTCGTTGTCGAGCATATTCCGGAAGTGGCCTTCGACGTTGATCCACTCGCCGTCGGGACACTTGAGTCGGGATTCGGACAGGGTGCCGTTCGAACCGTCGACACAGTCGAAGAACGCTCTCATCGCGCGCTCCCGGCCGTCCGGGTGGAGGTAATCGAAGAGAATTTCCCCGCGGAGGTCGTCGACGTCGTACCCGAGTACCCGTTCGGTCGATCCGCTGGCGTAGGTGACCGTCCCGTCGGTGTCGAGGACGGTCACGACGTCGTCGGACTCCTCGACGAACCGCTCGGTCCGACGCTCCTGCCGTCGTCGCTCGGTCATGTCGCGAACGATCTTCGCGTATCCACGAAACGTCCCGTCTTCCGATTCGAGCGGTGCGTACCGGACGTCCGCGTAGAAGGTCGACCCGTCGGCGCGGACGCGCCGACCCTCGTGCGCGCTTTCGCCGGTGATGCGCGCCTGCTTGATCAACCGGTCGGCGACCCCCGATTTGCGGTCCGACTCCGGGTGGAGCCGATCCGTTGACATCCCGATTGCCGCCTCGGCGTCGTATCCGAACATCTGTTCGGCGCTCTCGTTCCACGTCTGGATGTCTCCCTCTTCACCGATGATGAGGAAGGCGTAGTCGTCGACGCTCTCGGTCAGCAGGCGGAACCGCTCGCGTTCCTCGAACAGTTCGCGCTGTTGGCGGTGTCGCTTGGTCACGTCCCGGGCGGAGACGACCAGCGACTCGACCGACCCGGAGTCGCCCGACACGGGGCGAACCACCCCCGTGACGTGCCAGGTGTCGCCGTCGGGACCGGGGATCGACGACTCGTACTCCACGTACTCGCCGTCGGCCGCACGGCGAATCCACTCTTCGACGTCGTCCTGGAGCTCCGCCGAATGGCTCCACCACGAGGCCTCCCAGAAGGGCTCACCGATGACTTCGTCGGCCGTCTCCTCGATGTACGCCAGCGCATTCTCGTTGGCCTGCAAGAGCGTTCCGTCGACGTCCAGCATCGCCACGAGCATCCCCGGGTCCTCAAACAGCGACTGGAACCGGCGCTCGTTCCGCCGGCGCTCGCGCTCTTCCTCCTTCTGGTCGGTGACGTCGGTCAAGGTCGCGAGCACCCGGTCGGCGGTTCCGTCGTCGTCGTACGTCGGGACGGCTCGGATCCTCGCCCAGCGGGCCTCGCCGTCGTCGCCGACCAACCGAAAGGCGCCGACCCACGGGTCCCCCGTTTCGACCATCCGCGTTCGGCTCTCTCGAACTCGGTCCCAGTCGTCCGGGTGGACCGCCTCCTCGAGGTTCCCCTCCGTGTCGAACAGGTCAACGAGCGTCTCGCTCCACGTCACCTCGTCCGTCTTCAGGTCCCACTCGGCGATCCCGGTGTTCGTCCCCGAGAGCGTCATCTCGAGCCGCTCCCGTTGCCGGCGGAGTTCGTCCTGAGCGTCCCTGCGGTCTATCTCGTAGCCGACCCAGCGTCGCAGGAGACTGACGAACGTCTTTTCGGTCTCGGTGAACCCCGTCGCACGCGGTTCCGTCGAGGCGAAACACAGCGTCCCGTACGTCTCTCCGGCGGCCCCGACGGCACCCGAGATGTACGCCTCCAACCCGAGCGCCTCGTACGCGGGATCGTCCTCCCAGCCGGCTTCGACGGCAGACTGAATCGCCACCACCTCGTCGCCCCCGACCGTCCGCCGACAGTACGACCGCGAGAGCGGGGACGACTCGCCCGCCCGGAGCCGCTCGTGGTCGCCCTGTGCATACACGACCCGCTGTGTCCCCGACGCGCCCCCGTCGTCCGTCTCGATCCGCGTCAGGTAGCCGTGGGGGAGGTCGAGATACTCGTTCCCGGCCGCGAGGAGGGCTTCGACCTTCTCCCGGAAGGTGAGGTTCGGGTCGGTCGTCACCTCGTATATCCGCTCGAACACCGCCACCGTCGCCTCCTGCCGCCGCTCCCGCTCCTTGCGCTCGGTGACGTCCTGTTGGATGCCGATGTAGTTCTGCACGGTTCCGCTCTCGTCCGTCACCGGCGTGATAGAGAGCCGAGACCAGTACGGCGTCCCGTCTTTCCGGTAGTTCTTGTTCTCGAGCGACACCGGGGCCTCCGACCGGATAGCCTCTCGCAGTCGCTCCACCTGTTCGGGGTCGGTGTCCGCACCCCAGAGGAACCGCGGGTTGCGCCCGAGCGCCTCCTCTCGCGTGTACCCGGTCAGCCGCTCGAACCCGTCGTTGACGTAGACCAGCGGATTGTCCGCCTGAGCCGGGTCGCTGATCTGGATCCCGACCGTGGCCTCGTCCATCGCCCGCTCTTTCAGTTCGAGCTCCCGCTCGCGCGCTCTGCGTTCGGTCTCGTCTCGAACGGCACAGACGAGTCGACCGTCCTCGACGATGGTCAGAGAGAGTTCGGCCGGGAACGTCGACCCGTCCGGCCGCGTGCCGGTGACCATGCCGCGCCAGTACCCTTCCGATTCGAGCGCCGGGAAGGCCTCCCGCTCTAACCGCTCGACCTCCTCGTCGGCGTAGAGGTCGCGCCACGTGCTCCCGAGCAGTTTCTCCCTGCTCTCGAAGCCGTACATGTCCACGTGCGACTGGTCGACGAACGAGTACTCGTCGCCGTCGAGGATCGCGATGCCGTCCTTCGCTTCCTCGACGGCTCGCCGGAACGACTCCAACTGTCGCCGCCGCTTCTTCCGCGCCGTGACGTCACGGAGGACGCCGGCGCTGCCGCGGAACTCGCCGTCGCCGATGAGCGCGAGCCGGTTCTCGACGATCTTCCGACCGCCGTCGGCCGTCTCGAGTTCGAACTCCGCGGTCGCGGACCGCTCGCCGGTGGCCATCAACCGCTCGATCTGTTCCCGGACCTGCGCGACGTCCGCCTCGTCCATCCCGATCGTCGGCCGCTTGCCGATCGTCTCCGTTCCGTATCCGAACTCCCGCCTCGCGGCCTCGTTGACGTACGTGAACCGCCCGTCGGCGTCCAGCGCGTACACCGGGTCACCGACGGCCTCGAGGACCGTCTCGTATCGCTCCAGCTCCTCGAACCGGTGACGCCGTTCGATCTCGGTGCCGATCCACCGCGTGACGAGGTTAACGAACGTCACCTCCTCGGGACGGAACGGCTCCGCGCGTGGGGTTCCCATCGAGAAGTTGACCGTGCCGTACGTCTCTCCGTCGACGACGACGGGGGCCGCGACGTACGCCCGTACGTCCTCGGCCGCCGGGTGATCGCGGTAGTCGGTGTCCGAGACGTCGGCGAAGGCCAGCGGTTCCGCCGCGTCGCCGGCGAGCGTCGCCTCGCACATCGTCTCGCCGATGTCGTACACTCCGCCCGCCTCGTGAGTCTCGGTCGCGTCGACCACGGCCTCGATCTCGTAGTCGTCGCCGTCGACGTGCGAGAGGATCCCCGTCTCAAGGCCGAGGTAGTCACACCCGAGCGAGAGCAGTCGCTCGATCGCCTCGTCGAACTCCCCGGCGCCGACCGTGAGTTCGTTCAAGCGACGCAGCGCAGTCGCGTCGGCCTCGACCGACCCACCTGCCTCGGTCGACCCGTCGCCTCGCCCCCCGTCGGGCCTTCGCCGCTCTATCCGCGCCAGCGCCGTTTCGAGGTTCGCCGCGATCGCCTCGGCTGCGCTCACCGCCGCCTCGTCGAACCCGTCCGGGTCCATGACGCCGATACGCAGCACGCGGTCGCGACCGACCGGGACGAAGCCCTCGGCCCGAAGCGGGTCCTCGGAGTCGGTCACGACCGTCGCCTCGGGGGGCTCGTCGGTCCGGAGGGGCCCGTCGCGCCCGCGGAGCCGTCCGAGGACCGGGTCCGGAACACCTCTCAGGGCGCTCGTCGCCCCGCCCGGATCCGGGTCCGACGACCCGACGACGGCCGAATCGGCGTCCCCGTCCCACTCACAGACCCGTACCGTCGGCCCATCGAACGTCGCCTCCGCGAGTTCGATCGCGGCGGAGACAGCGCTTTCCACCGTCTCGGCCCGGTTAAGGTCGGCCGAGAGGGTGAGGAGCCGGTCGTGTGACCCGTGGGCGGGCTCTGTACTTCCCATACAACGTTGACGATTCACATACCATTAATAGTTCTGAAAAATTACTTTTTGATGAAATTTTCTTTTTCGCTCTTGTGTAGCACATTGTTGATTTCAGAGAGTAGCTTTGACAGCGTGTTTGAGCGCTTCTCGTCCG
>NZ_JAODIX010000046.1 GCF_026586675.1 Halorubrum yunnanense
TCAGCAATAATGAGGTTATCTCACGGGCTCACGCTGTGCCGGCTGTCGAGACCTCGGGGTAAACACATACGGGAAATAGAACGACGAACATCATCGTTTGCGAATAGTTTCAGCAATGTCGCGTTAGAGACAGCTCAAAACTGGCTCGAAGCCTTCGCCGTCTACCACAATTCACGCCAAACTTAACGCGACCGATCGTTGGCGGGTTCCTCCGAAACAGTAGTCGATCATTGATAAATGGTTGATACTGGACCGGCGATGAACGCCTCCCCGCTGCCCCTTTGAGTCCCGCCTCGCACCACCGGAAGACGGTCCTGCTCGCTCACTTCGTTCGCTGCGCGGGCTGCGACTTCCGTGCTCCCGCTCGCGTTGCTCGCGGGGCCGCAACCGCACCTCAGGCCTCCCCAGCCTCGCGGCTCACGACTCGCGGCTCCGCCGCTCGCGTTCGCCGCGTCCAGCGAAAATCGAAGATTCTCTGGCAGCCGGCGCTACGCGCCTCTGGCAGTCGGGCTTCGCCCGACGTTCTCGCACGCGCTCCTCACGTCCTGCGGGCGTTCGGAGGCGCGCGCCACCGCCATCAGTTTATAACTAGTGGGTCGCCGTCGGCGGTCACTCTCGGCTCTCACCTTCAGTGGCCGCACCGTCGCACTCGCCCGGCTCGTCCACTGCGTGGTGCGGGCCGACGGGGCCGTGCGTCGGGCAGACTCCGGCGATGGGGGTGGCGTTGAGACAGCAGGCGCGCTGCCGGCTCGCGATAACTCCCCGAGAAAGGGGCTCACCGCAGCGTCGGCAGTACGACTCCTCGCCGTCGACCATCCCTCAGCGCTCGCGGATCCGCATCGGGACCGGGTGGTTCGGGTGCATCGTCAGCGAGCCGCGCAGCGAGAGGTCCGGGCCCTCGTACTCCAGGTCGTACTGCGAGCAGACCTTCGCGAGGATCAGCTTGGCCTCCAGCAGCGAGAACGCCTTCCCGATGCAGTGGCGCGGGCCGCCGCCGAACGGGAAGTACGCGAACCGGGGGCGCTGGCTCCGGCGCTGGGGCTCCCACCGGCTCGGGTCGAACGTCTCGGGGTCGTCGTACCAGCGCGGCGAGCGGTGGACCACCCACTGCGAGAGCATGAGCGCGGAGCCCTCCGGGATCCGGTACCCGCCGACCTTCACGTCGATCTTCGGCTCCCGGAATACGGTGTAAACCGGGGGATACAGCCGCATCGACTCGTTCAGGACGCGCTCGGTGAAATCCATGTCGCGGGCGTCGGCGGCGGTGGGGGGACCGTCCGCCGTCGCCGCCGCGGCCTCCTCCGCCACGCGCTCCCGCGCTTCGGGGTGGTTCGAGAGCAGGTAGAAGGTGTACGTCAACGCGAGCGCGGTCGTGTCGTGGCCCGCGAGCAGCATCGTCACCAGCTCGTCGCGGAGGTTCTCGTCGGTCTGCTCGCCGCGCTCACGGGCGCGCAACAGGACCGAGAGGAGGTCCATCGGCAGGTCGCCGTCGCCGTCTCCGGCGGGGCCGCGCACGGCGACGCCCTCGGGGCCGGCCGGGTCCACGCTCGGGTCGCGCTCGGTCCCCTGCCGGCGCTCGACGATCCCGTCGATCACGGACTCGAGGGTGTCGATGGCGGCGTCGAACTCGCGGTTCTCGCGGGTCGGCACCCAGCTCGGGATCAGGAAGCGGCGCGGGTCGGGCTCGAACCGGGCGCCGAGCGGCTCCAGTTTCTCTTGGACCGTCTTCACCTCCTCGTCGGTGATGTCGGCGCCGAACATCGCTGAGACGATGATCTTGACGGTGAGGCGGGCGACCTCCAGCTGGATGTCGACGACGTCGCCGTCGCTCCAGTCCCCGAGCTGCGACTCGGTGTGGTCGACCATCGTCCCCGCGAGCGCCCCGATCCGTCGGTTGTGGAACGAGGGGTTCGCCAGCTTCCGCTGGCGCTGCCACGTCTCGCCCTCGCTCATGAGGAGGCCGTCCCCGAGCAGGGTGTCCATGGCGTCGTCACCGAACTGCGGCTTCCGGTAGCGCTCGGCGTCGGCGACGAGGACGCGCTCGACGTCGGCGGGGTTCGTCAGGAGGAAGGTCTCGCGCGGGCCGAGGTCGAACCGAACGACGTCGCCGTAGCTGTCGGCGCAGGCGCGCATGAACGAGAACGGGTCGTCGGCGTACTGGCGACCGTTGCCGAAGACGGGGTCGCCGATGGGTCCCGGCGGCGTGACTGACATACGAGAAATAGGGTCTCGTCGAGCTTAAACGTTCGGCGCCGGGGAGAACGACCGAGGCGTGCGGCGGTCGGTTTTCCCTCTGACTCCTCCGCCTCTGCTCCGCCTCCGCCCTGCCTCCGGCCCGCCTCTGCTCCGCCTCCGCCCTGCCTCCGGCCCGCCTCTGCTCCGCCTCCGCCCTGCCTCCGGCCCGCCTCTGCTCCGCCTCCGCCCTGCCTCCGGCCCGCCTCTCCTCTGCCTCCGGCCCGCCTCTGCCCCGCCTCCGCCCCGCCTACTGTCGGGTGTCCAGCCGCTCGACGCGCGCGATCAGTTCGTCGACGGCGACCTCCTGCTCGTCGGTCGCCTCGACGATGCGGTCGGTCGCGTCCTCGGTGCGGTCGGAGCGTTCCCGGACCGCCTCCAGCGACGACGTGAGCTCCTCGACCGTCGCGGCTTGGTCGTCCGTCGTCCGGGCGACCTCGGCGACGCCCGCGGCCGCCTCGTCGACCGCGTCGGCGATCTCCTCGAGGGAGTCGAGCACCGTCTCGATCTCGGTGCCGGCGTCCTCGATGCGGTCGTGCGAGCGCTCGACGGCGGCGCTCGTCTCGTCCGACTGCGCCTGGAGCTCCGCGAGGCTCTCCGTGATGTCCTCGGTGTAGCCGCGGGTCTCGTCCGCGAGCTTCTTCACCTCCTCGGCGACGACCGCGAAGCCGTCGCCGCCCTCGCCGGCCCGGGCGGCCTCGATGTTGGCGTTGAGCGCGAGCAGGTTGGTCTGCTCGGCGACGTCCGAAATCACTTCGATCACCTCCTCGATGTCGTCCATGCGCTCCGAGAGCGCCCCGACGCTCTCGACCAGCTCGTCGCCGATCTCGACGACGTCCTCGGTCGCCTCGCGGGCGTCCTCGCTGGCGTCGAGCCCCTCGTCGGCGGCCTCGCTGGCCGCGACCGCGGCGGAGTCGACCTGGTCCGCGGTGGCGGCGACCTCTTCCATGCCGGCGGAGAACGATTGCATCTCGGAGACGCTCTCCTCTAACAGCTCGTTCTGCTCGTCGACGTTCTCGGCGATGTCGGCGGCGGCCCCGCTGGCGTCCCGGACCGTGTTGTCGATCTGACGCGCCTGCTCGTGGACGCTCTCGGAGAGGTTCTCCAGGTTCTCGGCCATTCCGTTGACGACGTCGATGACATCCAGCAGCTCCTCGTCGAGGGTCTCGCACTCCTCCCGACAGACCGCGCGGGCACCGAGGTTCCCCTCGCCGATCTCCTCGGCCGTGGTCCGGATCTCCGAGACCAGCTCCGTCGTCGCGTCGCGCTCCTTGACGTTCTCCGTGCGGTCGATGACGATCTCGGTGACACCGACGAGCTCGTCGCCGTCGTACAGCGGGGTCGCCGTGAACTCGATGTGTTTCTCGTCGCCGTGGCGGTCCACCATCGTGCTGGTGTCGCGGTAGCGGTCCTCTGTCGGACCGCAGCGCTCGACCCCGTACACCTCGTCCGCGCTCTTCGGCGCGTCGAGGACCTTGTCGGCGAGCGTGTCGGCCCGCCGGCCGTCCGGGTAGAACAGCTCCGAGACGTGAGCGTGGCCGACGGCGTCCTCGCGCTCGGCCCCGGTGAGCGAGGCGATGGACTCGTTCCACTCGGCGACGTTGCCGTCGGCGTCGAGGATGAACGTCGGGACGCTCGTCGCGTCGAACACCTGCTGGAAGCCCGCCCTCGCCAGCGTCTCGGCGCGCTCGACGCCGTCCTCCTCGGCGATCGCGAACTCCTCGCCGTCGGCTCCGTTCGTCCGGGTTCCCCCCGCGCTCACTCCGTCGTTACCGGTCGGACCGTCGACGACGACCCCGCCGTCGGGCACCGACCGCGAGTTCCGATCCCGGCCCAGCACGCGCTGGATCAACTCTCGAACTCCGGTCATATCTGTGTCGTTTTTTCCTAACTATTCTCATAAGCGGTTCCCTCCATTATTCACACGTGATAATTTCGGTCCGGCTCGCTCTCTCCCTCCCCCGCCCGCAGCGTTCAAACGCGTCCGGCGGCTACCGTGGACCGATGGACGCCGACGCCGTGCGCGAGCGGGCCGCCGCCCTCCCGACCGAGCCCGGCGTCTACCAGTTCCGAGCGGGAGAGACCACGCTGTACGTCGGTAAGGCGGTCGACCTCCGAGATCGGGTCCGGTCGTACGCGGACCCGCGCTCGGGGCGGATCCGGGGGATGGTCGCGCGCGCCGACCGGATCGAGTTCGCGGTCACCGACACGGAGACGCAGGCCCTCCTCTTGGAGGCGAACCTTATCAAGCGGCTCCAGCCCCGGTTCAACGTCCGGCTCAAAGACGACAAGTCGTACCCGCTGATCGCCCTGACCGACCACCCGGTCCCCCGGATCGAGGTGACCCGCGACCCGGAGGAGGGCGCGGTCGCGTACGGCCCGTTCACGGACAAGGGCCGGGTCGAGACCGTGGTGAAGGCGATCCGCGACGAGTACCTGCTCCGCGGCTGCTCGGACCACAAGTACGCGAACCGCGACCGCCCCTGTCTCGACTACGAGATGGGGATCTGCTCGGCCCCCTGTACCGGCGAGATCGACCCCGAGAGCTACGCCGAGGACGTCGCCGCCGTCCACCGATTCCTGGAGGGCGAGACGGGTGCCCTCGCCGACCCGCTGCGCCGGCGGATGGAGGCCGCCGCCGAGAGCGCGGAGTTCGAGCGCGCCGCGAACCTCCGGGACCGCCTCGAGGCGGTCGAGGCGTTCCACGGCGAGGGGGGTGAGGCGGTCAGCGACCGATCGGACGACCGCGCCGTCGACGTGCTCGCGGCCGCCGTCGAGGGCGACGTCGCCCGCGTCGCCCGGCTCCACAGCGAGCGCGGCCAGCTGGTCGACCGGAGCCGCCACCGACTCGATGCGGCGGCGGTGGGGGACGGGTCGACCGACGACGGAGGCGGCCCCGACGCCAACACCCCGGCCGCGGTGCTGTCGGCGTTCCTCACGCAGTACTACGCCGAGCGCGAATTCCCGGATGCGGTCCTCTTGGCGGAGCGCCCCGCGGACCCGGACGTGGTCGACTGGCTGGAGGCCGAGGGCGTCGCGGTCCGGGTCCCCGGCGCGGGCCGTGAGGCGAAGCTCGTCGAGCTCGCTCTCAAAAACGCCCGCAAACGCGGGGGTCGCGACGATTCGGTGGGCGCCCTCGGCGAGCGGCTCGGGGTCGGCCGCCCCGACCGGATCGAGGGGTTCGACGTGAGCCACGCGCAGGGGACCGCGGTCGTCGGCTCCGACGTCTGCTTCGTCGACGGGAGCGCGGAGACGGCCGACTACCGCCGGAAGAAGCTCACCGACCGCAACGACGATTACGCCAACATGCGCGAGCTGGTCCGATGGCGCGCCGAGCGCGCGGTCGAGGGCCGCGACGACCGCCCCGACCCCGACCTCCTCCTGATCGACGGGGGCGAGGGCCAGCTCGGCGCCGCCCGCGACGCCCTCGCGGAGACCGGCTGGGACGTCCCCGTCGCCGCGCTCGCGAAGGCCGAGGAGCTGGTCATCACTCCGACCGGCACCCGCCGGTGGGACGACGACGCCCCCGAGCTCCACCTGCTCCAGCGCGTGCGCGACGAGGCGCACCGCTTCGCCGTCTCCTACCACCAGACCGTCCGGGACGAGGTGAAAACGGTCCTCGACGACGTGCCCGGCGTCGGCCCCGAGACCCGCCGCCGACTCCTCCGCCGCTTCGGCTCGGTCGAAAACGTCCGGGAGGCCTCTCCCGAAGACCTCACCGACGTCGACGGAATCGGCGACAGGACCGCCGAGACCCTCGGCGAGCGCTTATAACTGAACGGCCGGGAATTCGGCGGCGTCTCCCGCGTCATCAACGATTTATAAGCCGTCTCGTGCAACTCCCCACCGTCATGCGAGCGTTCTTCGCCCTCGACCTCCCGGACGCCCTCACGCCCGCTATCGCGGACGCACAGGCCGCGTTCGAGGGCGCCGAGGGACTCCGGTTCGTCGACCCCGAGCAGACGCACGTGACGCTGACGTTTCTCGGCCAAATCGGCGAGAGCGACGACGACGACACCACTCCCGCCCTCGACGACGTGGTCGCGGCCGGCGAGCGTGCGGTCGCGGACGCCGACGTCGACCCCTTCGAGTGCGCCGTCGAGGGGTTCGGCGTCTTCCCGGGCCTCGACTACGTCTCGGTCGTCTGGGCCGGGGTCGGCGCGGGGAGCGCGGAGCTGACCGCGCTCCACGAGGCGCTTGAGACCGAAACGACCGCGCTCGGCGTCGACCCGGAGGCGCACGACTTCGCCCCGCACGTCACGCTCGCCCGGATGAACGACGCCCGCGGGAAAGAGCTGGTCCGAGAGATGGTCCGCAAGCGCGACCCCGAAATCGGTCGGTTCGAGGCCGATGCGGTCCGGCTCGTCAACTCGACGCTGACCGCCGACGGACCGGTCTACGAAACCGCCGCGTCGTTCGACCTCTGACGAGTCCCGGTCCCGACACCCCCTCACTCCTCGTCATGCGGACTCCTCGCCATGCGGACTCCTCGCCACGCGGGTACGTGCGGCCGGATGTAGACGGGAGCACCGCCCCGGGGCGGGCGCGTTCGCCGAGCGGGCTCGACGCGTCTCGACCACCGCTCCGACCGCGATTCGGGTAGACATGAACGAGGTGTTTCCACCCGAAATAGGGGGGACGAAAAAGCACGATCGCGGATCGTATCGGACGGCAAAACGGAGCGATGAGGAAAGCGTTAACCTCGCGCCGCAGGTGGGTACCCACATGAAGGTACTCGTGACCGACCCCATCGCGGACGCGGGGTTGGACCGACTCCGAGACGCCGGCCACGAGGTCGAAACGGACTACGAGGTCGAAGGGGAGGCCCTCCTCGACGCCGTGAGCGACGCCAACGCGCTCATCGTTCGCTCCGGCACCGACGTGAACGAGGACGTCTTCGAGGCCGCCTCCGAGCTCGTCATCGTCGGCCGGGCGGGAATCGGCGTCGACAACATCGACATCGAGGCCGCCACGGACCACGGGGTCATCGTCGCCAACGCGCCCGAGGGCAACGTCCGGGCCGCCGCCGAGCACACGGTCGCGATGACGTTCGCCGTCGCGCGCTCGATCCCGCAGGCGCACGGCCGCCTCCGCGGCGGCGAGTGGGCCAAAGGCGAGTATCTCGGCACCGAGCTGAACAACAAGACGCTCACCATCGTCGGCCTCGGCCGGGTGGGCCAGCAGGTCGCAAAGCGGCTCGACTCGCTCGGGATGGACCTGGTCGTCTACGACCCGTACATCTCTCAGGACCGCGCCGACCGGCTCGGCGCCGAGCTGGTCGACGACCTCGACGAGGCGCTCGGACGCGGCGACTTCGCGACGATCCACACTCCCCTCCTCCCCGAGACCGAGGGGATGATCGGCGAAGAGGAGCTGGCCCAACTGGAGGGCGGCTACCTCATCAACTGCGCCCGCGGCGGCATCGTCGACGAGGACGCGCTCGCGGAGGCCGTCGACGACGGCGTCCTCACGGGCGCCGCGCTCGACTCCTTCGCCGAGGAGCCGCTCGCCGAGGACTCGCCCCTGCTCGACGTCGAGGGGGTCGTCGTGACCCCCCACCTCGGCGCCTCGACGGAGGCCGCACAGGAGAACGTCGCGGTCGACACCGCGGCGGCCGTGATGGCGGCGTTCAACGACGAGCCCGTCCTGACGGCGCTCAACGCCCCCTCCGTCGACGAGACGGCGTTCCCCCGGATCAAGCCGTACATCGCCGTCGCCGAAACCGCCGGGAAGGTCGCCGCGCAGCTGCTCGACGGTCGCATCACCGAAGTGGAGGCGACCTACGAGGGCGACATCGCCGAGGAGGACGTCGACCTCGTCACCGCGAGCGCCCTGAAGGGCGTCTTCGAGCCGCTCGAGTGGCAGGTGAACTCGGTGAACGCGCCCCGGCTCGCCGAGGAGCGCGGCATCGAGGTGACCGAGTCGAAGACCCGACAGACCGACGACTTCCAGAGCCTGGTTCGCGTCACCGTCCGGAACGGCGACGACGAGATCGCGGTCGAGGGCACCCTGTTCGCCGGCGAGGACGCCCGGATCGTCCGGATCGACGGCTTCCGCGTCGACGCGGTCCCGTACGGCCACATGCTGGTCGCGCGCAACACCGACGAGCCGGGCGTCATCGGGCTCATCGGCACCGTCCTCGGCGACCACGACGTCAACATCGCCGGGATGTACAACGCCCGCGAGACGCAGGGCGGCGAAGCGCTCACCGTCTACAACCTCGATCAGGACGTCCCCGACGCCGCGATCGAGGCCCTGCTCGGCGACGACCGGATCATCGAGGTCACCGAGATTACGCTGGACGACGCCGACGAGCGGCCGGCGGAGTAGGCGGCAGTCAGCCGCGTCCTCACTCGAGACGGCCGCCAACCGCCCGATCGCCGCAGCCTGTCGTTCGCTCGCCGAATCGTTGAACCGCTTTCACGACCCGATCGCGGCCTCCCGAAGCGACTTGCCGTCCTCCGTCGACAACGATCCGAACCCCTCGCGCCAATCGCCTTCGCTCTCGTCGATCAGCCGATCGATGACGTCAGTGAAGCTCTCGTTGTCCCGCTTTCGCGCGCGAAGGCGCTCATACACCCCCTCCCGAACGCCGATCGTCTTGGTGGGCATCGCGTGTTTGTGTCTGTGTTTGTGTGTGTGAAATGTAGCGGGGAAGCCGCGCACGGACAGTTCGATCAGCCGTGCAGGTGGTCGAGCACCGCCTCCACGTCGTTCGGGACCGGTTCGGGGTCGCCGCCGGCCTCGTAAGCGGCCTCGGGGTCCTTCAACAGGTGGCCCGTCGTCAGGCAGACGACCCGCTCGTCGTCGTCGACGACGCCGGAGCGCCGGAGCTTCTTCAACCCGGCGACGCTCGCCGCGGAGGCGGGCTCGACGCCGACGCCCTCGGCGGCGAGGTGACGCTGCGCCGCGGTGATCTCGTTGTCGCTGACGGCGACGGCGGTGCCGTCGGTGTTGCGGATCCCGGGGATCGCCTTCGGCGCGTTGACCGGGTTGCCGATGCGGATCGCGGTCGCGCGCGTCTCGACGTCCTCCCACCGGCGGATCTCGTCGTTCCCCTCCTCGACCGCCTCGACCATCGGCGCGGCGCCCTCGGCCTGAACCCCGGTCAGCTTGGGGACCTGTTCGACGTCGAGCGCGCCCGCCTGGACGAGCTCGCGGAATCCCTTATAAAGCGCCGAGGTGTTGCCCGCGTTGCCGACCGGGAGCACGATCCGGTCCGGGAAGGTCCCGTAGTCGGCGTAGAACTCCTCTAAGATCTCGAAGCCGATCGTCTTCTGTCCCTCCAGGCGGAACGGGTTCAGGGAGTTGAGCAGGTACGCCTCGCCGCGCGCGGCGAGCTCTTGGACGATGTCGAGGCAGGCGTCGAAGTTGCCGTCGACCTCCAGGATCCGGGCGCCGTGGAGGCTCGCCTGCGCGACCTTCCCGGCGGCGACCTTCCCTGCGGGGAGGAGCACTAGCGTCTGCATGTCGCCGCGCCCGCCGTAGGCGGCGAGCGCGGCCGAGGTGTTCCCGGTGGACGCGCACGCGAGCGCGCCGACGCCCAGCTCCTTGGCGACCCGGACGCCGACCGTCATCCCCCGGTCCTTGAACGAGCCGGTCGGGTTCATCCCCTCGTGTTTGATCCGGAGCGCGTCGACGCCGACTGCCTCCTCGATCCGCGGGACGCGGTGGAGCGGCGTGTCGCCCTCAGGAAGCGTGACGCCGAGGTCGAAGGGGAGCGCCTCGCGGTAGCGCCAGACGCCGCGGTCGGGGCCGTCGGCGGAGGCGCCGGACCCGAACTCGTCGAACGTCGGCGGGTCGGCGTACCGGACTTCGAGCAGCCCGTCGCACTCGTCGCAGGTGTACCGGACGTCCTCGAAGGGGGCGAACGTCTCGTCGCACTCGATGCAGGCGAGCCACGTCCCGTCGTCGGCGCAGTCGGGCGCCGCCGGGGCCGGGGCGTCGATGGCGAGATTCATTACGTCTCTGTCCGTGCCGCCGCGGCTTAAGACGGGCGGTCCGAACGGACGTTGCCGTGCGTGCGCTTCGAGGCGAACCGGTTCGGCGTGCGGGCCCCCCGGACCGAGGCGAGCCGACCGCCCTCAGTCGATGATGATCTCTGAGCTGTCCTCGGAGTCGTCGGGGCCGGAGCCGAGCCGGTCCTGATAGCGCTCGATCCAGTCGGCGAAACAGTCGGGACAGAGCCGCTGGGTGTCGATGTTCGCCCCGTCGACGCTCAGTCGGACGGTCCGCGAGAGCGCGTCCGTCGTCGGCTCGCCGCAGCCGTCGCAGGGCCCGGTCGTCGGCGCGTCGCTCATACCGATCGGTCGCGGGGACGGCTCTTAAAAGTACGTCGGCTGAGCGAACCCGGGCCGCCCGCGGCGCCTCGCGGCCTCAGACCGTTCGGAACGCGCGGTCTCCCGCGTCGCCAAGCCCGGGGACGATGAACCCGTCGTCGTCGAGCCGGTCGTCGATGGCGACCGTCAGCAGGTCTGCCTCGGGCACCTGATCGCTCACGCGGACGAGCCCGTCGGGGGCTGAGACCGCCGAGAGGACGAACAGGTCCTCGAAGTCGCCGGCCTCCTCGAGGACGTGGCCGAGCACTGCGCACATCGTCGACCCGGTCGCGAGCATCGGGTCCGCGAGGATGACGGTGTCGTCGGGACCGATCTCGGGCAGCTTCACGTAGTCGATGGTGATCGGGAACTCCCCGTCGTCGGTCATCCCGGCCGCCTCGTCGCGGCCGGCGGAGATGACGCCCTGCTTCGCCCGCGGGAACGCCTTCAGGAGCCCCTCAACGAACGGGGTCGCGGCTCGGAGGACGTTGATGATGACCACGTCGTCGAGCCCCTTCACGCGCTCGCCGGTCGTCTCCTGGAGGGGCGTCGTCACCGGGACGTACTCCGTCTCCATCGCCCCGTCGATGATCTCGTAGCCGCAGATCCGACCGAGCTTCACGAGCCCCTTCCGGAAGGCGACCTGCTCGGTCTCGACGTCCCGGAGCCGCGAGAGGGTGTCCTTCGCCAGCGCGTGCGTGATGAGGTGCGCGTCGTCGCGGTCTTCGATCGTCATTGTCGGGAGAGGGGCCGCGCTCGGCTTAAAACGTGGCGAACGTCCGCCGTCGCGCCGTTCGGCGCCCCCTTCGTTCCGGCGCCGTTCGGCGCCCCATTCGTTCCGGCGCCGTTCGGCGCCCCATTCGTTCCGGCGCCGTTCGGCGCCCCATTCGTTCCGGCGCCGTTCGGCGCCCCATTCGTTCCGGCGCCGTTCGGCGCCCCCTTCGCCTCGGACTCACCGCAACACCACGAGGTACGTCGCGGCGAAGATGATCAGCGCGAGCGTCGCGACGTTCGGCGCGGTGAACCCGGCGATCCCGATCCGGTCGAGCCCCCAGACGACGGTCAACGCGAACACCCCCGACAGGAGCCCGTTCATCAGGAGGATCAGCCGCGGGTCGCCCTCTGATTCCTCTATCCCCTCGCGGATCCCTTTCTGCTCCTCGCTCATGGGGAATATCCGGGGAGACCGGCACTTAGCTCTTTGTCCGTGGGGCCCGTACAGCTTCCATGGATATCGAGGTGCGCGTTCGCAACCGACACGGCGACCGGGTGGACCCCGTCCCGTTCCTCGTCACCGCCGGGCTCGCGTTCGCGTTCGCGCTCTCGTTCGGGCCGCTATACGGCCTCGCGTACGGCCTCACGCTCCCGACGTCGCTGGCCGCCTCGACGCTGACGTTCGCGGTCGCGGCCGCGATCGCCTACCACCGGCTCGTCCGCTGTGCCCCCCCGCTCGACGCCGGTCCGCTCCCGCCCGGCCCGCGAGTCGAGCGGCTGCTGTACGCCGGTGCGGCGTTCGGCGTCCTCATCGTGGCGCTCACCGTCCCGCTGCTGTGAGTCCCCGCCCGAGCTTCCCCCATCGCCCGCGGCTGTGCGCCGCGTTCACACAGCACCGGGAGAATAAGATGCCCGAACTCGTATGGTTGTTTATGGGAATTCTCGACACGGTGACGGACATAATGGGGGAATCGACCCAGCGCGCTCCGGACACCGCCGGCGACGACGGCTCCAAGGGCTCGTACTGGTGCGACGACTGCGGCGTGCGGGTCCGGGACGTCGAGGTCGACGCCGAGGGGCTCGACCGCGACGCCGACGGGACGCCCGCGTGCCCCGACTGCGGCGAGTCGATGCGGTTCGAGCGCGCGAGCGGGAGCGGCTGCGCCTGCTGAGACCGGCGCCGCCCACGCTCCGGCGGTCCCATCCTCTGTTTTAAGCCTCGCGGAGCGCCAGCTCCGCGCCCTGCTCGGTCGGGAAGGGGGTCTCCCCGCCGACCGCGCCCTCCTCGAAGCCCGCCCATTCCTCGTCGGTGACGAGCGCGTCGTCCAGGCGCTCGCGGATCGCCGTCTCGTCGATCCCCGTGCCGATGACGACGTACTCGGTCAGGCGGTCGCCGTGCTCGTCGTCCCAGTCGAGCTCCGGTCGGTTCGAGCGCAGCATGTCGCGCTCGACCGACGGCAGGCTCGCGATCCACGGCCCCAGCGCCGTGACCCGGACGGACGCGCCGGCCTGCCCGACCTGTTGACGCTGGTCCGTGCCTGCGACCCACAGCGTTCCCTTCGAACGGACGACCTCGGGAGGGAGGTCGCGCAGGACGGCAGCGCTCCGCTCCGGGTGGAACGGCCGCCGCCGGCGGTAGGTGAAGGAGCTGACCCCGTACACCTCGTCCGGGTGGCGGTGGTCGTGGTCACCGTGGTCGCTCTGGTCGTCCCCGCCATTCTCTCCGTCGTCGTGGCCGTGACCGCCGTGATCGTCCGCCAGCGCCCGCTTCCATCCGGGCAGGTCGCCGAGCTCGCTCGCGTCGAACAGCCCGACGTCGAGGATCCGGTCGGGGTCGACCGCGGAAAACTCCGCGACGACCGTCTCCGCGTCGGGTTGCAGGGCGCCCACGAGCTCGATCGCCTCGTCCATCTCCGCGTCGGTACAGAGGTCGGCCTTGTTACACACCACCAGGTTCGACACCTCGACCTGCTCGACGAGGAGGTCGGAGAGCGGGCGGGCCTCCTCGTCGTCGTCCGCGGCGACGCGGCGCTCAGGGGTCCCCTCGCCACCGAAGGCGTCGAGGAACCGCCGCGTGTCGATCACGGTCACCAGCGCGTCGACACGGTAGCGGGCCGCCGCGCGCGACTCGGTGGTGAACAGCCGCGCGACCGGCGCGGGCTCGGAGATGCCCGACGACTCGACGACCAGGTTATCGAAGGATCGCTCGTTCGCGAGCCGCACTACGACGGTCTCCAAGTCGTCTTGGAGCTCGCAGCAGATACAGCCGTTCGACAGCTCCGTGACGCCCTCGACGTCGACTTCCGACTCCTCGGCGATCAGCTCGGCGTCGACGTTGACGTCGCCCATGTCGTTGACCAGCACCGCGACGTCGCGCTCCCCGGCGTTTCGGAGGAGGTGGTTCAACAGCGTCGTCTTCCCGGCCCCGAGGCTCCCCGAGAGCACGGTCACCGGAATCCGATCGTCGTCCATGCGGGTCGGTCGGCGTGTGGCCTCTTCAACGTCGCGGCGGCGGAACCGACCTCCCTCCTCGCGCACATCGCCCGTCTCGAGCGCGCTCGTCGCCTGTGTCGGCGGTCGCTCCCTCTCCGCGTTCGTCGGAAGCCGACACGTTGATACGTCGCGCCCGCGCACCGCCGACCATGTTCCAGTACGTGTCGGCGGTGGGAATCGTGGCGATCGTGATGACCTCCCTGATGGTCGTCGCGATGCTGTACCTCGTCTGGGACGCGCTCGACGGGGACGCACACGCGCCGACCCCCGACCAGAGCGAACAGCCGGAGCTCGACGACGGCGAAGAGGCGACCGACTCGGACGAGCCGCAGGCCGAGCTGACCGCCGACGGCAACTCGGCCTGATCGCGCCTCAGTCCGGCCGATCGCCCGACCGCTTCCGATCCTCCGACCGCTAACCGCTCCCGACCGCCCGGCGCCCGACCGCGACAGCTTTTAACATACCCCGACCGTCACGACCGATAATGACAGTCGCAGACCGGATCGAGCGGTTCCGAGCCACCTTCGAGGAGTGGCTCCGCGGCCTGTACCACGGGATGGTCACTCACGCGGCCTACGAGAAGATCGAAAAAGAGGCCGAGGACACGGAAGACGAGTTCATGCTCGCGTGTTTCCCCGACGCCTTCGGTATCCCCTCGCCGGTCTCGTACTACACCGCCGAGCTGCTCCCGTACCTCGAAGACGAGTTCGAAGCGTGGGAGCGGCGGCTGTGGGACCGCGAGAGCCTCATGGAACGGAAGGGCCAGCAGTACCACTTCTGATGGAGCAGTTCGTCTTCTTCGGCGGGAAAGGTGGCGTCGGCAAAACCACCGTTTCGTGCGCGTACGCGCACCGCTGTGCGAACGCCGGGCTGCGGACGCTCGTCGTCTCGACCGACCCGGCCCACTCGGTGTCCGACGTGTTCGGTCAGCAGTTCGGCGATGACCCGGAGTCGGTCGACGGGCTCGACGGGCTCGACGCGATGGAGATCGACCCCGAAGACGAGATGCAGCGACACCTCCAGGAGATCCGCGAGGGGCTCTCCGAACAGGTGTCGACGGCGATGGTCTCGGAGATCAACCGGCAGCTGGAGATGTCGCACGGCACGCCGGGGGCGTACGAGTCCGCGCTCTTCGACGCGTTCGTGGGCGTGATGCGCGAGGAAAGCGAGCCGTACGACCGCGTCGTCTTCGACACCGCCCCGACCGGGTCGACCCTGCGGCTGCTCGGGCTCCCGGACTTCCTCGGCGACTGGATCGACCGACTGCTGTACAAGCGCAAGCAGTCGATCGACCTGTTCGAAAAGGCCGCGATCGGCGACGCGGAGCCGCGACGGCTGATGGACGGCGACCCGGTCCTAGAGCGGCTCCAGCGCCGCAAGGAGTTCTTCGAGTTCGCCGGCGACACGATGCGAAACGACGCCGCCTTCTACCTCGTCTTGAACCCCGACCAGCTGTCGGTCAACGAAACGGCCCGGGCGGTCGAGGGCTTCACCGAGCGCGACCTCCGCGTCCGCGGGCTCGTGGCGAACAAGCTCACCCCGTCGCCCGAGGCGCACGAGGAGGGGCGGGGGGCCAGCTACCTCCGAGACAAGGTTGCGACCGAGCGCGAGCGGCTCGATCAGGTCCGCGAGGAGTTCGACCCGCCGCTGGTCGCCGAGATCGAGTCGCGGACCAGCGAGGTCCGCGGCGACGTGCTCTCGGAGGTCGCCGCAGCGCTTGACGTTGAGACCGGAGAGCCGGTGAGCGCGCGCCAGTAAGAATCAAGAGAAAAATAGAGAAATAAATACCCAATCAGGTGAAACGAACCTGTTCGGGGCGCCCCTTTTCGTGCTTTCTTCGTTTGAATCGGGTAACTATCACGGTTGAAGATAATACTTAATACGCTGTTTCCAAACCGGCAATACGAGGCAGGGGAACTTATGACAAGTGTAATTTGGATCACAGTTGCAGTGTTGAGTACATTCACAATCGGATACATGGGGTACTCGCGGTACCTTTCGCAGTTCGTCGAACTCGACGCCGAGACCGAGACCCCGGCGCACAAATATGAGGACGGACAAGAGTATGTTCCGTCGAAGAAACCGGTGCTACTCGGGCACCACTTCTCGAGTATCGCTGGCGGTGCGCCGATCGTCGGCCCGATCACGGCCGGTGCCGTGTGGGGCTGGGTTCCCGCGCTGCTGTGGATCGCAGTCGGTAACCCGCTGATGGGGTCGGTCCACGACTTCGTCGCGCTGTCGAGTTCGCTGCGGCACGAGGGGAAGTCGATCGGCTACATCATCGGTCAGTACGTGGGCGAGCGCGGCAAGGACATGCTGCTGTGGTTCGCGTTCCTCACGATCATCCTCGTCGTGGCGGTGTTCGCCCTCGTGGTGGCCATCGTCTTCGACGCGTTCCCGCAGGTGACGACCGCGAGCTCCGTGTACATCGCGCTCGCGCTGGTGTTCGGCGTCTACCTGTACCAGCTGAACGGCCCGTTCATCCCGGGGACGGTCCTGTTCGTCGCCGCCGTCTTCGGTGGCGTCTGGCTCGGTATCGAGTTCCCGTTCGCGCTGTTCCCGGCGGTCGGTGACGCTTCGTACCCGGCCGGGACGCTCGTTCTCGCCGACGCGTTCGGGCTCGGGAGCGGTCAGTGGATCCCGGGCTCCTCGGCCGTCGCGATGAACCCGAACCGGGCGGCGTGGGTTCCGATCATCATGCTGTACGCCGGGATCGCGAGCGCGCTCCCGGTGTGGACGCTCCTTCAGCCGCGTGACTACCTCTCGTCGTTCCTCCTGTACACGGGCGTCGGGGGCGCGCTGCTGGCGATCATCGTCGGCACGGTGTTCGGCACGTCCGCGGAGCCGCTCGTCATCGCCGACTCGATGGGTGCGTTTAACGGCTTCTGGGGCGTCGAGGGGGCCGGCCTCGCACCGCTGTTCCCGCTGTTGTTCATCACCATCGCCTGCGGGACGATCAGCGGGTTCCACTCGCTGGTCTCCTCTGGCACGACGGCCAAACAGCTCGACAAGGAGACCGACGCCCGGCTGATCGGCTACGGCGGGATGCTCGGCGAGGGGCTACTCGCCTCGGTCGCGCTGTCGACGCTCGCGGTCGCCGGGTTCGCCGACCCCGCCGGGGGTATCGGCGCCGCGCTGCCGAACTTCGCGACCGGCGGCGGCATCATCCTCACCAGCCTCGGCCTGCCCCAGTCGTTCGGGGCGCCGTTCATGGCGCTGGTGCTCGTGAGCTTCCTGCTCACGTCGACCGACACCGCCGTCCGCCTCGGCCGCTACATGATGGAGGAGATCGTCGGGGTCCCGACCGGAGACACGGCCTCCGGCTTCGAGAACCTTAGCAACGGTCCGCGCGCGGCGCTCGCGAGCCTCGCTCGCGGCCGCTACACCAACCCGCTTGTTCAGGCGATCCCGGCGTATCTGATGGTCATCTCCGGCGAGTGGCTGACGCTGTGGGCGCTGTTCGGCGGCGCTAACCAGCTGCTCGCAGCGCTCGCGCTGCTGACCGCCACCGTCTGGCTGGCCAACTGGGACGACTCGAAACAGCTCGTCTCGACCGGGGTCCCGATGGCGATCATGACGACGATCACCGTCTTAGGGCTCTCCTGGCTGGCGTTCTACAGCAACCTGTACCAGAACCTCATCCAGGGAGGGGCCGAGGGCTTCAGCTCCATCGCGTCGGCGGTCGTCCAGATGGTGCTGGCGTTGGTCCTCATCTACCTCGCCCTCTCGCTGGTACGGATCGGCTACAAGAACATCCAGTCGGCCCGCGGCGGGACCTCCGGCGCAGCCGTCGAACCGAGCGACGACTGAGCCGTCCCTCCGCGGATTCGGGGTGCCGTTTCCTTTTATCAAACGCTCGTCAAAAGCGGCGCGTCGACGCGCTCCGATCAGGCGTCGCGGGAGATCTCGCCGAACGGCGGGTCCGCCTTGTCGCCCGTGGGGGCGATCGCGATCGCCGTGACGGCGTCGCCCCCGGCCCGAACTCGGGCCCGTTCCAGTTCGACGTCGGTCCCGTCGCCGGTCGCGGTCGCCGTCGCGCTCTCGGCCCCCGTGCCGAGCACCGTCCGCGACTGCCCGTCGGTCCAGTCGGAAACCGACGAGACGCTCGCGCCGGTCGCGAGCTCTACCGCCCGCGCGGCCGAGACGCCGGTGATCGGGTCACGGACGACTTCCGGCTGTTCGATCACCGCCACGGCCGGCGCGGTGACGACCCCGAAGCGCCGCCCGTCATCGGCGGCGTAGCCGCGCCGGAAGACGGTGGCGATCACCTCGCGGGTGTTCGAGATCTGGACGTCGCCGGACAGGTCGACCGTGATCGAGGTGGTCACCGTCGTCTCGGCCGAGATGGTCTCCTCGTACCCCCGCTCGGCGGCCGCAGCGTCCGGGAGGAACGCCGGCCGCTCGGCGCGAGCCTCGATGGGTTCCGGTTCCTCCGGCAGCAGCGCGCACCCGGCGGTCGCCGTCGCGGCGCCGGTCACCGCGGCGAGGAGCGCGCGCCGAGAGCGGGGGGAGCGAGTCCGGCGCATCGGAGATCACCGCCAGAACCGCTTCGCGAACCGGGAGAGGAACCCCTCGTCCGGTTTTTCGACGGGTTCCCACAGCCGGAACGCGCCGGAGACGTCCGCGGCCTCGCTGGCGACGAGCGCCTCGTCGTCGGGCGCGACGACGACCAGATTCACCTCGTAGTGCCCGTAGTAGCCGAGCTTCAGCAGGGTGCGATCCCGGAACCCGTCGACGAACTCGACCACATCGTCGGGGATCCGGTCGGCGACGAGGACGAAGGTGACGTCGGTGCCGAAGTGTTCCTCGTTCGGCGTGATCCGCTCGTCGGCGACCCGGTGGCCGACGTCGACGAGCCGCTCCAGCTCGCCCACCGTCGGGTTCGCTACGCGGCGCGCGAACAGGTGTTCCATGATGTCGTGGTCGGCGTAGCTCAGCGCCGGGTGGAAGAACTGCTTCTGGTTGCGCATCCGCATCTCTCCCGCGAACTCGAACCGCTCGCCGTGGACGACCACGTCTCGCTCCAAGTCGTAGCTGTACATCAGGCGGTCGGAGACGCGGTCGAGGTACTCGTCGTCGTAGTCAGGGACTGCCTCTCGGATTTCCTCCGGGAGCTCGCCGGGGTCGCGGCGGTCGTCCCCGCTGGCCGTCTCACTCATCGTCCGGGTCGTAGGCGACCGCGTCGTCGTCGGCCGGCGGCGCGCCGATCGCGAGGACGGTCACGGGGGCGTCAGCGTCGGCCGGGTTGTACGCTCGCTGCGGGCTCTCGGAGTCGACCACGAACAGGTCGTCCGCGGGCACCTCGACGGTCCCCTCGGGCGTCTCAACCCAGAGCGTCCCGTCGAGGACGTAGAACGCCTCCTGTTGGGTCTCGTGGTAGTGGTACGCGAGCGGGAGCTGCTCGCCGGGCTCGGCGCGGAACCGGTTGACCGCCGCGGCGTCGAGGCCTCCCGGCTCGGAGAGCTTTCGGCACTCGCAGGGGCGGTCGGGCTTCGGCTCCACCGAGTCCGTGTCGACGACGCGATATCCCATGTGAACTCATTTCACGGAGCGGTTGAAAAGCTCGTCGGGGCAACGTCGGACCGACATCGGCCGGTTCCACGTCGGACGTTTCCGGTCGAAAAACGCCGCAGCGGTGCTAACGCCGGGTTTTAAGTCAGTCAAACACGAACATTCGATACAGATACACATGTCCGACGAAGAGATTCAAACGGAGGCGTGCGGACGGTGTTCGATGTCGACCGTCGTCGGCGCGGTGAACGGCGACAAGGACCCGGAGGAACGCACCGATCACGACCCGTTCGCGGGCGAGCGTATCGAGGTCGACCAGTCGTCGCTCCGGCGGATCTCGCCGGGAGGGTTCCTCAGCGACCTCAAAGAGCGGGCCGACGAGCTGGGTCGCCGACTCTCGTACGGGAAGTAGGCGACGCGCTCGGTCGGAGAGACTTATAAGCGTTCGTTTCATATGGGGCCCACGCGATGGAAGAGAGCATCTCCGGCTTCAAGATGCGCGGGGACTGGGGTGACGTCGTCGAACACGGCGAGCGGATCGCCTTAGCGCTCCGCGAGACCGGCGCCGACGACGACCCGTTCTACGAGTACGACGACTGGCGCCCGAAGTCCCACGAGCGCATCGACGAGGACGTGTCGGCGAAGACCGCCGAGCAGGCCTCCGTCGCCGAGGGCGAGGGCGAACAGGCCGGCAAGACACCCGGTGATGACCTCCAGACGGCCGGCGAGAAGCTCACCGAGTCCTACGAGCAGGTCGAGGAGAACGACACCGAGAGCGCCGTGGAGAGCTGGGGGGAGTCGATCGGTCACGTCGCCCGCGCGGCCGACTCGGCGAGCCGCAAGGCGCTCCGGAAGGTCGAAGACACGGTGTACCGGAACGTCATGACCCAGATGGCCCCGTACTACTTCGACAACGAGCTCGTCAGCGCCAACATCCAGGAGGTCGGCCGCGGCGAGGACGGCGAGACGTTCGAGTTCGAGGTGAACGTCAACGACGACGAGCTGAAAGACGACGTGAGCGACATCCTCGCCGAGTACGAGTCCGAGATCGACCGCTGGCACGTCGAAACGGAGAAGCGCACGGACGACGTCGCCGCCGCCGAGGGCGTCGAGCCCCCGGAAGAGGAGGGCGGCCCGGACTCGACGATGACGTGACCCGCGAGCGCGGCACGCACGGTTTTAATTCGAGGACCCGCGAAGAGAGGGTATGACAGAGGTACTCCGGGTCGAGGCCGGCGAGCTGTCGGCCGACGAGATCATCGACGCCCTCAACAACGGCCGCCGGATCCTCGTCGACGTCGAGGTCGCAGGCGGCCGCCACGAGGTCGTGCTCCGCTACGACGGCGAGACGTACCACTGCGACACGCCGACGAACCTCCACCGCCACGCCGAGGAGGCCGAGATGCGCGGCTGTCTCGACCGGATGGGGTACGCCGGCGGCGGGACCGAGGCCGACAGCGGCGACTGACTCGCCCCTGCCGTCGCCCCGCCTCGCTCTCCCACCGCGATGCCGGCTTTTAACCCGGCCGCAGTCGAACGGCGCCCATGAGCGACCCCGAGATCGAGGACCTCGTCGGCGACGTCTCTCCCTCGTTCGAACACGTGCTCTCCTGCGTGTTCGGCATCCGCGACCACGAGAGCCGCACCTACCTGACGCTGCTCGATCACCCGGGAAGCACCGTCGCCGAGCTCGCCGAGACACTCGACCGGGACCGGTCGAACGTGAACCGCTCGCTGTCGACGCTGCGCGACAAGGGGATCGTCGAGCGCCGCCGCCGGCTGCTCGACTCGGGCGGGTACGTCTACCAGTACACCGCGATTCCGGTCCCGGAGGCCAAAGCCCGGCTCCACGACGCGCTCGACGAGTGGGTGGAGGGCGTTCACGGGGCGATCGACGCGTTCGACCCGGACGACCGGGAGTGAGCGCCTACTCCTCGCCGGCGTCCGTCTCGCTCTCCGCCGCCCCTCCCTCGCCGCTCCCGGCGCTCAGCCCCTCCCCGTCCAGACGGTCGAGCGCCCGCGGCGCGTCGTGGTGCTCGGAGTAGCCGTCGAACCAGCGCCCGATCCGCTCGATACGGTCCACGACGTGTCCGGGCTCGCCCGAGCGCGAGAGCTCGTGGCCCTCGCGCGGGTAGCGCACGAATCGCGTGTCGACGCCGTTCTTCCGGAGCATCCGGTGATACAGCTCCGCCGTGCAGATCGGCGTCCGCGTGTCGTCCTCGCTGTGGATCAGCAGCGTCGGCGTGTCGACCCCGTCGGCGTGCCCGGTCGGCGACTGCTCCCAGAGCCACCCCGGCTCCTCTGACGGGACGGTGTCGAAGTCGCCCTCCAGCAGCTTGTACGCGGCGTCGGTCGAGCCGTAGAAGCCGGTGAGGTCGTAGACGCCGCGTTGGGAGACGGCCGCGCGGAAGTAGTCGGTCTGCCCCACCGCCCACGCGGTCATGAATCCCCCGAAGGAGCCGCCGGTGACGAAGGCGTTCGTCCCGTCGACGTACGGGCGCTCGGCGACCGTCTCCACCCCGGCCATCACGTCCGAGAGGGTGACCGCGCCCCAGTCGCGCTCGATCGCCTGCATGAACGATTCGCCGTAGCCGGTCGAGCCGCGGGGGTTCGACCAGAAGACCACGTAGCCGCGCGCCGCGAGCGTCTGGAACTCGTGCCACATCGTCCCCGCAGTCGACCACATCGCGTGGGGGCCGCCGTGGATCTCGACCGCGAGGGGGAACGCCTCGCCTTCGCTTCCCTCGCCGTCCGGGTCGAACCCCGGCGGCGTCAGCACCCACCCCTGGATCTCCGCGCCGTCCGACTCGAACCGGACCTCCTCCGGCTCGCCGACCGCGCGCTCGGCGAGGTAGTCGCCGTTCAGATCGGTGAGCCGCGCCGTCTCGCCGCGCCACGCGTCGTGCGCGAAGACGTCGCCCGGGTGGTCTGACTCGCTGGCGGCGAACGCGACGGTCACCTCGTCCGGGCCCGCGCCCTCGTCGCCGCCGACCGTCGCCCCGGAGACGGTCCCCGGCCGGACGAGCCGCTCGGGGGCCGCGCTCCCGTCGGCCGGGACGTGCCACAGCGCCGTCCTCCCCTCGTCGGGGGTCGCGAAGAACAGCGTCGCGTCGTCGGGGCCCCACTGCGGCGCGGCCTCGTAGCCGAGCCCGCGGTCGATCTCGCCGGTGAGGTCGGTCACCTCGCCCGTCTCCCGGTCGACAACTCGGAGGTCGACCGGCTGCATCGATATCTGCTCCGGCTCGGCGTGGGTGAACGCGACCCGGCCGTCGGCGGTCGCCGCGAGCGCGGCGCCCCACCCGGTCGTCGCGTGAACGCGTTCGGTCTCGCCCGTCTCGAAGTCGTGTGCGCGGATCGCGATCTCCACGGCGTCGTCCGGGTCGTCGCCGACCTCCTCGGCGACCTAGAGGGTGTCGGCGTCCCCCCAGTCGGGCGCGGCGAAGTCGGCGTCGCGGTCGGTCACCCGCTCGACGCCTTCGGCGGGGTCGGGCGCCGCCGCGCCCTCGACCGTCGCGTCCGCGTCGACGACGTACACGCCCGACCGGCGACCGTCGAAGTACCGCTGACCGGACCGGTAGACGGTCCGATCGACGACGCGGGGGTCGGGACGCTCCTCGGGCTCGTACTCCTCCGAGACCGACAGGTCGCGGTCCGCCTCCCGGTCCTCCGCGGTCGGCGACTGCACGAAGGCGATCCGCTCCCCGTCGGGCGACCAGGCCACCTCGGAGACGCCGCCGACGACGTCGGTGACTCGCCGGGCCTCGCCCCCGTCGACCGGGAGCACCCACAGCTGCTGACGGTCGTCGTCGGCGCCCCGCGTCGAGGTGAACGCGATCCGCTCGCCGGACGGGCTCCAGCGCGGCTCCGCGTCGGAGCCCTCGGCGAGGGTCAGCCTGCGGGGGTCGCCGCCGGCGATGTCGACGACGTACACCGTCGACTCGTACTCCTCGTCGTCGGTCGGCTGGCGTCGCAGGAAGGCGACCCGGTCCCCGTCGGGCGAGATCCGCGGGTCGGCGGGCGTCGCGATGTCGTGGTAGTCGGCCGCGGTGACACGCTCCATGGGGAGGGGTCGACCGCCCCGGGCAGAAGCCGTCGGGAGCCGGAAAGCCGGGCGGCCGTGGCGAGGCGGCGCCGTCCCGCTACTCGCCCCCGTTGTCGACCGCCAGCGTCACGCCGTCGCCGTCGACGGTCGCGCCCGCGGCGCACACTGGGTGCTCGAAGTCGGCGCCGAGGACCTCGGTCGCGGCCGCGCCCGCCTCGGGGACGTCGGCCTCGGCCGCCGCGAGAGGGTACGACTCCGGGGCGTCGGTCTCGTAGGTGGCCGCGATCGTCGGCTCGTCGACGGTCTCGACGAGCAGGGCGTCGCGGCGGACGACGCCGATCGTCGCCGTCTCAGCGCCGACGACTCCTGCGATTCGCGGCGTGTCGTAGTCGTCCTTCTCGAAGTCTAGCGCGAGCAGCGGGGTCGCCAGCGCGTCGCGGGCGGGGTACCCGAGCTCCAGTTTCTCCGCGATCGGGTCGACGTGCGAGCCGTTGCCGACGACCGCGAGCGGCTCGTCGGTCGGCGTCCGGACCTCGCGCGCGCAGTTGTACGAGACGTACGGGTTGTCCGTCTCGGGCGCGTCCGGCGTCGGGCCCACCGTGAGGGTCCCATCGCGGTCGAGCACGCGCCGGTTCGGGAACGAGCGCGAGGAGACGCGGTAGGCGCCGATTCCGGGAGCGACGACGACGAATCGTCCGACGTACATACAGCTTCGTGGCTATTCGGGCGAGTAAAGCGCGTCGATATACGCACGTACGTCCATCAGTACGGAGTCGGTCGCGGTCGGGGCGTCGCCCTCGTCGCCGCCTGTGAACCCGTGACAGAGGGCCGGCGACGCGCAACGCTTACAAACACCCACAGGTTATCGATGGGTACGCGTAGTCCATTGGGGTAGTGGCCAATCCTGAAGCCTTCTGGGGGCTTCGACCCTGGTTCGAATCCAGGATGGACTATTCTCGCGGCCCGTCCGCGTTCCGCCCCAGACGAGAGGGCACGCTTCGCTGACGAGGGCTCCTTCGCGTGGATCCTCCCGTTCGAGTGGTTCCCCTCGACAAACCGTTTCTTCTGGAGACACAACCCGGCTACGTACTGCGGTTTCCAGTAGAAACTAGGGGGTACGTGCGTTCCCACTCGATCATTTCTCGACATCCAGCAGCGCGACGCGCTCGCGAACGACATCGGCCAGGTCGCCGGCCGTCGCCGCGAGCTCGCTGTCGGAGACGTCGTAGAACGCCCTGACTCGCTCCGCGTCGAACTCGGCCGTCGCGTCCGCGGCCGTCGTCATCTCTCCGAGCGCCGCGACGGCCGCGTCAAGGTCCGCGGAGGGTCGGCCCGCACCGGGCACCCCACCGAAGTCGGCGACGACCACGACGGCGCGCTGCTCGCCCCCGGAGACGCCGAGCGTCAGCGCCCGGTCGATCTGTCGGCGGCCGGCCGCGTACAGCAGGACCTCGACGCCCGGGTCGCGCGCGACGGCCTCGCCGCGAGCGATCGCGCGGGCCGCGAGGCGGGTCGCCGCGCTGAGGTGGTCGTCGGAGACGACGAGGTCGGCGTCGAACGCCTGAACGACCGCGCCGGTCTCGGTACCGATCTCGTCGAGCCGGGAGAGAAAGGCGTCGAGGTCGTCGATGACGACCGTCCCCCGAACGAGGCGATGGGGCGGAGTCGGCGGGTCCGCGAGCCCGTCGCCCGCGGCGTCGTCACGGCCGACGGCATCGCCGCTCACTCGAAATCACCCAGGCTCGCCTGTCCGTCACCGCTCTCGTCGGTCCCGGAGCCGGCGGTCGCCGCCGCCGAGGCCGACTTGTCCGGCCGCACGTCGTCCATCGACGGGTCCTCGCGCCCCGCGTGTTCGAGGATCCGCTCGGCGGTGCGCTCGCGGCCGCGGAGCGCGCCGAGCACGACCGCCTTGTCGGCCTCGCGGAGGTCGGCGCGGGTCTCGACGCCGGCCTCGTACAGGCGGCGGGCGCGCTTCCGGCCGACGTTGCGGACGCCGGCCAGATCCAGGAGCTCCTCGCGGACGCCGTACTCGATCCGCTTGCGCGCCTCGCGGACCGCGACGACGACGTCGCCGTCGACGCCCTCCACGTCGCGCGCGAGCGTCTCGGCCGCGCGGAGCAGCCACTCGGCGGTGTCGACCTTCCCGCGGATGTCGCCCGGGCCGACGCCGTACCGCTCCGTGATGCGGTCTTCGTCGACCTCGTTCGCCCAGTCCTCCAGGAGGCGGGCCGTCTTCAGCGACGCGAGCCAGTCCTCGAAGCGCACGTCCTCGTACTCGGAGGGCACGTCGCCGAGGAACTCCGCCTCGCGCTCGTAACAGAGCTCGGTGTACTCCTCGCGGTCCCCGGACTTCAGGTAGAGCTCGTACATGTCGGGGGTTCGGCTGACGAGGTGATAGAGGCCGAGCGGAGTGACTTCGGGCGACGAGGCGTCGCCCTCGCTCGCGCCGTCCGCGGCGGCCTCCGTCTCGCCCTCCTCCCCGTCCTCGCCGGCCCGTGTGTACGTGCCGAATCCGGGCTCGTCGCCGTTCTCGTCGGCGGTCCTGACGAACTCGCCGGCGTCGCCCGTTTCGTCGAGGGCCCCGCCGTCGCCACTGACCGACCGCACCCCGTCTATCATCTCGGCCGCGCTCATCGGGTCGAGGTAGAGCCGGGAGACGGTGTGGCCGATCCCGGTCGCGGTCAGGCTCTCGCTCCCGCCGTCGCGGTCGCGCTCGACGAAGCCGTTGACCCCGAGGTAGTCGAGGACGGTGTCGGTGACGGCCGCGAGCCGCCCCTCGTCGTCGGTCTGGGTCGCGTAGAGGGTGTTGTCGAGGAACGAGAGGAGGCCGTCGCGCGTCGAGGCGAACCCGGAGGCGACCGTGGCGAGCACGTGGGTCCGGAGCGCGGGCTCGGCGGCGAGCTTCGACCGGACCGGCTCGGGGTCGGCCCAGAGGTACCGCTCGAACAGCTCCTCTTTGGTGTCCGCGTCGTTCGCGAGCAGGACCGCCTCGCCGTACGGGTCGAGCCCGGGCCGCCCCGCCCGGCCGCACATCTGGTGGATCTCCAGCACGTCGAGGGGCTTCATCCCGCCGAAATCCCCGTCGTACCGGCGCCAGTCGCGGACGATCACCCGGCGGGCGGGGGTGTTGACGCCGGCGGCGAGGGTGGGGGTCGCGGAGATGCACTTGATGAGGCGGTCGCGGAACGCGTCCTCGACGAGCGACCGGTGCTCGCTCGCGAGCCCGGCGTGGTGGAACGCCGACCCCTGTGCGACCGCGTCGGCGAGGTCCTCGGAGGTGTCGGTGTCGGAGACGCCCCGGATCTCCTCGGCGAGCTCGCGGAGGGAGTCCCGCTCGTCGTCGGTGAGCCGCGAGTCGGTGACGTCGGTGAGCTTGCGGGCCGACGACTCGGCGTTGCGCCGGGAGTTGACGAAGACGAGCGAGGAGCCGCCCTGCCCGTCCTCCTCGGTGTCGAGCGCGTCGGCGACGAGCCGGGCGGTCTGGTCCTCGCCGCGCTCGACGGGCACCTCGCGCTTGCTCCCGTCGGCGAAGTCGATCGCGTTGCCGAAGTGGACGCCGGTTCGGAGGTCGATGGGTCGCCAGTCGGACTCGACCAACTCGGCGTCGAGCCACTCGGCGATGACGTTCGCGTTGCCGACGGTCGCCGAGAGGGCGACCGTCTGGAGCCCGGGGTTCACCTTCCGGAGCTTCGCGAGCGTCACTTCGAGGGTCGGGCCGCGGTTCGGGTCGTCGACGAGGTGGACCTCGTCGCTCACGACGCAGGTGAGGTCGTCGATCCACGGCGCGCCGTTCCGGATCAGCGAGTCGACCTTCTCCGAGGTGGCGACGATGACGTCGCGCGTGGCGAGCCACTCGCCGTCGGACTCGTAGTTGCCGGTGGAGACGCCGACGGTGACCCCGTGGTCCTCCCAGCGCTCGAACTCTGTCTTCTTCTCGCTAGCGAGCGCGCGCAGCGGGACGATGTACAGCGCCTTGCCGCCGCGCTCGATCGACGAGAGCATGGCGAGCTCGGCGATCAGGGTCTTTCCGGAGGCCGTCGGGACCGCGGCGACGAGGCTCTCGCCGTCGACGACGCCGGCCTCGACGGCGGCCGCTTGGGGCGGGTACAGCTCGGCGACGCCCTCCGCTTCGAGCGCCTCGCCGACGCCCGCGGGGAGCCCGGAGAGCGAACTCGGTTGCATTACCGGAGGGTGGGTCCCGACCCGATTTAAACCGTCGGAACGGCGCGATAGCGCGGAGCGGGCGGGGACCCTCAGTGGCCGGGCTACAACTCTCCTTTCGTGCTCGGCGTGTCGCTGCGGCGCTCGTCGAGCCGCGTCGCGTCGTCGAGCGCCCGCGCGAGCGCCTTAAAAAGGGCTTCCACCTCGTGGTGGGCGTTGTCCCCTCTCTCGACTGCGGCGTGGAGCGTCAGACCGGCGTTGTGCGCCAGCGATAGCGCGAAGTGGTCGGCCATAACGCTCGTGAACTCGCCGACCGACTCCTGGGAGAACTCGCCCGAGAAGTCGTAGTACGGGCGCCCGGCCACGTCGACGACGACGCTTGCAACCGCCTCGTCGAGGGGGACCCGTCGGTCGGCGTAGCGCCGAATGGCTCGCTTCTCGCCGAGCGCCTCGTCGAACGCCTCGCCGAGGCAGATCGCCACGTCCTCGACCGTGTGGTGGTCGTCGATCTCGGTGTCGCCGTCGCACCTGACGGTCAGGTCGAAGAGGCCGTGCTTGGCGAACGACGCCAGCATGTGGTCGAAAAAGCCGATCCCCGTGTCGACCTCGCTGTCGCCGTCGCCGTCGATCGCGAGGGTGAGCTCGATCGTCGTCTCGCTCGTTTCGCGGGAGACCGCGGCCGTCCGGTCGTGCTCGCTCATACCGGCCCCTCGCGGCGGATTCGTAAGTCGGTTGCGGGTGTGGGAGAGGGGTGGTTTTTATAAATGGGCTGTGCGGTGGCGCGCGCCTCCGAGCGGTCGCCGCCGGCGACCGCGAGGAGCGCGTGCGAGGGAGTCGGCCACTCGGAGCGAAGCGGAGAGTGGCCGACGAGGCTGGGGAGGCGTGAGGCTGCGGTCGTTGTGCGGGGTGGGAATCAAAGGGGCAGTCGCGCTCGGCGAACCCCAGCGAAGCAAGGACCACAGGGAGCGAGCAACGCGAGCGATCGAGGACCGCAGCGAGCTGTGGGAGCCGAGCGCGGCTGGGGCTTTGGAGATGTTCGTCACCGACCCACAGTCAGCTATTTATAAGCGATCGGCTGGGTCTTTGGAGGTGTTCCCTGTTGATCCGCAATTACTCATTTATAAATGAACAGCGGCAGAATCACATTCTGATGATTAAACCTCGTCCGCCGCGTCCTGCGCCTCCCGCAGCGTGAACTCCCCTTCGTACAGTGCGGTCCCGACCACGACCGCGGCCGCACCGGCCTCTTTCAACGCAACAACGTCCTCGACGCTCGCCACCCCGCCGGAGGCGATAACCGGAATATCCACGGCCTCGACCACGCTCTCCACCGGCCCCCGATCGATCCCCTCCAGCTGCCCCTCGACGTCGACGTCGGTAAATAAGATTGCGCCCGCGCCCAGCTCCTCGTACCGGGCCGCGGCCTCGGCGGGGTCGAGGCCGGTCCCCTCCGTCCACCCGCTTACGACGACCTCGCCGCCCTTCGCGTCGAGGCTGACCACGACGCTGTCGGGGTGCGTCTCGTCGATCTCGGCGACGATATCGGGCGTCTCGATCGCCGCGGTGCCCAGAATCACCCGATCGAGCCCCAGATCGAGGAGCTCACGCGCGCCCGCCGCGGCCCGGATGCCGCCGCCGAGCTGGAGGCCGACCTCGTTCGGGACGTGCTCTACGACCGCCTCGATCGCGTCGGCGTTGACGCGCTCGCCCTCGAACGCGCCGTCGAGGTCGACGAGGTGGAGCGTCTCCGCGCCCGCGTCGATCCAGCGCTCGGCGGCCTCGACCGGGTCGCCGTAGCGCTTGCCCGTGCCGCGCTCGCCGCCGACCAGCTGGACGACCTCGCCGTCCTGTACGTCGACCGCCGGGATCACCTCGAACTCGGAGAAGCCGCTCATACCCGCTCGGAGTCGCGGGCGGGGATTAAACGGGTCGGTTCGTGGGGCGGCTCACGCGCCGCGGTCGCCGCCGTGCCGGCTCGCCGGGCGCCTCATTCCACCGAGACGATCAGCGCGGATATCTCCTCGTCGAACGCGGCGGGGTCGGTCGCGAGCGCCCCGGCGGTCTCCGCGTCGGCGATTGACTCCACGACGGTCTCACCGTCGACCCCGAGCGAGAGCGCGTCGCCGATGACCTCCGTGATCGCCTCGGACGGGAACGCACCGCCCGCGACGAGCACGTCGGTGCCGTTATGCCAGACCGCGAGCCGCGCCGTGACGCCAACGGCGTCGTCGACCGCCGTCGTCGAGCCGTCCGGCAGGGGGACCTCCCCGTCGAGCGCGAACTCCCCCTCGAACCGCCACGCGGTCGCCGTGTGGCCGCCGGTCACCGTCGTGGTCCCCTCGTCGACCTCTTCGAGGCCCTCGATCCCGGCGTTCCGGAGCTGCGCGCGGAACGCGTCGACAGCGGCCGTCTCCACCTCCGCCATCAGCCGGTCCCGACCGACGCCGGCCGGGAGCCCGTCGAGCGCGGGCCGGAGGTCGATCCGAGTCGCGAAGAAGACGACCGGCGAGCCGCTCGCGCCGAACGTCTCCGCGAGCGCCTCGGCGACGGAGACGTACTCGTAGATCAGCGTGCGTTCGAGCGCGCGCACCGTCACCGGGCCGTACGCCCGTTCGAACACCGTGCTCTCCGACTCGTCGAGGAGCCGCCAGCCGTCGTCGATCCGGTCGCTCGTCACGGTCGGCTCCGGCACCGGGCCGTCGCGGGTGCCGAGACACCCCGCGAGGCCGAGGGCCGCGGCGCTCGCGCCCGCGGCGAGCAGTCGGCGGCGCGTGGCTCCGCTCTCGTCTCCCGTCGGCGAGTCGTCCATACGGGTCCGCTGCCCACGCCGCCGTAAATCGGTGTCGTCGCGGCTATCGGGAACGATACTTCCGTGGCCGACTCGCCGCCTTCCCCCTCGCCGTCGCCGACACGGATCCCTTATAATCACTCGGTATAACAACCGAGTAATGGCAGACGACACGGACGCGACCATCGACTCGGACCCGAGCGATCGACAAGCGCTGTCGCGGCCCGACCCCTCGACCCGGCGCCGGTTTCTGGCGCTCGGCGGCGCGGCGGGCGCCCTGGCGCTCGCGGGCTGCAGCGCGCAGCAGACCGGCGACGACGGGGGCGACGGGTCAGACGGGGAGGACGGAAGCGACGGGTCGGACGGCGACGGCGGCTCCGACGGAGAGGACGGCTCCGACGGCGACGACGAGGAGACCCCAACCCTGACGGTCGCGACGTACACCAGCTTCATCGACGCGCCCTCCGTGAGCCCGGGCGAGTGGCTCAAAGAGGAGTTCGAGTCGCGCGTCGACGCCGAGCTGGAGTGGGCGACGCCCGACAACGAGTTGAACTACTACGTCGAGCGCGCCGCCTCGGGCGTGTCGGTCGACGCCGACCTCTACGTCGGGCTCACGACCGGGGACCTCGTCCGCGTCGACGACCAGCTCGACGACGCTCTGTTCGCTGAGCGGGGCGAAGTGGACGGGTTCGACGCCGTCCGCGAGGGGCTCCTCTTCGACCCGTTCGACCGGGCGATCCCGTTCGACACCGGCTACGTGAGCCTCGTCTACGACGGTACGACGACTGAGGCGCCCGAGACGTTCGACGGCCTGCTCGCCGACGACCACAGCGGGGCGCTCATCGCGCAGAATCCCGGCGGCTCGTCGACCGGACGCTCGTTCCTGCTGCACACGATCCACCGGTTCGGCGACGGCGGCGTCGCGGGCGACGGGGACGAGGAGACCGTCGCGGGCGACGACGGCGACCCCGACTACGACTACCTCGACTACTGGGCGGACCTCCAGGCCAACGACGTGCGGGTGCTCGGCTCGTGGGACGACGCGTACACCGCCTGGAGCAACGGCGAGGCGCCGATGGTCGTCTCCTACTCGACCGACCAGGTGTTCGCGGCCGACGCGGGGGAGGACCTCGAACAGCACCGGATCCGCTTCCTGAACGACCAGGCGTACGCGAACCCCGAGGGGATGGCCGTCTTCGCCGACGCCGACGAGCCGGAGCTCGCCCGCGAGTTCATGTCGTTCGTGCTGGAGCCGGAGGTGCAAGGCGAGATCGCTCAGCGCAACGTCGCGTTCCCCGCGACCGACACCGCGACGCTCCCGGACGACTACGCCGAGCTCGCGAAGGAGCCGGCCGACCCGGTGACGTTCACGTACGATGAGCTCCAGGGCTCGGTCGGCGAGTGGATCGACGCCTGGGAGCGGCAGTACGCCGGGAACTGAGGGCCGCGTGTCCGACGCCAGCCGCGGCGCCGCCGGCGGTCGTCACACGCTCCACGACCGGATCGAAGGACGTCTCCGCGGGCACCTCCTAACCGCGCTCGCGGTCGTCACGAGCGTGACGCTCGTCGTCGCCTTCTACTACCCGGTCGGCACGGTCCTGATCGAGGCGGTCGTCGTCGACGGCGCGGCCACGCTCTCGGTGTTCGCCGCGGTGCTGCGCGACCCCTTTTATTTCGGGGAGCTCGCCCGGCTGTTCGCGGGCGAGTCGCCGCTCGCGGTCGCGCGCGCGCTCCTCGGGCCGGACCGTCGGCTCGGGATCGTCGGGTTCACCGCGTATCAGGCCGCGCTGTCGACGGTCGCCAGCGTCGCCTTGGGGCTCCCCGCGGCGTACCTGCTCGCGCGCTTCGAGTTCCCCGGCCGCCGGACGCTGCGGTCGCTGACGATCGTCCCGTTCGTCCTCCCGTCGATCATGGTCGCGGTCGGTTTCGTCGCCACGTTCGGGACCAACGGGACCCTGAACGCCGCCCTGTCGACGCTCGGTCTCCCCCGCGTCGACCTCATGTTCACGCTCCGCGCGGTCGTGATCGCCCACGCCTTCTACAACGCGCCGCTCGTCGCTCGAGTGACGACGGCGGCGTGGGAGTCGGTCGACGCGCGCGCGGTCGAGACCGCCCGGAGTCTCGGCGCGGGACCGGTCCGGGCGTTCTTCGACGTGGTCGCGCCACAGGTGTACCCCGCCGTGCTGACGGGGGCGGCGCTGACGTTCGTCTTCACCTTCGGGACCTTCCCTATCGTGCTCGCGCTCGGCGGGTTCGAGCTGGCGACGATCGAGGTGTTCGTCTACCACCTCGTCCGCGACCTGAGCTACGCCGAGGCGGCCGCGCTGGCGATCGTCGAGCTGGTCATCTCGCTCGGGGTGCTCCTCGCGTACCTGCGCTACGAGGCGCGCAACACGGTCAGCGCGCGGGGCGCTCGCCCGCTCCCGCGCAGGTCGCTGCTCCCTTCGGCCCCGACCGCGAGGGAGCTCCTGCCGCGTCTCGGCCTCGGCGCCTACGCCGTCGCCGTGGGGGTCCTCTTCCTCGCGCCCATCGCCTCGATGGTCCTCGCGAGCGTCACGGGCGGCGACGGCGCGCTCACGCTGGAGCACTACCGCTTCCTCGTTGACCGCCAGCAGACGGGGGCGGCGTTTCAGGTGCGGCCGTGGCCCGCGATCCGCAACTCGCTGGCGTTCGCGTCGGCGTCGACGCTGCTCGCGCTCCCGATGGGCGTCGTCGTCGCGGTGCTGACGACCCGGCGGTACCGCGGGCGGACGCTGGTCGACGCGGCCGCGATGGCGCCGCTCGCCGTCTCCGGAATCGTCGTCGGGCTCGGGCTCCTGCGCGGGCTCGTCTTCGGCGTCGAGGTCGCGGGGTGGCGGATCGCGGCGTCCGGCGCGATCGCCATCGTCGTCGCACACGCGGTCGCGGGCTACCCCTTCGTCGTCCGGACGGTTGCGCCCGGGCTGGAGGGGCTCGACCGCTCGCTGATCGAGTCGGCCCGCGCGCTCGGTGCGTCGCGGGCACGGGTGATCCGCGACGTGGAGCTCCCGCTCGTGTGGCCCGGCGTCGTCGCGGGCGCGGCGTTCGCGTTCGCCATCTCGATCGGCGAGTTCACGGCGACGGTGGTGCTCGCGACCGGGGGCGACGCGTACACGATGCCGGTCGCCATCGAACGGTTCATCGGGCGTCGGCTCGGACCGGCGACTGCGATGGGCGTCGTCCTGCTTGTCGTCACCGGGCTCAGCTTCGTCGTCATCGAGCGGCTGGGAGGTGAGACCAGTGGGCTCTGACCCGCAGCGTCCCGCCGGCGACGCCGGCGGGTCGCCCGACCCCGACGCGCCCCCCGCGGTCGAGCTCGACGGCGTGACGAAGCGCTACGGCGACACCGCCGCCGTCGACGACGTGACCCTCCGGGTGCGCGAGGGGGAGTTCTTCACGCTCGTCGGCCCCTCGGGCTGCGGGAAGACGACGACGCTCCGGCTGATCGCGGGGTTCGAGGAGCCCTCCTCGGGCGCCGTCCGATTCGCCGGCGAGTCGGTCGCCGGCGTGCCCCCCGAGGACCGCGACGTGGGCGTCGTCTTCCAGAACTACGCGCTGTTCCCGCACATGACCGTCGGCGAGAACGTGGGCTACGGCCTCAACTTCGCCGACCCGCCGGAGGGGGTCACCCGCGACGAGCGCGTCGCGGAGCTGCTCGAGCTGGTCGACCTCCCCGACGCCGCCGACCGCGAACCGGAGAGCCTCTCCGGCGGGCAGCGGCAGCGCGTCGCGATGGCGCGGGCGCTCGCGCCGGGTCCAGACCTCCTCCTCCTCGACGAGCCGATGAGCGCGCTCGACGCGCAGCTCCGCGAGCGTCTCCGGGTGCAGGTCCGGCGGATCCAGTCGGAGCTCTCGATTACGACCGTCTACGTCACCCACGATCAGGAGGAGGCGCTGGCGATCTCCGACCGCGTCGCGGTGATACGCGACGGGACGCCCGAGCAGGTCGCGCCCCCGCGGACGGTGTACCGGGAGCCGGCGACTCGGTTCGTCGCCGAGTTCGTCGGCGACAACAACGTCCTCGCGGGACGGGTGGTGGACGCGGAGGGGAGCGAGAGCGACGGCGCACCCCGAACCGTCGCCGTCGACGTGGGCGGGGAGCCGCTCCGGATCGAGACGGACGGCGCGGTCGATACCGCCCCCGGCGACCGTCTCACCTTCTGCGTCCGGCCCGAGTACCTCCGGATCGGCGAGGGGGAGAGCCGGCTCGCCGCGACCGTCGAAAACGCGGAGTTCCTCGGGGAGACGACTCGCGTGACTCTCGACTGGGGCGGGCGCGACCTCGTGGTCCGGACGCGCGATCCCCTCTCCGGCGAGGTCGTCGTCGGCTTCGATCCCGAGGACGCGCACGTGATCAGTGTCAACGAAGCGTGACGGACGGGATTTATCAGCGACCGCTGCGGTGGCGTCGCCGGCGCTACGCGCCGGCTGCAAGCGAGAGCTTCGCTCTCGCCCTGCGTGCCTTCGAGCGGCCGGCAGGCCGCGAGTTGCACGCGCGAGGTCGCCGGACTACGTCCGGCTGCCAGAGGGACCTTCGGTCCCTCGCTGGAGTCGCGAGCGCAGTGGGCGACCGAAGGGAGCCCCGAGCGAGCGACGAGGTTGTGGAGGTGCGAGGCTGTGCGGTGCGGGTGGGACTCAAAGGGGCAGTCGCGAAGACGAAGGCGCGCGACGTAAGGACCACAAGGAGGGAGCGGTAGCGACCGACTGAGGACCGCAACGAGCGCACCGAGTCGTCGCGACTGGGGCGTTGGAGGCCTTCACTGCCGAATCATCGGCAACGACCGATAAAAATCGATTCCCCCCGACGCGCCGGTCCCGCGGTTTCACTTCCAGTGCCAGAAGTCGTTTCCGTCCTCCTCGACGGGGTCGGTCCGCGCCTGCAGGTCGGCGACGTCGTCGGCGGTCGGTTCGTGGTCGTCCGGCAGCGACTCCATGCACTCGAAACAGAGGAAGAACTCGGAGCCGTCGGTCAGCTCCAGCGTCAGT
Source organism: Halorubrum yunnanense (assembly GCF_026586675.1). Lineage (GTDB taxonomy): Archaea > Halobacteriota > Halobacteria > Halobacteriales > Haloferacaceae > Halorubrum > Halorubrum yunnanense. The sequence continues at coordinate 35,264 of NZ_JAODIX010000046.1, forward strand.
CCCTGCGTCGACTCGAACGCGAAGTTCCACAGGTCGCCGATCCCGCCGGCGATCCTGACGGACCGCTCGCAGACGTCACAGGACTCCGAGGCCATACGAACCGGTTGCGGCTCCGCGCGCTAATGCGTGTCGCCGTCATACGTTGGCGACCGCGTACAAATGGCTGACAGCAGCTTGGTAGTGAACATCTCCAAAGCCCCAGCCGCGATTTCCGCTCGCTTCGCTCGCGGAAATCGCGGCTGCCCCTTTGAATCCCGCCCGACCGCGACTCCACAGCGCCTCACGCCTTCGCGTCTTCGTCGTCGCCGCCCTCGTCAATCTCCGGCGTCGAGGGCTCGGGGCTGACGCCGGTGTCGGCGGGCGTCTCGTCGGTCTCGACGATGTCGTTCGCCCGTGCCCCGCTGCCGAACAGCCGGTCGAACACCCCGCGGTCGCTGCGCTTCTCGGCGAGCAGCACGGAGCACTCCACGTCGCCGAGCACGTCCAACACGAGCGACCCGCTGACCAGCCGCGAGAGCAGCCCCTTCTGCGTCGCGCCGATGATCAGCATCGTGGCGTCGCGCGTGGCGCGGCCGATGGCCGCCTCGACGTCGCCGCCCTCGACCCGCATCGTCGCGTCCGAGAGGTCGTGCTCGGCGGCCCACTCGGTGAGGAACCGCTGGCCCGCCGCCTCGTCGTCGGCGACGTGCAGGAGGGTGACCTCGCCGTCGAACTCTACCTGGAGCATCTTCGCGACTGCCCCGGATAGGTCCGAGGCCGGGCCGCCGGCGGTCGGCACCAAGATCCGCGAGGGGTCGAAGCCGCGGTCGCGGAACACCAGGAAGTCGGAGGGGAGCGAGTGCGCCAGCTCGTCGACGGCGGACTCCGCACGCCCCGGCGCCCCGTGGGAGTCCTCGCCCCAGCCCATCACCGTGAGGTCGGCGCCGTAGGTGCGGGCCGCGTCGAACACCTCCTCGAACACGCGGTGCGAGAGCACGACGTGCGTCTCCACGTCGACGCCGAACGTCTCGGCGTCGTCGCGAGCCTGGTCCAACAGCCCGTGCGCCGCCTCGTGGGCGCCGCGATCGCGGGCCGCCTCCAGCGACGTCTGGTCGGGCACGTTCGCGATGTTGACCGCGACGACGGTCCCGTTCCGCTGTTTGGCGATGGCGGAGGCGAGCGTGATGAGGTGCTCCTCGGTCGCCGGGTTCGCGAGCGGCACCATCACCCGGTAGTCGTCCCCGCTCGGCTGGACCGACGTGGCCGCCGACACGGCGGCCTTCGGCAGGTCGTCGGACCGGTCGAGGATCCACGCGCCCAACACGCCGCGCGACTCCACCTTCCCGCGGGCGTACAGCAGGTACCAGAGCAGCGCGAAGGCGACGAGCCCCCCCGAGATCGCGATGATCCGCGGCTCGATGTAGACGATCAGCGCGAACGACGACAGCGCGCCAACAATCGGGACGACGGGGTAGAAGGGGACCTCGAAGTCGGGGTCGTACCCCTCGACCCCCGACTCGCGCATCACAATGAGCGCGATGTTGAGCAGCCCGTAGACGATGAGGTGGAGCACGGATCCCATCGCCGACAGCGACTCGACGCCGCCGGCGACGAGGAAGACGATGATGAGCGCGCCGGTGAGCGCGATCGACTTGTACGGGGTGCCGAACCGCTCGTGGATCTCGTTGAGGTTCGGGGTGACGATCTTCTCGCGACCCATCGCGAAGTTGATCCGCGAAGAGGAGAGGATCGACGCGTTCGCGGAGGAGGCGGTCGCGAGCAGCCCGCCGATCAGGAGCATGCCGGCGCCGAGGGCGCCGAGCGAGTAGCCGAACACCTGGTAGTTGCCGAAGAGGAGACGCGCGGCGTCGACGACCGCGGTCTCGTTGTTCGCGACGAGGTCGGTCGGCACAGCCGCGAGCAACACGACGAGGAACAGCGCGTACACGAGCGTGACGATGACGACCGAGCCGAGGACCGCGAGCGGGAGGTTGCGCCCGGGATTCTTGATCTCCTCGGCGACCGAGGTGATCTGGACGAACCCGAGATACGAAACGAAGATGATACCCGTCACCGGGAGCACCTGACTCGTCGTGCCCGGCGGCGCGATCGGTCGCAGCGACTCCATGTCGGCGTTCAGCATGCCGACGACGGTGAACACCGCGAGGATCCCCAGAAGCGACATGACGATGACGATCTGGAGCCCGCCCGTCTCCTTCGCGCCGAAGTAGTTGACCGCGATGAAGAGCAGCGCGCCCCCGAGCCCGATCACCTGCGCGGCCTCCAGCGTCACCGGACCGAGTCCGACCGTGCCGAGCCCGACGAGCGCGTTGACGTACTCGCCGAAGCCGTACATGTAGAAGGCGGAGGCGAACGCGAGCCCGAGCCAGTTCGCCCAGCCCGCGATCGAGCCGAACATGGGTCCGAGCGCCCGGTTGACGTAGAAGTACGCGCCGCCGGACTTCGGCATCGCCGTCCCGAGCTCGGAGGCCGACAGCGCCGTGAACAGCGCGATGACGCCGCCGAGGACGAACGTGGCCGCCGCGAGGGGGCCGGCCCTTGCGACCGCGGTGCCGGGCAGCACGAAGATCCCGGCCCCGATCATCGTCCCGATCCCGATCGTGAGCGCCGCGAGCGGGCCGAGGTCCTTCGCGAGCTCCTCCTCGCCGCTCACGCCGGTCCACCTCGGACGGTTGTGACTCTCCGGGCGCGTGTCATACGCGTCCTCTCTCCTCGTCTCGTATAAAGCCGGCTGATCCGGGCAACGGCGCCGTCTCCCTCGTCGGCGCCACCAACGCCGGTCCCGTTTTCGAGCGTATCACAAGGACCATACCGTCTCGCGACCCGATACGATCTATCAGGTGGATCCCGTGACGAAGAAACGCGAATACCGAGACGACTACGACGACAAGACGCTGTACATCCCAGGCCCGACCGAGGTCCCCGACGACGTGATCGAGGCGATGACGGAGTCGACGTTCGGGCACCGGATGGACCGGATGACCGATCTGTACACGACCATCGTCGAGGACACGAAGGAGTTCCTCGGCACCGATAACGACGTGATCATCCTCACGGCCTCCGGCACGGAGTTCTGGGAGGCGTCGACGCTGAACCTCGTCGATGAGCGCGTCCTCGTGCCGACCTGCGGGAGCTTCAGCGAGCGGTTCGCCAACGTCGCGGAGCGCCTCGGCAAGGACGTCACCCGGCTGGAGTACGAGTGGGGCGAGGCGGTCAAACCCGAGGACGTCCGCGAGGCGCTCGACGCCAGCGACGAGGGGTACGACATGGTCGCGGGCGTGATGAACGAGAGTTCGACCGGCGTCCGCAACCCGATCGAGGAGATGGGCGACGTGATCAGTGAGTACCCGGACACCTACTTCGCCGTCGACGCTGTCTCGTCGCTCGGCGGCGACTACGTCGACATCGACGAGCACGGCATCGACGTCATCTTCGCGTCCACGCAGAAGGCGTTCGCGATGCCGCCAGGGCTTGCGGTGTGCGTCGTCAGCGACGACGCCTACGACCGCGAGGCCGAGAAGGGCGACTCCTCGTGGTACGGCGGCTTCCGCCGCGCCATCGACTACTACGACCGCAAGGGCCAGACCCACTCGACGCCCGCCATCCCGATCATGTTAGCGTACCGCAAACAGATGAAACGGATGCTCGACGAGGGCCACCGCGCCCGCGACGAGCGTCACCGCGAGATGATGGCGTACGTCCACGACTGGGCGGACGAACACTTCGCGATGTTCCCCGAGGAGGGGTACGAGTCGCAGACGGTCGCCTGCATCGAGAACACGCGGGGGATCGACGTCGCCGCGACGATCGAGGAAGTCAGCGAGGAGTACGACATGGCCTTCTCGAACGGCTACGGCGACATCGCCGAGGAGACGTTCCGGATCGGCCACATGGGCGAACACACCGTCGAGAGCGTCGAGGAGCTCACCGACGCGATCGAGGACGTCGCGGACCTGTAGCGCGGCCGCTCCGGTCGTTATTTAAGAGGTCGGCCGTCCGACCCCGGCTCGACCAGGTCGATCCGGTACCGCCGCCCGCCGGCCTCCGTCTCCTCGACCGCGACGACGACGAACGAGTGGGCGCCGACGTCGACGATGTCGCCCGGCGAGAGCGGGCCGTCCGGGCCGGGCTCGCCGCGTCGCCGGCGGTTCCGGCGGGCTCGCTCCGAGTCTTGGTCCTCGTCTCCCGTCTCCTCCCCCACGACGCCCGCATCGACGCCGATGACGGCGCGCTCGACGTCGATCGCGCGATTCCAGAACGCGTCCGAAGGGGGGTGCGGACCCAGCAGCTCCGCGAGTTCGGCTCGTCCGAGTCGCTTCATACGTCCACGCTCACAGCCAGAGCAGTTGTGCGTGTCGGGTCTCCGCGACGTCCAGCACCGTCTTCTCGTCGACGAGCCCGGCCTCGACCGCGACGTCGACGGCCTCGGTTCCGACGATGTTGGCGACCTGTGCGCGATGGAGTCCGGCGACCACCGCCTCGGCGCTCGCCTCCACGGCGTCCTCGCCGCCGTAGAACTCCTCGGTGACCTCGAGCGTCATGGGGCCGTCCTCGTACGTCTCGCCGAGGCAGTCCGCGTCGCAGACGGAGACGAGCGTCCCTTCGGCGGTCTCGCGCTCGCGGAGGAGCATCCCGGAAGCCGTGTCGTCGCTCTCGGCGTCCCGGTCGCCCATCTAAAAGCCCTCGGGTCCCTCGCCCCGGAGCTCGCGCTCCGGCTCTTCGCGTTCGACGTCCCGCCCGCCCGCGCCGGGCCGTCCCCCGGCTTCGGGTCGGCCGCCCTGGCGAGCCTGCCCGCCCGGCCCGGGGGCCTGGCCCGTCTGCTCTTCGATCATCTGTCCCTCCGCCTCGCGCCGGATCTCGTCGGCGCGGTCGGCGACCTCCTCGGCCTGCTCGTGCTCGCCCGCCTCCTCGAGGGCGCGCGCCTTCTCCTCGAGGACGCCCGCGCTCCGGTAGCCGAGGCGGATCGCGTTGTCGAAACAGGTGACGGCGTCCTCGGCGAGCCCCCGCTCGACCAGCATGAAGCCGCGGTTGTACCACGCTTCGGCGAAGCGCGGGTCGGTCTCGACGGCGCGCTCGGCGTGTTCGAGCGCCTGCTCGCTGCGGCCGAACTCCCAGAGCGCGTACGCGAGGTTGGTCTCGGCGGTCGCGGCGTGTTCCGACGAGTCGTCGATCCGCAGCGCCTCCTCGTACGCGCCGATCGCCTCGTCGTACTCCTCCAGTTCGGCGTGGGCCGCCCCCTTGTTCACCCAGGCCTCTTGGGCCTCAAGCGAGTCATCCTCGGCGAAGTGGGCGGCGCGCTCGAAGGTCTCCGTCGCCTCCTCGAAGCGGTTGATCCCCATGTACGAGAGCCCCACGTCGACCAGGCGCTCCACGTCGATGGCGTCGCTTTCGACGTTCCGCTTGTCGAGGATGTCGGTGAGGACGCGGGAATCGACGGGGTCGACCGTGTTCGGGTCGGCGTCGATCTCCTCGGGGTCGAGGGTGAACTCCTCGTAGCCGGCGTCGACGCCCTGCCCGGCGGAGAACTCGTGGCGGTCGTCGTCGCGTTTCTCGGTCATATACTCGGTTTTGACGGTCACGACGCGTAAGGGTTGCGTCGAGAGGCGGACGACTACGCAGTTGGTACCGACGACGCGGCGAACTCACCCGAATCTCCGGTCGATTATCTATAAATGACCGACTTTTCCGCGGTGAAGATCTCCAAAGCCCCAGCCGTGAGGCGTGCGCACGCTCGCTGCGCTCCTCGGTCGCTCACTTCGTTCGCTCCCTGTGGTGCTTAGCGTCGCCTGCCCACGCCTCACGGCTGCCCCTTTGACTCCCACCCGACCGCACCGCACAGCACCTCACACCTCCCCAACCTCGCCGCTCGCTCGGGGCTCCCTTCGGTCACCCACGTCGCTCGCGGCGTCCCTCGCACGCGCTCCTCGCGGCCTTCCGGCCGCTCGGAGGCGCGCGCCATCGCACCGTCTGTTTATAAATCGCCGTGACGCCTTGTCGCGATTTATTTATAAACCACATTGCCGTCGCCGAGGCGATGTCGCTCGCTACGCGCTGCTATCAACCGTTTTCCGGGGATTCTTCGGCCCGTCTCGGTCGTGAGCGAATCCTGCCCCGGTGCCGGTCGCTTATATGTGTACAACGGGAGATGGATGTATGAACGAGGACTCCCGCGCGGACCGACGCTCCCCCGTCGGCGAGCCCGTCGTCCGGGCCGACCCCGAGGTGACGGGCGAGCGGGCCGCGGAGGCCGTCGGCTTCGACCCCGACGAGCCCGAGAGCGTGGCCGACGCGGCCGAAACGGTGGCCCGCTTCGCGGCCGGCGACGTCGGCGACGAGGACAACGTGTTAATGCTGCGCGGGGCGGCCGCGTGCGCGGCGCTCGTCCGCGGCGTCGGCTCTTATAAAGCGGCCGCCGAGCGCGCGGGCGACGACGTCTCCGTGGCGTTCATCCGCAAGTGGGCCCGCGTCCACGACCTGCCCCAGGCGATCCGGCGCCAGGTCGCGAGCGGCCGGATCGCGCCGAGCGCGGCGAAACACGTCGCGCGCCTCGGCGGCGCCGACCGCTACCTCCTCGCGTGGGCGACCATTGACGGCGGCCTCACCGTCCGCGAGGTGCGCTCCATCGCCTCCGCCGTCAACGACGGGGCCGACGTCGAGAGCGCGGTCCGCGAGGCCGGCGTCGAGCTCGGCGACCTCGGCGTCCGGCTCCCCCTCGACACCTACGCGGAGCTCCGGCGCCGCGCCTCGAACCGGAACGTTGAGCCCGGCGCCCTCGTCGCCCGCGCGCTCGACGACTACTTCGCCGCCGACCCCGAGTAGTCCTCGCCGAACCGGCCGACCGCGGCCGCGATCGCCGCCCGCGCCTCCTCGACCTCGCTCCACGCGACCGTCTCGTCCGGGTCGTGCGCCTCCAGGATGTCGCCTGGGCCGAGCAGCACGGTCGGGATCCCCGCCGCCACGTAGTGCCGGGAGTCCGCGCCGTAGGTCCCGCCCGTGGGCTCCGGATCCGGGAGGCCGGCGTCGACGAGCCCCGCCCGCGCGGCCTCGACGATCGGCTCGTCGACCGCGACCTCGCTCGCCTCGAACTGCACCGAGAACCGCTCGAACGTCGGCGGGTGTTCGCGCAGCCACGGGTCTCCGGCGACGACCTCGTCGAGCCGCGCGCGGAACGCCGCCTCGACCTCGTCGACCGTCTCGCCCGGCGCGACCCCGATCCGGAACTCGGCCGCGAGCGTCGCCGGCACCGTCGACGCCCACGAGCCGGCCTCCACGGTCCCGCAGACGACCGGCCACGGCACCGGGAACTCCTCGTACAGGGGATGGGTCACCGATTCGCCCCGCTCGGTCTCTAACTCCATGAACGCCTGCCGGATCGCCTCGAATCGCGGGAGGACGTCCTCGCCGCGCCACGGCGTGGCGGCGTGCGCGCTCCGCCCGGTCAGCTCCAGCCGCGCCATCAGCGACCCTTCCGTGGCGACGACCGGGCGCAGCTCGGTCGGCTCCGCCACGATCGCCGCGTCGCGCTCGAAGGGGTACGGGTTCGCGAGCGCCGCGGTCGCCGCGCCGTACCCGCCGTCCTCCTCGCCCGCCACCGCCTCGACGACGACACGCAGCCCGCCCGCCGGGAGGGCGAGTTCCCCGGCTTCGACGGCCTCTCTCACGTCGAGCGCCGCGCCCACGCACGCCGCGACCCCCGACTTCATGTCCGCCGCGCCGCGGGCGGTGAGGGTGTCGCCGGCGCCGTCGATACCGTCGCCGTCGGTGTCCGTCCGCCCCCACGCCGGCTCGAAGGGGTCGCTCGACCACTCCGCGGGTTCGGCCGGTACCACGTCGATGTGGCCGTTGAGGACGATCGCTGGGACGGAGTCTGCGGGATCGCTCGCGTCGGCCACCTCGCCGAGTTCGAGCACGCCGCCGACGCTCCGGCGCCCCGCCACGTCCGCCTCCCCCAAATCGTCCGGGAAGGACGGGTGCTCGGCGAGGATCGCGGGGTCGGCGTTCCACGCGTCCGTCTCGAAGCCGAGGTCGTCGAGTCGGCCCTCGACGAAGTCGGCCGCGGCCGCCTCCCTCCCGGCGGTGGAGGGGAACCGACAGAGGTCGGCGGCGAACGCGCGCATGTCGAAGTCCATGCCCCCGGCGACGCGGGCGGTCCGGAAATCGCTTCGGATCGATCGGAGCGACCCTCGCCGCACGCGGTTTCTAAACGTTTATCCGTGGTCTCTTCCTACTAATTCGCGTCTGGGCCGGTAGCTCAGTTAGGGAGAGCGTCCGGCTTTTAACCGGACGGTCGGGGGTTCGAATCCCTCCCGGCCCGTTTTCCTGCGACCGCCGGGAGCAGTGAAAACGCCAGAGGGATTCGAATCAGGGAACGGAGCGAAGCGGAGTGACCGTGGTTCGAATCCCTCCCGGCCCGCTGTACCGCCGCGAGCAACATCGCGAGCGGCGGTGCTGTGCTGAGGGAGGGTTCGAACCAGGGAGCACGCAGCGCCGAGCGAAGCGAGGCGACCGTGCGAGTGGGGTTCGAATCCCGTCGCACCCGTTCCCTTCACTTCGTTCGGTCACGGGCGCGACTGGCTCCACGCTCGCTTCGCTCGCGTGGATCCCTCCCGGCCCGCTGTACCGCCGCGAGCAACATCGCGAGCGGCGGTGCTGTGCTGAGGGAGGGATTCGGAACCCTGCCAGAGGCAGCCCGCGCAGCGAAGCGAGCAGGAACCTCTGGCTTTGGTTCGAATCCCTCCCGGCCCGTTTTCCTGCGACCGACGGGAGCAGTGAAAACGCCAGAGGGATTCGAACCAGGGAGCACGCAGCGCCGAGCGAAGCGAGGCGACCGTGCGAGTGGGGTTCGAATCCCGTCGCACCCGCTCCCTTCACTTCGTTCGGTCACGGGCGCGACTGGCTCCACGCTCGCTTCGCTCTTCGGAGCGAAAAAACGGAGAATGCGGTGGTCGAACGGGGCTGTTCAGTCGTTGCGACGCGTCGCGAGCAGCGCGGCCGCGACGAGCGCGACGAGCGCGACGAGCGGACCGAAGCCGGGGACGTCGAGGATGCTGGAGTCGTCGTCCTCGCCGTCGGTACCGTCGTCACCGTCGGCACCATCGTCGCCGTCGGCACCGTCGTCACCGTCGGCACCGTCGTCACCGTCGTCGCCGTCGGCCGCGAGGACGGTGATCGTGCCGGTCACGCTGTCGTCTGACGTCTCGACGACGAGGTCATACTCGCCGGGCTCGACGTCGACGGTGGCGTCGGTGAACTCGACGGTGGTCGTCTCGTCTCCGTCGAGCTCGACCGACTGCGTGCCGATCGTCTCGTCGCCGACGCGGAGGTCGACGTCCTGGGTGTCACCGGAGATCCCGTCGGACTCGAGCTCCGCGCTGACGGTGATCGACTCTCCCTGCGTCACCTCTGTCGACGCCGGGTCGAGGTTCGAGACGAGGAAGTCGGCGGCGAGCGAGCCACCGCCACCGCCGCCACCGCCGCCTCCTCCGGCGGTGTCGTCGCCGTCGTCGCCGCCGTCGCCGCCGTCGCCGCCATCGTCACCGCCGTCGCCGCCGTCACCGTCTTCGAACGCTCCGGCCGGGAATACGAGGCTCTCCTCGTAGACGCCCGGTTCGAGAGCGTACGTCGACTCCGACTGCGGTCCGTCCGCAGAGCCGATGTGGAATCGAACTTCCTCGCCGGCGTTGCTGTCGACGCGTAGCTTGTCGTCGGTCGCGTCACCGCCACCGAACTGTCCGGCAGTCTCGACGGTGATCGACCCTTCGACGGACGTGTCACCGTTCTCATCGATGGCGACCGCATAGATCGTCGTGTCCACCGGGGCAGCAGCGCCGTCGGCGTCTTCGACCGAGCCGTAGAACGACGCCGGGTCACCCGGTGGCGACTCCTGCGCCGTCGCTACTGCTGCACCGCCGGTCACGACGGCCAAGGCGATCATCGCGACGACCAACGTGTGTTTGAGCGTCATTTGAGTGTGGTTGTTGATTTGTCTATTCTATTATACCACATTCACGCTATCCCCAGTACTGGCCGTACTCGAGTATCCCGGCAGGACGATCTGCCGGCTGTCGTTCTCGTAGAGGTATACGTAGTAGGCTGCGTGGTTCTCAACTGTGTCGTCGTTGTCCAGCTTCGTCCCGGGTAGGGATTTCAGCTGGACGTCGGTGACATCAGTTTCTGGGCCGTTCTCAATGGCCAAGTCCTCGTCGAGAGTGATTGTGGAGCTGCTGATATTGTAGTTCGATCCAACGATATGCCAGCCCTCGCCCATATCGACGCTGCCGACGTTGGTCTGCGGACCGCTACGGTCCTCGTCGTAGGCGAATCCGTACTCAGCGCCGTCGGATTCGGCGTTGACGAACAGCGCGTTGTGGACGCGCTGGACCTGCCCTGCCGGGCTGTAGGACCCGAAGTCTTCCGCGTCTTCAGCGGCATCAGCGTCGTAGTACGTCACGTCACTGATGTTGTCACCGGCAACGAACTCACCGGGCATCGGCTGCGAGGTGAGCGCCCAGCCTTCGTCCTGCGTGAAGGCCTCGTGGACGTAGGTGACGTTCTGCGTGTTGGTAACTTCAGCGCCCGCAACGTCAACGGTCACTTCGCTGCCGACCTCAACATTACCTTGATCGATATCACCAGGTGTAGTGATGTCGACCGTCGCGGAATCACTGAACCGGTTCGGCGACACGTCGAAGGATTCACCGCCGATTTCGACATCAACATCGTCGCTTGCGTCGATAACTTTCGTTCCGTTATCGTCAGCGAAGCCGGTAACTGTTACTGTCGGGTTGCCTGTCTTATCGACATCGGTGCCGATCAGTTCAGTGTCTATCTCGGTGCTCTCGACGGTCGCGAGGTCACCAGCGATCTCGTTGCTGACTTCATCGGTGCTGTCGTCAGCCTGGAGTGCTGCACCGTTGTCACCCTGGATGTCGACACTTCCAGGTTCATCTATCGTCAGCACTGCATCCTCAAGGTTATCTCCTGCTCTGACTGCAGAGGAGGCTGACCCAGAGGTCGAGGTGAATTCGACAGCAACTTCGTTACCCTGAACCGCAACTATCTCATCACCAGCCTGGAACTCGATAGAAACATCTGGTGTGTTGGACTCGAATTTGAGTCCGCTAACGTCGTCAGAACCGACTTCATCAACATTTTGGTCGAAAGCGAGTACGATCTCACCGTTTCCATTATCAGCGTTGTTCACATCGACATCGTCGACAGTCGCGTTCATTAGCTGCGGTGATGGTGAGAGCGGATTCGTCACGCTGACAGTCTCGTCAAGTGCAACAGCACTTGAACCGGATGCATCGACTGAAGCTCCGTCAGCATCAGCGTAGCTGAGCGTGATACCCCTGTCAGTATCACTGAAGCCCGGATCGAGAGTCAGCGAGAACTGGTCTGCATCGCCATCATCATTGATACCATTCAGTTCAGCGGTCGTGCCACTGAGAGTGAAGGCATCATCATTGCCTGGCGCGACTACGTCTTCGCTGTAGGTTAGCTGAATGTTCGATTCAGTTTCAGTAACATCCGTAATGAACGGCTGGATGTTGTTCGTTACGCTTTCAGTGGTGAACTGTGACGGCTGTTCGTCCTGCGCATTGAGGAGTGCGCCCGATGGCGTGTAATCGATTGTCACACCCGTCGAGGAGTCAACATTGTTCGGCTCGTTGACAACAGAGCCGGCGGACGTGTGATCGTTACCGTTATTGAAGACGACTGTGTCTCCGTTTTTGATCTCTTCGAAGGCGTCCTCCTCAAGCGAGATCGCAGTTCCACTGGTGTCGAATTCCGAGACAACTTCGGACGGTGTGCCAGCGCGGCTGATATCCTCGGTGAACGTCACGTTGAGGTACTGGCCACGCTCGCTCAGCTCTGCCGTGATACCGACGTTGTTCGCAACGTCTTTGTCACTGAAGGTTCCAACTGGTTCTTCAGTACCACTGGCAGCGATGAACGGTTCTGCCTCGTCACCGCTTGGACCGCTCGCACCGCCCTTATTGTACGTCAGTGCCCCGCTAAGATCTGCAGTCGACGGTACATCCGTTGAACCACCGTCTTCTGGGCCAAGGTTCAGAACGATCGTGTCCCCGCTATGGCTCGACAGATTTCGGACGCGGTACGTAGTACCTCCAACATCTTGAAGTGTGAATGCGTCAGTCACCGCACTGTCGATATTCCCGCTACCGACATCGGTCTGAACATCTTCGGTGAACGTGACTCTCAGTTGATCCGGGTTCTCGTCGGTCACTTCGGCCGATTCAAGCGTCGGAACAACGTTGTTCGACGCGCCGGTATTGATTGCTTCCGTACTGACGCCGGCCAGCGACTGGATGGCGTCACTACCGCTTGAGTACTTAAGCGTCAGGTCACCGTCACCGGCTTCAACTGCTTCGCTCAGCGTGATCGTTACCTCAGCATTACCGTTATCAATGCTAACGTCGTCAGTGATCGTCGCGTCAGTGCCACTGAGGGTGAAGCCATCAGTGGGATTGTCATCTCCTTGTTCAAGCGCAGCGTTGCTGTCGCCGTCATCGAAGGTCACCACGAGTTCATCTCGCGGATCTGCGACCGTTGCACCCGTGATGTTCGGTGCGATGGTATTGGACACAGCACCGCTGCTGACTGCAACCGTTTCTCCGCTTGAGGTGGAGATGAGGTCGCCCGTTGCTGCAGTATCGTCATAACTCAAATCATCGAAGTCGTCTGCAGGCTGGACTTCGGGATCAACTCCAACGATAACTTGGTCTTGCTCTCCGGCATCGGCGTTCTCGACAACAGTTGTGTTGGAACTGTAAGTACCGAAGGTGAATACGCCACTACCATCGAACGAACTTGCCTGAGCGTCGATCTCCTCGCTGAAGGTGACGACGAGCTCCGGTCGGTCGTCATTAGTGACCTCCGCAGATTCGAGTGTCGGGAAGGTGTTCCCTTGGACACTCTCATCTTTTGAGGTGGAGAGTGCAGGAACATCCGAGTCGCTTTGCAGAACGACCACGTCGTCGCTGCTGGTCGTTTCGCCGCCATTATCTGCTGCACCCTGATAATCGACGGTTAGCTCGTCCGTACCGATTGAACTGTTGATGTAGCCATGCCTTGTTGAACGCAAGACTGCGTCGGGGTAGGGTCGATAACTCACGGTTTCACGGTGTCAGAGACTG
>NZ_JAODIX010000047.1 GCF_026586675.1 Halorubrum yunnanense
CGCCATCACCAACATAGAACCACTGTGTGAGCCGCTGTAACCGTGACTCAGCATCTATTCAACACAGCAGAAAGAAGAGTCCTCAAAGGGCGTAGAGAACTGGACGGTCAGTATCCGAGAAGAGACGGCAGAGTACCTTGCCCGCTGGCTGGAAGAGCGTGAGATGTACGAGAAGTACGACGACACCGATCGCCTTTGGCTCACTCGCCACGCGAACCAGTACAAAGCGTCTTCCCTCCGCTACCTCATGGACAGTATCTCGGAGCTTGCAGGCGTCCAGCGGGATGTGACGTGGTACGCTATCCGTCCTCGACGGGAACGTACATGGCCCGAGAGGAAGGACTCGCAGCGGCTCAGTCGCAACTGCGTCACAAGGAAACGTCCACGACGATGAAATACGACCAAGTTCCGAACGAAGATCGGCGAGACGCGCTTGATCGAATGGGGTAACACTATTATGAACCTCACTCTCCGTCAGCTTGTCTTCCTCGAACACGAAATGGAGAAGATAGTCGACTCCAAGGATCGAGATTCTGAGGATCGTAGCCACGCGTCTTCCATATTAGGACGCATTGAGGGGGAGATAGAATGGGAAGAGGAACAGCACGAGGAGTTAAACGGTAGCGGCCAGCCGACCGAGCTTTTCTCGTAACGCAAAACTCAGCTCACTTGGGATGCTTGGAATGTTTTCGAAGACCGCAACGGCGTCTCGTTTCGGCGGAGTGTGAGTGTCCGGCAGACAAGCACAACGAGAAGTACGACTGTAAGCACAAGGTCGCGCTGGCGACGATCGGCGGCCCGGTAATTCTACAAGCCGCTGTTGACTGCCCAACCCCCAGGTCGAAGGTGGAGAAATCACCCGGCAGACGTTGGAAGATCGACTCCGCGCTGACGTGGGAGCTGTTACCGACAACACTTCCAAAGATTCGGCTCCCCCTCAATGCGGAGGAATCCGAGGAGTGTGACTGTGCGGGACTATCCGGCGACTTCCCCTGTTGGCGGTGCGTGAGAGATGGGAAGCGGGAACTGCCGAACAAGTAGAACTACTCGATTTCTCGCGGTTCAAGCGGATTTTTAGGTCGGGCAACACGGTCGCGGAGGTGTTCTTTTCGCACCTCTCTATCTCTCCGAGGGAGTAAGATAGGTGCTGAAGAATCATGCACAGAATAGCTGTGTGGCGTAGACTTTGTCGTCATCGGTGAGTTCGATCCCGACACCAGTTTCCGACCACCCTTCTCGAAGGATGTTTTCACGGTGTGGTGGTGAGTTCATCCACTGTGTTACGAGTGATTCAGCAAGTTCCTCTTCATCGCCGATGTACTTTTGCCCTTCTACCGTATCCACTTGTTCTTGATACCACGTTTGGGCGATATTTTCTCCACCAGCATCACAGCTCGCCACGGTGAGCCGTTGCTCCGTAGTTGAGCCGGGAAGGTCGTGTGCTAACTCATCGTGACCAACCATATCTTCGCTGTGTAATCGGGCTTGTTCTTGTAGGCTTGTTGATGACGAGAGGCTGGCTAATCCGTGATCGGCTCGCCGCTCGTTGATTCCTTCTCGTACAAGTTTCTCGACCTGCTGCTCGTCTATCTCTGCGGGGTCGGTCGCGTTTGTGGCCGCGTCAACCACCGGCGAAGCAAGCTCTCCAGGAGAGGAATTGACAGGCCCGAACCCCGCCTGCCCAGCGAGTACCACAACTATGCCGAGTAACAGAGTGACCTTCGTTATGTTCCAGATGGCTGTCGCTGGATGCCGAAATGACGCTTTTGTCGTGCCAGCCACTCTCGAAGCTATCCCTGTCGGCACACCAATTAATAGGCGAAAAAAGCCTTTCACTCGGATTGAATCGCTATTTTCGGCTTCTGGTCCCTGTGTTTGCGCTGAAGTATCACGAACTACTGATCCATCCGGAGCTACATCTGGCGAGCTGCCTACATCAAGCGCTCTGTTTGAGTCGCCACTTACGTTATCTTGGGCCGGCGGATTGAAGCAGTCCGCTCGGTGGTCAGCAAGGTGTTCTCCACAGAAGACCTTCTCGCAGTACGGGCACCCCGCAGCCTCATGCTCGAGGAGTTCCGTCTCACACGTTTCACATTCATCTGTCGGCTCCGCAGGTTCATCGGCTGGGTGTGTCGTGGTACGATCCTCTGTGTGTGACTCCTCGACGTTTGATAACTCAAACCCGTCTTTAAACCAAGGCCCAGCGTCCTCATCCGCCTCGCGTTTTAGCGCCCGCTGTGCCTGTTCAAGCTTGAGCTCCTGACAGTCATGAGCTTCAGGGAGCCGATGTTCTGTACAAACGCTCTTCTGTAGGAGATTGTTGATACTGTTGAGCTGTCGCTGTGGAGTCGAAGAGGACAAGGGCACCG
>NZ_JAODIX010000048.1 GCF_026586675.1 Halorubrum yunnanense
CGCCATCACCAACATAGAACCACTGTGTGAGCCGCTGTAACCGTGACTCAGCATCTATTCAACACAGCAGCTTGAATAGGTCTTAAGCGTGCTTATGTCCTTGAGTTGCTCACCACTTAGCTCAGTATTTATGTTCATCCGCTGCTCGGGGACCGGATTACCCGCCGAGAAGTCCGCATTCTCGATTTGTTTCAGCGTCCGAACGCCGACGTTATCCTTTCCGATCATGTGCTTGATCACCTCTAGCATCTGCGATTTTCCACTGCCACCCATTCCAACACAGATCCCAAATGCATCCGTTGGGTAGCCGTGGTGTAGCGCGTGACCGGCTAGCTCGTAGACAACCGCGCGCTCGTTCTCTGTGTGTATTATTTCCCGCATCCACGACTTGAGACCCTCGATATCCGCATTATCAGGGTCCCACTCCGTCTGTACCCGGTCTAAGAAATAATTTTCTGGGTCCATATCTTCGAGCACAACACTGTCGGGGTCGATGTGCACGCGACCGGCGTCGTCTGTGCCCTTGAAGTCGATTTCATCGATGTTTATCGTTCCATTGGCGACAGGGATCAGTGTGTCATCGCGGTCGGCAGCGGCGACAACATCCTGGCTGATATAGTTGCGCCGCGCGAGTTGGCTGCGATAATGCGCGTCTTCGGTATCGGTCGCTTTACTCCCGAGTTCTTCCGCGGTCCGCTCACTGATGTATGTCGATGCGTCGTCTTGCCACCCATCATCCTCATCCCATCGATGCAGGTCGTAGTGCTTGCCGGGTTTCGAGCGCTCTCGGATAGCTATCCACCGCGTTTCCTCCTGTAGTGCATCGACAACACTGTCGCGGGCATCTGCTCGCGTGATCGGCGACGACTGCAGGCGCGCCTCCCCATAATCGTCGCTCGCCGCGTCCCAGGCCGTATATCCGCCGTCGCTGGCGTCGTTGACAACATCACCTCCCTCGCCGCCGTCTGCGCTCTCTCCCGCGGCTTCGATGTCTTCCTCAGTGATGTTAAAATTAACACCGTCAGACTCCTCACCGCGGCGATTAATCGCATTTTCGACGTTGTCCGCGTCTGCATCCGGGTGCGAGCGACCAAAGTGTGTCTTCGCGCCGTGCGCGCTCGTCACTACAGCCTCGCAAATCGTACACATCCACTTTCCTTCCTTGTTGTGTGCTAATCTCGAATCGAGCGTCCTGCCAGCTGCGACTCGGATCTCGTCTGAGTTGCGGATGTATCCATCCTCATCGCTGGGGTCGTCCTCGTCGTCGCTGTCGCCTTCGAGCTCGCCGCGCGCACGAATCTCCTCTGCATCGAGGTCGTCTTCCCCTTCTTCGTCACGATCGTGTGTCTCGTCGTCCGCGTCGTCGGCAGCAGTGCCGGGATAATCGTCGTACCTGTCCGAAAGAGGCGTGTCATCATCGGCGTCCGCGCCGTCTATATCGACTCCTGCAAAGTCTTCCTCGCTAACGTTGACGTCGTCGATGGGCTCGCCGCCGTCCGTGACAAGTTCGCCGTCACGACCGTGTGTCTCGTCGGCAGCAGTGCCGGGATAATCGTCGTATCGGTCACTGAGCGCGTCCGGGTCATCCACCCGTTCGAGGGTGGTGACGTCGGCGTGTGTATCCTCAGATGTGTATATTGAGTGCCCGATTGGGACGATGTGAGCGTACGTCCACGGTCCCTTTCCGCTGAAGAGGTACTCTTCTCCTTGGTACATCACTCGGTCACCCACATCGACAGGTGCCTCATCGAAGGCTCGGCGTATCTCTTCCGCTGGGGGGTCTGGTTCCCGCACCTGTAAGCAAGAATCACACATCGGGTCGTCGGGGATGTTATCGATTGGAACACTCATTCCCGCCTTGCAGTAGTTACACCAGATCACATCGTGGGTCACCCGTCGCCCGCCGTCCGTGACAAGTTCGCCGTCACGACCGTGTGTGGTCACTGGGGTGCCGTCCGATTTGCACGGTGTACACTCGGCAACTGGCGCTTCGACGTCTGCTTGGAACTTCATGGATATTATCAGCGTGTCGCGCGACACCGCTTGCACAACCATATACACCTCACCGTCGTACTCAACAAAATCGTGCTCTCGCGCGACTACAACCGCGTCGTTGCTAGACCGCTCCTCTTCGCTCACACGATCGTGTGTGTTGTCGTCATCGCACGCGCCGTCTATATCGACTCCTGCAAAGTCTTCCTCATCGACGTCCTCGGGCTCGCCGCCGTCCGTGACGAGACGACTGCCGCCGAAGTCGTCGATGTTCATCTGGTCCGTGGTGTTGTCGCTCTCGTCGCTCTCGTCGCTCTCGTCGCTCTCGTCGCTCTCGTCGATGGCGGCGAGTGTCTCCCGCCGCTGAACCAACTGCCTGAGCTCTAGCGCCGAGATTGACCCACCAGAGTGCCGACTTCCACTCTCCCGCCGCCGCTGCGCGCGCCGTTCCTGCTCTTGTAGGTACTCCTCTGTGGTCGTGACGTCACTCTCGTCGATGGGGGGTAACCTACCGCCGTCCGTCATGAGTTCCTTGTCGTTCTCGTCGCCGTATACGTACTCGTGTAACACGTCGCGGTTGATATCGATGTAACACGATTTGCAGAATCCGGTCGAATTGACATAGCCAGTAGCAGGGTCGTCACAGTGCACGCACGTCTCTGACGGTCCGAATTCCGCGAGTTTCGACTGACCGGTCATCGTCCCCCCGTCCGTGACAAGTTCGCCCTCACGATCGTTTGTGGTCACTGGGGTGCCGTCCGCTTTGCACGGTACACACTCGGTAACTGGTGCTTCGGTTGGCTCCTCGAAGACCATGGATAACTCAAGCATATCGCGCGACACCGTTCCCTCAACCATGTACACCTCACCGTCGTACTCAGCGTAGTCGTGCTCTCGCGCGACTACAACCGCGTCGTTGCTAGACCGCTCCTCTTCGCTCACACGATCTTGTGTGCCGTTGTCGTCTGCACGGTCTCGCACACGTGCACGTTCCTCGTCGCTCCGCGCGATTGTGTCGATTTTAGTTAGTGGGATTGTCTCGCTGATACCGTCGCTGCGTTCGTTTTGATATACGTGTACAACTGATTTCCCCTCTGGGATGATGTGGTAGACCGCCTCAACGTACTCTCGCCCGCCCTCGCCGCTAATTTCGATAGTTGCCGCTTTGTCCGACCGACCGCTTTTAAGTGAGTTCGACTCGTTTGTTGACATGGGTTAATCCATACACCCACTGGCGACGGCGTGTGACCGCCTTCGCCACCTTTTCGCGCTCAATATGATCAATCGAGCAGTGGCGACTGTCGCTGATGGGCTTATCGGGTATTACCGACACCACACGTATAAACCCTCGTGGCGGAGTGGGCCGAGTGTTACACTACTAATCTGATCTTAGACACCCCCCCTCCCGAGTGTAAATATGCTATTTTCGCAAGTTAGAAGGTCTGAAGATGCTGAATAGTATTCCCAATTCAGACACTACTCGGTTATAATATATATCTAATGTGGGAGTGGTTTGATCGGGTTTTAACACTAAGGTTTTAATGGGGTTTAACGAATCGGCGGTACCCGTTTCTCGCGCGACAACAACCGCGCCGCGCGACGTCGCGCCGCAAACATCAACGGGTGACGCACTGGCTCCGGCCACCGCCCCGCCCCGCCCGCCCGAACGGGCCGAATGGAACGATTAATCTGATTTGGACAGGGTGGACAACCTATTTTCAAACCCCCTGTCCACCGATTAAGTAAGATAGAGGCCCTCTACCGTCTGTTTACAGGCGGTGGACAAGCGGACAGGCTGTTTGGGCAAACTCAGAAAAAAGTTGGTAAAAGCTTTATTTATAGAAAAGGTAACACGCAATAATACTTTTAGCTTTTACAACCTGCTGCCGTGCTAATATCGCCAAATCGCCTGTCCGCCTGTCCACCCTCTCATATCGCCACGTACAACACTCAAAATGTACGAAATCGGTGGACAGGGGTATGTGGGGTGCTTGTCCACCGCTATCCACTGCCGTGCCCGCGCGGTCCCTGTCGGTTCTCTCGTCGCGGCGCGGCAGCTGTAGCTGCGCGCACACACGATCGTGTCGCTGGTGCTCACCTCGATGTTCGAATTGACAAGAAAGGAGCGCCCGCCCGCGCCGACTACTGCTGGGGGAGATCGTAGAGTTCCGCGCGGTCTCTGAGCGAATTGCCGATTGTTTTTCTCGCGCATCCAATCTCTCGTGTCGCCTTAGACTTCGTGATATCGCCGAATGCTACCCTCTGTAGTATGTTGCGGATTGAATGATAGTCGTCACCTTTGACAAGCTGTCCCCGCACCACTTCGGTACCGATGGGTGGTCTTCCCCCCGTCCACTCTTCGCGGAGTATCTCATGGCCGTCACGCGTCGTTTTCGTCTCTTTGACCACAGACATCACGCGGTGTATTTGCTCATCGGATGTGCCTCGCTCGAATGATATTCGTTTGCGTGCGAATGTTATTCGCCGGACATGGTTGAGGTATTTTTTCACGGCGTCGGGGTTTGTGAGCGACTTGCCTGCCGTGACAATTATTTCTCGCGCGCCCTGCTCGAAGGCATGCTCGAAGCGCTCTCCAAGCGTCATCTCGACGTCCCTATTGAGGTCTTGTCTTCCTGAGATTATTTGGAGTGATGTCTCATCAAAAACCACAGTAACTGTATTTTTTCTTTTGAGTCGGTTGGCGACGTCTTGATTATAATCACTGTCGTTTTTTATACTCAGTCGCTCGCACATGAGCTCCATACAGTGATCTATTTGCTCGCGCGCGTCGTCGTCGTTCGTCGCTGTGATGTATGCCAGCACAAGCTTGTTTTCCATCGCAAATAATCATGATCATGGATCAGTAAAAACAGTCGCAAAAACCCGACGCGGGGGTGGGAGAAACGGGTGTGTGAAACCAATAAGTTCGGCGTGTAGTCTAAGAGTTTTTCAGGTTTTTTAATCGCTTCTGTGCCGCTCGATTGGGTGGTATTTCCACAGGAATAACCCTCGAAAAAGTCCTCAAGTGACCCTTGTTATAGAGAGGGATTTACCCACCCGAGAGACACTCAGTCGCCGCTGGGCTCCTGGGGGTGAGAGTGAGAGACTGGGGGTGCAAGATGTCGCACACACGATCGTGTGAGCGGAGTTCGACTACAACTAAAAATTTTGAGAGGGGGTGGTTCCGAAATTCACTCGCCCACTACTCATCGAATGAGACTACATCCTTTCGAGCGCGTCTCTACGATCTGAGACGGGTACCTGATCGTACTTCATCGTCGTGTGAGAGCTCTTATGTCGCAGCTGGGATTTGGCTGCTTTGAGGCCTCTCTCGTGTGACATGTAGGTCCCTGTGCTGTGTCTTATACTATACCACGTTAAGCTTCGCCCCCCGGTGTCGATGTCGGCGTCGTCGCACAAGCGACTAAGTAAGCGCGAGAGAGCTCTGCTGTTGTACCTTGTCGCTTCTCTGGTTAGCCAGAGCTCGTCCCTCCCATCATACATATCGGTGTTATTTCGTTCCTCTAGCCAGTGCTTGAGCCCTGTCGCTGTCCGCTCTGTAATCGACACCCGCCAGTTGTCTTTGTTTTTACTCGAATCCCCGCGTGGTATCCTGAGTAGCTTATTGACAATATCGACCCACTCAGTGCGAGCTCGGCCAACTTCCACGGGGCGTAACCCTGCATCGAGGCTCGTCATCACGATCGTGGCGATTTTCCATCCGTCATCGTCTGACTCTAGCGCCTGCTCGCGCACGAGGCGTCGCTCTCGCCGGGTTAAGTAATCGCGCGGCGCATCCTGTCCACCGGATTGGAAAAGCTGCTCGTGGTCCCACTGCGGCGCGTGCGACGTCTCTGATATCCATCGAAGATACCGAATGAGCGCTTCCTCTGTCTTTCCTTTCGTCGCGTTCGAAACGTCCCTGAGCGCGACGACGTCGGCGACGTATCGGTCCGCGTGCGACGTCGTTGGGGGGATTGTATATCGCTCCTCCTCGACCCATACCCATCGGTCGAACCGTGCGGCCTTGTAGCTAGTTTCGTAGGCCGTATAATCAGAGTATCCTTCGCGCTTCTCGGGGTGCTTGCCCTGCTCTCGAAGCCATTTAACGAACCTACGGCGGTGCTCAACATAATCGACCAACTGCTTTTCGTTGAGGTGTTTGTAATTCTGTTCTGGGACTAGATTGATGCTGCGCCCATCGCTGATCTCAATCGAGTAGCGTTCGTTATTGCTCGCGGTCATAGTTTCGTTCGCAAGCAAAACCACAAGACGCGAGCAAGGTTGAGTGCGCGGGACCGGATTCGAACCGGCGGACCCCTACGGGATAGCGTCCTAAGCGCTACGCCTTTGGCCTGGCTCGGCAACCCGCGCTCGGCGTATCGTACCCGAGTGGCTCAAAAATAGTTGTCGCTACCGCCCCACGCCGCTCGGCCCGCCACTCCTCAGAGCTCCGTCTCGAAGGGCAACAGGTCGAGCAGCGCCTCCTCGCCCACTCGGTCAAGGAGCCACTCCGCGAACAGCACTGCGACGACCCCGAGCCCGATCCCGAAGAGGGTGTCAGAGAGGTAGTGGGTGCCGAGGTAGACCCGCGAGAAGGAGATCAGCCCGGCGAAGCCGGCAGTGACCGCGAAGGGAAGCACGTCCGAGTCACGCGCTATCATCGCGTACGCCGTCACGGCGGCGGCGTGGCCCGAGGGGAACGAGCTCGTCACGCCGGTGTCGCTCTCGGTGATACAGATCGGATTCGGCGGGAACGGGCGCTCGACGAGCGACATCAGCCCCCAGACGACGACGCCGAGCAGCGACAGCGCGACGACGCTCTTGGCGAACTCCTCGCGCCACCCGGCGAGGTAGAACAGCCCGACGAACACGATTCCGGCCGTGACGGAGCCGAGCCCGGTCATCGACGTCATCATTACCGTCAGCAGCGACGTGCGGACCGCGTCGACGAACTCGACGCCGAGCCGATCGATCCAGTAGACGTACCGCAGGACCCCGCCGAGTGGCGCGTACATGGCTGACCGACACTACCGGCCGGACGACCATAGAGGTCGCGCTCAGAGGCAGAACTCGCAGTCGCAGTACGCCGCGCAGACGGCGTTGTCGCAGTCGGCCCCGCGGGCCGAACAGCACTCTCGGCCGTGCCGGATCAGGAGGACGTGGAGCGGGTAGATCAGCTCGTCGGGCACGACCTCGTCGAGGGCGTCGTGGGCGGCCTGGTTCGAGGCCGACTCCGGGACGAGCCCGAACCGCCTGGAGACGCGCTCGAC
This sequence comes from Halorubrum yunnanense, assembly GCF_026586675.1. Lineage (GTDB taxonomy): Archaea > Halobacteriota > Halobacteria > Halobacteriales > Haloferacaceae > Halorubrum > Halorubrum yunnanense. Next base: position 7,266 of record NZ_JAODIX010000048.1, read on the forward strand.
GTGGGTGTCGACCGCCATCGTCGGCTTGCCGAAGTGGAAGTTCAGGACGACGCTGGCGGTCTTCGGGCCGACGCCCTTGATGCCCGTGAGCCACGCCTTCGCGTCGTCGGTCGCCATCGCGTCGAGGAAGGCGAGCGAGTAGGCGCCGCCGGTCTCCTCGCGGATCGCGCCGAGCGCGCGCTGGATCCGGGCGGCCTTCTGGTTCGCGAGCCCCGCCACGCGGATCGTCTCGACCAGCTCGTCGTGGGCGGCCGCCTCGATCGCCGCGAAGTCGTCGTAGCGGCCGAACAGCGCCTCGGTCGCCCGACTCGTGTTCGCGTCGGCGACGTTCTGTGAGAGGATCGTCGTCACCAGCTGGCGCACGCCCTCGCCGGGCTCGGCGGTCGGGTCGGCGCCGTGTTCCGCCACCCTGTCGACCGGCTCGTACAGCGACACCAGCGCGTCGTGTAGCTCGCGGACCCGCGCCTCGTCCCACGCTTGCGTGGACATACCAGCGATAGGGGCGGCGGCGACTTCAGGGCGACGGACGCGGCGACCGACCCTCTCCCGTCGCCCCGTCGACGGCCCGCTCGACCGTCTCTCCCCGCGCGGCATTTATATACCGTAGCGACCAACAGGCAGGTATGTACCGAGCGAGCGATCGCGTCGACAACGCGGCGTGGATCGACCGGCTCGACGACGCGCGCGCGACGCTCGACCTCGACGAGGAGGCGCTCTCGACGGCAACGGACCTCTTCCTGTCGCGGGCGCCCGACGACGACCGTGGGAAGCGGGTCGCCGCCGCCGCCAGCCTCTACGCCGCCGCGCTCATCCGCGGCCAGGAGCGCTCGCAGTCCGCCGTCGCCGACGCGATGGACGTCTCTCGGCTCTCCGTCCAGAAGCGCTGGAAGCCTATCTTGGAGGACGCCGGCTTCTCGCCGCCGACGTGGTAGGCGGGCCGGCGTCGCCGCGACACATCACCGTGACGTCACCACACTGCCGTATCGTCACCGGGGCGTCGCGACGACGCCGAGGTGGTCCTCGTGATACCGGTCGAGCCGTCGCGTCTCCAGGATCTCGTAGGTCTCGCGGAGCTCGTCGAGCGCAGCCTCGAACACCTCGCCCGGCTCCGCGGTGGCGTCCTCGCTGCGCGCCTTCACGGCGAGCAGCAGTCGCCCGTCGTCCGCGAGGAACCGTGCGTTCCGGGCGGCCACCGCCGCCTGTCCCCGCGTGGCGACGTCCTGCACGATCGCGTCGACGTCGGCCTCGACCACGTGCGCGTACGTCTCCGGCTTCCGGGCGTCCTTTAACAGTGGGAACAGCCGGTCGCGCGGCTCGGCGGCGTCGAGGAGGTCGCGGGCGGGTCGCGGCGCGAACTCGATCGCGTACGTCGCCCCAGCGAAGTCGGCGACGTGGCTGACCGTCGTCCCGCTGGCGGCGCCGAGGTAGAGCACGGTCTCGCCGCCGGTCAGGCCCGCGTCGAACCCGAGCTCGAACATCCCGCCGAGCTTCGAGCGCTCGGGGTCCCACGCCCGCCAGCCGTCGGCGGTCGGCTCACCGTACACGGGAGGTCCCCGAGTCGCCAGCCGCGTCTCGCCGGCGATCTCGCGTCGTTCGACGCCCGCCGGTAGTTCGGGCTCGCTCACGCGTCGCCCTCCGCGTCCGCGTCGATGTCGCTGTCGCCGCCGGTATCGCCCTCGGCCCGCGCCCGAATCGTCGCCATCCGCTCGCGGAGCTCCTCGTGGAGGGTCGCCCGTCGTTCGCCGGCGTAGTGGTCGACGCGGGCCGCGAGCGTCAGCTTCCCGGCGAGCGCCCGCGCGGCCGACCCCCGGTCCTCGGGCCGGGTGTTCCGGACGTAGTCGTGGGTGTAGATGACTCCGTGTTTCGGCGAGGGCGCCCGCCCGGAGAGGTGCGCGAACAGCGCGTCCTCCGCGCCGAGCACCTGCACGGTGCCGGAGGGCTTCTTCGCGAGCGACTCCAGCCCGCCGGCGAGCGCGATCAACCGCGCCGCGAGCTCCGGCCCGGCCATCTCGGCGAGGTTCGGCGCCACCGCGGGCGCGATCCGGTCGATCGCCTCGGCGAGCGCGTCGCGCTCGGCGGCGAGTTCGGTGACCCGCTCCGCGAGCGACACGGCCCGGCGCTCCAGTTCGCCCTCGGGCTCGCGGTCCGCCACCGCCCGGGCGCCCTCGATCCCCGGCTCGGCGTCGTCGAACAGGCTCCCCGCCCACTCGGCGGCGCGCTCGGCGAGCTCGTTTGCGGTGCGCTCGCAGTCGTCCATGGCACGAATACTATGCTTTAATTGTTGGTCATCTGCTCTTTCTTTTTCTTGTACGGCTCCTCGGGTGGCGTAAATTGTTGCTTCATGGAGTCTATCGTAGTATTCGCCTTTGTCCTCCGCAAAGCCAGCCTCAACGGCCTTTGTGGGCCAATCCTTTGGCGATTCTGCGCTACCGCTGTCGATGGCTTTTCGAGCGGCTTCTAAGTCGTCAGGTGGGACCGACTCAAACCATCCTGAGTCGGTATCGGCGTCTGGCATATACAGGGCGGTGGACTCGAATTCGTATATGTATCCCGGTGTGGCTGTCTCTGTGTATTAGTTCAAAAGGTGTATTTTGTGCTCTGTTGAAGAGCGATCTTATCAGCCAATATCACGGGTTTAGAAGGGTGAAGCCGAGGAAATCGAA
>NZ_JAODIX010000049.1:0-16807 GCF_026586675.1 Halorubrum yunnanense
AGATATCGTCCAACCGACTCATTACACAAAATTGAATCTATAACGGTAAATAGTTTCGCACGACCGTATCACGCCTCCCCAGTCTCGCGCGCGCTGACTCGCGCCCTTCGGGCGCTCGCAGGCGCGCGCCACCGCACAACAGACCGGTAGCTCAGCGCCAGTTCGTCACACGACAAACCGAAACCCGACTCGGAAGACCGAACTCGTCGCTTCAGGCGACCGGGGTGCGCTCGACCACGGTCCCGTCGACCGTCGGGTACTGCTCGACGATCTCGCCCTCGTCGAGGTCGCCGTCCTCGACCATCTCCTCGAGGAGCCACCACGCGACCTCGACGTGCCCCGACTTGACCGTGTAGAACTCCTCGGGGACGCCGAGCGTTTCGAAGCGGTCGGCGTCGGCGAACGCCTTCCCGTAGACAAGCGTGCCGTCGTCCGTCACCTCGTCGAACTCGCGTCGGATGTTCTTCGCCATCCGCTTCAGGCGGTTCCGGTGCTGGGCGGCGTCTTTGAACACCGACGTACAGAAGTACACCTTCTCGTGGCTCGCCATCTCGGAGACGATCGCGTCGGCTTTCGACCCCTCGACGGCGGACATGTGGTCGTCCTGCAGCTCGAACCCCTCCTCCTGCATCCGGCGGTAGTTGCCGTCGCTCATTTCGAACTCGTTGATGTTACAGAACTCGGCGGCCCCCTCGTCTAAGAACTCCAGGAACTCCGGCTCCGCGCGGATGCCGGGGATCTCGAAGGCGGGAGTGAGCCCCTCCTCGCGTGCGATGTGGAGGATCTCCTCCCACTCGGTTCCGTGCATCTCGCCCCACATCTCGAGCGGCGGGTGGAAGCGGATCTCGTCGAGGCCCGCCTCCGAGAGGCGGCGCATGTTCTCGCGCCCGCCCGTGATCCCGGTGTAGAGGTGCGTGTGGTGGTCCTCCCCGAACTCGTCTTTCAGCAGTTCGAGGTACCGGCACGTTTTCGCCATCGCCTCCTGCGGCTCGCCGCCGGTGATCGAGGTGCCGAGCGCGCTCATGCGCTTGGCCTCCTCGATCACGTCCCCGTCGGACTCGACTTTCCGCTCGTTGGCGTACACGTCGGTGACGTTCTTCCGGTTCTCTCCGAGGGGGCAGTAGAAGCAGTCCCGCTGGTCGCAGTAGCCGTAGACGAACAGCACCATCTTGCCGCCCTTGGCGCACTGTTCGCAGCCCTTGGAGATCATCTACCCGTTCATACCGGCCGCGGCCTGAAAAAGCGTCCGAACCGCGTGCTCCCAGGGGAGCCGTTCTCACGGGGGCGTTCCGCGGTGCCATCGCGTCGCGTCCGCGAAACCGCCGGCGTCGTTTCTGTTTCCCAAAACGAACACAAAGTATGTACCGCCGCCCGCGCGACTGACAGGTATGAACCGAGAGCCGACCGCCGACGAGACGACCGACTCCGCCGACACCGAGGCGCTCACCCGCCGCCGCGCGCTCGCCACGGCCGGCGGAGTCGCGCTCGCCGGGCTGGCCGGCTGCACCGCGCTTGACGCCGTCACCGGCGACGGGCCGATCGAGTTCGGCGCGGGCACCGCGACGGTCGCGGACGCGACGCTCTCCGAAACGGGCTACGATCTCAACGACGTTTCCGAGCAGGTCGTCACGCGGGAGTTCGAGGCGGCGGGGTCGACCCGGGAGGTCCGGCTGACGAACAACATCGCCGAGTACGACAAGGCCGTCGACCTCTTCGGCGAGAGCTACCAGGCGGCCGTCTTCGCCGCGCTGGCGACGCCGAAAGTCGAGGTGCTCGGCCAGGCGTTCAATCCGATCGCCGACCTCAGCCCCGACGAACGCGCCGCGCTGATCGCGGACCGCTACGAGGGCGTCAGCGACCTCGAACGCGGCTCCGAGTACACCACGGATATCCTCGGCACCGACGCCCCTGTCGTCGTGTACTCGGCCGACGGGGAAATCGAGGGAACCGGCGTCAGCGTCGAACTCGAGTTCCACGTCGGGGACACCGTTGAGGCCGGCAGCGACTACGTCCTCCCGCTAGCCGCGTACCCCGCGCCGCTCGGCGACGGTGAGAGCGTCCGTTCCATGATGAACGGGATCGAACACGAGCCGCGCGACGAGAGCTAACACCACCACGGCCCGCCCGACGAGTCTGCGCGCCGCGACCGAGCCGAAAACATATGTCGGCGCCTCGCTTAGCGTCGCGTAATGCTGTTGGTCCTCTGCGTCGACCTCGACGACGACCTCGGCCGCAAGACCGGGATCCCGACCCCGGTGATCGGGGCGGACGACGTCACCGAGGCCGCCGTCGCGCTCGCGACGGCTGACCCGGAGGACTCGGACGTGAACGTCCTCTTCCAGGGCGTGAACGTCCACGACGAGCTGGCGGCCGGCGGCGAGGCGGTCGAGGTCGCCGCCGTCACCGGCGTCGACGGCTCCGACGTGAAGGCGAACCGCGCGGTCGGCAAGGAAGTCGACCGCGTCCTCGCCGAGCTGTCGACCGGCGAGGAGGTCTCCGCGGTGGTGATCACCGACGGCGCCCAAGACGAGTCCGTCCTCCCCGTCATCCGCTCGCGGATGCCAATCGACGGGATGCGCCGCGTCGTCGTCCGGCAGGCGCAGGACCTCGAATCGCTCTACTACACGATCAAGCAGGTGCTGGGGGACCCCGAGACCCGCGGGACGATCCTGGTCCCGCTCGGCGTCCTCCTCCTCATCTACCCCTTGGTGGTCGTCGCGAACCTCTTCGACGTCGCCGGCGCGGCCGTCCTCGGGATCCTCTCCGGGATCGTCGGACTCTACTCGCTGTTTCGCGGGCTCGGACTGGAGGAGACCGTCGACGGGGCGGCCTCGACAGTGCGGAACGTCCTCTACACGGGCCGGGTGACCCTCGTCACCTACGTCGTCGCGTTCGCCCTGATCGTCGTCGGCGGCGTGCAGGGGATCGAGACGGTCGGGGCCGTCAGCGCGGCTCGGGGCGGTTCGGTCACCCTCGGCGTGACCCTCGCGGCGTTCGTCCACGGCTTCGTCCAGTGGCTCGCGGTCGCCGGGGTCACCTCCAGCCTCGGTCAGATCACCGACGAGTACCTCGGCGGTCGGTTCCGGTGGCGCTACCTCAACGCCCCCTTCTACGTGCTCTCCATCGCGGTCGTGCTGTACGCCGTCTCCGGGTTCTTCCTGCCGGCCGCGCAGGGCGTCACGTCGCTCGCGCTCTCGGACCTCGCGATGGCGCTCGCGGCCGGGACGCTCACGGCCGTGTTGAGTACGCTCGCGTTCGCCGTCGCGGAGTCGCAGCTCCCGTCGACGGCGGGCGTCGGCGAGCGAAAGAGCGGGTAGGCGGCGAGGCGGCGTATCAGGTGCGTTCCGGGGGGCTACCGCGGCGTCCACTCCTCGCAGGCGTCCATGTCGTCCATCAGATCGTCGTAGCGACCGCAGTACGGCTGCATCCCCTGATCGGTCCGGACGTAGTCGAAGTGCGCGCAGTTCCCGCAGTACGTGTCGCCGGGGCCGTCGCGCGCGGCGGCGTCGACGCCGGGCGAGACGCCGGCGTCCCCGGCGCCGCCCCGCCCCCCGTCTTCCGGTTCCGTGGGCCCGTTCGGCCCGGAGGGCCCGCCCGTCGGTCCCGCGTCGTCGAGCGGCGACCGGATGCCCGCATCGGCCTCGCCGCCGTCGCTCACGCCGGCGGAGCCGCCCGCTTGCCTTCCCGAGACGGAGCCCGACGACCCCGTGCCGAAGCCGGATTCCGAGTCGGTCGTCGGCCCCACACCGGACGACGCCCCGCTCCCTGACTGCGAGCCGTTCCCTACCGCCGATCCGGTTCCGGTCGACGCGTCCGTCCGACCGTCGCGGTCCGGTCGGTTCGTCTGCGTCTCGACGTTGCCGTCGGGGGTGCCGCCGAGGAGCCCGGCGCCGCCCATCCCGTCGATCTGGTCGCGACCGACCTCGATGATCTTCGTCTCGCCCTTGTGGGTCACCTCCATCGTGACGGTGCCGCCCGGGTCGTTTCGCGTCTTGAAGTTAGCGACGCCGATGAACACGCTCCACAGCGTCGTCGCGGCACCGACGAAGTACAGCCCCGCAGTTGGCAGCGTGAGGTCGGTCAGCTCCGGCCGCGGCCCGCTGACCCAGTGGTAGGGGTAGGCGTACGCGAACAGCGCGACGCCGAGACACATCACGCTCGCCCCGACGACGGCCGCGACGCGCGTGTTCCGGTCCGCGGGGAGGACGGTCATCACCCCGAGCAACACCAGCGGGAGCCCCACGCCGCCGAGTACGCCGCCGAGCCGCCGCGCCTCGCCGGAGCTGTAGCCGCTCGGGAGCGTGACCTCCGCGGCCACGAGGAGCCCGACGACGAGCAGCAGGGTTCCGCCGACGAACGAGCCCACGCCGAGGTACAGCCGACGCGGGTCGACCTCGGAGCGCCCTCGTCCGCCGTACGCTTCCGAGAGACTGGTCATACGCGGCCTACGTCGTCCTCCCTGAAAACAGTATGTCAGACGTTCGCCCGCGGCGGGGGACGGGAGGGGGCCGACGGGCCCGACGACGGCCCCTCAGACCAGCGCGTCGACGTCGACGTGCGCGTCGAGCAGCTCCGCCATCCGATCGACCGTGCGCGCGTCTCGGGTCCGCCCGCTGCGGACGATCCCCTCGGCGCGGTCGATGGCCGTGACCGTGTCGGTGTTCACGGCGAGGACGGGCTTGCCGGCGTCGGCCGCCTTGCCGAGCACCGCGCCGGAGGGGCGGTGGCCGCCGGTCAGGACGAGACACGCCACGCCCGACGCGTCGAGCGCCGCGGTCTGGACGTCGGCGCGGTCGCCGCCGGTGATGACGGCGGCGTCGCGGGCGCGTCTGAAGTACCGAAGCGCCTCGTCGCCGCCCATCGCGCCGACGAGGAAGCGCTCGACGAAGCCGTCCGTCGGCGCGTCGGTGAGCAGCTCGGCGCCGAGCTCGTCCGCGAGCTCCCCGACGGTGACGCCCGCGAGCTCCTTCTCGTGGGGGATCGCGCCGAACACGGTGATCCCCCGCGACTCGAGGAACGGGATCCCGTCCTGCCCGAGCGAGTCGAACGCGTCGTCGGAGACCTTGTTGAACACGACCCCTGCCAGCCGGTCGCCGAAGGCGTCGGCGGCCGCGAGTACGTCGTCGAGGTCGTTCGGCGAGGAGTACCCGGCGACGAGGACGACCCGCGCGTCGAGCAGCTCCGCGACGTCGACGTCCGTGAGGTCGACGACCCCGCCGGTGGTCCAGCTCCCGCCGCCCTCGATGAACATGCGGTCGCGGTCGGCCGAGAGCTCCTCGTACTCCTCGCGGATCCGGTCGCTGAGAGCGCCGGCGTCCTCGGTGCCGCGGATCGCGCCCTGAACGAACGTTGGGGAGTAGACGACCGGCTCCATCTGGTGCATCTCGGCGTCGAGGTCGAGCACCTCGCGGGCGAGCATCGGGTCTTGATCGAGCGTCTTGCCGACGTTCGACTGGAGCCGCGTCCCCTTCGGCTTCATGTAGCCGACGCCGCGGTCGCGGTCGGCCGCGAGCCGCGCGAGCGCGACGGTGATCGCTGTCTTTCCGGCGCCTTCTCCGGTCGCGGTGACGAGTGTCGTGGTGGTGTCTGTCATGAGTCGAGTTCCTCCGGGTCAACGGTGAGTCTCACGTCGACGGCAGCGGCGTTCGTGCCGTCGCCGGCGTCGGGCAGTGCGACGAGCGGATTGATGTCGAGTTCGAGGATGGCCGGGAAGTCCGTGACCAGCTGCGAGAGCCGGCCGATCGTCTCGATCACGGCGTCGACGTCGACCGGATCGCGGCCACGGGCGCCGCGCAGCAGCGGCGCCGACTGGATCTCCTCGGTCATCTCGCGGGCCTCTGGCTCGGAGACGGGCGCGACGCGGAAGGTGGTGTCCTCCATCACCTCCACGAAGATGCCGCCGAGCCCGAACATCAGCAGCGGGCCGAACTGCGGGTCGCGGTTCATGCCGACGATCGTCTCGACCCCGTCGTCGAGGTCGACCATCTCCTGGACCTGCACGCCGAGCAGGGTCGCGTCCGGCTGGTAGTTCCGCGCGCGGGTGATCAGGTCCTCGTAGGTGTCCGCCACGTCCTCGTCGCCGACGCCGACGGCGACGCCGCCGATATCTGACTTGTGGAGGATGTCGGGGGAGACGATCTTCATCACGACGTCGCCGTCGATGCCGGCCGCGACCTCGGCGGCGCGATCGGGCGAATCGACGATCTCGCCGTCGGGCGTGGGGATCCCGTACGCGTCGAGCAGCTCCATCGCCTCCACGCCGAGGCGGTTGTCGTCGCGGTCGCGCACCGTCCCGAGGATCTCGGCGGCGCGCTCGCGGTCGACGTCGAACGACATCGGGGGCGCGTACTCGCGCTCCCTGATGTCGCGGTACTCGGCGAGCGTCGCGAGGCTCTCGATCCCGCGGGCGGGGTCGAAGTAACAGGGGATCCCCCTCGCCTGCAGCTGCTGTTTCGGCTCGCGCGTCCGGTCGCCCCCCATCAGGCAGGCGGCGACGGGGGCGTCCATCTCCTCGCTGACCGCCTCGATGGCGTCCGCGAGGTCCGCGAAGTCGATCGTCGCCGTCGGGGCGGCCAACACGAGGGCCGCCCCGACGTTGTCGGCGGCGGCGGTGATCTCCAGGGCCTCGCGGAACCGCTCCACGTCGGCGTCGCCGATCACGTCGACGGGGTTGTGAATGTTCGCCTCGTCGGGCATCGACTCCGCGAGCGCGTCGGTCGTCTCGGCGGTGAACGACGCCATGTCGAGGTCGGCGTCGCCGACGGCGTCGGTCGCCATCACGCCGGGGCCGCCGGCGTTGGTGACGATGGCGACGCTGTCGGTGTCGGGGAGCGGCTGGCTCCCGAGGATGCCCGCCGAGTCGAACAGCTCGTCGACCGACTCCGCGCGGATGACGCCCGCCTGGTCGAGCCCCGCCTCGTACGCCTTCTCGGAGCCGGCGAGGGTGCCGGTGTGCGAGGAGGCGGCCTGCGCCCCGGCGCTCGTCCGCCCCGACTTCACGGCGACGATCGGGGTGTCTTCGGTCGTCTCGCGGGCGGCCTCGATGAACTCGCGGCCGTCCTCGATCCCCTCAAGGTATCCGATGATCACGTCGGTCTCCTCGTCGCCGCCCCAGTGGTCGACGAAGTCCGTCTCGTCGAGGACGGCCTTGTTCCCGAGCGAGACGACGTCCTTGAACCCGATGCCGTTGTCGTTGGCCCAGTCGAGGACCGCAGTGACGAACGCGCCGGACTGGCTCATAAAGGAGAGCCCGCCGGGCAGCGCGTTCTCCGGACCGAACGTCGCGTTCATGCCCGAGGGCGTCGACATGATCCCCAGGCTGTTAGGGCCGACGAGGTTGAGGTCGTGCTTGTCGGCTATCTCCACGAGGCGCCGCTCCCTCGCCGCCCCGTCCTCTCCCGTCTCGCCGAACCCGGCGGTGATCACGACGACGTTCTGGACGCCCGCCTCGCCGCACGCTTCGATCGCGTCCAACACGATCGAGGGCGGCACGACGACCACGGCCACGTCGGCGTCCGCGTCGGACACCTCGTCGACGCAGGGCGTCCCGAGCACCCCGTCGTAGTTCGGGTTGACGGGAACGGTGTCGCCGTCGAAGTCGTCGAGCAGATTCGACGTGACGGCGCGTCCGACGGCCCCCTCTCGGGCGGTCGCGCCGACGACGGCGACCCGATCCGGGTCGAACAGCTCATTGAGCGTACCCATCAGGCCCGAACTACGCGAACCGCCGGCTTAAGATCCGTGGGAGCGCTTTCGGTAACCGCGTCAATAACGAACGACCGATCGGGGGCCGTCTGACTCGGTGGGGAGTCGTCCGGTTCGGGGGACCGTGCGCTTCTCCCTCCGTCCGCCCCGCGCTCTCAGTCGGTCTCCGCCCCGCGCTCTCAGTCGGTCTCCGCCCCGCTCTCAGCTGCCGGACCGGGGCCACCGCGCCCCTCGGCGCCCCCGTCCTGATCCGCGCGGTTCGCCGCCGTCTGCGGCCGGTCGGGAGGGGCCGGCGCGAGCGAACCCTCCCCCTTCTCCCGTCCGGTGCTCGGCACGGACAGCGTGACGACGTTGCCGTCCTGGTGGGTGTCGAAGGAGAGGTCGCCGCCGGACCGGTTCGCGACCCAGTAGACGAGCCACAGTCCCATCCCGCCGGTGTGGCGGAGGTCGTCCATCTCCCACCGGTCGGTGATGACGTACCGCTCCTCCGCCGGGATGGGCGGGCAGTTGTCCCGGATCGCGATCTCGACGCCGTCGGCCGACTCCGTCACGTCGATCCGGACGCGCGGCGTCGACTCCGCGTGTTCGATGGCGTTCTCGACGAGCTCAGCGATCGCGTAGTCCAGCTCCGGGTGCGTGAACGCCTGCACGTCCCGCGGGTACGAGACAGAGACGCTCGCGACGGCGTCGCCGTCGGGGTCCCGTTCGCGGTCTCGCGGCCCGCCGCCGGCCGACTCGAAGTCGTGCGGCCCGTCGGCGGCCGCCCCGCCGTCGCTCGGTTCGCGGTAGTCAACCTCGACCCCGTCGCGGCCGTCGCAGTCGTCGACGACCATGTCGATCGCCTCCTCGACGACGGGCGCGATCGCCACCGACCGAGGCGAATCGCGCTGGCGGAGGAGGTCGATGACGCCGCGCTGCTTCTCGGCGGTCGTCAGCAGGTCGGAGGCGATCCGCCGGATCGTCTCCGCGTGCTCCGTGATCTCCGCTTCGAGACCGGCCACTCCGGTCGGATCGCTCGACGACCCCTCCGGGTCTGACGCCTCCGCGGCCGCCACGCGGTCGGCGATCCGCTCCGCGGTGCCGTCGACGATGTTCATGTCGTTGCGGATCGTGTGCCGAAGCAGGTTGTCCATCACGGCGAGCTGGCGCTCGCGGCGGTACTCGTCGGTGACGTCGCGCGCGAAGCCGGTGACCGCGACGACCTCGTCGCCCTCCACGACCGGCTCGCCGGGCGCCCGAACCCAGCGCGTGGCCCCGTCGGGCGTTCCCATCCGGTAGTCGATCAGCGTCGACTCGCCGGCGGAGAGCCGCTCCATCGCCCGCTCGACGTACGGTCGGTCGTCGGGGTGGATCGAGTCGAGGAACACCTGCGGGTCGTTTTCGAGCCGCTCGGCCGAGACGTCGAACACCCGTTCGACGGCGTCGTTGACGAACAGCAGCTCGGACCAGTCCGCGGTGAACATCCAGAACACGTCCGGCGACACCGAGGCGATCGTCTCCAGCCGCCGCCGCGACTCCACCTCTCGCGTCACGTCGCGGGAGGTCAACACGTAGCCGTCGACCCCCGTCGATGCGGGCGCGTGGACCCGCGTCCGGAGCCACGCCCAGCCGCCGTCGCCGGTCGCGTAGCGGTACTCGATCGGCTCGTCGGGCTCGGCCTCGCCGGCGACGATCGCGGCAAACGTCTCTCGGAGCCGTTCCTCGTCTTCGGGGTGGACGAGCTCGAACGCGTCCCTCCCGACGAGTTCCTCCGGGTCGAACCCGATCACGTCGGCCGTGGCGGCGTTCAGGTGACGGTAGACCCCGTCCTCGTCGAGGACCACGATCTTGTCCTGAGCCAGGTTTAGGAGGGTTTCGGGATCCGGCCCGTCGTGCATGCGGAATAGGTTCGCCAGCCGATATATAAGGCTGATCGCCCGATTATCACGAGGAAAAACCAGCGCCTCGGAGTTAGTCGGCCGAGATACCGGTCGTCTCCGCGGTCGCGGCGAGCGAGTCGACGCTCTCGTCCTCGACGGTCAGCGTCACGCCGTCGTCCCCGAGTTCGACCGCCGCGTCGGTGGCGCCGCGGCTGTACTCGGCGGCGTGGTCCCCCTCGGGGTCGAAGCGGACGCCCTCGACCAGCAGCGGCGTCTCGCTCAGCCGTTCGACCTTCCGGTAGGCCGTCGAGAGCGCGATGTCGCACGCGTCGGCCAGCTCGCTCGTGGTCATCGGTGCGTCGGCGGCGCCGAGGATCGCTCGGCAGTCGGGGTCCGCGAGGGCTTCGAACGTCGCGTCGAGCGTCTCGTCGCCCTCGGTCGCCGTCGTCGGTCCGGTCGCGTACGAGGCCTGTCGCTTCATGGATGTAGGTACCGCCTCCAGCTACCCCAACACCGACCCTGCATATATGGGGTGTTTTATAAGTGGGCGCCGAGGTCGACCGTTCCGCTCCGGACCCGACGCCGTCGAACCGCCCGACGCGGTCGCCGACGAGTCCGCGCCGTCAACGTTTTGCCCGGGGGCGGTCACGGACGGACGCAGATGGGATCCGGTATCAGGGCGGAGGTCTCGCTCCCGGCGGGAACGCCGTCGCCGTTCGACGGAGTCGCCGACGGTTCGACGCCGATCTACAGCGTCGCGCGTAGCGCGCCCGACGAGGCCGCCGGGGCGGTCGTCTTCGAGTTCATCGGCGACGCCGACCTGTCGGTGCCCGAGGGGGTCGACGTCGTCTTCGACTACGGCGCCAAGGCCGCCTACCGGTTCGAGACCGACCCCGACGAGGACTCGCCGTTCGCGGTGCTCGACCGCCACGGGCTTCCCGTGGCGGAGACGACCGTCCGGGACGGGCGGCTCCTCGTCACGTTCCACGCGACCGACCTCCCGACGCTCCGGTCGGTGCTCGACGCGTTCCGGGAATCTTCCCCCGACATGGAGGTGTTGCGGCTCCTCCAGTCGTCGTCGACGCCGGAGGAGTCGGACCTCGTCACCGTCGACCGGAGCGACCTCACCGAGCGCCAGCGCGAGGTCCTCACGGCCGCCTACGACGCCGGTTACTTCGACCACCCGAAGGGGGCGAACGCCGGCGAGGTCGCCGACTCGCTCGGGATCGACCGCTCGACGTTCAGCGAGCATATCGCGGCCGCACAGCGGAAGCTCCTCTCGACGCTGCTCGACTGAGGGCCGGGCGATCGGCGGCCGGTCTCGATTGATCGGATTCCGAAACTTCAGGAATCCGATCCATCCTTCATGAGTATCTGTGTCGTACGCGTATCCATGACGACTCAACGGACCCACACGTTCGTCTGCCCGGAGTGTCGTCGGTCGATCGAGGTGGACGACGCCATGCGGGCGACGCTGCTCGACGTGGGCTGTGTCGTCTGCGGGGAGCCGATCACCGAGAGCGACATCGCCGACCCGCAGACCCCGTAGCGGCTCGGCGCAGTTCTCGCCGCCTCCCGTCGCCTCGGCCTCTCTCGTGGCCTCCGGATCTCTCGTCGTCTTCGCATCTCTCGTCGTCTTCGCATCTCTCGTCGTCTTCGCATCTCTCGTCGTCTTCGCATCTCTCGTCGTCTTCGCATCTCTCGTCGCCCCCGCATCCCCCGTCGCCCCCCCCATCTCTCGTCGCCTCCGCATCTCTCGCCGTCTCGGCCTCCGCGCCGCCCCCGTCGCTCCCGCGGTCCCGATCCGTCTCGTGTCCTTTATCCGGTCGTACGCCGACCTCTTGCGTATGGCGACGAACAGCGAGGTCGAGATGACCGACGCGGAGGTCGACGCGTTCCTCTCGCGGCACGAGACCGGCGTCCTCTCGCTCGCGCGCGACGAGACGCCGTACGCGATCCCGATATCCTACGGGTTCGACGAGGAGTCCCGCGACACCTTCCTTCGGCTGGTGTCGACGCCCGACAGCGAGAAGCGCGAGTTCCTCGCCTCGGCCCCCCAGGCGCGGATCGTCGTGTACGAGGAGGACGGCGACGAGTACGGCAGCGTCGTCGGCGTCGGCACGCTCCGCCGCGTCGACCTCGACGAGCTCACGCCCGAGACGATCGCGCAGTACGGGGAGACCCGCCGCCCCCTCTTCGAGATCTGGGCCGACGGGAAGTCCGACCTCGACATCGACCTCTACCGGTTCACCCCCGAGCGGCTCACCGGCCGGACGATCGTCATCGACCGCGACGAGGAGTAGAGCGCGGTCGCCGGCGAGCGCGTCCTTCCGACGCGGAACCCCGGTCCGACTCCCGACGGTGATCCGCGTACGAAGAGCCCCTTTCTCCCCTTCGGACCCGCCCGCGCCGTCCGGGCGCGACGCTACTCGTCGTCGGTCTCGGCGGCGAAGTCGCCTTCGCTGGCGGCGGTCGTACAGACCGGACAGCCGGCCTCGAGGATCGTCTCCCGCATCTCCCCGTTGACCTCGATGGTCTGCGCGCAGTCCGAACAGGTGAAGTGAACGGTCGTCAACACTGGACCTCTCTCGTCTCACGGCAACGGCGCCGGGCGATATAAATGACCGGCTTCGGCGGCGCCCCTCCCGAGCGACCCGATTCCCCCTCAGTCCGTCCGCGGGACCGCGTACGCGCCGGCCGCGAGGAACGCGACCGCGAGGACCGAGAGGACGCCGAGGTCGCCGGCCCAGGCGGCGGGCTCGTGGACGACCGCCCGCGTCCCGCGCGCGAAGTACGTCAGCGGCGAGGCGGCGACGGCCGGGCGGAACCACGCCGGCAGCAGGTCGGGCGAGACGAACGTCTCCGAGAGGAAGAGCAGCGGGAGCGCGACCGTGTTGCTCGCGGCGATCACGCCGTCCTGCGAGTCGGTGAGGGCGCCGAGGACCGCCCCGAGCCCGCAGAACAGCGCGACGCCGACGGCGACGAAGACGGGGAGGACGGCGAGCGCGGGCGAGACGACCGGCTCGGCGTCGGTCACCGCGAGCACGAGCGCGAAGATCAGGAGGCTCGCTGCGCCGATGATCCCGACGTTGACGAGGGTGTGCGCGAGGAGCCACTCCCCCCGCGAGAGCGGCGTCGTCGCCAGCTTCTCGAACCGGCCCCCGTCGCGGTGGCGCGCGATCTCGGAGCCGACCCGCGAGAGGGGGGTAAAGAGGACGACGACCGCGAGGTAGCCGGGGATGTAGTACCCCGCCGGCTCCGCGAACAGGCCGCCGCCGGTCGGCTGCGTGCGGACTAAGGCGCCGAAGATGACCACGAGGATCACGGGGAAGAAGAACGTGAAGAACACCGCCGTCCGTCGGCGGAGGAACGACCGCGCCGACGCGGTCGCCTCGGTGCGGATCCGACCGACCCGCGTCATCGGTCGCCCCCGTCTCTGAGGGCCTCCTCGAGAGTCCCCTCCCGCGGCGAGTACTCCTCGCCGGTGAGCCGCAGGTAGACGTCCTCCAGCGAGGGCTCGCTCCACGCGAGCGACTCGAAGGCGACGTCGAGCGCGTCGACCGCGTCGCCGATCGCTTCGGGTCGAACGCCGCTGACCCGCAGCCCGTCGCGGGTCGACTCGACCGCGACGCCGCCCGCGAGGCCCGCCTCGATACGCTCGGCGACCTCCTCGCTCGCGCCCCCGTCGAGAGTCACGTCCAGCCGGGGCGCCCCGCCGTGTTCGGCGATCAGATCGCCGGGCGGCCCGACGGCGACGACTGCGCCGTCTCGGAGCAGGGCGACGCGGTCGGCGAGCCGCTCGACCTCGTCCATCGCGTGGCTCGTGAGGAAGACCGTCGTGCCGCCGTCGGCGAGCCGCTCGATCAGGCGGTGGATCGACCGCCGCCCGGCCGGGTCGATCCCCGTCGTCGGCTCGTCGAGGAAGAGGAGGTCCGGGTCGTTGACGACGGCGGTCGCGACGCAGGTCCGGCGCTGCTGCCCGCCCGAGAGCGTCTCGTACCACGCGTCGGCGTCGTCGGCCATCCCCACGTCCCGCAGGACCGACTCGACGTCGCGGGCGTCGTCGTAGAGCCCGCCGTAGTACTCGACGAGCTCGGTCGCCGTGAGCCGCTCCGGCGGGTCGAACGACTGCGGGAGCAGGCCGATCCGCTGCGGGTCGACCTCGGGGGGCGGGGCGCCGAAGACGCGCAGGTCGCCCTCGGCGTCGGTCGTCCCCGTCAGCGCACGGACGAGCGTGGTCTTGCCAGCGCCGTTGGGGCCGATGAGCCCGAACACCTCGCCGGCCTCGACGCGGAGGTCCACCCCGTCGAGCGCGACGACGTCGCCGTACGACCGCTGGACGCCCTCGCCGACGAGGACCGGGTCGGTGGCGGCGTCGCGTCCCCGCGTCGCCTCCTCGGCCGCCGACGCGGCCGCGGTCTCGTTCATGCGATCGGGTCGGGCTGCCGCGCGCCTAAGGGTTGCTCTTCGCCGCGGGGCAGCCGCTCGGTCCGCCCCGGTCCGTTACGCCTAAGCGACGCGACGCCGACCCACGGACATGGACTACCACGAGGCGGCGGGGTTCCTCTTCGACCTCCGCCGCTTCTCGGTCAAGCCGGGGACCGAGCGGATCGCGGCGCTGCTCGACCGGCTCGGCAACCCCGAGGAGGACGTGCCGTTCGTGCAGGTGGCCGGCTCGAACGGGAAGGGGAGCACGGCGCGCATGACCGAGTCGATCCTGCGCGAGGCCGGGCTCTCGGTCGGCCTCTACACCTCGCCGCACCTCTCGGCGCTCGCCGAGCGCGTCCGGGTCGACGGGCTGGCGATGACCGAAGCGGCGATCACGGCGTTCGTCGAGGAGGCGAAGCCGTGGCTCGTCGAGCGCGCCGCAGCCGGCGAGCCCCTCACCTTCTTCGAGGTCGTCACGGCGATGGCGATCCGCGACTTCGCGCGCCGCGACGTCGACGTCGCGGTGCTGGAGGTCGGGCTCGGCGGCGAGTACGACGCGACCAGCGCGGTCGCCCCCGTCGCGACCGCCGTGACGAACGTCTCGCTCGAGCACACCGCGGTCCTCGGCGACACGGTAGCGGAGATCGCTCGGACCAAGTCCCGGATCGCCGAGCCGGGCGCGCCCTTCGTGACGGCCTGCGAGGGCGAGGCGCTCGACGTCGTCCGCGAGGCCGCCGGCGAGGCGGGCGCACCGGTCGCGACGGTGGCGGGGCCGGATGCGGACCGAGAAGGGGACGCGGACCGGGAAGGGGACGCGGACCGAGAGGGGAGCGCCGACGCCGACGACTCCGACCCGGCCCCCGCCCTCTCAGTCGCCTACGACGGGCGCGTGAGCCCGACCGACGCCGAGGTGACGCTCGCCGGCGAGGTGGCGGGCACCTATCGGATCCCGCTCGTCGGCGACCACCAGGCGACGAACGCGGGGGTCGCCGTCGCGCTGGCTAGGCGGACCGCAGCGGCGGTGGCTGCGGAGCCGATTAATGGCGCCGACGACGCGGAGGGGCCCCTCCCTGAGGCCGCCGTCCGCGAGGGGCTCGCCCGGGCGACGTGGCCGGGACGGTTCGAAGTGGTCGACACGGCGCCGCTCACGGTGCTCGACGGCGCGCACAACCCGGCCGCCTGCCGGACGCTCGCGGGCACGCTCGCGGAGTACGACTACGACGACCTCCACCTCGTGTACGCGGCGATGCACGACAAGGACCACGCGGGTGCCGCGGGGGCGCTCCCCGACGCCGCCTCGGCGGTCACCTGTCGGCCGGCGCTCGACCGCGCGGAAGACCCGGAGGTGCTCGCGGCCGCGCTCCGCTCCGCCGGCGTCGACGAGGTGACCGTCGGCGACGACGTGGCCGCCGCGTTCGACCGCGCGGTCGCCCGCGCCGACCCGGGCGACTGCGTGCTACTCGTCGGGTCGCTGTTCGCGGTCGCCGAGGCGCGCGCGGCCCGGCTCCGGACCGTGACGCCGCGGTCACCTACCGACGAGAACGACGCTCGCCGGGCGCTCGACGCGGCCGGGGTCCCGCCCGACGCGGCCGCGGCGCGCGCCGACGCGATCGACCACCGCGTCCTGACGCTCCGGCTGCGCGGCCACCGCGTCGAGCGCCTCGCGGCCGCGCTCCGAGCGGTCGGCGGCGACGCCGCGATCGGGGGGCTCGGCGCGGGCGACGGGCGCGTTCCGGGGGGCGAGCAGGTGCCGGTCACGCTCGGCGCGACGGTCGCGGAGTACCGCGATCTGCTCGACCGGCTGCGCGAGCGGGAGGGCGCGGGGCTCGCCGGCGTCGCGATCGACGTCGCCGACCGGCTCGGGCCCGCCGGAGATGGGTTAAAAACTGAACGCGATGCGAACGCCGCGGACGTCGCCCCCGATTACCCCTGGACCGACGGCACCGCGGTGATGGGCGTGCTCAACGTCACGCCCGACTCCTTCCACGACGGCGGGCGCCACGAGGCGCTTGAGGACGCGGTCGCGGGCGTCGAGCGCATGGTCGAGGCCGGGGTCGACGTCGTCGACGTCGGCGGCGAGTCGACCCGGCCGGGCGCGGACCCGGTCCCCGTCGACGAGGAGATCGACCGGGTCGTCCCGACGATCGAGGCGGTCCAGTCGGTGCCGGCGGTCGCCGAGGACGACGCGCTGATATCGGTCGACACGCGGAAGGCGCCGGTCGCCGAGGCGGCGTTAGACGCCGGCGCGGACGTCATTAACGACGTCACCGGGCTGGAGGACCCCGCGATGCGCGAGGTCGTCGCCGGCGCGGACTGCCCGGTCGTCGTGATGCACAGCCTCGACGCGCCGGTTGACCCGACGAGCGACCCCGAGTACGACGACGTCGTGAGCGACGTCATCGCGTCGCTCCGCGAGCGGTTGGCGCTCGCCGACACGGCCGGGATCGACCGCGACCGGGTGATCGTCGACCCCGGGCTCGGCTTCGGGAAGTCGGCGGCCGAGGCGTTCGAACTCCTCGACCGCGTCGGGGAGTTCGACGCGCTCGACTGCCCGGTGCTCATCGGCCACTCGCACAAGTCGATGTTCGGGGCGGTCGACCGCGGCCCGGACGACCGCGAGCACGCCACCGTCGCGGCCACCGCGCTCGCGGCCGACCGCGGGGCCGACCTCGTCCGGGTCCACGACGTGGCGGAGAACCGCGCCGCGGTCGACGTCGCCGCCGCGGTGAACGGCTCGCTCCGCGGGGACGGGGACCCTGAGGGCAGGGTTTCCGACGGCCCCGGCGCCCACCCCCCCGACAGCCCCAACGACGCCG
>NZ_JAODIX010000049.1:16854-29959 GCF_026586675.1 Halorubrum yunnanense
GCCCCAACGACGCCGCCCCCCCCGACGAATGACGGCAGCGTTTTCCTCTCGCACCTCCTCGCGCCCGTATGGCCCGACGTCTGCTGCTCGGCTGTAGCGCGGTCGGGAACACGCTCGTCGAACGCACCCGCGAGGAGCGCGGCGAGCTCGTCGCGATCACCGACGACACCGGATGGGCGTCGACGCTCCGCGACCGCAACGTCGCCACCGTCGAGGCCGACCCCACCGACGCGTCGGCGTACCCCGACCGCGCCGCGGTCGTACTGGTCGCGAGCGACGACCCGGAGCGCAACGTCGCTGCCGCGGAGGCCGCGCGGGAGCGCTACCCGGACGCGATGATCGTCGCGCACGTCGGCACGAGTCCGACCGCGGCCCAGCAGTCGGCGCTAGAGGCGGTCGCCGACCGCGTCGTCGACCCGGTCGAGGCGATGGCCACGCGCGTCTGCGAGGCGACCGGCGCCGACGGCGACGAGCTCCCGGCCCGGCTGCTGTCGACGCTGCGCGAGCTCTCCGGCCCCCTCCTCGTCGTCGCGCACGATAACCCCGACCCGGACGCCATCGCGAGCGCGATCGGACTGGCGCGGGTCGCGGAGGTCGTCGGCGTCCCCGCGGACCCCTGTTACGGCGGCGAGATCGCCCACCAGGAGAACCGGGCGCTGGTGAACTTGCTCGACCTCTCGCTGTCGACGTTCGACGGGATCGACCCCGACGACTACGACGGGGTCGCGCTCGTCGACCACTCGCGGGCGGGGATCAACGACAGCCTCCCCGAGGGGCACTCCGTCGACATCGTCGTCGACCACCACCCGCCCCGCGGGCCGGTCGCGGGCTCGTTCGTCGACATCCGGCCCGACGTCGGCGCGACGAGCACGCTGATCGAGGAGTACCTCTCGCGGCTCGGCGTCGAGCCGGACCGGGAGCTCGCCACGGCCCTGCTGTACGGGATCCGGATCGACACGAAGGACTTCACCCGGTCGACGTCGATCCCGGACTTCGAGGCCGCGGCGTCGCTGTCGCCGCTCGTCGACGAGTCGACGCTCGAACGCGTCGAGAGCCCGAGCGTCAGCCAGGAGACGCTCCGGGTGCTCGCGAACGCCATCGAGGGGCGGGACGTGCGGGGGTCGACGGTCGCCTCCTGCGTCGGCGAGATCACCGACCGCGACACCCTGGCGCAGGCGTCCGAGCGACTCCTCGACCTGGACGGGATCGCGGTCACGTTCGTCTACGGTTACACGAACGGGGTGATATACGGCTCCGCGCGCTCCCGCGGCGCGGACCTCGACGTGGGCGAGCTGCTCCGCGAGGCGCTCGACCCCGTCGGCTCCGCCGGCGGCCACGCCACGATGGCGGGCGCGCAGGTGCCCCTCGGCATCTTAGAGGAGGTCTCGGAGGCGGAGTCGATGGCGGAGGTCGTCGAGACGTTCGTCTCCGGGCGCTTCTTCGAGGCGCTCGACGACGCGCCGACCCAACCCACGGGGGAGCCACCGGAGTTCCCGACGGAGTGAGAGCGGAGGCGACGGGAGACAACCCACTCGTCGCCGTCTGACAGGCGATCGTCCGCCGGTCGTGTTCGTCCGCCGGTCGTGTTCGTCCGCCGGTCGTGCGGCGAAGGCGCAACGTCGCAACCTACATACTTCGCGACGGCGAAAGTGTACCCATGACCGAGGACATCGTCGACCACCGCCGACTGATAATCGCCGGCACCGGTATTGCGGGCCTCTCCGCCGCGGTCTACGCCGCGCGGTCGAACAACGACCCCCTGCTCATCGAGGGCGACGAGCCGGGCGGCCAGCTCACGCTCACCTCCGAGGTGGAGAACTACCCCGGCTTCCCCGAGGGGATCTCCGGGCCGCAGCTCATCAACGACATGAAGGCGCAGGCGACGAAGTTCGGCGCTGAGACCCGCAACGGGATCATCGAGGACGTCTCGAAGGAGCCCGCGGGGCACTTCCGCGTCGAGCTCACGAGCGGCGACGTCTACACCGCCGACGCCGTCATCGCCGCCTCCGGCGCGAGCGCCCGGACGCTCGGCGTCCCCGGTGAGGACGAGCTGATGGGGTACGGGCTCTCCACCTGCGCGACCTGCGACGGCGCCTTCTTCCGCGGCGAGGACATGCTCGTCGTCGGCGGCGGCGACGCGGCCATGGAGGAGGCGAACTTCCTGACGAAGTTCGCGGACACGGTGTACGTCGCGCACCGCCGCGAGGAGTTCCGCGCGGAGGACGTCTGGATCGACCGGACGATGGAGAAGGTGGCGGACGGCGAGATCGAGCTCCTCCTCAACACCGAGCTCACCGAGATCCACGGCACGCAGGCGGACGGCATCGACCGCGTGACGCTCGTCGAGCACCCGGACGGCCACCCCAAGGAGATGCTGGAGGACCCGGCGACCGCCGACGAGGTCGACGAGTACGACTTCGACGTGGGCGCGGTCTTCTTCGCGATCGGCCACGTCCCGAACACCGACTTCCTGGAGGGGACGGGGATCGAGACCGACGACGAGGGGTACCTCCTCACCGAGGGCGGCCGCGGCGGCGGGCAGACGCGCACGGGCGTCGAGGGGTTATTCGGCGCGGGCGACGTGGTCGACTTCCACTACCAGCAGGCGGCCACGGCCGGCGGGATGGGCGTGCAGGCCGCGCTCGACGCCGACGACTACCTCTCCGAGCGCGAGCGCGCCGGCGAGCTTTATGAGAGCGAGGTCGACGCCGCGGCCGCGGACGACTGATACTCGGGACATCCTGCGGCACCTCATAAAATAGCGTTCGGTCCCGGTTTCGGCGCTTGACGACTGGTTGACCGCGGACCGACCGTTTACTTATAAATGATCGGGTGTGAATCGGCAACGAACACCGCCAAAGCCCCAGTCGCTCGGTTATAAATCGTTGTTCGCAGGTCGGCGGTGAACACCGCCAAAGCCCCAGCCGCGAGGGCGACGCACGCTCGCTGTGCTCCTCGCTCGTTCGCTTCGCTCACTCACTGCGGTGCTTACATCGCCTGCGCCGCCCTCGCGACTGCCCCTTTGAGTCCCACCCGACCGCACAGCACCCGCGCCTCACGCCTCCCCAGCCTCGCGGTTCGCTCGGGGCTCCCTGCGGTCGCCCGCATCGCTCACCGCGTCCCTCGCGCGTGCTGCTCGCGGCCGGCAGGGGCGGCCGCTCGTCGGCACGCGCCACCGCAGTTTATTTATAAACAGTCACTGTGCGCTTCACGACTCGATCTCGACCACGTACCCGTCGGCTTCGAGCGCGTCGACGATGTCGGCGGCGTGTTCGGCGTCGTCGGTCTCCAGCTCGAGCTCGAGCTCGGCGGCGTTGACGGCGACGTCGCGCGAGGTGCGGTCGTGGTGGACCGCGTACACGTTCGCGCCGGTGCGGGCGACGATGCTGGAGACGCGCTCCAGTTCGCCCGGTCGGTCTTTTAAATCGATCGTGATCTTGAGGTACCGTCCCATCTGGACCAGTCCGCGCCGGATCACGGTGCCGAGGCGGTTGAGGTCGATGTTCCCGCCGCAGAGCGCGGCGACGACCGTCTCGCCGTCGTCGTACTCGAACGCCTCCGAGAGGACGGCGGCGAGCGACACCGCGCCGGCGCCCTCCACGAGCGTCTTCGAGCGTTCGAGGAGGAGCGTGAGGGCTAAGGCGATCTCGCGGTCGTCGACGGTGACGACCTCGTCGACGTACGCCGCCATGACCTCGAGGGTCTCCTCGCCGACCGCCCGCGTAGCGATCCCGTCGGCGATCGTGTCGACGCGGTCGATCTCGCGGACCTCGCCCGCCGCCAGGGACTTGGCGGCCGACGCCGCGCCCTCGGCCTGTACCCCGACGACGCGCACGTCGGGGAGCTGCTCTTTGACCGCGACGGCGACGCCCGAGATGAGGCCGCCGCCGCCGATCGGGACGACGACCGTGTCGAGCTCGGAACAGTCGTCGACGATCTCCAGGCCGAGCGTCCCCTGTCCGGCCATCACCACCGAGTCGTTGAAGGCGTGCACGTACGTCCGGTCCTCCTCGCGCTCCAGCTCGTGGGCGTACGCCTGCGCCTCGTCGTAGTCGACACCCTCCAGCCTGACGCTCGCGCCGTACCCGCGGGTGGCCTTCACCTTCGAGACGGGCGCGAACTTCGGCATCACGACGGTGGCGTCGACGCCCGCGCGCTGGGCCGCGAGCGCGACCCCCTGCGCGTGGTTCCCCGCGCTCGCGGTGACGACGCCGGCCTCGCGCTCTGCCTCGGAGAGGGTCGCGATCCGGTTCATCGCGCCGCGGATCTTGAACGCGCCGGTGCGCTGGAGATTCTCCAGCTTGAGGTGGACGTCTGCCCCGCTCATCTCGGAGAAGGTCCGCGACCGCTCCAGGGGCGTGTGACGCGCCGCCCCGTCGACGCGCTCGCGCGCCTCGCGGACGTCGGAGAGGGATAGCATGCGTCCCCGTCGCCGCGCCGACCGCTAATCGGTTCCGGTCCGGCTCGTCTCTCGCGGGTCCCGGTCGCGCGACGGACCGGGCGCTCCGGGTCGAACGGGAACGCGATTGGCGAGCGACCGGCTCGCCGTGCGTGAAAGGGGGGAATGCACGCGTGTGACGTGCACCTGTACGCAGACGGTCTGAATACAAAAAGGTGGGGCTAGCGGAGCGAAAGTGGAACCGCAGGACCGCAGCGCTGTCATCTCTCTGTCAGACGCTTTTTTCGGGGGTCAGCTGCACCCGCACGTCGGCCCGTTCGAGGTACGCCGCGACTCGCTCGCCGAACTCACCGTCGGGACCCGAGGGACCGTCCGGCCACGCCGCGTCCGCGTTGAGGCGGTCGGGGTCGCCCACGTAGACGGCGGCCCGGTCCGGATGCTCCTCCGGCGCTTCGAGGGGGACGCTCGCCCGGTGGTACAACCCGTCTCCGACGCCCTCGTACTCGTCGAGCGCGGTCGTCTCGTCCGTTCGGAGGAGCCGACCGCCGGTCTCCCCGCCCGGCGCGAGCGTCGGGTACCGCCCCTCGACGAGACGGAGCCCCGTCAGGGTCGCCGGACCGACGAAGACGAACGAGTCCAGCACCCCGGCGACGCGGTCGGGCTCGGTCAGCGTCCCGTACACGAACACGTCCATAATCCGTGTGGGTAGTTCGCACGCTTGAAGCTTCGGGCGCCGCCTTCCGTCGCGTTAAGTTAGAGGATGAGGCGCTCGACTTCAGAGTGTCTATGGCCGAAACCGAGCGCCTCAGCGAACGTATCGCGTGGATCGACTTGTCGTTTGTGGAGCGAGATCGAACGCCGCGATGGGCGATTGAAGTAGGGATCCGCTGTCACTTGGCCGGTATGTCATTGCGAGAGGTAAGTAAGCATCTTGAACTGTTTGGGATCAAGCGGAGTCACGTTGCGATCCATAACTGGGTTCATAAGGCCGAACTACAGCCGATCTCGACCGTCTCCGAAGATCAACTCGCGGTTGACGAAAAGATGATCCGCCTCCACGGCCAGAAGTTCTGGCTGTACGGCGCGGTTGATCCGCAGACGAACGAGATCCTTCACGTGAGTCTCTATCCGACCGCAAATAAACAGACGACGCGATGGTTTCTCACCGAGCTCCACCGGCGCTATCAGCTCGATAGCGTGGAATTTCTCGTCGATGACGCAGACTATCTCGGATCAGTTCTCGCTGAAGACGGCTATCGATTTCAAGTCATTCAACATGGAAATCGGAATGCTATCGAACGTGTCTTTTGAGAAATAGAACGACGAACATCATCGTTTGCGAATAGTTTCAGCAATATCGCGCTAGAGACAGCTCAAAATTGGCTCGAAGCCGTCGCCGTCTACCACAATTCACGCCAAACTTAACGCGACCCCGCCTTCGGCCCAAAGGTTTTGATCGCCGCCGCTCTGGGTGGGGGCATGCAACGCCCCCCCGGCCACCTCGTCGTCTCCGGACTCGGGACCGCGCTCCTCGCCGCGGCGGCGGTCCACCACTGGACCGAGCTCGGCACCGTTTCGGGCTCGGTCGGTCCGGCGCTCGCCCTGGCGCTCGACGGCGGGTTCGCGCTCGCGGTGATCTACGCGGGTCGGCGACTCTCGAGAGCCGGCCTCTCGCGTCGCGGGGAGTGGCGGGTCGCGCTGTGGACGGTCGCCGGCTCGGTCACGGCCCTCGCGGGGCTCGGCGCGACGCTGCTCGTCCGCGTCTTCGAGGGGCGGTCCCTCGTCGAGCCGGCGTTCCCGCTCTTGGTCTCCGCGGACTCCGGCGCGCTCGCGGGCGCCGTCGCCGGGTACTACGCCGTGCGGCAGGCGTCGGAGGCCCGCCGCGCCCGGGAGGCGACCCGGGCGGTGTCGTTCGTCAACCACCTGCTGCGTCACGACCTCCGCAACGACCTCGCGACGATCCAGGGGTACGCCGACCTCGACGGCGACGCTGGCGACCCCGACCACCGAGCGGTCATCTCCCGCAAGGCACAGGAGGGGCTCGACCGGATCGAGGCGACGAGCGGGATCGCGGACACCCTCCTCGGCGACGCGACGCTCCGACCGATGGACCTCGCGAACACGGCGCGTGAAGCCCTTGACGACGTCGACCGCGCGCGGGACGTCACCGTCGAGGCCGACCTCGACGAGCCGGCGCCCGTCGAGGCCACCGACGGCCTCCGGTCGGTCGTGGACAACCTCGTCGAAAACGCCGTCGAACACGCCGGGCCGGGGGCGCTCGTCCGCGTCGCCGTCCGCGTCGGCCCCGAGACGGTCACCCTCGCCGTCGCCGACGATGGTCCCGGGATCCCGCCGGGCAAACGCGACGCGCTCTTCGACGCCGAGAACGACGTTGGCGGGCTCCAGATCGTCGACGCGCTCGTCGACGCCTACGGCGGACGCGTCTCGGTCGCCGACTCCGAACTCGGGGGCGCTCTGTTCGAGGTCACGCTCCCGCGCCGGGAGCCGACGCCGGGGGACGGTCAATCGGCGACCTCGACCGCCTCCGACACGTAAAAGCCGCGTACGGCCCTCTCGCGTGACACATGGACCTCCCGCGGCTGCGCGACGTCTGGCGGCGCGTCTTCGCGCTCGCGTGGCCCGTCATGGCCGAACAGACGTTCCGCACCGCGATGCGGACGACCGACGTGCTCGTCACCGCGCTGTTTTCGCCGGCCGCGGTCGTCGCCGTCGGCCTCGCCGACCTCTACGCCAGGTTCCCGCTCCGGATCGGCCTCGGCCTCGGGGGCGGCGCGATCGCGCTCTCCTCGCAGGACACGGGGGCTGACGCGACCGGGAACCGCGACGAGGCGGTGACGCAGGCGATCCTGATCGGCGCGATCGCCGGGCTCCCGTTCGCGCTCTTCGGCCTCCGGTTCGGCGAGCTCGCGATCGACGCCTTCGGGCGGCTGGTCGGCGAGGGGACCGCGCCGGAGGTCGTCGCTCTCGGCTCGACGTACCTCGCCATCGTCTTCGCGACCGCGCCAGCCCGTCACGTCGCGCTCGTCGGCGCCCGCGCGCTGCAGGGGACGGGGGACACCCGGACGCCGATGTACGTCAACGTCGCCGCCAACACGCTCAACATCGCCGGCTCCGTCGCGCTCGGGCTCGGGCTGTTCGGGCTCCCGCGGCTCGAGGTCGTCGGCGTCGGGCTGGCGACCGCGGGCGCAAACGTGCTCACCGCGGGCCTCCTCTGTCTCGCGATCTGGGGCCCATGGACGGAGGCGGACTTCGCGCGCCCCCGCGACCTCACGATCGCCGGCCAGCTCCTCCGCGTGAGCGCGCCGCGGGTGGCCGAGGGGTTCGGCTCGGAGCTCGCCGAGTTCCCGTTCAACGCCCTCCTCCTGGGCTTCGGCGAGGCGGTCAACGCCGGCTTCCAGATCGGCCGGCGGGCCTACCAGCAGGTGACCGGGCCCCTCTCTCGGGGGTACAACGTGGCCGCCTCGGTGCTCGTCGGGCAGGCACTCGGCGCCGGCGACCCGGACGAGGCCCGGTTCAACGGGTGGGCGGTCGCCGGGCTCGGCGTGCTCACGGTCGGGGCGATCGGCGTCGGACTCGTCGCCGCGGCGCCGCGCCTCGTCCCCCTGTTCACCGACGACGCGCCGACGATCCGCTACGCCGTCGAGTTCGCTCGCGTCTACGGGGTCGCCGGGGCCGCGCTCGCGTGCTTCTCCGCGCTCTCCGGCTCGCTGCAGGGCGCGAGCGAGACGCGGATCCCGCTGGTCGCGAGGGTGTCGGGGATGTTCGGGCTGTTTCTCGGTGCCTCGTGGCTGCTCGGTCGGACGGCAGGCCTCGGCCCGACCGGCGCGTACGTCGGCGTCTCGCTCGCGTACGCGTGGATGGCGCTCGTTGTCATCGCCGGCTTCCGGTACTCCGGCTGGGCCGGACGGGCCGCGGAGTTGATGGCGGCGCGCGGTAGCCAGCCCGACGCCGAGGTTGATGAGGCCGAGGAGGCGGCGACGGACTGACTCCGGACGCGCTGACCGACCGCGCGCCGCACGGACCCGCGACACGGCGACCGTTAAGTGTCGGACGACCCAACCGTTCCGCATGGATCTGTCATCCGCCGTCACCGCCACGGCCTCCACCCTCCGGCGGCGCCCCGCTGACCTGATCCCGTTCTACCTCCTCGGAACGGCGGTCCCCGTCATCGCTCGGGTCGGGCTGTTCACCGCCCTCGCCGGCGTCTACCTCCACTTCGAGCTCACGGGTCGGCTCGCGACCGCCCGCGAGTCGCTCGCGGGACTCGACTTGACGCCGCCTGACACGCAGGACCCCGAGGCGCTGCGGGCGTGGAGCGAGTCGCTCGCCCCGGCGCTCGAACCCCTCACGTCGCCGACCGCGATCGCCCTCGTTCTGGCCGGCACGGCGGCGACCGCGACGATCGCGATCCTGACCTACGCCGCGGTCTCGGCCGGCCAGATGTCCGCCGTCGTCGCCCGGCTCCGGAGCGAACGCGGGCTCACCGCGGGCATCGCCGGCGTTCGGGACCGCTGGCTCACGTTCCTCGGCGTCTACGTCGCCGAGCTCCTCTGTTGGCTCGCCGTCTTCCTCCTCGGTGGGATCGCGATCAGCGCCGCGTTCGTCGTCAACCCGTTCCTCGGGGCCGCGGCCGCCCTGCTCGTCCTGCTCGTCGGACTCGTCGCGCTCCTGCTCGTCCGGACCGTCTTCGCGTTCGCTCCCGCCGCCGTCGTCGTCGACGACGCGGGCGCGATCGCCGCCGTGGAGGGGGCGGGCGAGTTCGTTCGGTCGAACCCGGCGGACGCCGCCGCGTACCTCGTCGTCGCTGTCGGGGTCCTCGTCGCGATCTCCTCGGCCGCTTCGGCGCTGGCGTTCCTCGGCGGCGGCGCCGTAGTCGCGCTCGTCAGCGCGGTCGTCGCCGCGCCCGCGCTCGACCTGCTCAAGACCCTCCTCTACGGCGACCACCGCGGGTCCGTCGACCCCCTCCACTCGCCCGAGGCGAGCCTCCGCGCGCAGCTGTCCGGGGGCGTCCGCCGCGGGTGGCGCGAGATGACCGCGTTCGTCCGCCGGACGCCGGGCCTGCACGCGCTCGCCGTCGGCGTCGGCGTCGGGTTCGGGGCGCTCGGATGGCTCGCCGTCGACCCGTTCGTCGGCGCGATCACGACCTCTATCGAGGGGCGTCTCGTCGGTCACATCCCGCCCGTGGCGGCGCTCAACTTCTTCGGCAACAACTGGTCGGTCGCGATCGCGACGTCGCTCTCGGGGGTCGCCCTCGCGGTGCCGGCGCTCTCGTCGGTCGCGTTCAACGGGTTCGCGCTCGGCGCCACGGCCGCGCTCGAGGAGAACCTCGTCGCGCTCGCGGCGTTCGTCGTCCCTCACGGGATCCTCGAGATCCCGGCGCTGTTCGTCTCCGGGGCCCTCGGGATCCACCTCGGGAGCGTCTCGTGGCGGACCCTCCGCGGGCACCGCTCCCGCGACGAGTTCGCCGACGCGCTGGAAGGCGCGTTCTGGGTGTTGATCGGCGTCGGGGTGTTGGTCGCCGTCGCCGCGTTCGTCGAGGGGTTCGTGAGTCCGTACTACTGGCGGCCGTTCCTCTAACTCCCGGTGCCGGACGCTCGGAACCTGCCCTCGTTGGCCCTGTCCCCGCCCGTACGTTCAAGTCGCTCCGCCGCGAATCCTGACCCGTATGACACGACGCGATCCCTTCGACGAGATCGAGGAACTGCTCGAACGGATGGGCCGGGAGTTCGAGGACCTCGGCGGCACGCTCGACACGCCCGGCGGCCCCCAATTCCCCGGCGCTCGAGACGTCGACGTCGACGTGATCGAAGACGAGGATTCGATCACGGTCCTCGCCGACCTCCCGGGCTTCGAGGAAGACGACATCGACGTCGAGCTGCGCGAGGAGTCGCTGTCGATCGCGGCGGCCCGCGAGGCGGAGCACGAGGCCGAAGTCGCGGACGGCGACGACGCGGAGAGCGATGACGCGGGCGACTCGAACGTGCGGTATCACCGCCACGAGCGCCGGTCGCGGTCCGTCTCGCGACGGGTCCCGCTCGTCGAGCCGGTGGAGCGCGACGGCGCGACCGCCTCCTACGAGAACGGGGTTCTCACCGTCACGCTGCCGAAGCGGTCGGAGAGCGGCGGCGGCCACAGCATCGACGTGAGCTGAGCCACCGGTTCTCCTCGGGCCCGCCTCGATCTCCTCGCCGTCCGTGCCGCGAGATAATTGCTATGAACGGACACACCCTCTTCGACGAGGTCGAGCAGTTCGTCGGCCGCAACCCGTTCGACGTCGATCGGGCGTGGGGCCGAGGCGCCCGGACCATCGACGTCGACGACGCCCTCGAAAGCCACCGGATCGACGTGGAGTAGCGGTTCGGCGCGCCCCCCGTTTTCTACTGCGCTCGCTTCTCGGCGTCGCCGCCGACACTTTCTCTACCGTGCCCTTGCTAGAACTACGCATGGACGACCCGAACGGACCGAACTCCAGGGGCGATCCGGAGCGCGAGGAGCGTTCGGACTTCGCGGCCGCCCGCCGAGGGCTCGTCGGCGAACTCCGCGAGCGCCTCGACGCGAGCGAGCGCACGCTGTCGGCCATCCAGGCCGTGCCGCGACACGAGTTCGTTCCCGAGGAACGGCGCTCCCGCGCCTACGCCGACCGCCCGCTCCCCATCGGTCACGACCAGACGATCAGCGCGCCGCACATGGTCGCGGTGATGGCAGACCTCCTCGATCCGGACCGCGGCGACCGCGTCCTCGAAGTCGGCACCGGCTGCGGCTACCACGCCGCCGTGCTCGTCGAGCTCGTCGGGCCGGGAACCGTCTACAGTGCGGAGTACGTCCCCGAACTCGCCGCCGCCGCCCGCGAGCGTCTCGACCGCCTCGGGTACGAGGTGACCGTGCGAGCCGGTGACGGCCGCGAGGCGTTCCCCGACGAGGCGCCGTTCGACGCGGCGTCCGTGGCGTGCGCACCGACCGGTGGCGTTCCCGACCCGATCGTCGATCAGGTCCGGACCGGCGGCCGGATCGTCGCCCCGGTCGAAGACGACGGACTCCTCGCCCGGGGCGGTCAGCGGCTGGTGCGCCTGACGGTCCGCGAGGACGGCGTCGACCGCGAGGACCACGGCGGCGTCCGGTTCGTGCCGATGCGCTGACGGCTCCCGGTGCCGCGGCGAACGAGCGGTTTTAGGCGACCGAGCACCGAGTCCAGCCATGGATGAGGCGTCGCTGCGGGCCGACATGATCGAGGGGCTCGAACACGAACTCGGCGAGCCGCTCGGCGCCGCCGTGCTGACGGCCCTCCAGCGAATTCCGCGAGAAACGTTCGTCGACGACTCCCCGTACGCGAACAGCGCGAGCGACGAGGCCGGGACCCGTGTTCTCGCCCCGGCGACGGCGGTCCGCCTGATCACCGCGCTGGACGCCGCCGAGGGCGACGACGTCCTCGTGGTCGGCGCCGGCGTCGGCTACTCGGTGGCGATGCTCGCCGAGATCGCGGGCGCGAGGCACGTTCACGCGGTCGACATCGACCGCGAGGCCGTCTCGATAGCGCGCTCGAACCTCTCTGCGGCGGGCTACGACGCCGTCCTCGTCGACCGCCGAGACGGCGCCAACGGGCTGCCGGAGTACGCGCCCTACGACCGGATCCTCCTGGAGACGGCAGTCCTCGAACCCCCACGTGCTCTCAGAGAGCAGCTCGCCGACGGCGGGCGGCTCGTCTACCCGCGGGGGAACGCGGTCCAGACCGTCGCGGCGATCGAGGCGGCGCCCGACGCCGGAGCGGAACCGGACGACGATGACGCCCCGACCGGGTTCCGCACCGTCGAGACCGCCGGTCCGACCCGTCTCCAGCCGATGCTCGTCGACGGGGAGCAACGCGGTGTGGAGCGGAATCGCACCCGCCGCGAGGACGCGGAGCGAGCCGAACAGGGGCACTTCGCGCGGCACGGCTGGGAGCAGGAGTGGATCGACTGGGACGACCGGCTCTGACTGCGCCCCCCGCGGCGACCCTTCTGCCCTCCCGCTCCGTCACTCCTCCACGACCAGAACCGCCGTGTTCTCCCGCTCGTCGACGTAGTCGCCTTCGGCCGGCGGCTTGACCTCCACCGTGAGCGTGCCGTCCGGCTGGTTCGGTCCGAGCTCGGGCGCGACGTTGACCGCCGCGACGCCCTCCTCGTTCGTCTCTGCCGTCGCGACCCCGTCGATCTGCGCCGACCCGCTGCGGACGAGCACCGTCGCGTCGGCGACCCGGGCGCCGTCGGGATCGATGACGGAGACGTCGATGGACTGCTCGCCGGGCGTCGTCACCTCCGGTTGCGGCTCCGCATCCACCTCTGTCGCGGCGAGGCCCTCGATGTCCCCGATCATTCCCATCATCACGCTGAGGCTGGCGACGCCGACGACGAGGGCGATCACCAGCCTGACGGGTAATCCCTCGATTGCGCGGCTGTCCGTGCGGAACGATCGGCGGTTCGCGGTGCGTCCGTCGCGCTTCGGGTCGGACATACGCCCCGCTGGCCGCGGTATCACTCATAAACGATCGCACCGACGGAGGCGTCTCCGGCGGGTTTCTCCGGTCGCGTTAAGTTTGGCGTGAATTGTGGTAGACGGCGAAGGCTTCGAGCCAGTTTTGAGTGCTCTGTTGAAGAGCGATCTTATCAGCCAATATCACGGGTTTAGAAGGGTGAAGCCGAGGAAATCGAA
>NZ_JAODIX010000005.1:0-15904 GCF_026586675.1 Halorubrum yunnanense
CGACACATCCAAGCAAGCCGTCTGAGCGATGCCATATCGCCAGACGGCGTCCATTTCCGGGTTAATCTGGTGGAATATTACAGTAAGAGCGTCCCAGACCGTCGTCACTAGGCGGCAAAACAAGGCATTTGAAGTTGAACGTGGCCGTTTCACCCGGCGCTACCATCGAGGCTTCGGCGCCTCCTCCAGGCCCTCGAACAGCGTGCAGGTCGATGTTGTGCGGCATCGAGTTCGACTCGTCGTTAGTGATAGTGAATTCGACAGTGTCGCCTTGCCGAACTCGAACCATCGGTCCCGGAATCTGCCCGTCAAACGTCATGTACGTGTGCGTCACGCCCGGTTCGACTTCGGCGACGAGCTCTTTCGTCGTCATGTGTTCGCTAACCGTTTTCGGTTGGGATCGGCTGATGGGGTCGGGGATATCGGTCGGGTTTGCAGCGATACGATCCACGTCCGTTTCTTTTGCGGGGTTCATAGATGGGGGAGTTGGCGTTGTACCTTGGTTCTCTGCGGTAGGAGCGTCACAACCCGCGAGTGCGGCGGTTCCACCGACGCCCAGTGCTTGAAGCACACGGCGGCGTGTGGTTGTTGGAACAGTGGTGTCTGTCATATTCAGTCACTTCTCTATCTGCAGGTTCGACCCCAAGCGAGATATAACCACAATCAGGTCCCCACCAACTGGCGATTACGTCGTTTAACGCCGAACATGTTCTCAGAAATAATCTCTGAGACCGTGTTGAATCGCTGTGAAAGTTGAACAGTTACTGTTTGAAAAGGCGGTGGATGTAGGAGACGACACACACCAGTACAATCTGGGCGAGCTCACAGATCCACGACCGCGTTCACGCGGTGAAACCTATCTTTCTTCGAGGAGCGAATCCCGCCGTTTACGGCGGGAGTGAATCGGACAAGTCCTCTACAGACCACGTTCTGACGCTGATGCGGATATTTATGTAGCGTCACGTGGTGGCATGACGAACACCGAGGCGGTTTCACCGCTACCTAACTGCACAATATCGGGACTCCGAGAATCAGACCGTTTGAGACACCCTCTCGAACCGCTGTGGTGTCTCGGTCAAGATACCTCCGAGTCCCCCTGCCGAGGGAGAGGAGTAACGGCGGTGTGGCCCCGTCCTCAGAAATCTTCGACTTCTGATGGGCTGCACGAGAACAGCGTTCTCGTGAACGCCATCGGCTCGTCATGCCGACGAGTCGTCAACCAGCAAATATCCCAACCCGGCGGTACGGTACCGTGGGAAGCCCCGTCGTTTACCACGGGGAGGAGGTCAAGTCTCGCCTCCCAGAGGATCCGGTCAGATGTCGCAGGAGTAGTCCCAATCGGCCCCAGCTTGCCACAAATTGGTGATACCGTCGACTTACGTATCGGTTCCCACACTGGGGCCGACCTCGATCGGATTTCGGGGGAGATCGTCGACGAATTCCCGGACGATTGTTCGTTCGACGCGTTGGAGGGTCTCGCTGCACGTGGATTTCGCGATTCCGACGTGTTCAGCGACCTCCGTTAGCGTACAGGTACGTGGTACGTCGTAGTAGCCGCGTTCGACCGCTTCGAACAACACTTCTCGCTGCCGTTCAGTGAGCGATTCACCCGGATTCACTCGTTGCTGAACGTACTTGACGTCAAACTCCGCGCCGACGGCTTGGAGCATATTCCCGAAGTCGGCAACGCGCTCGTGGGCGCCAGTGACATCGATCCGAGCCACTCCGTCCTCTATCTCGACGGGCATCTCGATCGGGATGCCAGCTTGCTGTGCGGCCGCCATCAACAGCGGTGCGCGCGCCTCAACCTGAACGGTGACGACCCCCTCGCTCAACGCCATTACCGACACTTCCTCGATCGTGTCGTGAGCGTCTATCGCGTCCAGAATCCCGTCGATGTCGCCAGCGGTGATCTTCACGAGCGCGAACCCCGCACCGTCTCCGGGGGTCGCAGTAAGTACCTGGATCCGCGCCTCCGGGAACGCCCGAGAGATCTCACCAACCCACGGTCCATCCGGGAGATCAACGTTGAGTCGTGCCTGTGCCATACCGTTCATTCGCCGTCACAGGGGAAATGGATTCGTCTTTATTGCGGGCAAACGATGCCGCGAACTCGTTGTTGACGAGATCGCGTGACTGGTCCGGTTAGTAATATCCGAACAGCGAGTGATCTTGTCCGCGACCCATACCTATTTGTCCGAAGTCGGGAGACCTGAACTCATGACCAGATACGACGATATCAGCTACGCGGTGACCGGCGGGATCGCGACGATCACGATTGAGCGCCCGGACGTGTACAATGCGTTCACACGCGATACGATCCTCGAACTTAACGAAGCCGCTCGGACCGCAGAGGCGGACGACAACGTGTACGCCGTGGTACTGACGGGTTCGGGGGCGGGGTTTTGCTCGGGTGCCGATACGACCGACATGCCGAACTGGGACACACAATCGCCGGAGGAGTACGGCGCGTTCCTCTGGCTGATCCAGCAGTTTGTCTGGAAGCTCCGGACGATGGCGACGCCGTCTGTCGCGGCGGTTAACGGCCCGGCCATCGGCGCGGGTTGCGATTTCGCGCTGGCGTGTGACCTGCGCGTCGTCGGCGAAGGCGGCGTCATGCGCGAGGGGTTCGTCAACGTCGGACTCGTTCCCGGTGACGGCGGCGCGTGGCTCCTACCGCGGCTCGTCGGGGAGTCGAAGGCCCGCGAATATCTCCTGACAGGACGAGATATCACCCCCGGGGATGCGGTTGATATCGGGCTCGCCGTCGAGTTGGCCGACGACGCACTTGAGGCGGCGGGCGAGCTTGCCGCGGAGATTCGCGATAAGCCTGCGACGGCGGTGCAACACACTAACCGACTCATCGATCCGCAGCGGAGTTTTGACGAGTACTGTCGAGAAGCGGCGGCCTTCCAGTGGGAGTGCGTCGTCGATCCGGAACACACCGAGGCAGTGGCGGCGTTCAACGACAATCGGGAGCCAGAATACGATCGACCGACCGAGGACTGAGCCGGGAGCCGGCGGAACGACGCCTACCGTTCGGACACCGCCGGCAGACCATCGGCTTTCAGCGCACGAGCGATGGTATTCAGCTGCATCTCGTCAGTGCCGGCGGCGATTCGGCGGCTCCGTGCGAACCGGTAGAGATACTCGAGCGGGTGACCTTGCTGGTACGCTCGGGCACCGACAACCTGAACGGCTTCGCTGACGACTTCTTCGGCGATTTGCGAACAGTGAAGCTTGGCGGTCGAGGTGCGGAGGCGAGACGGAGGCTCCTCGTGCCCCTGCGCGCCGGCGGCACAGCCGTAAATAAGGGACGCAGCCGTCTCGACGTTCCGATACATCTCTGCGATCTTCCATTCGATCCCTTGGAACTCATCAAGCTTCTGTTCGAACTGCTCGCGCTCGCTCGCGTACGCTAAGGCGCGATCGAGTGCCGTCGCGGCCCAAGCAACGGTGAGTGCCGAGCTACCGAGCCGCTCCCAATTGAGCGAGATCAGCTGGCGCTTGAACGCGTCTTTTCCGCGAGTGAGGACGTGGTCGTCCGGAATCACGACGTCGTTGATGCTGAACCGGGTCTGCGCGTAGCCGGCCATATTCGTGTACACCTCTTCAATCTCGACGCCGTCGTCATCGTACGGGATCACGACCGAGCCGAGCCCCTCCGGAAACCGGACCCACGTGACTGCCGCATCCCCGAAGGGAACACCGCCGACCCATGTTTTCTCTCCGTTACACACCAGTGTTCCGTCTTCTTCGGTGACGGTCGTCGACATGTTATTCACGTCCGATCCCGCCTGGGGCTCGGAGATCGCGATGGAGACGAAGCTCTCGCCAGCGGTCACTGCCGGCAGGTACTCGGACTTCACGGCCTCGGATCCGAACAGGTCGATTGCTCGCGGCCCGACCATGCTTTGCATGTAGGTGAACCACCCGGTGTCCGGACACGCGCGGCCGACCGCCTCGATCAGCAGCAGGGCCGCCAAGTCAGACCGTCCCTGCCCGCCGTATTCCTCTGAGATGGATGGACAGTAAAGGTCCTTCTCGGCCAGTCGTTGGAGGTTCTCCCACGGCACCGATCCCTCCCACGTGTACGCGTCGTCCGTGAACTCCTCAGCGACCGCCTCTGCACGCGCAGCGTAATCGCGCTGGTCGACGGTGAACACTGTCATTACGCATGATTACAAATCGGGGATAATAAACCGACCGTTGCGTGTATCTGATACATCAGTTGCGCTGGCGGATACCGACATGTGATCCGTCTGCCGCGGAGAGACAGCGGGAGTCGACATAACGACCGGCGTGTCCTGTCCGAGTGGCGGGGGAACGCATCTCACACCAGACTCACAGATATTTGATCGATACAAAATATATTGACACACCTTCCGTAGAAGCTTCCATGAGCGAGTTCGATCCGGGTCCTGATCCAGCGACGGGGACTCCACGGTGGCAGGACGGAACCGATACGTTCGGCCGCGTCTGCGATGTGGTCCTCGGTCTCACGTCACCGACGACGTACACGGGGGTCGCAGAGCTCGCAAACTGCTCTCCGAACGCAGCAAAAAAGCACCTCGATCGCCTCGCGGAGATGGGTATCGCCCGCGCTGGTCGTGACAGTCGCCCGGCCACGTACGAGCGATATAAAGCCTATCTCGAATGGCAAGAGGCGAGTCGGATCGCCACCGACCTTTCTATCGATGCGATCATCGACCGTGTCGAAGCGCTTGAACAACGACGGACGGAGTACGAAGCCGAATTCGGCACTACCGACCCAGCCACTGTTGCGGTGTTCGACGCCGACAGTGCCAGTAGCTGTTGCCCGCCTCAGCCAGCCGCCCCACTGGCCGCATCTGCGCTGCGTTTCAGGCGAATTATCAGGCTGATGAGAAACGTTCCGACCATGACTAAGAGCACGTTGACAGCCCCGTCGACAGCGGATTGAGGAGCTGCAAGGACGACCGCGCTTTGGGTAATAGCCACTGCGCCAACGCTGAGGATGACGGCAATTGTGTACGTGACAGTGACATCGAGCACAGTACCGTGGGTGAGTCGACGGGTACGGATCGCCTGCCCGAACGAAACACCATAAATCGTAAACGCGGCAGCTGCGAGTCCGAGGATCGCCTGTCCGATTCCTGTCGGGGCGATCAGGACAACAACTGGGAACTGTACCAGTATAAGTAAAATAAACCCGGTTTCGATCCGGCGTGCTGTTGAGAGGGATAACCGGTCGCCTTCGTTAGGAGTCACCGGTTGTGCGTAGTACAGTTCCCGTAGCGACAACGCAAGGAATACCACGAAGAATAGTTGTGCGAGCAGCCTGAACGCCCTAACTACCGTTCCGGCGTTCGGCGTAACCAGCTCAGTAATCAGCAGCACTGCGTAGACGCCGCCGACTGTCGTCGACAGGGCGACATACCGCCACACGAGCGTGTCGTGTGTCTCGTGTCTCGCGTTTGCGAGCGCATACCATGTTGTCCCGAGACAGGCGACTAACACGAGTACCGCCGCAACGAACCGGGTGACTCCGGTCCCAGAGACACCGGGCGACGTGGTTGCAAGTCCAGATACAGCGCCTATCACGTTTTGGAACCCAGAAACGCTAGCCACAGAGCTAATCACGCCCACGAGACCCGTATCGCTCATCTGTCTCCCGCCGCCACTAAGTCGCGTTTGAGCGCCGCAGCAGACGCGTATCGTTCCATTTTTGCCGTCCTGAGGCACTTTATCAGGGTCGTCGACAGTTCTTCAGGCACGTCGGGAGCGACTGCTGTCACAGGGCGGATCTCCCCGCTATCACGGGCCGGTGGGCGGCCGGTTAGCAACTCATATCCGATGGCTCCAGCCCCGTACATATCGCTCGCGGTGTCGACACCTCCAAACCGGTCGGGCGAGACGTGTTCCGGCGCGGCGTACCGACGCGGAACGCTGGTGTGAGAATCCGTCGAGCTGAACAAATTGCCGAGCTGCCAGTCGTCAATCCGAGGGTACTTCCACGTGTCGGCCTCTTCGACGGCTTCCACAAACGTGACTGCGCCCGGGTGAAGGCCACCGTGTAAGACCCCGGTGGCGTGTGCGTACGAGAGCGCGTCGGCGATCCGGCACAACACCCACCGCGCTTCCGGCGGCGATAGCGGCGTGTTCCGGTCTGCGAGTGATCCGGTGACGCTCCGCTCGGTAATGAGCCACGGTGTCGGCCTAGTGCCATGATCGATAACGGTGGCGACTGTATCGTGGTCGTCGATCCGACACCATCGGTTCACAGCACTCCGGAACGCGTCATAGTCGGCACCATCGATCGCTTCTGATCTACGTCGAGTCCCGGTAAATTCTCGACCGTCTACGGAGACCTGGACTACGACATCTAATCCCCCTCCAATTTTTGTCTCCGACACGACCGGTTCGTACGCGGTCAGCGATCGATCGAGCCGCGGTGGCTTCGACGGTGGATCGGAAGGTGGACGACCGATCGGGCTATCCGGCTCCACGCCGGAGCCAGACTCCCGGTCGTCGGGTTCATGAAGCCCTTTATCCGCTTCTGTATCGATTGCCTCGACTTCTGGATCCGTTTCATCTCCCTCGTCACTGATGACCGTCCCATCGGATCCGAACTCCGGCGGCCGGTAGCCGGCAACGATATAACGTCCGACGAGCTGATCGATTGTTTCTTCTTCGATCGCTCCGTTAATAATCTCAGTAACGGCCTCGGGGTTGTATTCGCCGATGACCGAAAGCGTCCGGAGGACGTCCGACTGAGCGTCGGCATCACGGAGTACCCGACGGAATTGCCCGGTACAGTGGTCTGCAAGCGATGGCGTCTCCACGATAACGAACCGGGTCGCCCATGATGCGGCGCGCCGAATCTCGTGGTCGTCATGCCCCAACTGCGCGACTAGTCGAGTAGTTCGTGCGGCGTCAAATGACTCCGGATCAGTGAGCGCCGGTGTGAGCAGTTCATCCGGTGTCGGGTTAGGCGGAATCATCTGATCGAGACAACGCAATCGTCGCTGTGCGTTTCCCTATACAAGCGGTGACACCGTCCTCGCGCTGGAGCGTTAGGATTTCTTTGCTGGACAGCGGGTCGTTTCTGTCCACTTAAAAGTAATTCAACCGAAACAACAGCGGTCTTGGCTGTGACTTGTGAGTAGTCCGCCGTATCTTCAACCTGAGGCGTGGTATGTCTGAGTGTCCGTCTGCGCCTCATAGGCCATACCCTTGAGCCAACTCAACTACTGGGGTTGAATAGATGGCTGACGCAGGCTTATGTTTTGCTGACGGCGACCTCGATACGACACCAGTTTTCATCTGATGGACTCACGTGAACTACCCCACCCTGCTCGCGCTGATGCGCTCGCTGGGGGTGGGGCTTCCTGCTTCCATGACGCACTTTGCAGGAACCGGAGTGGTTCCCGTAGGGAGCGCAGTCTCCACAGGCGTTAACGAATTGCTGTGCGATTTGTTCGCACACCAGAAATCTTCGATTTCTGGGGACGTTGATTCGGAGTGTCCCACTCCGAATTGCTCGACGGGACTATTCCGTGGGACAACGCACGCTTCTTGTCGCGTTTGAACGCTGTCCGTGTCCGTCAGCTTCGCAAGGAACGAGCCGTTCCGAACGGAACAGCGAGTGAGTCGAAGCCAACGGGTCGGAACGCCCATCTTGGTCGTTTGTTCAGCGGTCGACAATATAAATGCTTGCGTGGGCCTGTGGGCCTGCAACCGTATCGCTGTGTGAGTAGGCGATGACGGCGCTATATCGCCATCCTACTCCGCTCCCTTCGGTCGCTCCGTTGAGGGTGGGACTTAGCGCCTACATTCAGCTAACGGTGTACTGACAGAGTAATAAATAGCCGTGATTGAGGTTTCTCTTATAAATGCGGCGACGGTTACGGGCCCGACTATCGCCGAGTGAACGGTCCCGGCGGGAGGATGAGGTCGTCGAGCTCGGCGAGGTGTTTCACGTTGAAGACGACCTTCAGCTCGTCGCTCACCGGGTAGCCGTTACACGAGAGCCGGAACCCTCGCTCCGTGAGGTCGTCGGGCATGACGTGGTTGGCCGGCTGGGAGAGCTCGCCCTCGACGAGGTACACCGCGCAGTTCGCGCAGGCGCCGCCGCGACAGGAGAACGGCCAGCCGAACCCGCGGTTCTCGGCCGCCTCCAGCAGGCTCTCGTCCGGCCGGACGAGCAGACGCCCGTGTTCGCTCGCGCCGAGGTGGGCGTGCGACGCCTTCCGGAACAGGTCGTCGTCGTCGAGCGACCACCCGTAGTCTGCGAGGGCGTCGTAGTCGAGGAACTCGACGCGCACCGGCTCCACCTCGGCGGCGTCGCCCTCCTCGTCGCTCAGATCGACGTCGGCGGCGTCGACGCCGCCGTTTCGGCCCCGCTCGTCGATCTCGCGGTAGGCGCGCCTGACGAGCTGGAACTCCTCGACCGTTCCGCCCTGATCCGGGTGGGCTTCCTTCACCCGGTCTCGGTAGGCGCGCTCGACCGCGGCCTCGTCTGCGTCCTCGTCGACGTCCAACACCTCGAACGGCGAGACCATTCGCTACCGAATCGTAGTCGGCTGAGGCACATAAACGCCCCACAAGCCGGCAGCGCGGGGAGGCGGCCCGGCGGGGCGCTCGCCGTGACGGGCCACCGCCCGCGAGTCGATGGTTTAAGAGCCGCGACGCCGAGAGATCGAGGCATGGGAAACGCGGACCTACGCGACCTCGCGGCGATCCGGGACGTCGCCTTCGAGGAGATCGAGGGGAGCGTCGTCGCCGTCGACGCGCACAACTGGCTGTACCGGTACCTCACGACGACAGTCAAGTGGACGTCCGACGAGGCGTACACCACCGCCGACGGCGTCGAGGTCGCGAACCTGATCGGCGTCGTGCAGGGGCTCCCGAAGTTCTTCGAACACGACCTGATCCCCGTGATGGTGTTCGACGGAGCGGTGACGGATTTAAAAGCCGACGAGGTCGCAGATCGGCGCGAGAAGCGCGAGCGGGCGGAGGCGAAACGGGCCGCGGCCGAGGAGCGCGGCGACGCCGTGGAGGCCGCCCGGCTCGAGGCCCGCACCCAGCGGCTCACCGACGCGATCCAGGAGACCACTCGGGAGTTGCTTCGCCTGCTCGACGTGCCGATCGTCGAGGCCCCGGCCGAGGGGGAGGCGCAGTGCGCCCACATGGCGTCGACCGGGACGGTCGACCACGCCGGCAGCGAGGACTACGACACTCTGCTGTTCGGCGCCCCGACGACGCTCCGACAGCTCACCAGCAAGGGGGACCCGGAGCTGATGGACCTCGCGGCGACGATCGACGAGCTCGGGCTGGACCGGCGGGGGCTGATCGACGTCGCGATGCTGTGCGGGACCGATTTCAACGAGGGCGTCCACGGCGTCGGACCGAAGACCGCGGTGAAGGCGGTGAAAGAGCACGGCGACCTGTGGGGCGCCCTCGACGCCCGGGGCGCCGAGATCCCGAACGCCGACGAGATCCGCGAGCTGTTCGCGGACCCGCCGGCGACCGACGTCGACGTCGACGTCGACGTGAACCCCGACGTGGCGGCCGCCCGCGCGTACGTCGTCGACGAGTGGGGCGTCGCGGCCGACGAGGTCGAGCGCGGGTTCGAGCGGATCGAGGAGTCGCAGGTCCAGACCGGGCTCGACCGCTGGTCGTGACCGCCGGGCCGGCGCCGCGGTGGCCGCGAACATACCTTTTATTTCCCCGTCGCCGGAAGGGTGAGCCACACGTGTCGTGGACTGCCTCTCGACGGCGAATTCCGCCGGTCGACGACCGGCACGGACGGGTCCGGCGGGCCCGCCCGGCCAAGCGGCGTGCGACGGCCGGCCCACGCCCGCCGGACCGAGTGTCCCACGACGGCCCCTTTCACCAATGAGCTTCGAAGTGCCCGACGAGTTACGGTACCTGGAATCGCACGAGTGGACCACGAGCGGCGGCGACACCGTCCGCGTCGGCGTCTCCGACTTCGCGCAGGACGAACTCGGCGACGTCGTCTTCGTCGAGCTCCCCGAGGTCGGCGACGACGTCGCCGCCGACGAGCCGTTCGGCGTCGTCGAATCGATCAAGGCCGTCTCCGACCTGTACGCCCCCGTTTCGGGCGAGGTCGTCGCCGTCAACGAGGCGCTGTTCGACCGGCCGGAGCTGGTCAACGAGGACCCGTACGGCGACGGGTGGATGCTCGAGGTCGACCCGACCGAGGGCGGCGACGCCGAGGCGCTCCTCGACGCCGACGAGTACGACGCGCAGATCGCGTGACGACCGACGACGCGCAGATCGCGTGACGGACGACGCGCGGAGCACGTAACGAACCGGTCCCGGACGCGGGACCCACGAGCGGACACACCACCATGACCACGCCAGCCTTCGACGGACGACCCGGAACCGGACGACAGAGCGACTGCGGACGCGCGGGAACGAGCCGACGCGCGGGAGCGAACCAATGAGCGGAACGCCCTACGCGCCGCACACGGACGACGAGACCGCGGCGATGCTCTCGGCGGTCGGCGTCGACGACGAGGAGGCGCTGTTCGACATCCCCCCCGACGTCGCCTTCGACGGCGAGCTCGGGATCGAACCGCGGACGGAGCGAGAGATCCGCGCGGAGTGCTCGCGGATCTTCGGCCGGAACGACGACCTGACCGAGTTCCTCGGGCGCGGCCACTACGGCCACTACGTGCCGAGCGTCGTCGACCACCTCTCCGACCGCGCCGAGTTCCTCACGAGCTACACCCAGTACCAGCCGGAGATCTCGCAGGGGTTCCTCCAGGCGCTGTTCGAGTACCAGTCGCTGCTCGTGGAGCTGACCGGGCTCCCGGTCGCGAACTGCTCGATGTACGACGCTGCGACCGCGCTCGGCGAGGCCGCGACGCTCGCGGACCGCGTCCGGTCGACCTCGGGCGACGTCGTCCTCGTCCCCGGACAGCTCCGCGAGGGGAAGCGAGCGGTCCTGGAGAACTACTGCGACGGCGCCGACCTGACCGTCGAG
This sequence comes from Halorubrum yunnanense, assembly GCF_026586675.1. Taxonomy (GTDB): domain Archaea; phylum Halobacteriota; class Halobacteria; order Halobacteriales; family Haloferacaceae; genus Halorubrum; species Halorubrum yunnanense. The sequence goes on from NZ_JAODIX010000005.1 coordinate 10,994, forward strand.
TCGTACCCGACGACCGACGGCAACGCCGACGTCGACGCGCTCGCCGACCGCGTCGGCGACGACGTCGTCATGGTGTACGCCGAGAACCCGACGGTCCGCGGCTGCGTTGAGGAGCGTCTCGAGGCGGTCGGCGACGTCGCTGCCGACGGCGACGCGCTGTTCGTCCTCGGGTCCGACGTAGTCTCGCTTGCGGTCTTGGAGGAGCCAGCGAGCGTCGGCGCCGACGTCGTCGTCGGCGAGGCGAGCGCGCTCGGACTCCCGACCGCCTACGGGATGGGCCTCGGGATCTTCGCCTGCAGCGACGAGTTCCTCAGGCAGGTGCCGGGACGGCTCGTCGGCGCGAGCGAGGACGCCGACGGCGACCGCGCGTTCACGCTCACGCTTCAGACCCGCGAACAGCACATCCGCAAGGAGCGCGCGACTTCGAACATCTGCACGAACCAGGCGTGGGTCGCGCTCCGCGCCGCGATCCACGCGGCGACCCTTGGGCCGGCCGGCCTCGTCGACCTCGCGAACGACTGCGTCCGCGAGGCGGCCGCGCTCGCCGACCGGCTCGACGAGGTGCGGGGAGCGACCGCACCGGTCCATGACCGCCACCACGTCCGGGAGTTCGCCGTCCGCGTCGACCAGCCGGCAGCGCCGATCGGCGAGGACTTAGAGGCCGAGGGGTTCGCCGTCCACGTCGTCGGCGAGCACCTCCTGCAGGTGTGCGTCACCGACCTGAACGCGGACCGGACCGACGAGCTGGTCGCAGCGTTCGACGAGGTGATCTGAGTGATCCACGACCAGGCTAACTACGAGCGCGACGGCGAGGAGGTCCGGGAGCCGCTCCTCTCGGAGAAGGGCGAGGAGACGGTCGACGTGACCGACGAGTCGCCGCTCCCGGACGACCTGACGCGCGACGAACTCACGCTCCCCGCGCCCTCCGAGCCGGAGATCGCCCGCCACTACACCCGCCTCTCGCAGATGAACTGGGCGATCGACGCCGGGCCGTACCCCCTCGGGAGCTGCACGATGAAGTACAACCCCAAGTTCACCGAGGACGTCGCCGCCGACCCGAACGCGGCGGTCCACCCGGACCGCTCCGAGCGGTCGACGCAGGGGAACCTGGAGCTCCAGTACCGCCTCCAGGAGTTCCTCGCCGAGATCGGCGGGATGGACGCCGTGACCCTCCAGCCGCCGGCGGGCGCGGCCGGCGAGCTCACGGGGATCCTCGTCACGAAGGCGTACCACGAGCACCACGGCAACGACCGGTCCGAGGTCGTGATCCCGGCCTCCGCCCACGGGACGAACTTCGCGACCGCCGCGACCGCCGGCTACGACGTGGTTGAGCTCCCCTCCGGTGACGACGGCCGTGTCGACGTCGAGGCGCTGGAGGCGGCCGTCGGCGACGACACGGCCGCGCTCATGCTCACGAACCCGAACACGGTCGGGCTCTTCGAGCGCGACATCACGGAGATCGCCGACATCGTCCACGACGCGGGCGGGCTGCTCTACTACGACGGGGCGAACCTCAACGCTCTGCTCGGCCGCGGCCGCCCGGGCGACATGGGGTTCGACGTGATGCATTACAATGTCCACAAGACGTTCGCGACCCCGCACGGGGGCGGGGGCCCCGGCGCCGGCCCGGTCGGCGTCGTCGACGAACTGGCGGAGTTCCTCCCGGCCCCGCAGGTCCGCGAGAACGAGAACGTCAGCGGGTACGAGCGCTTCGAGCCCGACCACACCATCGGGAAGGTCCACGGGTTCACCGGCAACTGGCTCGTCCTCGTCAAGGCGTACGCGTACATCGCTCGCCTGGGCGACGAGGGGCTCTCGGACGCCGCCGCGAAAGCCGTGTTGAACGCGAACTACCTCGCCGAACGGATCGATCTCGACGTGCCGCACGGGCCCTTCCACCACGAGTTCGCGGCGACGGCGGGCGAGCGCGACGCCGCCGACGTCGCGAAGCGCATGCTCGACTTCGGCGTCCACCCGCCGACGACGAAGTGGCCCGAGATGGTGCCCGAGGCGATGCTGACGGAGCCGACCGAGATCGAGGGGCAGTCCTCGCTCGACGACCTCGCCGAGGCGTTTAATCTCGCGTACGCCGACACCGACGAGGCGCTCGACGCGGCCCCCGGCCGGACCGCCGCGAGCCGGATCGACCAGGTCTCCGCCGCGCGGAACCCGCGGCTCTCGTGGCAGGCGCTCGACGGGGAGTAGGGCGGCTCGGGGGACGAGTCCGTGCCCCGATCGGCTACGGCCTCCTGGCCGTCACGCCGGTCCGATCGGGGCTGTGCGGCGCGTCGCCGTCGACGCCGTCGTCCGGCTCGTCGACCGACGAGGGCGAGACCGCGGGCGGGGACTCGGTCTCGGAACCGTCGGCCTCGAACGGCTCCTCCCGCTCGACGAACCGGCGCAACACCTGTCCTTCGGCGCGGTGAAGCGTCTCGCTGCAGGTCGACTTCGCGATGTCGCGGTCGGCGGCGAGTTCGGTGAGGGTACACTCCCGCGGCGTGTCGTAGTACCCCGCCTCGATCGCGGCCCGGACGAGCTCGCCCTGGGCCTCGGTGAGGATCGGCTCCGGCTCGTTTCCCCCGGCCGATTCCACCGTGGCGCCCGCGGTCGCGAGCCGGCGGCCGAACGCGGAGAGCCGCTCGCGGTCGTCGACCACGACCAGCGTCGCCCGCCCGTCCGCGACCTCGACCGGGCCCTCGACGGGAACGCCGGCGCGTCGCGCGGCCGCGACGTAGGACGGCGCGGGGGCGGCGACGCGGGCAACCGTCTCGCTCCTCCCCCGTTCGACGACTTCGACCCGGTCCACGTCGCCGCGGTCGCGGAGCGCGTCGACGGCGGCGGCGCGGCCGACTCCCGCCGCCGTCAGCGCGGTGACGTCGCCCTCGTCCGCGGTCACTGTCCCGGTCACGCGGAGCGTCGTCTCCGGAGAGGACCGCGAGACCTCGCCGAGCCAAGAGCCGTCCGGGAGGTCGAGGCGCAGCCGCGTCCGACTCATCGTTCCCACCTCGGGGCCGCCGTCCTACTGTCGTCTCGAGACATACATACACGTGCTACGTCGCCCCGATCCCTCCTGCTGTCTCTTCATTTGTTTCGGGGTTAAGTGAACGTCCGGGGCCCGCGGCCGCTTGACCGGGATCGACGGACGACCTCCGCCCCGACCGAACCGGAACCACTACGGCGGGCGGTCGCCACCCCTCCCGCATGGAACTCGGCGTCATCGGACTCGGACGGATGGGACAGATCGTCGCGAACCGATCGATGGACGCGGGCCACGACGTGGTCGTCTTCGACCTCTCGGCGGAGGCGACGGCGACCGCGGCGGAGAACGGCGCGGAGCCCGCGAACTCCGTCGGAGACCTCTGCGAGCGCTTGAACGGCGGTGGCGGAGGCGGCAAGCGGATCTGGCTCATGGTGCCCGCCGGCGACCCGGTCGACGCCACCCTCGCCGACCTGGAGCCGCACCTCGACGCCGACGACGTCGTCGTCGACGGGGGGAACTCGCAGTTCCAGGAGTCGGTCCGGCGCGCCGAGGAGACGGACGCCGCCTACCTCGACTGCGGCACCTCTGGCGGTCCGGCGAGCGCCGAGGAGGGCTTCTCGCTGATGGTCGGCGGCCCGGCGTGGGCCTACGAGGCGATGGTGCCCGTCTTCGACGCGGTCGCGACCGGCCCGGCCGGCCACGACCGGATGGGCGAGTCGGGGGGTGGCCACTACGTAAAGATGGTCCACAACGGCGTGGAGTACGCGCTGATGCAGGCGTACGGCGAGGGGTTCGAGCTGCTCACCGAGGGGCGGTACGACCTCGACATGGAGACCGTGGCGCGCACGTGGAACAACGGCGCCGTGATCCGGTCGTGGCTCCTCGAGCTGTGCGAGGAGGCGTTCCGCGAGGAGGGCTCCGACCTGAGCGACGTCGCCGACCACGTCGCTGGCGGGTCGACGGGCACGTGGACCGTCCGGGAGGCGCTCGAACAGGAGGTGCCGGTACCGCTCATCTATCAGGCGCTCGCGGAGCGGTTCGACTCGCGGAACGAGGGCCGCTTCTCGCGGCGGCTCGCGAACCGGCTGCGGTACGGGTTCGGTCGCCACGAGGTCGCGCGGCGGTCCGACGGGGAGTAGCGACGCCGCGAAGAGGCGAGATTCGCGGAATTGCCGATTCTCAGGTTCGACCGCGGGCCGGGCAACGCTTATATAGTGCCATGTTAGAGGATATCATGCATAGCATGTTCGAGCGATTCTCAAGCGGATACTACCTGGGGGAACTGTACGTCGAGCCCCACGGCGGCGACCGCGCCGTCATCCAGCGGGCCGACCACGAGCACGTCAACGAGCAGCTGTACGCGGACGGCGAGGGCGTCGAGCGGCTCGACGCGCCCCTCGTCATGAAGGTCGGCGGCGGCCACATCCCGGTCGCCGGGGACGAGGACGTGCCGAGCGGGACGCTCGCGCTGCCCCAGGAACTCGCGGACGAGACGCTCCCGGACCGGAAGAACGTGCTGCTGGCGGACGCGGACCGGGCGGAGACGCTGCTCCGCTGGGAGGGTTGGGAGCCGTTCGCGAACGCGTGATACGAGAATACGGAGTTGGTTTTCCGTGTCGGTGCCGTTTATACGTTTTAAATAGCTAACAGCGGATCGGTGGGGAACAGATCTGAAGCCCCAGCCGCTCGCTTATAAGTAATCGAATACGGATCGGCGGCGAACACCTCCAAAGCCCCAGCCACTCATTTATAAATGATTAACTGTAGATCGATGGCGATCTCCTCCAAAGCCCCAGTCGCGAGGACTCGGTGCGCTCGTTGCGGTCCTCAGTCGCTCGCGTTGCTCGCTCCTTGCGGTCCTTACGTCGCGCGCCTTCGTCCTCGCGACTGCCCCTTTGAATCCCACCCGCACAGCACCGCAACCGCGCCTC
>NZ_JAODIX010000005.1:15956-38705 GCF_026586675.1 Halorubrum yunnanense
TTCGCACCCTCCGGGCGCTCGGAGGCGCGCGCCACCGCAGTTGTTTATAAATTATTCCGTGACTACTCCCGCCACAGACGCACCTTTTAGGTCGCCGGGGGTCGCCGTTCGGGTATGATCGACAGGCTGCTCGGGCGCGCCGAGCTGAAAGAGCGGATCGAGGAGCTGGAAGAGGAGAAGCACCACCTCGAACGCCGCGCCGAGGCCGAGGAGGAGCGCCGCTCGGAGGCGGTCGCCGACCGCCAGCGAGCCGAGGAGCGCGTCAACGAGCTCGAACACCGGATCGAGTCGCTGGAGGAGCGGCTCGGTCGGGAGGCGGGAGCGGAGGCGTCGGTCGAGTTCCGCCGCGTGAGCGACGCCCGCGGCCCGCGCTTGTCGGATATCCTCGACCGCTTCCGGGCGGTCGAGAGCGACGACCCGGAGGGGTTACTCACGGCGTTCGTCCCGAGCGACGACGCAGTGCCGACGACCGTCTCGGAGTGGTTCGGCGACTGCACCCGGCTCGTCCGGCGGGCCGCGCCCGCGGTCGTCCTCGCCGACGATTCGGGCGCCGTGAGCGCGGCGATCGCGCCCCCGATCGAGCCGGAGCCCTTCGACCGGTGGGACGATTCCTTCCGGCTGGAGGAGGCGTGGTTCCGGCCGAGCGGACGGTTCGCGTTCGCGCTGGTCCGCTCGGACACGTTCGCGCTCGGCACCTACGAGGGCACCGAGCGCGTCGCCTTCGAGGGGTTCACCTCCGACGTGAAGGAGGCCCACTCCAAGGGCGGCTTCTCGCAGGGACGCTTCGAGCGCCGCCGCGAGGGCCAGATCGACGACCACCTGAAGAAGGCGAACCGAGAGCTGGCCGCCGTCGCCGACGCGGGCGACGTCGACCGCGTGATCGCCGTCGGCGAGCGGAGCGTCCTCGGCGAGGTCCGCGAGCACGCCGTCGTCACGGACGTCTCGGACGCGACCGGGAAGCCGAAAGCGGCCCTTACCGACGCCTTTCGCGACTTCTGGACGGCCAGGGTCCACGCGATCTGACGGGCGGTCCCCGGCCGGACCCGACTGCCGATCCGGCGGCGAACCGGGCTCTCACCCGTGGTAAGCCGCTACTACCTATATTAGCTGGTAACCTACCGGCTCACGGAGGGACCTCACACGCCCCCTCCCCCTCTCCTTTTCGCGACTTCCCGCGCCGCTTCGCCGTCGGCTCGGTGACGGCTCCCGCCTGCACGAACGCGACGCGGGGAACGGGCCTATGTCGCCGACGCACCGTGGTGAACTCATGACACGGTCGGACGCCGCTTCCCCGGGTCGGTCGGTCGTCGCGGTCCTGCTCGTCGGGGTCCTGCTCGTCGCCGCGCTACCGATTGCCGGGGGCGCGGCCGCCGGCGACCGCGGCGGCCCGGCCGAGGACACCTCTCACGGGTCGGTCGGTCCCGAGTCGCTCGACGGGGACGGGAGCGCCCCGGCGGCCGACGGGGACCGGGGGTTCGAGCCGCATCAGGTCGACGACGAGGACGCGATCCGCCTGCGGAACGAGCTGTTCGCGACGGACGAGGCCGGGACGGTCGGCGTCGAGACGCGGGTGACGATCCCCGACCGAGTGACGGAGTTCCGGGTGACCCTGCTCAGCGCGAACGACGCCGCGGTCGAGGCCGACGGCTTCGTGCCGGCCGACGACGCCGCCCCCGGCGAGACGTCGTGGGAGTGGGACGGCCAGACGGCGACCCCCTCGCTCACCTACGCGATGGACGCCAACGAGACCGTCGAGGAGGCGGGACCGCTCGGCGCCCGCGGCTCCTACCGCTTCGTCGACACGGGCGAGTGGGCGCTGGTCCGGACGCCCCGGACGAGCGCGGGGTGGTCGTACACCGGTCAGTACGACGGGCAGGTCCGGCTCACGCGCGAGAACGCCGTCGACGGTGAGGGAGCCGCCTCCCAGGCGATCGCGTTCCTCGGGCCCCACGAGGAGCGCGTCCGCGAGGCCGGCGGACAGCGCTATCGCCTGATCGTCCCCGCGGCGGCCGACGCCGAGGCGACCCCCGAAGAGGTGTTCGGCGTCTTCGAGTCGGCGTCGACCGCGCTGCAGGTCGGCGCGCGCGACGAGACGGTGTTCGCGGTCGCCGCTCCCACCGACGGCGTCGAGTGGGGCGTCCGGGGGCTCCAGCTCGGCGACACCGACCTGTGGGTCCGCGACGCGGAGCCGGCGGGCACGGCGAGCGACGTCTGGACCCACGAGTACGTCCACACGCGCCAGGCGTACGGGACTGAGGCGAGCGGCCGGTGGCTCACCGAGGCGAGCGCGACCTACTACGCCGCGCTGTTCGCGCTCGACCGCGGGGCCGTCGACTTCGAGGCGTTCGAGGAGACCTTAGCGCGCGGCGAGCGCGACCCCGACGCGTCGGCGGTGCTCGCCGACCCCGACACGTGGGGCCGGGACCCGGACTACACCAAGGGCGCGCTCGTCGCCGGGGAGATCGACCGCCGGCTCCGCGTCGCGACGGACGGGAGCGCTTCGCTCGCGACGGTCCTACGGGATCTGAACGCCGCGAGCGAACCGGTCACCAACCGAGACGTCCTCGACGCGATCGAGGCGGCCGCGGCCGAAGGGGCGGACGACGAGACCGCGGCCGCGATCCGCGCCGAGGCCGAGCGCCTGACGACCACGCGGGAGGCGACCGAGACGTGGGACCGCGAGGCCCACGCGGAGGCGTTCGGCGAGACGCCGGCGCGGGTCGGCTACGCGCTCCCCGACGACGGCGTCCGGGCGACGGGCGAGTACCGCGACCGCTCGGTCGCGAGCGACCCGGTCGAGCTGGTGGCCGGTGAGACGCTCGCGCTCGCCGTCGACGTGACCAACACGGGCGGCGTCGCCGGCGAGTACGACCTCGCGTTGACCGTCGACGGCGAGGTCGTCGACTCGCGGAACAGCTCGGTCGACGCGGGCGCGGCGACCACCGAGGAGTTCGAGCACGCGTTCGCGGAGCCCGGGGAGTACGTCGTTCGGGTCGCCGGCGAGCGGCTGCCCGTCGTCGTCTCCGAGCCCGCGCCGCCGTCGGTCCGAGGCGTGTCGACCGACGCGGACCGCGTGACCGCCGGCGAGTCGGTCCGGGTGACCGCGACCGTCGGCAACGACGCGACCCTCCCCGCCGGCTCCGACATCGAGTTCCGGGTGGGCGGCGAGACGGTCGCGACGGCCCCCGTCCGGCTCGATGCCGACGGTCAGGACACGATCGCTCGGACCGTCGCGCTCGGGGAGTCGGACGGGTCCGGTGGCCTCGGCGCCGACCGGAACGCGACGGTGACCGTCGTCGGCCCCATCAACGAGGCGTCGACGACGGTCACTGTCGAGGGGGAGGACCCCCCCGGCGGCGCGACCGACGACGGTACACCCGGGTTCGGCCCCGTCGTCGCCGTGGCGGCGTTCGTCGTCGCGGCTGGGCTGTTCGGTCGACGCGCCGGCCGCGGTCCCTGATCAGAACGGCGCCTCGGGGCCCTCGTCGCTCGCGTCGACCCCCTCGTTCTCCGCCGCCGTCTCCGCCAGTTCGCCGACGTCGCGCTCCCACGCCTCCACGCCCCCGCGGAGGCTCTCGACGCGCGCGTCCTCGACCCCGGCGTAGCTCCCGATCAGCTGGGCGGCCTGTCGGCTGGCGATCCCGTGCGGGCAGACGGTGACGACCCGGGAGGCGCCCGCCAGCCCCTCGACGCGGCTCGTCAGCTCGGGGAACGGGATACACTCGCTGCCGGGGAGGTGGCCGCGGTCGAACGCGCGCCGGTCGCGAATGTCGACGATCCGGAGGTCGCCATCGCTCTCGTCGCCTCCCTCGTTCCCCTCTCCGTCGAGGAGCGCCGCCAGCTCCTCGGGACCGATCTCGCCGTCCATCAGGGGAGCGGGCAGAGGCTCGCCGTGAGCACGGCTCGCTCGTCGGTGTCGTTTCGGGCGCCGTGGACCGCGCCGCGCTCGTTCGGGACCACCGCGGGCGCCGCGAGCGCCTCCTCGGCGTCGTTCTTGACGACGGTCGGTTCCCCCTCGATCACGTGGAAGACGTTGGTCGCGTCGGCGTGCTCGTGCGCGTCGACGGCGGCGTCCGGACCGAGGACGAACGCCTTGACGAGCACGTCGTCGGTGACGACGAGTTCGGCGGTTTCGACCTCTCCCGCCGCGGGCTCGAGGTCGCGGACGGCGTCGGCGTATCTGTCGAGCGTCATGCCCGATGGTGGTGGCCGTCGGTACAAAAGATGCGCGGCGAGGCTACTCCCGCGCGCCGGGGGGGAGCGGGTCGGCGTGGTCGGCGATCGCCCCCGCGACGCGGTGCGGCTCCTCGTGGACCACCCAGTGCGTCGCGGCGTCGAGGGTCAACAGCCGGCCGTCGGCGCAGCGGTCGACGCTCCGACCCGCCATCCGCTTGGTGAGGAACCGGTCTTTCGCCCCCCAGATAACCAGCGTCGGGACCTCGACGCGGTCGCGTTCGGGGGTCGGGCGGTCGCGGACGATCGCCCGGTACCAGTTCACCATCGCCTCGAAGGCGCCCTCGCGGTTCCACGCGCGGCGGTAGCGCCGGACGTCCTCGTCGCCGAACGTGCCGGGGATACTGGAGTCGCGGAGCCCGCGAACGGCCAGCCGCCAGTTCCCCGCGCTCGCGACGGCCTCGGGGAGCTTCGGGAGCTGGAACGCGAGCATATACCAGCTCTTCAGCCGCTGGTCCCACGAGCTCCGGAGCGTCTCCTCGAAGACGGTCGGGTGCGGGACGTTGACCGCCACGAACTCCGAGACGCGATCGGCGTGGTGAAGCGCGAGCCACCAGCCGACCGCCGCGCCCCAGTCGTGACCCGCGACTGCGGCGGTCTCCCGGCCGTACGCGTCCACGATGCCGACGACGTCGCGGGCGAGCTCGTCGATCCGGTAGTCGCTCACGCTCGGCGGCTTTGCCGAGAGGTTGTAGCCGCGCTGATCGGGGACCACGACGCGGTACCCGGCGTTGGCGAGCGTCGCGATCGCCTCGTGCCAGCCGTACCAGAACTCGGGGAACCCATGGAGCAGGACGAGCAGCTTCCCGTCTTTCGGCCCCGCCTCGACGACGTGGAGTCGGACGCCGTTCGTCTCCACCGCCCGCGATTCCGCCGGCACCGAGTCGGGGATCTCGTCGTCCGGGACGTCGGCGTCGATCGCGTCGACGCCGCGAACCGCCTCTGTCGTCGCATCGCTCATAACTGTCGCTTGGCGCGCCGCCGGCAAATAGCTACGCTCGCCGCCGTCACCGGAATCGAAATCCTCAAGCCGCTGGCAGGCGGCCTCTGAGGTATACTCGTGTTTCTGACGCGCGTCTCGACGAGGCGCGGGCTCCTCGCGGGCCCGTTCCCTCGACGGACGGCCGTGCCCAGTTCGACCCGTCGAGGGCGCACGGCGCGACCGGTCGGGCCGCTCCGTGGTGCCGCGGCGTCGGAGACACCCACCGCATAACATGGGATCCGACACGTCACACCCGGATGAGCCGGTATCGGGCTCGTCCATGCCGGCGGAATCGCGATCGACCGACGCCGACCCCGAGGTCTCCAACGTCGTTCTCGTCACGATCGACTCGCTCCGCGCGGACGCGATCGCCCCGTACGATGCCGACCGAATCTCGCCGGTGCTCGCCGGTCTGGCCGACGACGGAACCGTCTTCGACCGGTCGTTCGCCACCGGCAACTGGACACCGTTCTCGTTCCCCTCCATCCTCGCGTCGGAGCCCGTCTTCGCGAGGAACGGCGACATCGGCGTGGCCGACTCGCGGACGCTCGCCTCGGTGCTCTCGGAGGCGGGGATCGCGACCGGCGGATTCAACGCCGCCAACGGATTTCTCACCTCTCACTGGGGGTACCCCGAGGGGTTCGACGAGTTCGAGCCGTTCGTCACCAGCGTCGGGTCGAGCCGGTACAGCCGGTACCTCGCCGCGCACCCGACGGTCGAGGCGTGGATCCAGCTGTTCGCCTCGCCGTTCCGCCGCCTCGGCTCGCGGCTCCGCGGACAGAGCGACGAGCGACCGTTCCTCGACGCCTCCCGGATGTTCGACGTCGAGGACGCCGCCACCGACTTCATCGACCAGTCGGACGGCCCGTTCTTCCTGTGGACCCACTACATGGACACGCACACGCCGTACGTCCCGGCGCCGCGGTACATCCGCGAGGTGTCGGACGGGCTGGTCGGGACCCATCGGATGCTCCACGCGCACTCCCGAACGAGCCTGGGGCTGGAGGTCGGCGAGCGGACCCTCCGCGAGCTCCGGACGCTGTACCAGGCGACCGTCAAGCAGGTCGACGACAGCGTCGGGCGGCTGCTCGACGCGCTGGAGGCGGCCGGCGTCGCCGACGAGACGGCGATCGTCGTCGCGGGCGACCACGGCGAGGAGTTCCAAGAGCATGGCCACCTCGCGCACTACCCGAAGCTGTACGACGAGCTGATCCGCGTCCCGTTCATCGTGAACGTTCCCGGTGAGGACGGGGGCCGCGTCTCCGAACACGTCGGGCTCGACGCGATCCCGCCGACCGTGGCCGACCTGCTCGGCGTCGAGTCGCCGCCGGAGTGGCGCGGGGAGTCGGTGGCGCCCGCGATCCGCGGCGAGGCCGAGCCGGACCAGGACCCCGTCGTCTCTGTGACCGTCCGCGGCGAGGAGGTTACGGAGCAGCCGATCCCGCGGTCGCTCGCCGACGGGGACCTCCTCGTCAGCGTCCGCGACGCGGAGTGGACCTACATCGAGAACGCGGACACCGGGGAGACGGAGCTGTATCACCGCCCCTTGGACCCGACCCAGCAGGAGGACCTGTCCGCGGACCCGACCGACGAGGAGCTGGCCGTCGTCGAGGAGTTCGCGCCGATCGCCGCGGACCACATCTCCGAGCTCCGTGATCGGGAGGGGGGCGCCGTCGGGGACGGCGGGGACGAAGAGGTCGACGAGAACCTCGAGGCCCGACTCGAGGCGCTCGGCTACCGCTGATGGTCCGGGCGATCCTCCGCAACCTCGTCAGCGGACCGATCGCCGTCCAGATGCGGCGGTTCGTCGTCGTCGGCGCCTTCACCGCGGGGATTCAGATGGGGTTACTCTGGCTGTTCGTCGACGCCGCCGGGATCAACTACCTGGTCGGTGCGACGATCGCTATCGAGATCACGATCGTCCTCTCGTACGTGTTCAACAACGCGTGGACGTTCGAGGCGAGCCAGAACACGGGCACCGTCGACTACCTCGTCGGGCTGCTCAAGACGAACCTCGTCCGCGGGACGGCGATCCCGATCCAGCTCGGCGTCCTCTACGCGCTCGTGGAGTGGGCCGGGATCATGTACCTCGTCGGAAACGCGGTCGCGATCTTCGTCAGCGGGCTCTATCGGTTCGCGCTCGACTCGCAGTGGACGTGGGGGTGACGCGGCGCCGTCGCGCCGAACGCCTCAGAACGGGAGCCGCGGCTCGACGCGGGCGATGACGTCGCGGATCGCCTCCTGCTTGTAGTAGCCGACCACCGACGCGAGGATGACGACCAAGATGAGCGCGATCCCGGAGAGGAACCGCCCGCTCGCGAGCTCGCCGCCGGCGTACACCGTGAGCACGTACGCCGGGAGCCGGCCGACGGCGATGACGCCCATGAACGCGGGGAGCTTCCACTTCGTGAGCCCGCTCAGGAAGCAGATGGCGTCGTCCGGGAGCCCGGGGATGATCACGAACGCGAACAGTCCGGGGAGCCCGACCGTGTCGACGAAGCCGTCGAACCGCTCGACGACGTCCTCGTGGAGCACGTCCTCGACGAACGACCGACCGTAGCGCTTCGACAGCGAGAAGGCGACCGCGCTCCCGATGAGCACGCCCGTGACGCTGTAGACGGTGCCGGCGAGGGGACCGAAGAGGTAGCCCGCGACGAGGGCGACGACTTGGCCCGGAATCGGCGCGACGACCACTTGGAGCGCCTGGATAGCGATGAACACGAGCGGGGCGAGTACGCCGAACTGCCGCAGCCACAGGCGGAGTGCTTCGGTGTCGGTGAGAAACCCGGCGTACTCGCGGACGAAGAGGTAGAGGGCGACGAACGCGGCCGCGACGGCGAGGACGGCGAGGATCCCCCGCCGTCTGTCCGACGCCGAGGCGAAGACCTTCATTCGTGTTACACCCGGCCAGCGGTGGACTTGAAGGTTGTCAAACTCGGAGTTGTGAATGCGGCCTCCTGGGCCAGATCCGTGGACGCTCGACTCGTTCCGTTCGCGGACCGCGACTACGCTCATCCAAGGCCCGTCGCCACGTGATTCAAAACGGATGCGGGAGAAGTGGGCCGGCACGAATATTGAATCACGGTCGCAAATCGAAGATTTGCTCCCTGATTCAAATTCGCCCGGCAGCAGTTTCACGCCCACGACGGACTCCTCGCTAACGCTCGTCGTTGCGAAGTGGGGTGAAAATGGGCCGGCACGAATTTGAATCGTGGTTACGGCCACCCGAAGGCCGAAGGATACCAAGCTACCCCACCGGCCCGCACTCGACAGAAGGCCGTTCGTTCTTTTAACCTTTCCGAAAGGGGGGCAGCCGAGCATCGACGGGGACCGCGGACACTCCGACCGGCCGCCCCTTCGCTTATAAATGACTGACGACGGAACAGCGGGGAACGCCTCCAAAGCCCCAGCCGCGAGGAGCCCGTACGCTCGCTGCGCATTTCGATCGCCTCCGGGCTCCTCGCGGCTCCCCTTCGGGTTCTACCCCACACAGCACCGCCGCGCACCCCACTCCTCCCCACCCTCGTCACCGGCGCCACGCGCCGGCGACCCCGCACGCGCCACCGCATTACATGACCACTTATAAATCGTTGCCGCCGTCCCCGCTCTCCGGCCCCGACGCCTCGAAGTACCGATCGCGGTGCTGCCGGCACCCGGGGTTGAACGCGGCGCCGCAGCGCGGACAGGCGTCGTCGCCGGACTGCGTCCGGCTACCAGAGGCGCTCCTCGCCTCTCCGTCGCCGCCGAGGTACTCGCGGGCTGAAAGGGTCGCGCCGCAAGCCCCGCAGAGAACGGCCGGCTCGCCGAAGCGCTCGCGGGGCCACGGCTCCGCCTCGTGGTCGGCCGCGGCGTCGTGGCAGGCGTCGCAGGGGTAGTACGTCTCACAGCAGCCGAACCGGAGCGCGACCACGTCGACGGGACCGTCCCAGTGCGCGCAGCGCGTCTCGGGGTCGACGCCGACCCCCCGCAGGGGGACCGCGAACCGGTCGTCGGTCGCGGGCGCGGTCGTCGTGTGCCGGTCGTCAGTAGGAGTCGTACCCATCGGTGTCGAGCCAGTTGTGGACGACGGAGACGGCGTGGTCGGCGTGGAGCAGTTCGGGGCCGACGCGGATACGGCGCTCCGCGCGCTCCGCGAGCAGTTCCTCTTCCCGCTCGGTGAAATCGCGGTGATCGGAGAGCACGAACACGGGGTCGGCCGGCGGCGCGGCGTCGACGAGGGGGTCGCCGTCCTCGTGGAGCTGGACGAGCGTCGGGTCGGCGGTCGCGCCCGCGCCGCTGCCGTCGAGCAGCCGGTCCAGCGTCGCTTCCAGTCCCATCCGGCGGAGCTCGACGCCCGGCGAGACGTCGGCGGGCATGTGGCCGATGGCGTCCGCCGTCGCGTCGAGCGCGTCGCGCACCCGCGCGGCGACGTTACGCTCGTCCGGGTGAAGGTGCCGGAGGCTGTCCGAGTGGAAGGTGACCGTGAGCCCGTCGGCGACGACGAGGTGGACCCGCACGGCCTCGCGGATCCCGTGCGAGAGGAAGACGCCCGTGGCGACGCACCGACAGAGGAGGTCGAGCCGGCCCGCGCCGGGCAGGTCCGACAGCGAGATCTCGTCGGGGTCGGTCGGCGTCTCGTGACCGATGACGACGAACTGGCGCATGAGTCCGGATCGACCCGGACCCTCATAAGGCACGCGACCGGAGGGAGGTGCATGAGCGTCGCCGGACTCTGTCAGGTGTGCGAGGCGGCACAGGCCAGTCACGGCTGCTCGCGGTGCGGGAACGCCGTCTGCGACGACCACTGGAACGACGCCGCGGGCGCCTGTGCGACCTGCGTGCAGGGTCGCCAGCAGTGAGCGGGACCGGCCCGCCTACCGGTGGCGATTCAGCCGCTTCTTGAGTCGCTTCGCGGCGTCGCCCGCGGCGCCGAAGTACGTCGCCTCGTCGCCGGGACGGCTCGACTCCTCGCCGGCGAAGATGATCCCGCGCGAGGAGTTGACGAGCCCGACGTCGACCGCAGCGTTCGAGCGGGGGGCGAGCCCGTGCTCGACCGCGGCCTCCGCGTCGCCGCCCTGTGCGCCCACGCCGGGGACGAGGAAGGGTACCTCGGGGACGATCTCGCGGACCTCGGCCAGCTCCTCGGGCGCGGTCGCCCCGACGACGAGCCCGACGTTGTCGTTGCCGTTCCACACGTCGGCGAGCGCCGCGACGCGCTCGTAGAGGGGCTCACCGGAGGCGAGTTCGAGGTCCTGGAGGTCGCTCCCACCCGGGTTCGACGTGCGACAGAGGACGAACACCCCCTTTTCGGCGCGGTCGAGGAACGGCTGGAGCGAGTCGCGGCCGAGGTAGGGGTTCACCGTGATCGCGTCGGCGTCGTCGAGCGCCCCGGCGTACTGCCGCGTCGTATTGCCGATGTCGGCGCGCTTGGCGTCGAGGAGGACCGGAACGTCCTTTCCGTGGGCGTAAGCGATCGTTTCGCGGAGCGCGCGCCAGCCGTCGGCGTCCTCGTAGAACGCGGCGTTCGGCTTGTAGCAGGCGGCGTGCTCGTGGGTCGCGTCGATGACCCGCCGGTTGAACGCCCACCGCGGCAGGTCGGCGTCGGCGACGAACTCGGGAAGCCGGCTCGGGTCCGGGTCGAGGCCGACCGAGACGACGCTGTCTGTCGACTCGATCCGGGCCGCCAGCGTCTCGAAGAAGCTCATACGCGGTCGTGGGACCGGGGGCGCGCTAAACGTTGCGTTCCGCCTCCCCGGTTATCAGCCTCGGTCCTCCGCGCGACCGTGTCCGGCGCACACCGTGACCGTCCCGAGCAGGTACCGCTCCTCGATCGTGGTCTCCGTCCGGTCCGCGAGCGCCCGCCCCGCAGCGGCCGTCCGCGCGTTGAGGCGGTCGAGCGCGTCGTCCGCTCCCAAGTCGAACAGCCGCCCGTTCAGGCGGGCGAACGCCGAGAGCGCGGCGTTCGCGGACCGGCTCCCCCGCGGCGCGAACGCCGCGACGACGACGCTGTCGGTCAGGTCGCACCACCCGCTCACGACGGCGTACGGGTCCGGGAACAGCGACGTGACGAACGTCGCGAGGACGGCATCAACCGAGCGGATCGGCGGGTCGGTTGCGTCGCCCCGCACGAACTCGACGTTCTCCCACCCGCGGCGCTCCGCCAGCCCCCGCGCCCGATCGAGCATCGCGCCGGTGATGTCGACGCCGACGACGCGCCCAGTCGGACCGACGGCCTCGCGCAGCGCCGGGGCGTTGACCCCCGGGCCGCAGCCGAACTCGACGACCGTGTCGCCCCGGTCGAGATCGAGCGCCCGCGCGCAGCCCGCCCGCACGCCGCCGACCGACGCGGTCGCCCGCGCAAACCAGTCGTAGACGCGCGCCCACGCCGCGTAGCCGCGTTGAATGCGGCGCGCGAGCGACTCCTCGTCGGCAGCAGAAGGGGACCCGTCTTCCGAACGCAATCGCGACGGCACCGACCGCGGCCGCCGACGGTCTCGGGTCACGAGCGGGCGCGCACCGCCGCGGGAGCCGTCTTCGGCCACCACAGCTCCGGGCCGTCGCGCGCGACGGTGGAGTAGCACCGCTCGCTCCCGTCGCAGTCCCGCGGTCGCTGGTAGTCGATCCCCCGCTCGGCGAGGTACGTCACGTAACCGTCATCGACGCGGTCGAGCTTCTCGTGGCACACCCACTTCTCGCCGTAGACCCGGGCGCCCACGCCGCGGTACGGACAGCTGAACGTCGTCCGCTCGCCGCCCGCCTCGCTCTCGGTCTCGTCGATGTCGACGCCGACCGAACGGTACGCCAGCCGGAGCCGCCGGACGACGCGCTCGGGCGACGACGCGCCGAGGAAGAGCCCGTGCGCGAGGGCGTAGCCGAAGCCGTGTAGCAGGCGCTCGAAGCGAGTCAGGTCGTCGGGATCGTCGTCGAGCATCGACCGCAGCGTCGCGTACCAGCCGGCGATCTCCGTCACCGCGTCGGTCGTCTCGTCGGCCGCCGCGAGCGCCCGCCGCCTCTCCGAGAGGGGCGTAGCGCCGTCAGAGAGCCGGAACGACGGCACCGCCTCGACGTGTTCGAGCACCTCCTCGCGGAGGACCTCGCCGGCGGCGTACGTCTCCGTCAGCTCCACGAGCCCGGGGTACCACTCCTCGATCAACCTGCCGTACGTCCCGTCGAGGAGGTCGTCGACGCGGCCGGCGCCGTCGACGCGGTCGCCGTCGCCCTCATCGGGCGCCGCGGGAAACGCGTCGACGACCCGCCGCAGTTCGGCCGGATCCGGTCCTGCCATGGTTTCACGTGGCAGTCGACGGACTTGAATCCGCAGGTCGCTCGCGGGTCCGGCGTCCCGGTGGCCGGGACTACCGCAGCCCGAGCCGCGCCTTCAGCCGCCGCGCGCCCCGACTCGCCTTCCGCCCGAGCGCGGTCGCCGCGAAGGCACCCCTGACGAACCAGTCGGTCGGGATCCGGTCGGGGAACCCGAGCGGGCCGACCCGCGAGACGCCGACCGTCCGCGACTCGGCGTACCGCCGGATCCCCTCCGGGCCGTGGCGCCGGCCGAGTCCCGAGTCGCCGAACCCGCCCATCGGCGCGTCGACCGCGCCCCACGTCGCGAGGAAGCCGTCGTTGACGTTGACGGTGCCGCAGTCGATCTCGCGGGCGACCGCCGCGCCGCGCTCTCGGTCCGCGGTCCACACGCTCGCGTTGAGCCCGTACGGCGAGTCGTTGGCGGCCGCGACCGCGGCGTCGGCGTCCGGGACCGGCGTCACGGCGACCACGGGGCCGAACGTCTCCTCGCAGGCGACCGTCGCGTCCGGTTCGACGCCGGTCAGGACGGTCGGCTCGTAGCAGTACGGCGCCACGTCCGGCCGGTGACGGCCGCCCGTCAGCACGGTCGCCCCGTCCTCCCGCGCCGCCTCGACGTGGCTCCGGACGCGGTCGAGCTGGTCGGCGCCGATCAGCGAGCCGAGGTCGTCGTCGTAGTGGTAGCCGGTCCCCAGCGTGAGCGCCTCCGTCTCCCGGACGAAGGCGTCGAGGAACGGCTCGTAGGCCGACTCCTCGACGTAGATCCGCTCGGCGGACAGACAGAGCTGCCCGGCGTTCGAAAAACAGGCGTCGACCGCGCCGCGGGCCGCCTCGTCGACGTCGGCGTCGCCGAGCACGACGAGCGGGTTGTTGCCGCCCAGTTCCAGCGAGCAGTCGATCAGGTTCCGCCCCGCGCGCTCGGCGACGACGCGACCCGTCTCGGTGCTTCCGGTGAACGCCACGTAGTCGACCGCGTCGATCAGCGCGGGCCCGACCGTCGCCCCCTCGCCGGTGACGACCTGGAAGAGGTCGTCCGGAACCCCCGCGACCTCCAGCAGCTCCGAGAGCGCGAGCGCGCCGTACGGCGTCTTCTCGTCGGGCTTGCAGACGACCGCGTTGCCGGCGGCCAGCGCCGGGAGCGCGTCGGCCATCGACAGCGTCAGCGGGTAGTTCCACGGCGAGATCACGCCGACGACGCCCACCGGGTCGTAGGTGACCGTCGCGGTCGTGATTCCGGGGAACACCCCGCTTCGCCGGTCCTCGGCGAGCGCGCCGGGCGCCTCGTCCGCGAGGTACGCGCAGCCGGTCGGCACGTCGAGCAGCTCCTCGACCGCGGTTCGGCGCGACTTCCCGGTCTCCAGCTGGAGCAGGTCGAGGAGCTCCTCGCGGTGCTCAACGACGAGGTCGCCGAACCGGTCGATGACGGCGGCGCGCTCCGTCGCGGGGGTCTCGGCCCACTCGGCCTGCGCCGTCCGGGCGCGCTCGACCGCGGCGGCGACGTCGTCGCCGTCGCAGGCCGGAACCGAGCCGATCCGCTCCGTCGTCGCCGGCGCGACCACGTCGATGGCGTCGCCCTCGCCGGACGCGTCCGTCGGTGCGGCCGACCCGCCCGGCTTCGCGCGGCGCACGCGCTCGCCGAGGTCGGCGAGCCGTCGCGTCGAGAGGTGCGGCGCGTCCGCGAGCGCGTCGGGCGGGTCCGTCGGAGACGGTGAGTCGGTCGAGGACATCTGATGTCCGGAGCGACGGGCGGAAGCCGGAAAGCGGTGCCGGTGGTTCCGACGCCGTCGCGAGGGATCGCAGCACCTAATCTCGTGCCACCCTCACGTCCGGTATGCGCATTGATCCGTTCGGCCTCGAACGCTGGTTCGCGGAGTACGAGCACGAGGCCGACATCATGCTTGCCGAGAGCGGGATCCGCTCGCTGGACGCGGGCCGGTTCGACCTCGACCCCGGCCGGCTCGACTACGTCATCCCGACCAACGGCGACCCCGACTTCCGCGCGTCGGTCGGCGACCGCTACGGCCGGAGCGCCGACGAGGTGCTGTTCACCTGCGGCACCCAGGAGGCGAACTTCCTCGCGTTCCTCTCGCTGCTCGGCGACGAGGAGGGCGTGGGGGGCGGAGGCGGTGACGGACCCGGAGTCGGCTCCGGCACCCACGCCGTCGTCGTCACGCCGACGTATCAGGCCCTCCACGCGGTGCCGGACGCGTTCGGCGACGTGACTCGCGTCGAGCTGGAGCCGCCGGAGTGGGAGCTCGACCCCGACGCGATCGCGGACGCCGCCCGCGACGACACCGCCGTGATCGTCGTGAACAACCCGAACAACCCCACCGGCCGGTACCACGGCGAGGCGGCGATGCGGGCGGTCTACGACGTCGCCGTCGATAACGACGCGTACCTCCTCTGTGACGAGGTGTACCGGCTGCTCGCCGACGAGCCGCAGCCGCCGGTCGCGAGCTTCGGGTCCCACGGGGTCTCCACGACGAGCCTCACGAAGGCGTACGGGCTGGCCGGGCTTCGGTTCGGCTGGATCGCCGGCCCCGAGGCGGTCGTCGAGCGCGCGTGGCGCTGGAAGGATTACACCACCATTTCGCCCTCCCTGTTCGGCCAGCACGTCGCGAGACAGGCGCTCGGCCGGCGCGAGTCCCGGATCTTGGATGAGAACCGCGAGCTGGCGGCGACGAACCGCGCGATCGTCGCCGACTGGCTCGACCGCCACGGGCTCGACTGGCACGACCCGGTGGGCGTCAACGGGTTCGTGACGGTTCCCGACGAGTTCGACGACGCCGAGGCGTTCTGCCGGGCCGTCGTCGAGACGGAGAGCGTCGTGCTCGCGCCCGGCGGGCTGTTCGGCTTCCCGGACCGGTTCCGGATCGGCTTCGGGCTTCCGACCGCGGAGCTGGAGGAGGGGCTCGGGCGGGTGAGCCGCGTCATCGAGGGAGAACCCGAGACCGAGAAGGTCGACGCGGAGGGAGGTGTCTGAGATGGGGTTCTTCAGCGACATCAAGGAGGACGTTGTCGGATTCGTCCGCGACCCGACCGACGAACAGAAGGCGCTGCTCGCCGCCGCCGTGGTCATGGCGGTCGCCGACCGGGCGCTCTGGTGGGTCGACTTCCCGTTCGTCGTCCGGACGACGGCGGCGGTCGGAGTCGGCTTCATGGGGCTGTTCGTCGCCAGCTACCTCATCACCGGGCAGTTCGTCCCGCCGGACGGGAACGCCGACAGGGACGAGAGTGAGGAGTACGTCGACGAGATGGACCCGTAGCGGATCGGCGACCGACCGGGCCTCGCCCGCCGATTCAGACCGCCGCGACGCCGTTCCAAACCGTTTATACCCGCGCCTCCGGAAGTAGCATTTATGCCGCGAGAGCAGAAGCAGGTTCGCGAACTACAGGAGGGCAGTTACGTCATGATGGACAGCACTCCCTGCAAGATCAACCACTACAGCACAGCGAAACCCGGGAAACACGGGAGCGCCAAGGCCCGCGTCGAGGGAAAAGGCGTCTTCGACGACAGGAAGCGCTCGCTCTCCCAGCCGGTCGACGCGAAGGTCTGGGTCCCGATCATCCAGCGGAAGCAGGGCCAGGTCGTCTCCGTCTCCGGGAACGACGCGCAGATCATGGACCTCGACACATACGAGACGTTCACGATGCGCATCCCCGAGGGCGAGGACTTCGCCTCCGACGACAACATCGAGTACCTCGAGTACGAGGGCCAGCGCAAAGTCGTCGGTTAACGAGGCATGTTCCCGGGAGCGACGACTGACCGCGAGGCTGCTTCTTACGTGGTCGTCGGCGCTCCCTTAGACGCCACGACCACCTTTCAGCCCGGCACCCGGTTCGGCCCGGACCGGGTCCGGCGATTCGCCGAGACCTACGACGACTACGACGACAGGACCGAGAGCCGCTTCTCCGCGCTCGGCGTCCACGACGCCGGCGACACTCGCCCGTGGGACGACGTCGAGGCGTACCTCGACCACCTCGCCGCCGAGCTCCGGAGCGTCACCCTCGACGGCGCCGTCCCCCTCCTCGTCGGCGGAGAGCACACCGTCACCTACGCGGGCGTCGAGGCGGTCGACCCCGACGTCCTCGTCGTCTGCGACGCCCACCTCGACCTCAGGGACGCCTACGACGGCAACCCGTGGAGCCACGCCTGCGTCACGCGCCGATGCCTGGACGACCTCGGCGTCGACCGGGCCGTGATCGTCGGCGCCCGCACCGGCTCCGAGGCCGAGTGGGAGCGCGCCGCCGACACCGACGTCGAGGTCGTGGCGCCCGAGGAGACCCGGGCGTGGCTCGACGGGCTCGACGCGGACGCTTTTAACACCGAATCGGTGTACTGCTCGGTGGACGTCGACGGGCTCGACCCCGGCTTCGCGCCGGGGACGGGGACGATGGAGCCGTTCGGGCTCGCCCCGCGCGAGGCCCGCGACCTCGTGCGGGCGGTCGCGCCCCGCGCCGACGGCTTCGACGTCGTCGAGGTCAACGACCGCGACGACGGGCAGGCCGCGGCGGTGGCGGGCAAGCTCTTGCGGGAGTTCGCGCGGACGCACGCGGCGGCCGACGGCGGCTGACTCCCTGCGGGCGCCGGCCGATTGGAGGGGCCGACCGCCTACGAGAGCTCGGAGAGCCGCCCCCGCGCCGCGGTGACGGCCGCCATCGCGTCGATCCACTCGCGGGGATCCGTACACCAGATGCGGTTGCCCTCGACGCTGACGCAGAACACGGAGTCGGCGGACGGCGAGAGGGTCACCCCGTCCACGTCGGCTCGGTCCCCGAGGTAGGTGTCGATCAGGCGTCGGGCGGTCTCCGCCTCGGACTGGAGCCGGCTGCCGGCCGCGTACTCGATGGCTATCTCTGCCATGCTCCGAGATAAGACCTACATGATTAATAACCACTGTTTTCTGGCAGCGCTTGCGGCGTTCTCCGAGGCGTCTCGCCCGTCGACCGGCGGGGCGTCGAGAACGACTCAGCGACCGTCGTAGACGACCTCGCCGTCGACGACCGTCATCGCGACGCCGACGTCGCGGATCGCCTCCTGCTCCTCCCACGGGGAGTCGTCGAGGGCGACGAGGTCGGCGCGCTTGCCGACCGCAACCGTCCCGAGCCGGTCCTCGTCGAAGCCGGCGTACGCCGCGCCGCGGGTGTACGCGCGCAGCGCCTCGGTCACCGTCAGCCGCTGCGCCTCCGTCGGGGCGTTGACCGCGTGGTGGACGCCGAGCAGGGGGTCCATCGGCATCCCGTCGGAGCCGAACGCGAGGCGGACGCCCGCGTCGAGCATGTCGCGGTAGCGGTTCGTCGCGGCGGTGCGCTCGGGGCCGAGCCGGTCCTCGTACAGCCCCCCTTCGCCCGCCCACTTGAGGAAGTTCGGCTGGACGCTGGCGACGACGCCGGCGTCGGCGAGCCGGTCGATCGCCTCGTCGTCGGCGAGCTCGACGTGTTCGATCCGGTGGCGGGCCTCGCCGGGGTCGCTGTGCGAGTCCTCCTCGTAGGCGTCGAGAACGGCGTCGACGGCCTCGTCGCCGATGGCGTGAGCGGTGACCTGGTAGCCCGCCTCGGTCGCCGAGTCGACCGTCGCCGCCAGTTCGCCGGGGTCGACGACCCACTGACCGGTCTCGTCGGGGGCGTCCGCGTACGGCTCGGAGAGCCTCGCGGTCCGGCCGCCGAAGCTCCCGTCCGTGTACGACTTGATCGCCCCCGCTTCGACCATCTCGCTCCCGTCGTTCGTGCCCAGGCCGACCTCGCGGAGCGCGTCGAGGTGGTCGCTCCAGTAGTTGAGTCGGACGCGCGCGGTCAAGTCGCCGGCCGCCTCGAGTTCGCGGTAGGCCCGCGGCGCGTGGGAGTTCCGCACCATGTCGTGGAACCCGGTGATCCCCTTCGCGGCGCAGTCGGCCAGCGCGGCCTCGACGATCTCCTTCGTCTCGGCCGGTCCGGGTTCGATCGCCGCGTATATCGGGTCGATCGCGCTCTCGAGGAGAACGCCCGTCGGCTCGCCGCCCTCGTCGGTCGGCACCGTCTCGTCGGGCGCCGCGTCGAGCGCGTCGGCGAACCGGTCGAGTGCGGCCCCGTTCACCGCGGCGACGTGCATGTCCTCGCGGAAGGCGACGACGGGGCGCTCCGTCGAGACGCGGTCGAGGTCGTCGCGCGTCAGGTACCGCTCCTCCTCCCACGTCGACTCGTCGTAGCCGTAGCCGAGGACGGGGTCGTCCGAGTCGGGACTCGCCGCTTCCATCTTCGCCGCCCTATTTATAAGTAAGTCGACCGCTTCGTCCGGCGAGTCGGCAGTCGAGAGGTCGCCGTGGACGAGGTAGCGTCCGACCGTCGTCAGGTGGGTGTGCGCGTCGACGAAGCCGGGGAGGAGGACGCGGCCGCCGAGGTCGACGACGTCGGTGTCGACCCCGTTTAGGAACTCGACCTCGCGGGTGCGCCCGGTCCGGACGATCGCCCCGTCCCGGACCGCGATCGCCTCGTGAGTCTCGTCGGGCGCACCGAGCGTGTGGATCGCTCCGTTCACGAACAGTCGATCCGCGGCCGCTGTCATGGATGGTCCGGCGAGTGGCAACGTGTTAACCGTTCGGGAAACGGCGACCGATTTATTCGCTGAGCGCGCGAACCACCGCGTATGTACGACCGGATACTGCTCCCCACGGACGGCAGCGAGGGCGTGGACCGCGCGATCGACCACGCGGTCGATGCCGCGGACCGATACGAGGCGACCCTCCACGTGTTGTACGTCGTCGACACCGACGTGATCAACGCGTACTCCGGCGACGAGTTCGTCGACGGCGCGGAGGGCGCCGAAGAGACGTTAGCGGAGCGCGGCCGCGAGGCGCTCGACGCGGTGGCGTCCCACGCCCGCGACGCGGGCGTTGACGTCGTCACCGACCTGGTGTACGGCGTCCCCCACGAAGAGATCCTCCGGTACGTCGACGAAGAGGACATCGATCTGACGGTGATGGGGTCGAAGACGCGCTCCGGCGACTACCGGCAGATGCTCGGCTCCGTCACGGAGCGCGTCTCCCGCCGGTCGACCGCGCCGGTCAGCATCGTGAAGACGACGGTCACGGAGTAAACGAGCCGGCGGATACGACGGGCGCCACGGCTCCGCCCTCTCGGCGAGCCACTCGGTGGCGTCACCGTCGCAACGCCGTAGTGGCGCGGCGGAGGACGTTCGATCGCGCGTTCAGAGCCGATAGCGGACGTCGCCCGCGACCGCCGACAGCGCCGCCTCTGCCTCGGCGACGCGGTCAGCGAGGCTACAGAACCCGTGCGCCATCGCCGGGTAGTGCCGGTGTTCGACCGGCGTCCCCTCGCGCTCGAACCGCTCGGCGAGCGCGACGCCGTCGTCTCGGAGGGGGTCGAACCCGGCGGTGACGACCGTCGCCGGTGGGAGCCCGCCGAGGTCGTCCGCGCGGAGCGGCACCGCGAACGGGTTGTGCGCGTCGACGGGGCTCCGGAGGTACCGCTCGAAGAACCACCGCATGTCCGCGCGGGTGAGCAGGGGGCCGTCGGCGTTCTGGCGGTAGGAGTCGGTCTCGAAGTCGTCGCCCGCGATCGGGTAGCAGAGGAACTGCCCGGCGACGTCCGGCGACTCGTCCGCCAACTCGCGGCCGTACAGGCACGCCGCGAGCGCGAGCGTCGCCCCGGCGCTGGTGCCGGAGACGCCCAGCCGGTCGGGGTCGCCGCCGAACCCCGCGGCGTTCTCCGCGACCCACTCGACGGCCGCGGCCGCCTCGTCGACCGCGACGGGGAACGGGTGTTCGGGCGCGAGCCGGTAGTCGACGGAGACGACGACCGCGTCGGCGCGGGTCGCCAGCTCGCGGCACGGGCCGTCGATGGAGTCGAGGGTGCCGAGGGTCCAGCCGCCGCCGTGGAAGTGGACGAGGGCCCGGACGCCGGCGGCGTCGCCGTCGCCGGCGGCGTCGTTGCCGGCCGACCCGGTCGCGTCGACCGCCGCCTCCGGCCGGTACACCCGAACCGGCACCTCGCCGTGTGGACCGTCGAAGGCGAGGTCGCTGACGTCGGCGACCGGGGGTTCGGCGTCGCCGGCGAACACCTCGTCTTCGACGCGTCTCGCGGCGTCGACGGAGAGGGCGTGCCACTCCGGGAGTCCGAGCGCCTGGATCTCGTCGACGACGGCGGCGAGTTCGGGGTCGAGTTCGTCCGCGCGCATGTCGGCGAGAGGCGGAGCCCATTTATAAATCGGGCGGCAACGTCCGGCGATGAGCGTCCGGCTGACCTACGAGGAGGGAACGATCCGGGTCGACGCCGGCGGATCGGCGAGCGACGCCGGCGGATCGGCGAGCGACGCCGGCGACTCGGCGAGCGACGCCGGCGACTCGGCGAGCGACGCCGGCGACTCGGCGAGCGACGCGGACGGGTCTGCGGACGGCCACGCCCTCGAATCGCTCCCGCCGCTCCCGGGCGTCGAGAGCGACCCGCGCTCGGGGACCGGTCGGGCCCCGGCCCACCGCTACGCCGCGATCCGGCGGGCGCTTGAGGTCGCCGGCGCGAGCGTCGAGGACCGCGTGCTGGACGCCAGCGACCGCGCCGCGAGCGAGGCGGGCCTCTCGGACGCGCTCGCGACCGACTACGACCTGCGGGAGTACCAGCGCGAAGCGCTCGACGCGTGGCGCGACGCCGGCGACCGCGGCGTGCTCGAGCTCCCGACCGGGGCCGGCAAGACCGTGATCGCGATCCGCGCGATGGTCGAGCTCGGCGTCCCGTCGCTCGTCGTCGTCCCCACCGTCGACCTGCTCGACCAGTGGGAGCGCGAACTGGAGCGCGAGTTCGACGTCCCGATCGGGCGCTTCGGCGGCGGCGAGCAGCGCCGGGAGGCGATCACGGTGTCGACGTACGACTCGGCGTACCTGAAGGCCGACGGCGTCGGCAACGCCTTCGAGCTGGTCGTCTTCGACGAGGTCCACCACCTCGGCGGCGAGGGGTATCGGGACGTCGCGCGCCTGCTCGCGGCGCCCGCGCGGCTCGGGCTGACGGCGACCTTCGAGCGCCCCGACGGCGCCCACGAGGCGGTCGCGGAGCTGATCGGCGACCGCGTCTACGCGCTCGACGTCGACGACCTCGCGGGCGACCACCTCGCCCCGTACGACATCCGCCGGATCGAGGTGGAGCTGACGCCCGAGGAGCGCGAGCGCTACGACGCGAAGCAGGGCACCTTCGTCGAGTACGTCCGCGACGCCGGAATCACCTTCTCCAGCGGGAGCGACTATCAGGAGCTGGTCAAGCGCTCCGGGAACGACCCGGCCGCCCGGGAGGCGCTTCTCGCGAAACAGGACGCCCGCGAGATCATGATGAACGCGCGCCGGAAGGTCGATCGGCTGGAGTCGATCCTCGACCGCCACCGCGAAGACCGGGTGATCGTCTTCACCGCGCACACCGACCTCGTCTACCGGCTCTCCGAGCGGTTCCTGCTGCCCGCGATCACCGCCGAGACGGGCGCGAAGGAGCGACGCGAGATCCTGGAGCGCTTCCGCGAGGGGACCTACGGCCGGGTCGTCGCCGCGAACGTCCTTGACGAGGGGGTCGACGTCCCCGACGCGAACGTCGCGGTCCTCCTCTCCGGGTCAGGCAGCGAGCGGGAGTTCACCCAGCGGCTCGGGCGCGTGCTCCGCCCCAAGGACGACGGCGGCCGGGCGACCCTCTACGAACTCGTCAGCGCCGAGACCGCCGAGGAGCGGGTGGCGAGCCGGCGACGATAAGCCGGCACGGTCGAGAGACGATACTTAAATAATCCAGAGCGGCTGCGACGACTATTTATAAATGAATGAGGCGGTGGCGCGCCTCCGAGCGGGCCACCGGCCCGCGAGGAGCCCGCGAGGGACGCGGCGACCGAAGGGAGCCGCGAGGCTGGGGAGGTGTGAGGTGCGGTTGCGGTGCTGCGGGGTGGGACCCAAAGGGGCAGCCGCGAGGAGGGCGCAGGCGATGCAAGGACCGCAGGGAACGAGCGGAGCGAGTGATCGAGGACCGCAGCGAGCGTGCGCCCTCCTCGCGGCTGGGGCTTTGGCGGTGTTCACCGCAGAGTCAGTGACGATGTATAGCCGAGCGGCTGGGGCTTTGGCGGTGTTCACCGCAGAGTCAGTGACGATGTATAGCCGAGCGGCTGGGGCCTTGGAGATATTCATCGTCGATCTGTAGTCAATCATTTATAAGCAAGCGGCTGGGGCTTTGCATCGCGTTAATTTAGAGGATGAGGCGGACGAGTTCTGAGTGTCTATGGCAGAATTCGACCGCCTCAG
>NZ_JAODIX010000050.1 GCF_026586675.1 Halorubrum yunnanense
CCGAGATAACGAGATGATTCCACGGGCTCACACCGTGCCGGCAGTTGAATCATCGGGGTAAAGACATACCAAGATCTTTTGTGTGGATACTCGGACTGAGACGTTTGCGCTCGTTGCGCTTGCTCCTCGGGGCCAGTTTCGAAGCGGACTATTTACTGAGAGATAGCGAGCCAATTGCTGAGAACCCTGTGAGCGAATCAGCGACGACCGCGACGGTCCAGTCGGCAAGTCCGATCATGAACCTGGCGACCGTAGTCCGCTCATCGGGATCAATGCCACCCTGACGACTACCATGAGCGGTAGTCTAGTGAGAAGCAACTCGCCAAGCGCGGGTCTAACGAGTCCTTGACAACTTCTCCGCGCTGAAGCGCGAGGCTTCCTCTTCGATTCTCGGTGAAAACTGGGCTAGCTTTCGGCAGCGGGAGCAAAATCCTCGGACTGACTGTACTTTGTTTCGAACTCTTGAATGAGTTGACCCATTTTTGCGTACCAGTCGTTCAACATTCGCTGCATCTCCCCCGAAATCTTCTCAGGATCGGTTGGCTGGTAGACGTGGTAGTAGCCACCCTGGTCGTAGTTGATCTGCTCTTCGCTGATGAGGCCTGCCTGAAGGAGTCGCTGGATCGCGCGGTAGGCGGTCGAGCGCTCCCGGTCGACGGCCTCGCTGATCTCGTCGACTGTCAACGGCTCATCGCTCTCGACAAGCCTCTCAAAACAATGCCTGTCCAACGGCTTGAGACCGTGGAAACACTCCAGTAAGCCCTCACACTCTATGTCGCTCTGGAGCTGTTTGGCCAACGAGTCTGGCATAGTATTACGAGTAAGTACGGCCCGTGTTAATAAAAGACTTGTGTATACAACCCACAATACTGTATACGAAGCCCCGAACGCGTCGGTTTCGTCGATCACGAACCGCCAGGTAGACTGCGGCGGCGGTTAGACGAGGAGTTGGATGTCCGCCTCGGCCATGTCCTGAATGGCGGTCGCGGCGCCGACGCCGGTGGTGACGCCGTCGTAGAAGTCGTCCTCGTCGTAGTCCATCAGCTCGATGGTCATCTGACAGGCCTGGAACTCCACGCCCATCTCGAGGCTCGTCTCGAGGAGCTCCTCGACCGTGGCGGTGTCGTTGTCCGTGATCCGCTTTTCCATCATCTTCGTCGTCACGCGGTCCATGCCGGGAAGCGCGGCGACGGCGTTGGGGACGGGCATGTTGGGGTTCCCGACGGAGCTGAGCTGGAGGCTCTTCGACCGCTCCTCGTGGAGCATGTCGAGCCCCCAGAAGGTAGTGAAGACGGTCACCTCGTAGCCGAACGCGGCCGCGGTGCTGGCGAGGATGAGCGGCGGATACGCCATGTCCAGCGTCCCCTTCGTGGCGATGATGCTCATCTTCTTGCCGCCGTCCTCGGCGGTGGCCTCGGCGAGCGCGTCCTCGAGCTCGTCGACGCGCGCAGCCAGCTCCGCGCGCGAGGGCGCGCCCTCGGCCGGCCCGTTCTCAGCCGGCGCGTCGGGTGTGTCCGTGCTCATCGTTACTCCGTCTTGCGGACGTAGTGGTTGTATACGTCGTCGCCCTCCGTCTGGTCGACGAGCTCAACGCCCTCGGTGCCGTCGGCCCAGCCGTCGATGTCGCTCATGCTACCGGGGTCCGTCGCCACCACCTCGAGGACCTCGCCCGCGGCGAGGTCGTCGATGGCAGACTTCGTCTTCACCACTGGCATGGGACACGATGCGCCCTTCACGTCGAGCGTCTCCGCGATGTCGAATTCGGCACTCATTGTGTATCTGCTCCGATGTCTGTATTGGAGATATCGCACAATATTCTCTGGTGAAGTAAAACTGTGTCGGTTCTTGGGAATACTGCTAACTATTGTATAAAGTAAAACCGGTTTAGACGGTTTATGAAACCACTAGGAGCAGAATCGCTCGTGTACACGCGAATCCTGCGGGCGATAGTATTGTTTAAAATTGGAAATACTATGGCAATCCTTTTGTGCGTCGGTCCGATAGAAACGACCGCGAAACATGAACGCCGATGACTTTCCGACTCCGGATGTCGATGTCGACTCCGTCGACCCGGAATCGCTCAAAGACCGAATCGACGCCGGCGAGGACGTCACGATCCTCGACACGCGCATGACATCCGACTACGAGGAGTGGCGCGTCGACGGCGAGAACGTCACGTCGATCAACGTGCCGTACTTCGAGTTCCTCGAAGACGACATCGATGACGACGTCATCGACCGGATCCCCGACAACCGCGAGGTGACCGTCCTTTGTGCAAAGGGCGGCGCCAGCGAGTACGTCGCGGGCACGCTCGCGGAGCGCGGCTACGACGTCGACCACCTCGAAGACGGGATGAACGGCTGGGCGAGCATCTACGAGGCCGTCGAGGTCGACCGCTACGACGGCGCCGGCACGCTCCTCCAGTACCAGCGCCCCTCGTCGGGCTGTCTCGGCTACCTCCTCTACGACGACGGCGAGGCCGCGATCATTGACCCGCTCCGGGCGTTCACCGACCGCTACCTCGACGACGCCGACGACCTCGGCGTCGACCTGACGTACGCCATCGACACGCACGTCCACGCCGACCACATCTCGGGCGTGCGCGACCTCAACGCCGAGGGCGTGGAGGGCGTCATCCCCGACGCCGCCGTCGACCGCGGCGTCACCTACGCCGACGAGCTGACCACGGCCGAGGACGGCGACGCCTTCGAAGTCGGCGACGCGGCGATCGAGACCGTCCACACGCCCGGCCACACGACCGGGATGACCTCCTACCTCGTCGACGAGAGCCTCCTCGCGACCGGCGACGGGCTGTTCATCGAGAGCGTCGCCCGTCCCGACCTCGAAGAGGGCGACGACGGCGCCCCCGACGCCGCGCGCATGCTGTACGAGTCGCTTCAGGAGCGTGTGCTGACGCTGCCCGACGACACCCTGATCGGCGGCGCGCACTTCAGCGACGCGGCCGTCCCGGCCGACGACGGCACCTACACGGCGCCGATCGGCGAGCTCGTCGAGGAGATGGACGCGCTCACCATGGAGGAGGACGACTTCGTCGAGCTGATCCTCTCGGACATGCCGCCGCGCCCGGCCAACTACGAGGAGATCATCGCGACGAATCTCGGTCAGAACGTCGTCGACGACGACGAGGCGTTCACCCTCGAGCTCGGCCCGAACAACTGCGCGGCCAGTCAGGACTCGCTCGCGGGTGACTGACGACGCCGATGGTTGCTGACCCAGTACTGCTTCAGGCGGTCGCCGAGCTGTTCCCCAACGGGATCAGCCGGTACGCCGTCGGCGGGCTGCTCGTCGGGCTCGGGACCGTCGTGATCTACGTCGGCACGGGCATCCCGGCGGGAGCGAGCACGTTCCTGGAGTCGACGCTGTCGTACGTCTCCGACCAGTCGCGATTCCAGCGGTACGTCGGCTCGCGGGACTGGCGGGTCGTGTTCACGGCCGGCATCATCCTGGGCGCACTGGCGTTCGCCGCGACGGTCCAGTCGGGCGTCGTCACGACCTCGCTGTACGAGCCCGGAACGACCGGTCAGCTCTACGAAGTCGCCGGCGTGACGCTGTGGACGACGGACGTCCAGCCGTGGCGGCTGTTCCTCGGCGGGATCCTGGTCGGCATCGGGACCCGCGTCGGGAAGGGGTGTACGTCCGGACACGGCGTCTGCGGCGTCGGCTCGGCGTCGAAGACGTCGCTGGCCGGCGTCGCGACGTTCCTGACCGTAGCGATCGGGACCGCACAGGTCGTCGCCGCGTTGGGGGTGAGCCCGTAGATGGCTGACCGACATCCCTTTTTCAAGCCGCTGGTGTTCGTCGGCGGGCTGATCTTCGGGTTCGGGCTCGGGTTCAGCCACATGGCGCGGCCGGAGGTCGTGGTGAACTTCCTCCTGTTCGAGGACCTCGGCCTCCCGTTCGTGATGTTCGGGGCCGCGATCGTCTCCGGCGTCGCGTTCGCGCTGCTGCCGCGGATCCGTGACACCGCGCCCCTCACGGGGAGCCCGTACGAGCGCCGGCTGAAACCGTTCGACCGGAACGTCCTCGTCGGCGGCGCGGTGTTCGGCGTCGGCTGGGGGCTCTCGGGGATCTGCCCGGGCGCCGCGTACGCCAGCCTCGGGGTCGGCAACGTCACGATCCTGTGGGCGCTCGGCGGCATGTTCCTCGGCGCGTACGCGCAGGGGTACTGGCGGAGCCGCAGTCGAGCCCCCGAGGCCGCCGCGGCGGGCGCGGACTGAGGCCCCGACGCGATGGACCCCGCTCTCGTCGCCCTCTTCGTCGGCGCGGCGCTCGCCAGCCTGTTCATGACGTGGGTGATCGGCGCCGGGTTGAGCGGCGCGACTCCGTTCACCCCGGCCGTCGGCGCGAACGCGGTCGCGACGATGCGGGCCGCGCTGCTCGTCGGCGTCTTTGGCTTCGCCGGCGCTGTCACGCAGGGCGGCAACGTCTCAGAGGCCGTCGGGAGCGGCCTCGCCGGCGGGATCAGCCTGCTCACCGGCGTCATCCTCGTGCTCGTGTTGGGCGCCGGGCCGATGGCGGTCGGCATCGTCACCGGGGTCCCGTTCGCGACCGCGTTCACTGTGACCGGCGCGGTGATCGGCGTCAGGCTCGCGCTCGGCGGGACGCCGGTCTGGGCGAAGTACGTAGAGATCAGCGCCGTCTGGCTGTTGGTGCCGTTCGTCGGCGGCATCGCGTTCGGAATCGCCTCGGTCTTCCCGCGGCCCGGGGTCGCCGAGCGGTACAGCGTCCCGGTCCTTGTCGGGCTCGTCGGCGCCGTCCTCGTGAACGTCCGGTTCAGCTTCCTCGGCGACGGGCCCGCGCCAGGGACCCTCCGCGGGCTCGGACAGCGGAGCCTCTCGATCGAGAGGCTCGCGTCGGCGGTCCACGATCACCGGCCTCGCGGCGCTGGCCGTCGCGACCGTCGTCTGGTGGGACATGAGGCGTGACGAGTCCGGCAGCCTACGGCGTGTGCTGCTCTCGGGTCGCTCGTCGCGTTCCTCGCGGGCGGGAGTCAGGTCGCGCTCGCGGTCAGCCCGCTGCTCCCGCTGCTTGACGGGGTAGGGATGATGTCGACGACCCCGTCTTCGTCGGCGGGGGTTTGAGATGCTCGTCGGCTCGTGGACCGACGCGGCCCGGATGATCAAGTCGCTCTCGCAGGACTACTCGTCGCTCGGGCCGCAGCGCTCGATCTCGGCACTCGTCCCGTCGTTTCTGATCGCGCAACTGACGGTGCTGCTCGGCGTGCCGGTTTCGTTCAACGAGATTGTCGTGAGCGCGATCATCGGGAGCGGCGCCGCCGTCGGCGGTCGGGAGGCCGTGGACGCGGAAAAGATCCTCACAACGGTGGGGGCGTGGGCGGGCTCGTTCGCATTCTCATTCGCGCTCGCGTACGCGACTGCCACGGTCGAGTTATAAACATCGCACGCTGCGGCGTCGACTTTTTAAACAGTCCGGGGCGGCGGCACGAGGAAGACGTTGCCCGTCGCGCGCGCAACGATCTCCTCCGAGACGCTGCCCAGCAGGAGCCGCCGGATTCGGCTCCGACCCTTCGACCCGACGAGGACCGTCGACGGGGTTGCCTCGGCCTCGACGGCGAGGATCTCCTCGGCGGGGTCGCCGCGGCGGAGTTCGGTCCGCGTCTCGATTCCCCAGCCTTCCAGCGTGCTCGCCCGCTCGGCCAACCGCCCCGCCGGGCCGACGCCGTCGTCGGCCCCCACGTCTTTCGGCGATCGGACGTGGACGAGCGTCGCCTCCTCGGTCGCGTGACGGAGGTAGCAAAAGGCTTCGAACGCGCGGGCGGCGTGCTCGGAGAAGTCGGTCGCGAAGAGGACGCTCCGGGAGAGGTGCTCGCGACGGACCGTCGGGTCGTTGACCGCCCGCTCGACGCGGTTGACTAAAAGCGGGACGACGGTGGTCCGGGCGAGGTTACGCGTGGTCGAGCCGACGACCCGGTTCTCCAGCGGACTCTGTCCCGCGAACGACGTGCGTCTCGACGGCGAACCCCGCGGCCTCGATCACCGCACGGTACCTGTCGAGCCCCCGTCGGCGGCGCTCCTCGAAGTCGACGCCGGGCATCCCGGGGTGGACGTTCGCCGAGACGACCGTGACGAGGTGGATCGTCCGAACGCCGATGCGGCCTAGACAGTCCAGACACGTCTCGTTCTCGATGGCCGCCTCGCTGGCGGCCAACAGGTCGTTCGCGCACAGGGCCCGCATGTCGACGCCTTGGGCGGGCGGCGACAACACGGTTGCGCTCGGCCCGAAAGGCGTGCGGCCGAAGACGTGCGGCGACCGCAGCGCAGACGACGCGCGGGGCCCACCGGATGCGGAAACCTCTCCGTAAGTTATCGATACTCCGACCGGGGTTACCGGAATATAGTATTGTACGATCAGCCCAAAACCGTTATAGGCACGAAGCAGGTAGGAGAGGGTGAAGAGAAATGTGCCAGAATCGAATTTCCGCGTTCGGAAGTCGGAGGATGAGTCAATGGCTGGACTAGAGATACCCAGCTGGGACCCGGAGACCGCCCTGCTTATCGGCGCGATCCTCCTCGAAGCGTTCGTGCTGTACGTGGGCTACGGTGGCCTCGAACGGCTCGTCGGGCCGTACCTAATGGACCTCATCGTCGGGGGTAACGCGAGTGCTCGGTAGCCTTCTCAGCGGGCCCGGCTTCCTAGGGACGAGCCCCGAGATGCTCGCCCTGTTCGCCGGGTTCGGCCTCGTCGTCGGGGTCCTGTTCGGGTTCTTCGGCATGGGCGGGTCGTTCCTCGTCACCCCCGCACTGCTAATGCTCGACTACCCGGCGCCCGTCGCGGTCGGCAGCGGGATGGCGTTCGTCTTCGGGACGGCCGTCATCGCGACGCTGAAACACCACGACCTCGGGCAGGTGGACTACAAGCTCGGCGTGATCATGATCACCGGGACGACCATCGGCATTGAGGCCGGGCGCGCCAGCGTCTACTATCTCGAATCGATGGGGCTCGCCGGCGGCGTCATCAGCGTCGCCTACGTCGTCCTGCTCGGCGGCGTCGGCGCGATGGTCACCCGCGACGCCCTGAAGGGCGACGGCGGGGGCGGCGTTGACCACGAGGCGACCGACAAGGACCTCGACGAGTACGAGATCCCCGAGATCGCGAAGAAGATCCAGCAGACGGTCCGGATCCCGCCGATGGTGACGCTCCGCGGCGACGTCCGCGTCTCCGCGTGGGTCATCACGGCCGTCGCCTTCGCGACCGGCGTCCTGTCCGGGTTCCTCGGCGTCGGCGGCGGCTTCATCCGGATGCCCGCGATGATCTACGCGATCGGCGTCCCGGTGCCCGTCGCGGTCGGGACGGACCTCTTCGAGATCGTCTTCTCCGGCGGGCTCGGGAGCTACCTCTACGGACAGGGCGGCGGCGTGAACCTCGGTATCGTCGCCCCGCTGCTGTTCGGGAGCGCGCTCGGCGCGCGCGTCGGCTCCGCGGCGACCGCCGTCGTCGACGCCGACGAGATCAGGGTGTACTTCGGCGGAATGCTGCTGGTCGGCTCCGTCGCCGTGGGTATCGGCGAGGTTGGCTCGTACCTCGGCAACGCGACGCTCGAGCTGCTCGGACTGGTGCTCGTCATCGGCGCGGCGGTCGTCGTCGCGGCCGCGGTCCTCTACACGACGGTCACGTCGCTCCGCGTGACGCGGCAACAGCAGACGTCGACCGCCGACTGAACCGGGTTTCGCCGTCGGTCCCGCAACCCCGATCTTGTACATTTGCTTCAGAACGGCTGACGAGCGAAAGCGATCGGTCCGTCGTGCGCCGACGCGGTCGGCGCGCCGAGTCTCTCCCGCCTCTCACAGCCGCTCTTGGCCGCCCTCCTGTGCGAGGAGGACGACCATCGAGAGCCGGGAGATGAAGATGAGCGTCGGCATCACGGCATACTGGTAGAGCGCGTCGTCACTGCTCTGATGGCATGAAAGCCTGCTAAGTCCCTAGAGTGTGTAAAGAGGCTCTGGGGCGGTTAAAGGCCGATGACTCAACAGCGTCTTCGAACGAATGGCTCTGATTGGCCTACTGGCAAGGACGCACTATCATGGGAGGTCGCCCGAGTAGGCGTGGCTCCCTTCATATACTTCCCACTCCAGAGGAATCATATCTCGGTCGCGAGTGACAACACTGTCGCGTCGGCGGCAGCGCGCCGCCGACAGCGACGGTCCATCTCGAAGATCACACTCACCAGCGCTCCGAGGACACTCCACGGTCAGTTCAATCTGACTTACTGCCATCAGATGAGATTACGCGCCTGTCGATGTGATCGACTGATCCTATATCCATCTTCAATTAATACCCACATCTGAGTTGTGTAGCGGTGGTGAGTGTCGCTCGTAAGATCAGCCGTTCCTTGTGGATCTTCTGGGCGCCTTCGATCAGCCGATCAAGAAGTGGCAGCGGTGAGTAGCTGACATAGTCACTATTCACGACACGTCGAGTCGATCATAGAATGTCCTCGGTTCGACGATATCGATCCCACGGAACGAGTCGAGGCCGAGCAGATGTCCGTCGCCGGAGACAACGTAGTCGACGCCACCGGCGACGGCCGCTTCGAGGAATTTGTCGTCGTCGGGGTCCGCTCGACTGCCGTAATATCCTCTTGGGGATCGACAAACTCTGAATAGTATCGGATCAGTTCGACTTCTTGTTGTACCTCGTGTTCGCTCATCTGAAAGCGCTCCGGATACTTGAGCAGCGTTTCACGGAACTCGGTGAGCGTTTCCACCGAAACGACGACCTGGTACTCGCGTTCGAACCCCTTGACCAGCAGTTTGTGTGGCACGCCCGTTGCGATAACACCCGAGATGAGAACGTTCGTATCCAACACCGCCCTCATTCGTCGCTGCTTCGCGCCTCGTGGACGAGTCGAGTGACCTCATCAAGAGACATGTCGCTCGCGTCTGCTCGATTCTCGACACGCCGTTGAAACTCTTCGATCGACGGGAGGTCGACTTTCTTCAACACGAGACCGTACTCCGTCGGGACAACCATGAGCTTCGTTCCCTGTTCGAGTCCGAATTGATCTCTGAGTTTACTCGGGATTGTGATCTGTCCCTTCGAGGTTACCGTGGTTACTTCAGGTTGGTCGGAAGCCATCGTCTGTAAGAATTCCTTACTCAAGAGGTTGAATCTACCGGTCAATTCGCAGGCTCGTTCTCACGGCTGGTTCACGGTATCCTACTCGGAATTAATAGAGTCGAGTCGCTGTATCCAATCTCTATATTCAGCAGTCAGTAGCAGCCTATATCACATATCGAATAGTTGTTTCGCTAGGTTGGACAAGAGCCATCTACAAATTGGCCTACGATTAGGCCTATAGATCAGTATAGAGAACGCGACTGAACCGTCGGCTCGAAAACCGGATCCGCACCCGGGTCGGACTCGACATCGCCCGTGACATACGAGATCTTCTTCCGCTCTCGCTCGGCAGCTGCCGGACTCATTTCTCCGAGGTAGTGGTTCCGGAACGTCTCCCAGTCCTCCCACCCACTGAAACTCATTACCACGGCGGGGAGGACGCCGCAGTCCCACAAGAGATGCCCGCCCCACGTCCGCCGGAGGTCGTGGACGTCGAGGTAGGTCCATCCCTCGTCACTGGTTGCCGCGTAGCGTCGCTCGCCAGCTCGCTTCACCCAGCGATAGATCGAGTTCGGCTCAACGCCAACGACTGGCTCGTCGGGATCGCACTCGTACGAGAGTGTTCGAACGGAACTGGCGAGTTCTTTCGGGATCGGCGTCTCCCGATATTTCCCGCGCTTCGCGTAGTCGTTCCACACGCCGAGGAAGCCGTCGGGGGCGTGCGTAAAGTCGTTGCTGGTGACGCTGGCGATCTCTTCGCGACGGATCCCGGCCTGAACGCCAAGTCGGAACGCGATCTCCTGCTCGGGAGACTTCGCCTCGTCGATGAGCGCTGCGACCTCATCGTTCTCGTCACTCTGGCTGGGCCAGACCCGCTTCCCGTCTCGTTTGCGGTAGTCGTCGAGTCGTATAGTAGGCTTAGCAAGTAGAAGCTACTAAAAAACGTGTAGAATAGATGCCTGAGGGGCAGTTTGAGAGTTAGATCGGACTAATCGGTAGGCGAATACCGGAGAATAACACGTTATCGTCGCGATCGACGTCGCGTGAGTTAGTCATACACTAATGTCAGTCGCTATTCAAGTGAAAGTTTCTGTGGTCTGATCGTCTGACGTGCTTTTATCTTTGCGTGCTTTGAACGCAACTCGTTCCATGAAGTCATTCGCTGTCGCGAATCAGAAAGGGGGTGTCGCCAAGACGACCAACACGATCAACCTCGCCGGCGCGCTCGCCGACCGAGGGCACGACGTGCTCGCCGTCGACGCTGACCCGCAAGGGTATCTGACCAACACGCTCGGCTTCCGCGATGCGTACGCCGCGGACCCGCCGTCGCTGTACTCGCTGTTCAACAGCCCACACGAGCACGACGCCGACGAGGTCATCCTCGAACATGCGGAGTTCGACGTGCTCCCCTCGAACGTGGACATGTTCAAACTGGAGCAGAATCTCATCGCGAGCGGTCGCCGGCCACGCCAGCGCCTCGAGGACGTCTTCGACGATCTCGGTGGCTACGACTACGTCTTCGTCGACGCCCCGCCGTCTCTCGGGCCGATCAACGACAACGTCCTCCTCGCGTGCCGAAACCTGCTCATCCCGGTGGAGGCTGCGGAGTCGTCGATGCTCGCGCTCGAACACCTCCTCAACCAGATCGAGTCGCTCGAACGCGACTACGACGTCCAACTGCGAGAGCAGGCTGTGCTCATCTCGAACGTGAACTACCCGCTCGACAACGAGCAGCGGGAGGCGATCGACTGGTTCGGCGAGACGTTCGAGGGGCGGTGCCCCGTGTTCGAGATTCGGAAGCGCGCCGCGATCAAGCGCACCCTGAACAACGGCGGGTCACTGTTCAGTGATGACGCCGAGGAGTGTGACATGCGGGCTGTGTACGAGGACGTCGCCGCGACGCTCGTGGAGGTCGCCGATGACTGACGACGACCAGAAGAGCGACCTCTCCGAGCGGTTCCGCGGTCGGTTCGACGACCCGACTGACGACCAAGAGGAAGATGAGCTCGACGAGACGGGAGAGCGAGATGAAACTCACGCCACGCAGTCAGAGCAGTCCGAGCGTTCCATTCCCGAAAAGACTTCAAAGAACGCAAAGAACGAGATGAACGCCATGCGAGTAAAGAACGTCAAGGAGTCATGGAGCGCAACCAGCGTCTACCTCCCAGAGTTCCTCGACCGACAGCTCACAACCACGTACAAGCACGCCGATCTCGAGTTCGAGGAGGAGTTCGGGCGGTCGCTACAGAAGACACGCTACTACTACCCGCTGCTCGTCGAGCTGGGAATGGAACGCATTGAAGAGATGGAGGCCCATGAACTCCAAGAACGCATTGAAGACTTGGAAGCCGATGCGGGTGAGGAGTAGCATCCTTTCCTCAGCCTGTTGAGATGCGCTTAGTCGGCATCTAACTCACACAAGAGACGCTTCTCCACCGTCTGCCTGTTAGAACCATAACTTCGGAGGATGGATCTCATGCGTGCCTTTGTTTTCTCACAAAAGATCTGATTGAAACCCTGCTAAATCAATAACGATCTGTCATTCGAGTACCGCTCCAGCAGGTCCTTGATTCACCGTGAACTGTTCGCGTGAACTTCGTCAAACAAGTCTGTGACCCGCTGTTCGATATTGTTTCGAATCACACGGACCTGATCGAGATCTTGGCCATCAGGATCTGTTAGCGCCCAGTCGCGAACATCTATCTCTTCAGCATCGAGTTCGAGTGTCGAACAGCCCATTGTGGCGACGACGTCACATGATTCGAGCTCAGTCGTTGAGACTTCTCGGGGGACTCGATCCGAGAGATCGATCTCGTGGTCTTGCATGACCGTCACGACTTCGTCGTGGACGCTGTCGGCGGGGTGAGTACCACCGGTAATGATCTCAACACTGTCTTCGAGTCCACGACGGTCACGCTCGCGTTCGGCAAACGCTGTCGCCATCTGACTGCGACCAGCATTCTGTACACAAACGAATCCTAGAGTAACCGGCAAATCATCACTCATAAACACCAGAATAGATGCTGTCGACTCGAGATCTTATATGTGATGTATGTACGTCTCAATAGGTCGACACGGGTCTGAGAGTACTTCTCAGACAGCCCATCAAGAGCCGTTGTACCTGAAGTAACAGCTATACCGATCCCTCTCGCTTGTGGAGGTGTGACTGAATCCGATGAGCGGACGGACCACCAGATCGCGTTCGTTTGTGTCCAAAACGCAGGACGGAGCCAAATGGCGGCGGCGTTCGCTGAGCGCGAGCGTGACCGTCGCAGTGTGGGCGATCAAATTACGATCGTTACCGGTGGCACACAGCCCGCAGATCACGTCCACGAGATTGTCGTCGAAGCAATGAGAGAGCGAGACATCGATCTCAGCGACCGAACGCCGCGAGAGGTGACGCCAGACGAGCTACAGGCGGTCGATCTCGTCGTCACGATGGGGTGTTCCGCATCGGACGTGTGCCCGGCGACGTGGAACGGCGAGAATCGCGATTGGGGGCTCGACGATCCCCACGAGCGTCCGATCGAGCAGGTTCGTGAGATTCGTGACGAGATCGAAGAACGTATTGTCTCGCTGTTCGACGAACTCCTGTCGCAAACTCCGTCCGCGGAGTGACGATTGGCAGGGTCGTCAGCCGGAACGGCCCCTATGACCTCCGCTAACAGCAGCCGTCGTCGTCGGCGCCGCAGACGCTCCCGTAGTCGACACCGGTCTCGTCGCCGATCGCCTCGTTACACTGCATTACCATGGTGGTGAACGCGTAATCCGAGGAGGACTCTTTCGCCGCCGCGAGCTCCTCGCCGAGCGCCTCGGCGGCCGTGACGACCTCTTCGTCCGTCACTTCGGACTCGCTGACGTCCTGACCGGAAGCGCTCAACAGCACCCACCTCCGGTGGATCGCGCGAACTCCTCGCCGATCTCGTCGCTGATGGTGTCGTTCGTCCGCTGAAGCAGTTCTATCAGATCGGCCTGTGCGGCCTGCTGACGCTGGATCGTCTCGTTGTTCGACATCTCGGTCTGGAGTTGCTTCAGCTCGGCCATCACCGACTCGTCGAAGCCACCACGCTGCATCTGTTGTTGCTTTCGCTGGTACTCGCGAAGCAGCGCCATCGCGTCGTCATCGTTCTGTAACGCCTCGTCAGCCTCGACGAACTGTTGGTACGTCTCCGACTCGCCGAGAGCGTCGAGGAACTCGCGGAGCGCCGCCTCGACGTTGGCTTCTACGTCTTCCTCATTGGACATGCCAACGCTGTCCTCGGCCGCACCTTCCACGTCCTGTGCGTCGCTCACGAGGGCGTCACCTCCGGTGCGTCCTCTTCGACCACGTCTGCGAGTCCAGTAATCTCCTCACCGAAGGCGCTGAGTTCTTCGAGCCCGATTGGTTCATCCTGCCGGAGCGGCGCCAACATCAACGGCGCGTCGAACCGGTCTCGAATCTCTTCGAGATACTGGGCCTGCTGGGCGCGCCGGTTCGCGAAGAAGGCGTTGTCGCCGTACTCCTCGGGGAGGAGGTAGTTGGCGACGACCAGCGAGGTCTCGATGCCGACCTGATCTTTGAGGTCGGCGGCAGCCCGGTACGCCTCCATCATCGGGGTGTACTCGGGGTACATCACGAACGCGAAGGTGCTCCGTTCGGGGTCTTTCATCGTCTCGATGACAGCGTCGTACTGGTCGCCCTTTGCGGGGGCGGCGCCCTTCGTCAGCGAACCGAGGTCCATGAACCCCTTCCAGTCGGAGGGGAGTTCGAGCAGTCGGAGCGTGTGGCCCGTGGGGGCCGTATCGAAGACGACGACGTCGTAGCCGTCCTCGTCGAAGTAGCTCACGAACTTCTCTAAGGCGGCCATCTCCTCGGCACAGGGCGACTCCAGCTCCTCTTCGACGTTCGCGATCGCAGCGTCGACGTCGATCTGCGTGTCGTCTTTGTCCTCGTACATCTCGGTGACGTGGTCGAG
The DNA here is from genome assembly GCF_026586675.1 of Halorubrum yunnanense. Taxonomy (GTDB): domain Archaea; phylum Halobacteriota; class Halobacteria; order Halobacteriales; family Haloferacaceae; genus Halorubrum; species Halorubrum yunnanense. The sequence goes on from NZ_JAODIX010000050.1 coordinate 14,055, forward strand.
GACCTGCTCGCGGTACTCCGCGAGCGCTTTTTCCTGGTCGATCCGCGCCGCGTCGAGGTTCTCCTGCCCGACCGAGGTGGGCTCGTGACCCACGGGCTCGCCGAAGATGTCCTCGAGATGCGCGGCCGGGTCGGTCGTGACCACGAGCGTCTCGTGGCCCGCCTCGGCGAGCTTCGTCGCCGCCGTCGAGGCGACTGTACTCTTGCCGACGCCGCCCTTGCCGGTGAAAAAGAGGTACTGCGTCTCCTCACCGGGCGTGAGCTGGTCGACGACCGCGTCGGCGTCCGCCATCGAATCGAAGTCGGCTGCGCCGTCAGCATCGACATCAGTCGCGGTCCCGACGTCGACGGTCGCTTCCCTGCCGTCGTAGAGGGCGCCACCCACGTCGGCAAGCAGGTCGAGGCCGGCGATCTCGCCCGGCTGGAGCGGGTACGTCGCCGTCGCGTCGGCGTCGAACTCCTCCCGGGCGCGCTCGATGACAGCCTGCTCGTCAGCACGCTTCCCATCGAAGAAGGGATCCTCACACACCGACTCGGGGAGGTAGCCGTTGAGGATCAACAGCTGTGACTCGATCCCGAGCTCACCGAGGTCGCTCGCGCTGCGTTCGATCTCGTCGATCGAGGAGTCCTCCGGCTTGCCGACGAAGGCGAAGGAAGTGCGCTCGTCGTCCTGGAGCGTGTCGATGGCACGTTCGTAGTCCTGTTTTTTGTCCTCCATCGAGGCCGCCGGCCCGATACAGGTCGAGCCGCCCTTCTCCAGTTCGGCGTTCCAGTCGGAGGGGAGCTCCATGAGCCGGATGGTGTGGCCCGTCGGCGCCGTGTCGAAGACTACGACGTCGTACTCCGGGCTGTCCATGAAGTCGACGAAGTTGTCGAAGGCGGCGATCTCCTCGACGCAGGGACTGTTGAGCTGCTCTTCGACCGTCTGGATCTCCTCCTCACCGAGCAGTTCGCGCATCGGCTCGATCGTCTCTTGGCGGTACTCCTCGGCGGCGGTGTCCGGGTCGATCTCGATTGCCGAGAGGTTCTCGATCCCGTCGATTGCGGTGACCTCGTGGCCGATCGACTGCCCGAAGATGTCCGAGAGGTTCGGGGCAGGGTCGGTGGTCACCAAGAGCGTCTCGTAGTCGTTGTCGGCGAGCCACGTCGCGGTCGCACAGCTCACCGTGCTCTTGCCGACGCCGCCCTTCCCGCTGAAGAAGACGAACTCGGTGTCGTCGCCGCTCGGTTCGACTACCTCACGCGCGCTGGTCGTTGTTGACTGTGATTGTGCCATTCGTTAGGCCTCCTGCGGCGTTGGGCTCTCGTCGATAGCCGCGGTCAGTTCGTCGTACGAGAGGTACTCGCCCTCGGCAACAATCTCGTCGTCGACAACCGTGATCGGGAGGATCGACGGGCCGTCCTCCTGGACGCGGTCGTAGATCCGCTGCGTTTCGAGGAACTGGTCGATGTTGTGCTGCATGTTCGCCCGGTTGACTTCGAGCTCGTCGAACGCGTCTTCGAGCTGGTCGAGCGCCGCGCTGACCTCGACGAGCTCGTCGTCGGGGTCGGGACCGCAGACGCCGGGGGAGCAACACATCGCTTCTTCGTACAGGGTGAGTTCGGTCATGAGTGGGTCGGATCGCGGTCGTACGTCTGATGTATCGTTCACAGCAGGACACGTTGGTTTGTCCTCGCTGTAGTCGATTCATTTGAACAAACTCTCATACAATTATAAGCCCTTCGGTCGGCTATCCCCACATCGGTCGCATAGTCATTTCATCTTGAACGACCGAGAGTCCCGATCACCCGATGAATCCGTTGGTGGCCCACGATCCTGGGTCGTCGACACACGTCGTGGTTCGACACTTCGACGCCGGGGCACTCACGAGGACGAGCGCACTTTCGACATCACCGCTCTGGATCTGTCGCGTCGCAGTCGGCAGAATCCAAACCGCGTCGCCAGCTTCGATTTCGACGGATTCTTCGTCGATAACGACGGTGGCTTCACCCTCCAAGAGGACGTATCTCTCATGCGAGACAATATTTGAAGTGTTACTATATTGTTTTTGCTGTCCAGCTACCAGTTGAGACGGCGCTCCGCAACGTTTAATCCCGGCTTGGTTCAATTGTTTGTATGTCATCTACCGAGCGTTTACAGCGGTACGTCGCTGATGAGTGCGGCTCCTGTACAGACGAGGACCTCGCCGACCGGTTAGCGGAGCTAGAAGAACTGAACGAGACCGTTGGCGGGTCCGACCTGGAGACCGACATCGAGATGCTGTCGGCGCTCGGCAACGAGACGCGATACAAGATCGTCCGGATGCTTCACGCAGCTGATGACGAGGAGCTATGCGTGTGTGAGCTCTCGCCGCTCTTGGACGTGAGCGACAGCGCGATCAGCCACGCCCTCTCGCAGCTCACTGACGCCGGCCTCGTCACGCGCCGGAAGGAAGGGAAGTGGCGGATGTATCGCGCTACGCCGCGTGCGAACGCGGTTCTTGTTGCGCTCGACGGGTCGCGGTCGTTATAAATTGGCCTCGGCTCAGAGGAGGCCGGCGAAGACGGTGTTGAACAGCACGCCGACAGTGATCCCGATCGTCACGACCGTCGTCGCGTAGATCGCGAGCAGGCGGCGTTCGAACAGCTTATTTAGGAGGATCAGGTTCGGGATGCTGATCCCCGCCCCGCCGATGACGAACGCGATCACCGTTCCGATGGGGATCCCCGCCTCAGTGAGCGAGTGCGCGATCGGCAGCATCCCGCTGATGCTCACGTAGATCGGTGCGCCGGCGAGCGCGGCGACCGGCGTCGCGAGCGGGTTCCCCGGACCAGCAATCTGCTGGAGGAACTCCGCCGGCACGGCGCCGTGGATCAGCGCGCCGATCGCGATCCCGACCGCGATGTACGGGAGCGTGTCGCGGAAGAAGGAGAGTGCGCCCTTGCCGGCTGCAGTCACGCGTTCCCTGTGGGTTCGGTTCGCCGCTGTCGCGCCGCACTCGCTACAGCCGCCGGCGTCAGCTGTAGTCGAAGCGGATGTACCGCCATCAGTCGCGATCTCGCGGCCGCCCGCAGTGATCCGGACGTCTTTGATATAGCCGTCAAGATCGAGCGTGCCGATGATGAGTCCCGCGACGATCGCCGCGAGCAGCGCAGTTGTCACGTATGCGACGGTCACGCCGGTTCCGAACAGCCCGAATAGCAGGAACACGGCGATCCAGTTAACGATCGGTGACGCTAGCAGGAACGAGAAGGCCATACCCGTCGGCGCGCCGGCACCTAACAGGCCAGCCAAGACGGGGACGGTCGAGCACGAGCAGAACGGTGTCACCGCGCCAAGCCCTGCCGCGAGAACATTTCCGCTCCCGTGATCGCGTGCCCGCAGCATCTCCTCAACGCGCTCTGGCGGGAGGTATTCTTGTGCGAGCCCCACGAGGAACGAGGCGCCGATGAACAGCGGCGTGAGGACCATCGCGAGGTGAAGAAAGTAGTCCCACGAGTCGAGCAGCGCCGCTTCGGTCCCCGGCGGGATCATCGGTCCTCACCTAACGCCGCGGCCAGATCGAGCAGCTGGAGGCTCGCCGTGTCCGCGATCCGGTAGTACGTCCACTTCCCCTCCTTGCGCGTGGCGACGATGCCAGCGTCGCGAAGTTTCCGCAAGTGCGACGCGACCGTCGACTGGGGAGCATCGAGGACGGTCTCCAACTCGCAGGCGCAAAGTTCTCCATCCCGCAGCGCGTGAACAACTGCGAGTCGCTTCTCGTTGGCCAGCGCCTTGAACGACGACAGTTCCGCCTCGACGACTGCGTCGTCCGCGCGTCGAGTCTCCGGGAACGGCCCGTCACAGCAGACACCATCCTCCATCCGTCGGAGCGTCCCGCTCGCGGATTCGGAGCCCGCTTGAGCCGCCGCGTTCGGTTCGTTCGACATCGTCGATCAGTCCTCCGTACGGTCGGCGCGCTCGTCCGGCGCGTCCGCCTCGTTTTCGTCCGAGTCCACCTCCTCGATTTGCATGTCACAGCAGCTCTCGTCGTCGTTCGACTCGCCACCGAGCAGTCGGTCGAGTATCGACATACATATCGATATAATCCGATTTGACTTAACTCATTTGGTCAGGTGTTCAGCTGACTCGAGAGAGCACTCGACCCGGATTTATGTTCAGATGTGTTTGTTCGACGCAGTTCTTCCACCGAACTATCTACATACGAGATAGTGTGGTAAACCGGATTATTCATGGGTTCTACCGTGCTTGACCAGTATTAATCTATGACAGATTATATTGATACCGAGTAGATTACCTCGGTCTCAACACAGTAGAACCGAAAGGCCCTTTAATATATGAGGAAATACTAAATTGTATGTCGCAGCAGATAGCGGCTCAAGACGATCGGACGGACCGTGAAAACGAAATATCGATTAACGAGTCGCTGAGCGAGGAGAGCAAACGTCAGCGCGACAGTATCGACAACGTCGGCGCATTCGGCATGCGAACCGGTGAGTCGGATCTGATCTTCTTCCAAGGTATTCTCCCGGAGATCAACGGGGCAATAAGGGGATCAGAGCCGGTTAACGAGCAGATCGAGATGTGCTTGGATCGTCTCGAACTAATGTTAGAGAACCGTAACGCGTCGCTCTCGGACGTCATGAAGGTCGAGATTCAGCTCGCAGACGCAGACGCAGCGGAGACCGTGGATAGCGAGTACAAGTCGCGATTTGATGAGGTGGTGTTTCCGCCACGGAGCGTCGTCGGTGTCTGCTCGTTGCCTGGCGGTGCGGACGTCCAGCTCGACGTGATTGCCGCCGAAGAGTAACCGTAGCTGTCCGTGTAGTTCGATAATAGTGGCATTTCGCTCGCCTTTTGCCGTCTTGAAGGCCGACAGAACAATTATTCCGGTCGCAGCGAATACGTCAGTTATGCCCGACTCTTCTTCAGACCCGATTGCTGGGACAGATTTCGACAAACTGATCGACGACGCGACGACGACTGTCGACGTCAAAGCGCTGTCGGCGTTCGGATACGAGACGCGATATCGACTTGTCCGCCTGTTGGTCGAAGCGGACGGCGCGGTCAGATTCGACGAGATTACGCCCTACGTGTCAACGCTCATCCCGAGACATTGTAACATAGAAGTTTCTCGAACCAGCTGTCCGGTTCGTTGAGTTTTAGTTCAAGGAAATTGAGATATCGTTGGAGATGATGTTTTGAGACACCTCTGAACTTCGCCAGCCACTGCCGAAGGAAGCTGTGGCGGTTCTCACAGGTGTTCGTGTGGGCATCGCCGATGACGTAGGTATCGGAGTGGGTGACGGCCAGATGGCCGTCCACCCCCTCCTTCTCCTCGATCTCGTCGTAGATTGTGTAATCATCGGTACAGAGGATGACGCTTCCATCACTGTATTCAGCGATGTCTTCGTCGGCGTCTTGGAGATCCTTACAGACGAGAAACAGAACTCGTCCGTCATCCCGACGGACGAGTGTCAACACCGGTGGTTTGTCTGATTCGAATCGTCCTCGTCCCTTTTTTTGAGTCCGCGCTCGCGCGGACTCTGACCCTCGTCTTCGATCCCTTTCTCACCAGCTGTCACGTAGATTTCGTCAGCTTCACAGACATCGTACAGCTCAAATTCATCGATCTCCCCGCTCACATCCTGGACTTTGTGAACGAAGTTGAGAACAGCTTCGTAGTCTCGGCCAAGGTCACGAGCGATCTGAGCGGTCGGCTCAGATCGCATCTCCTTGACGATGTAGAACATCTCTTCCAGTTTGAAGCGATGTTGGCCGAAGATCGTGTTTGTGAGGTCGTTAAAATACGTCTCACACTCCTTACACCAGTACTGCTGGGCGTCTTTTCCGGTTGTTCCGCGCTTGACAACGTCGTCACTCTCGCAATGGACACACGTCACCGTCTCGCCGAAGCGGGCGAGACGGAGACGTTCGAAGCACCGTTCACGTGGTGGAAGGAACACTTGCGCAGACTTCTCGTCCATCTTGGAAGGCACTTGGAGAGCGAGAAAAATTGATGTTACGGCTTATCGGGATGAGCGATAGATGAATAGATATAAATCTATTGGAGTATCAGAATGCATCCATACATTGCCGAGGTCATCGGAACAGCGATCCTCATTATATTCGGTGGTGGTGTCGTCGCCAACGTCGTTCTCAACGAGACGAAAGGGAACGGCGGCGGCTGGATCGTCATCACGTGGGGATGGGCTATCGGAGTGTTCATGGGCGTGTTCACCATCAGTCAGGTCAGCGGGGGACACATCAACCCCGCCGTGACGGTCGGCCTCGCTGCCGCCGGGCTGTTCGATTGGGCGCAGGTTCCGGCGTACGTCGCCGCACAGACGGTCGGCGGATTCCTGGGTGGCGTAGTGGTGTGGCTGGCGTACAAAGACCACTTCGCCGCGACCGAAGACGAGGACGTGAAGCTGGCCATCTTCTCGACCAGTCCTGAGATCCGGAACTACTCGACCAACCTGATGACCGAGATCATCGGGACGTTCGTCTTGGTGTTTGGCGTCCTTTACCTGAACTCCGCTGGATTCTTCGACGCTCAGTCGGGTGAGGTGCTTCAGTCGATTACCATCGACGGCCAAGCGGTCGGTTTCGGTCTCGGGGCGCTGTCGGCGCTTCCGATTGCGCTCGTCGTGCTCGGTATCGGACTCTCGTTAGGTGGCCCCACTGGATACGCGATCAACCCCGCACGCGACCTCGGACCGCGCATCGCCCACGCAATTCTCCCGTTTTCGCACAAGGGACCGTCGGACTGGGCGTACTCCTGGGTGCCCATCGTGGGACCGATCCTCGGGGCGCTTCTCGCGGCCGGACTGTACCGTCTGCTGTGATGTCATCGGGGTACCACGAGTCTGGACCCTCTACTCCGCGCCCCGAAGCCGGACTCCGATCCCAGTTTCCGACTTGCTCCAAAGGGTTTTAATATATGAACAACTGTTCATCTATTATGGGCCAGCAGACAACCGAGGTCGAACCGGAATCGGAGCAGCGTACCGAGATGGATATCGATCCCACACTAAGCAAAGAGAGCAAGCGTCAGCGCGAAGGGACGGGCAACATCGGTGCATTCGGAAAGCGAACGGGCTCGTCCGACCTACGTTTTTTCGAGGGAATACTCCCTGAGATCGACGGAGAAATATTAAGTGATCACTCAATCGAAGAGCAGTTCTCGACCGCGCTCGACAATCTTGAAGCCGCACTCGCCGACAACCGAAACGCGACGTTCGGCGACGTGATGAAGCTCGAAATCCAGCTCACGGATCCGAGCGCCGCGGAGGCGATCGACCACGTGTACGAGTCCCGGTTCGACGACGTCGAACTTCCCCCGCGGACCGTTGTCGGCGTCTGTTCGCTCCCGGGCGGTGCGGACGTCCAACTCGACGTGATCGCGGCCGAAGAGTAACGACCGCTGCCGACACACCCATTATGAACACTCATCTGAACACACACCGGTATCGCTCTCCGTCCGACTCACCCAACACGACGGGGGTGATGGCGTCGTGAGCGACGCCGCTCACGAGCACGGGCCGAACTGCGACTGCGAGGCCTGCGGGGACCCGAGATCGATGGACTTCCTCGATAAGTACCTCACCGTCTGGATCTTCGGCGCGATGGCGATCGGGATCAGCCTCGGCTACGTTGCGCCGTCGGTGACCGGTCCGATTCAGGACCTCCATCTCGTGGAGATCGGCCTCGTGTTAATGATGTATCCGCCGCTCGCGAAGGTCAACTACGGCCAACTCCCCGCCGTCTTCAAGAACGTGAAAGTACTCGGGCTGAGCCTCATCCAGAACTGGCTCATCGGCCCCACACTGATGTTCGGGTTGGCGGTCATCTTCTTCAGCGGTCTCGTTCCTGGACTGCCTGCCCGACCTGAGTTCTTCCTCGGGCTGGTGTTCATCGGGATGGCCCGCTGTATCGCGATGGTGCTGGTCTGGAACGAGCTCGCCGAGGGTTCGAACGAGTACGCCGCGGGGCTCGTCGCGTTCAATAGCGTCTTCCAGATCGTTACGTACGGCGTGTACATCTGGTTCTTCGCTCTATTTCTCCCCCCGATTCTGGGCATGGAATCGCTCGTTGCCGGCATTTCCGCATTCAATATTACACCGATACAGGTTTTCGAGGCGATCGCGATCTTCCTCGGGATCCCCTTCGCCGCCGGCATCCTCTCCCGATTCGTCGGCACGCGGGCGAAAGGTGTTGAATGGTACGAGGAGACGTTTGAACCCACGATCAGCCCGCTCACGCTGATCGCGCTGCTCTTTACAGTGATCGTGATGTTCGCGATGCAGGGTGAGCGCATCGTCGCGCAGCCAAGTGACGTCCTACTCATCGCGGTGCCGCTGACGATCTATTTCGTTGTGATGTTCTTCGTCAGCTTCGGCATGGGCCGTGGTATCGGTGCCGACTACTCGACGACGACTGCGATCGGCTTCACCGCCGCCTCAAACAACTTCGAGCTCGCGATCGCCGTCGCCGTCGCGGTGTTCGGTGTCGGCTCCGGGGTCGCGTTTGCCACCGTTATCGGTCCGCTTATCGAGGTGCCGGTGCTGCTCGCCTTGGTGAAAGTCGCGTTGTACCTCCAAGACCGGTACGACTGGCGGGGATACACGACCGGGCGGCTAGACGAGACGACTACGACCGAAGATGGATCCTCAAGCTCCACGGCTGATGACTGATACTTAACCAGCTATTCGCCACACGCTTACAATCCATTTGACGATGAAGAGAATATGTTTGTAGTCATGCCGGTGTGGTAACTTTGCTATCGACCTCACCATTTTCTAAATGAGTGGTTCCGGCAGTCCTCCTTCCAAAGATGAACCCCGTATGCAGTCTCTGTGCGAAGCGTACCAGCTCGGTATCACCATCCGGGACAAACTCAAAGAAGCCGATCTCGTCACCGTGTTCGAGGATTTCGATCACGCGATAGACGCGATCGAAGACGGGTATCCAGCATGGCATCCCGCGCCACTCTCGTTTCGCGCGATGGTGCTCTCGTTCGTGTTCATGGAGATAACGGGTGACTCATACGCTAACTTCACTCGACGACTCACCCGACAACCGGAAGTAGCGACTATCCTCGGCTTCAGCCGAGTGCCCGACGAATCGGCGTTCTCGCGGGCATGGCGGAACCGATTCGACGACGCGATCCACGAATACGTCCACGCTGCCGCCCACTTCGTTGTCAAAGAGGTCCACGATCGTAACATCTCAGCGCCCGAGGTTCGGCCAAAGGCAGAGATCGTCGAGGATACTGAGGAAGCCGCAGACTCAGTAGAAGACGAATCCTTCTCACAGGAGAAGATCATCCAGACGACGCGCCTCGCGCGTGATCACGCCTACGGACACTTCGACTCTGATCGGGCAGCGAACGCCTCATACGAGGACACGCAATTTTTCGAGTTACAGACGTTCATGGGGATGGTTCGGTGTGGAACCGCGCAGGGAGCGACTCGCTTCCAGCACCGGCGTGGCAAGGACTACGGACCCCACGGCGATACGCACCTCCGCGCTGTCAAACAGTTCGATCCTGACGAGCTCGTCGACGGCTTCAATGAGACGACAGAGCAGCTCCTCTCCGTGATCGCCTCAGAAGCATCCTTTCGGAGGCCAGTTACTGCCGCGATCGATATCACGACCATTCCCTACTACGGGGATGTCGAAGAGATGCCGATGGTCAGCGGGACCAAGGAAAGAGACGGTCGAGCGTTCAAATTCGCGACGCTCTCGATCATCGGGCAGAACATCCCGCTGATTTTGGCTGTCGAGCCGGTTCGAGAGAGCTCTGAATGGGATGAGAACCCTTCGAATCAGATCCATCGTACTGTGCGACGGCTCGTTCGACAAGCGAAAGAGCACGTTCCAATCGAGACAGTGCTGTGTGATCGAGAGTTTGACTCGATACAAGTGTTTCAGACGCTCTCAAACCTTGATGTGAACTACCTCATTCCGAAGCGAGTCTCCAGCTCCGAACAGGATGTACTCGAACAAATGGAGGAAGACGACCAAGAGGTGGCTGTTGAGTCGGCTTCTATCCATGTGAAATCTGGATCGCATCCAATGCGGCTCTTGTACGTGCCGTCGACGAGTGGGGAGGGGACAGCCGTCTTCGCGACGAATCTCCGAGTGGGATCCGATGAGGCCGAGGCGTTCTGTAAACGGTATAGTCGCCGGTGGCAGATCGAGAGCGAGTACAAATCGATCAAGGGCGACTTTCTCGCCAAGACCTCCTCGAAAGACTACCGCGTTCGATTGTTCTACTTCGTGTTCGCGGTCCTCTTGTACAATATCTGGCGGCTCACCGACTTCCTGCTGAAAGCGGACGTTGACGGCGAGATGGACTACGCACCTGTGATTACTGCGGGTGAGTGTGTTGAGCTCGTTGCCTCAGCATTGATTCCACACGACTAACCCGCTAAGATCTCGCTGAGTCTGCCGTTCGGGAGTGGCAACTCTATTCAGGAGCGCTAAAATCCATACAATTTCGTACGCTTGTCCGGTAGTTCAACTCAGAGATTCAAAAACGGTCCTTGAGTGGTGAGAATAACCATGAATAGATGGCGATTTAACTCAAAACTAGCTCATCCTCCGAGACTGTGGTTAGAACGCAACCGAGGATTCCGTATCGCGATATACACTATACAAACAGACGAAACGCGGTGTCTACCCGAAACACCCCACTATCGAAGTGTATCTCACGGGCTTTTACCCCTGCTTCGAGGCGGGAGGATCGACCTGCTCGCGGGTGTGAGAGCGGCGGACACCGGGTTTCCGGTGAGTGTATGTACAGATTTCGAGATTAACCAGACTATCTCGAACACTGACCCCATCATCCTCACCGTCCTGCGGTTTCAGTCTTAACCAACAGCCGGCAGTTCTACCACCGGTTGTTGGTTAAGACTGAGCAGAGCGGCATTCCCGGACCACACGGATCGGTGTGTATGGGCGAGATCTTCCGTGTCAACTGCCCGGGCTGTGGACAAGAGAAGGGCCCGATCACGACGCACCCCGGCACCGTCGGCATCCACTGCTCGTGCGGGATCACCGCAACTGTCGACATCGGCGCGCAAGAAATCGATGAATGGTGGGAGCGGGAAGACTGACCTACCGCAGGTCGACACCCACGTTTATTCTTCACGCCGGGCAGAATATGGTATGAGCCGTGAAGCCCCGGCCGACGCTGACAAGGTCTCGGACGAGGAGCTCACCGAGCTGCTTGCCGATGCTGAGGGGACGACGCCCGAGGAGATTGAGCACGGCGCTTTCGAACTCGAGATCGCACCGCCTGAAGGAGCTACCATCGTCGACGTCGACGAGTAACACTGCTATTTCGAGGTTTCTTCAGTATCACTGAGCAATGGCTATAGCTGGATCCATCGAGTGGCGGTTCTATCCTCAGAAACAACCCAGATCGGCCAGATATTGGCCACCGTTGACAGTCGCCCCACAGGAAAGGAAATTCACTGGGGAGAATAAAGACGGCATTCACGCCGCTTGATCCTCTAGTTGAGAGCTTAGAGTCTGCGACTCAAACTCACCTTTCCGTTTATACACCGTCTCAGCCGCCATTTTCGGCCGATAAAGTGTTAGATGCTCAATATTCAAAGCCGAGTAAACACGTACGTCTCCTCGAGATACTGTTCAACCACTTTTTTGACACCGCTCCTGCCGTTCCCACGAAGCATCCAGTTGTAACCTCACAGAGCGGGAAGTTCTCACTCTCACTTGCTTGCGGCCTTTCCTGTGGTTCGTAGCTGCCGCCATTTGACTCCGGTAAATGAGTGGCCTATCCTGTCTAGCGCGATTATCCCTGTTGCGGGATGTGTAACACGGCCTCCAGCTATTTACCAGAGAGAAAACGACTTCCGATATGGAACGCAAAGCGCTCGCAGCGCTCTGCCTACTGGCGCTGGTGGCGCTCGCAGGCTGCTCAGCAACGGGATCGGTGTCGATGGAGACCGCGGACGACGCGGAGATAGCAGAAGCCGCCAGCCGGCCGGCTGTCGTGGACAGTCCGGCTCCCGACGAACGGAGGGTGGTCCGGGAGGCGATCGAAAATGGCTCGGGGACAGCCACAGCTACCGGTCCGCCGGTCAAACGGGGACTGCCGCTCGCATATGGGGACCGCTACTACGAGATCGACTGGAACGTCACCGGCACCGGGCCCGGGACCGCGTTCGCCGTCGGCGTCGATCTCAACGGGACGGCGCCAGCCGACGAGACAGTTGACTTCAATGAGCTCTCCGAGCGTGACCGCCAGCTACTGGGTAATCTACTCACAGCTATGAGCGAGCGCGAGTCCCGACTCAGGCCCGGCCCCGAAATCGCCATTCCCGAGGAGTACACGATGGCGGAAACCAACGAGAGCGTGTTGTTGTCTGGTGAGTACAGCGCCGTTCGGCACAACGGCACCGTCTACCCCTTCGTGCTGGAGGAACGTAGAGAGGTGACGTTGACCCGGTACCGTTACACCGTCAGCGGGGTCGCCGACAGCACTAGCGCGTACGCGCAGCAACTTCGCGATGAGCACCTATTCAGGCTGTCAGGGCTCTCGGAAGCCGAGCGGTCGGTGGTGAACGAGGCGATCGACGGCGTCTATTACGCCGAGGACACCGACGACGAGTCATTCCGGTCGCTAATGGACCAATTCTCGGCGGAGTCGGCGATTGAGGCTGACAGCTACGATGGCACCTGGCTGGTGCGCTACGATGGGGAGGTGTACACCGCGGACCTTTCGTACGGGGGGTTTAACCAGAGCGAGCGGCCCGTTACCGGGTGATAACGGCTCCGCCTGCTCAGGGTGCCCACTACTCGGACGGTGCGCGACATCAAGGTCCCAGCGGACGCTTTTCGCGACCTACATTTACCTCGCCGGCCTCACCGTTGTCCATGATTGAGTAATACCCGTCGCAGGACGTATTGCTCTCGGTCAAGTTGTCACAGGATATCTCACGGTCGGCCAGCACCGTCTCAAAGCATTCGAAGTGATCGTGGGCGACCGTGAGCTATCTCTTGAGGTTCTGCGCTGCCGTGAGTCTCAGTCTCGCTCTTGTGTAGAGCTGCGGAAAGACGATTTTACATTTTGTACACCTGCCGCCGTCCAGCGATCTGAGTCCTAGTTGGCGTAGTTAATTCGCTGTGGGTACAACTCAACGGTCCCTTTCCGTGTTTCTACGTAGAAGCGCCGGATCTCGCTCAAGCGCAGCCGTTGACACAGTCCCAACTACGTCGGCAATACTTCCAGAGTCGTACTAGGTCATCATGGCGATCAGTTGCTCAAACACTTCCTCAGAAACGGTGAGACTGGTGTATCTGTCCGACGGCGTTACCAAATTGCGGCAAATACGGATCAGCCTACGGTACGATGTTGACCTCAACTAGGGTTAAATCTCGGAAGTACGATTAGCCAATACAACGTGCTCCGTCGAAAAGTGGCGGTCAGTCTCTTACGTCCCATGTCCTAGTTCACACTCTCATAATATAGCGGCTTTCTATCGGATCAACACAGCAGATTATCGGTGTTTCTAGGTCTTCTATCCCGTTTCTAACAATGTGTTATATGACATTACGAGACCACAATATCTAACATCTAATTAGTCATTAGTCCACGACATGGTGGTACTCAGATGGATTTGAACAAGACTGACCAGCTGATTTTAGCAAAGCTCAGAGAGGGGCGATGTACCCCCCGATATTTAGCCGATGAACTCAACCGAAACCAGTCATACGTGAGTCAACGACTACGACATCTTCAGAATGAAGGACACGTTGATCGTGTACATCGAGGGTTGTACCGCAGTGCTGCCGTTGACTCATCTCATGTTTCAGCTGAAGATCTGGTTGAATCGTATGAGCCAGCGGAATTAGTGTCCTCAGTTACCAACTGTAGTCAGCACGATGCTACTACTAATGAAGTGTTCCCAAAGCCGTCATCACTCTCGATCGAATTCGGTACCGATGATGTCTCGACCGTAGTTTCACGTGTCTGTCAATCTGGAACGAGCGAAGAGCAACAAGTCTTGGAGTCCATCTTTCGCGATATCTTATGGACACTCATTCAGGATGGCCAGATAACGGATCAAGAACTGCGCGCAGAAGTAAACCGCCTAACTGATATTGATGTCGTCGAATTTCGTGATATTCACCAATATGAGACTGAGATCACGAACCAACTTTCAAGCCATCCTCAGATTTCTTTGAAACGTAACTCACTGTCGCAGGAGATAATCTATACTGGCGAATCACCGATCCTCCGTTTATAATATCAGTTCACGTTCAGAATGAGCGTGACCGTGGTTACATTCAAATCGCAAGGGGGTTGTTTGACCAGTGTCAGAACTTTAGTATTGTTGTCTAATGAACTCAACTGAGGGGAATCACATATCTAAAGGGGTGATCGAAATTAAGAAAACACACCATATTAATCCAGATTAATAACACATATGGCAGCAAACAGTCCAATTTTGATAGATAATTTAGAATACCCATCAATCCATTGGAATATGTGGAAAATATTATAATAATCCGGTTCTAACTTCTGGTCAAGGCGATAACATGGAACCAGATGATCCACGACAACAGACCCTCCAGATGGATCGTGATACCTATGTTTGGGATACGGCTGAACACCTAGAAAAAATGTATTGGGACGACGAAATGACGCTTGAGGATATCGCGGAGAAGGCCGAGGTATCTATAACAACGGTCCATCGGCGAATGAAAAACCGCAAAGTCCCAACACGGGGACCTGGACCATGGACCACTCACAGTACCTTCCGAACAAACACCGGTGGCAACGAGGAAGCTTCCGGATCACACGAATCAGTCGACATCCATCGGCTGGTAATGATCGCTGAGTATGGGACAAAAGCTGTGTGTAACCGTGATGTTCATCATAGTACGAAGATCCCATTCGATAATCGCCCGAACAACCTCGAGTTGCTGTCGCATAGTGAACACACGACTCTCCATAACCGGTTGAAAAACCACCCTGAGGACCAAGCGACATTATTCAAGTTTGCATCTAATGGTGAAAATAAACCCAATTATCTACAGCCACTAAACAAGTGAACCACCCTAGCCACGGTGGCCCATGGTTTCCCGTAGATTAGTCGAGCACACTTGCCTATCATTAATCATAGCTTCGAGTCCCGACAGTCGTCAAGCGGTATCCTGAGAATGGCAAAGCGGTCATCGTCGCATGTTACAAGAACGCCAACGAGATCATCCTCGTCCCCCTTGAACAGCGGTTCGACCGGGCAGATGTCTACGGCTACAAACCTGGTGGGACGATCACAGGGCGGACCTTCGTCAAAGAGTACGGAATCGAGCATGACGAAACGGTTCGCTACCATCCGGAGTGGGATGACGACATCGGCGGCGAGCATGTTGATGGAGGCTTCCGAGTCGACCTTGATCAGGACGGCGAGGTCGTCAATACAGATGCGTCTGAAGCCGACAGCACCACCGACGGGTCTGAAGCTGCCGACTAGCAGCTCCCGCACGACCATCGGGAGCCGGCCGTAGTCACAGCGTCGCCGCCCCCGACCCTCCATTTGTTTCTCGCGAGAGCCCAACCTCTCGGAGACGCTAGCGGTGACGATCCCCAACTGATCACTGCCTGACGCAAGACAACCGACAGGCTCGCCCCACGCCGACCCACTCCTGAATACCCCCCCAGCCCCAACGATCTCCCACACGACTCCTAACCCACGCCTGTCTCACTCTCGACGCAAAACTATCGGATGGTTCTCTTCAGGCTCACTATCCACTGGCCGTTGAGGTACAAGAAGCGTGTCCTATACTCGCTCATCAC
Organism: Halorubrum yunnanense; assembly: GCF_026586675.1. GTDB lineage: Archaea > Halobacteriota > Halobacteria > Halobacteriales > Haloferacaceae > Halorubrum > Halorubrum yunnanense. The sequence goes on from NZ_JAODIX010000050.1 coordinate 29,869, forward strand.
CATCGAATCCCTCAAACTCGGAATCGCACTTCCGAGAGCGATATTATCGAGTTGCTGTTTCGACCCAGCGGGATGCGATCAGTTTCTGCTACCGATTTTCCCGCTTCAGCGATTCCTAACGCGGAAATGGAAAACGACCCCCCGACTGTCGACGCAAAAATGACTCACAAATGGAGCGCGACCCCCCGACTGTCGAAACAAAAATGGCTCACGAATGGACCGCGACCCCCCGACCCTCAATACAAGGCTAACACACGAGTAGAACGCAACCCCTCGACGAAGTATTCTCAGCAAGCCACACCAATACTGACTCTCTAGCTCTCAGCTATCGAAGACCAACTTGTGCCAGCGCCCTCACACCCCACACCTCCCAAGTCAGCCTCACTCCTTTCGCGATAGCTACCGGCTCGATCACCCCACTACTCAGTGCTTCCTACCACATTTAGTATGATTTTCACAGCCCATCCGACCCTGTAAATACCAGACAGCACCGGGATTACGGTTGTCCGTATATAGTCTCGTAAATACCAGACGCCACCGGTATTCGGCGGGTGCGTATTAATTAGCAAGTCCCGATCGCACGACCACCTGGCATTTGCCTATTTACCAGACGGCGGCATGATATGGCCTTCTCGTATATAGTCCCGTAAATACCAGACAGCACCGGTATTGCGGGGGTGTGTATTAACTCTCAGAACACGAGGTGCGACACGCGAACCACCAGCATAAATACCAGACGGTGGCGTGATACGGCCGTCTCGTATATAGTCTCGTAAATACCAGACGGCACGGGGATTGCGGCATTCTGTATATAGCTAGTGATCTTGATTCAAATTCTCCAGTAATACCAGACGGCGTGGCGATTGACACCTCCTCTATTAATTTATGTATTATATCTATCTATTTCTGTAAATACCAGACGGCGGCGGGATTACGGGGGTTCGTATATAGAATAGCACCCGCAAAATCGAGCGTCGTTGTTCAGCCATAAGCAGAGATAGCTTTAGAGGTCCTATAAAGCAATCTCCTACCCCCGTCGCAGTTCAGCCGAATTCACACAATTATCAGGGCAGATGAAGTTCAGTAGATAGTCGCGTAGCGAACGAGTCAGGGCGGAGCCGAGAAACGGACGCGGGAAAGAGGGGGAGACGGAGAGCGGACGAGGGGGAGACTATCAAGGATATGATAGTGGATGGAACCCTGCGTGAGCGGCGCAGAGAGACGGGGGCACGAGGCGATGAAGAGGGGCCGACGACAGGGGAGCAACAACCAACGGCGGGGCGACGGAACACCACCAGCATCGACGACAACACGAAACACCCGACCACCCGGAACGACGGACGAACCCAACCGGGATGACCGACGATCGGCACAACGAGAAAGCGAACCCGACGCTCGACGACGGACCACCAGCTGATCGATAGTACCCCAGAGGCGATCCGCGACACTACCAACAAGACCACTCCGACGGCGACAACTCGATGAGCGACGATAAGCGAGGACGGACCAGCAGGGACACCGACCAGCGACGACCGGCGGAGACAACCCGACGGCCTGGAAGCGACACAACGACTTCGAACCACGACCACCATCGAGACCGGACCAGCAAGCGAGCGACGACGAGGGGGACCACCGAGACGACACGACACCCGACGACGAACAGCGGCGGCGGGGCGACAACAGGAGAGAAGGGCCAGATCACGATGCGAGAGTGCGGGGTGGGGGGCGCGGTCGACGACGTCGAGAATCGCGGTTGCGATGTGAGCGGTGAGGGGTAGGTGTGCGGGGGACGCGATCGTGACTGTACCGAGCGGACAGCAACGGTGGGTGGTGGGGGCGACGACGACACCGAGACAGCGACACTACGGGGGCGACGAGGCGACGGGACCAGCAAGGACAACGACGACGTCGGCGGCGACCGAACAGCGAGAGCGAAGCGACGGTGGGGGTGGGGCGGCGACGACGAAGACCGCGATCCGAAACCGCCGCAGCGAGGGACAGCTATCGACGACCGTTCAGCAGGGGGACAGCGATCGGCAGGGGGGCGAGAGAGGCGAGGGGTAGTGGGGGAGAAAGAAGAAGTGGAAGGCAAAGATTGATCCCCCCGGATTGCCGTCGGCGGGTCGTTCAGGACGGAGCCGATGTGGATGCTCAGGGCGGGGCCAGATGGCGGCGCGGGGGCGGGGAGTAGCCGGGGTCGGCAGAGGCTGAAAGTCCCAAGGAGTAGGCGCGAGCGAATCCCGGTTGATGTCCCAGAAAGACTCGCCCGGAAGGGGACTTACTACGTGGGAGCAAATCGAGTCGGTATGGGAGACCAAATTAGCGCGATGGTAGATGAGGATCTGAACAGCATTCTCGAAGCGATGGCAAAGCACCATGACATCCCGAAGAGCAGAGTGATCGAGCTGCTCCTCCGAGAGGGGGTCCACGCACGCGAGATGCGGTACCGCTACGAACAGATGGACGCAAAGCTCGATCACCTCATCGACAGCCTCAATGTGGGGTCGAGCGCAACGGACGCAGTCGAGGACCGATTCGAAACAGTCAGCGAACGGTCGTTGCCCGCCGGCGTCGCTGGTGTGGAGTTAGCCGACAGCCCACTACCGTACTTCCACAGCGCCGGGAGCTATCCAGATCGATCGGACGAGGAGGCAGCTGTCCGGGACCAGGTGTTCGACGAACGGGATGCGGTCGGGGCAGGGGATGACGACGACTGATCGAGAGGGGGCGATGAGCGATACAACAAGAACGAGTACTTCACACTGAAGCAGCTCGGCACCCCCACCATCTGATGGTGATCGGGAAGCCGAACACCTACACCACAGACGAGAGCGAGACGAACGTTTCAGTCGATCCCGAGGCACTCATCATCGTCGGCGAACCGACTCGAGAGAGGTGGGAGGCAGAAATGGCCGAGTTCACCCTCGACCAGATCGAAGCGTACGAGGACGGCACTGCGCCCCACTTCGACGAGACCAACACCACTACGAGTACAACATCGGCGAGCTTCGAGAATACGACGGAACCGTCGTCGACGGGCTGACCGAAACCGACGCCGAAGCTGCTACCCCAGACCCCGGCAGTCCAGACGACGAATCGCCGACTCCCGAGAGGGACTGTCTCCCGGTAGCTGTGACTTCTCTGTAGTGCGCTACAAGAATGTTAGCTAGCGTGTATCGCGTCTGGTGGGCGGTGATCGGTCTGTGGAGTCTGTTTTTATTTCTCGATTTGGGTGAGGTGAACAGTCAAAAGGGAAGCACCGCACGGGAGAGAGCTCCCACAGAGCCGTCTCGATTTTCAACCAGTTTGCCGCTCGCGTCATAGTGTGGACACACACTGCCGGCAGGGTCCAGACGACCAGCCACGCGAGCGGCCATTCAACATCAACTAATGCGACCAGAACATCTTGAACAATCAGTCTTCGACCGTTGGGGCCAGCAATGCGTGGTCTGCGGTCGAACCGTAGAAGAGTGGCTTGAAACTAACTCCGGAGCGCGCAACCAGGACAAACTCTCTTTTCACCACGTCAACGGCGACGATACGGATCAGCGTGTCGAGAACGTGATCCCGCTGTGTCAGAGCTGTCACGTCCACATCCACAAGGTGGACGAGCCACCCTACCGGATATGGCATCGACAGCTCCCGATCGAACACCGTCATGCATGGAACGAGTACCACCACGAATACTACGAGGGGCCACGCCTGACTCGTGAAGAAGCTGTGAACCAGTTCGGCGACGATGGGGGCGTCCCAGTGAGTGTAAAGTATCTCGTTCATGAACGCGAGGGCTTCGACCCTGATGAGTTTGAAGCACCTGATATCGACTTGCTTCCCGACGATCATGCTGACGATGATTGTGACGAGTCCGACCAAGACGACGATGGCGGCGACTGTAACGACGACGGCACCGCCACGTCGTAGCGGCTGATCTTAGCGGTTATTTTTCACGGTAAAGGGTCTCTGCGCCCACTAGAGTCGACTTTTAGAAAAGTGTTAAACTTCTTATACGGATAGGGATAACCTCAAACTAAGTATGCCCTGGTAGCGTGGAGAAACCACCTGTCGCATGCGGCAGGTAGAGGTGAGTCAAGGGTTACAACCCATGTAGGTCGCCTAACAAGCGATCAGGCCGGCGCCGTGGTTTGGGATCCCAGTTTCGGCTGGGAGTGGCGGTCCTGAGCTATGGTCGGCTGCCAAAGGAATCTGGAGTACATGGTTCACTCGGAGCCACCGACTGCGAGGCTCCGAGGCGGATATCGATGGGGAAACCCCGTTGATAGTGAGCAACACTGTAGCTACCCCCCCTCCCCCAGCCGATAGGCTATCGATTGCGCTTCACTGCTCCCTCTGGCTACGGGGGCAGCCCCACCGGGATTACAGGTCCTGTGTTGAGATTTACTAGTTCGCAAGAATGGTGAGCACGCTCTCGTTCAGATCTGTTCAGTAGTCACAGTTGACGAGTGGACAACTGGTGGGCCGTAGTCGGTTGAAGAGAGAAGAAGTTGGAGACTGCTTGAGTGGGTCGCTGCGAGACGAGTCGTTTGTAGCTCCCGAGTGGGGTGGGGTGGGGTGGGAAGAACATGGGTGAGTTGGCCACAGCCCAGCACATGATGGTGCTGACGTGGTCGCCCACCGTTCCCGCCTCAATCACATGAACGGACGTTACAACCTACTGTTGTCTCGTCGTTTCGACGTTCAACCACCTCGCGCTGGCTCCCAGGGAGGCAGCGATGACTAGTCCTCGCCGGCGCACACGGGAACGGACAGCTCGCGAAGCACTCGAGATGCATCTCGCACAAGCGATCACGCGATGTGAGTCGACCGTTGTGCGTGCGCACCTCGAGGCAGCCCGCGAGCAGTGTCAACGCCTGCCGCTGACACCGATTGTTGAGTGTCCTGTCTGCGGAGCGGCCGGCCTGCCAGAACGGATCGCTGAACACGATTGTCCTGTGGACACCCGGGACCACTGAATTCCTCATCTTGTCCCTCCCGTATCTATAGAACGATCGGTGACAAGCAGCAACGAGTATCTCAGTTAAATTCCCTACCTCCGACGGCTTCGATGTCTTCCACGGACGCGAGTTCATCACGATCCGGGAAGACGGCCAGCTCGCACCGAACTCCACGGTTGTCGACCAATACCTCGAAGACACCGAAGCGGTGATTCTCGCGTACAACGAGGACAGCAACGAGGTCGCACTCATCCCGCTATCAACAGATTACGATCGGGGTGATGTCTACTCGCTCAAACGCAGCGATGGAAGTACGGTAATCGCCGCAACAGAATTCTTCAAAGAACACGATCTCTCCGTGGATCAAACTGTTCGGTATTCACCGGAATGGAACGAGAACATCGGCGGCAGTAACGTCCCTGGTGGGTTGGTTATCGACCTCGATGAAGACGGAGAGGTCTACGCGGCTGCCTCACCGTTGGGGTCTACTGAAGAGACCTAACACTCGGCTCCACACCAGATTAGGCTCCCCCACAAACACGATAGACTACTGGACTATCTCTGTCCATAGACAGTCGACGTGCGCTCCAAGACCAGCTTTTCTTTTTGCGTCCTCGTCCCATTCTCAGAGCGACCCAACATCAGCCATCGTAACACAGGCCAGTCCTCTCACACTCCTCTGCGGATACTTAGTCTGGAAGACGAACCACCAGTACATCAGCGTTGAACTTGAGACGAACCAGCGACACATCAGCGTTGAATTGGGGACAAACTGAAGACACATCAGCGTTGAACTGGAGACGAATTAGCATCAAATCCCCGTCCTAACAGCCCCAAACCAAGACTTTCAAAGAGCAAAATGCGGATCGCTGTTCGGCGAGAAACCCGCTTCCAGCAAGCACAGCCCTTGCCCATTATTGCTACCACCACCAAACGTTCTATCATATCTAGTATGGTTCTAACGGCATACTCACCCTACTAAATACAAGACGGCGCTTGATCTGGGCGGGTTCGTACATACGATCGTACGCTCTTGTGTAGCACATTGTTGATTTCAGAGAGTAGCTTTGACAGCGTGTTTGAGCGCTTCTCGTCCG
>NZ_JAODIX010000051.1 GCF_026586675.1 Halorubrum yunnanense
CGGACGAGAAGCGCTCAAACACGCTGTCAAAGCTACTCTCTGAAATCAACAATGTGCTACACAAGAGCGTCCGAGAAAGGATCAAGAACGCCCTCTACGACTTTCATATCATCGCCCAGAACCTCCCTCTTGCGGATATCCAGCAGCTGTTCGAACCCGCCTACGACTGGTCGCGGGAGCGTCGGTAGCTAGACGAAGAGGGACGGACATCGGCCCAACCAGACATTGACCAGTTGCTCTGGAGTTGGTTAGCTCTTTTCGAGTTCTTCAGCTACGGGATGTACGCCGGAGGCAAGCGGGAGACACAAGTCCTGATGGAGGGGCTCGTTGAGGGAGGTATTGAGCGGGGATACCGCGAGTACCAGCACGACAACCTCCAGACGTACCGGGAGATCGATGTCGATCTCGGTCTCAACTACGGGAACCTCATGCTGCGGAACAACTACCTCCGGGGTGTTCAGCAGGACTTGCCGTCAGAGACATCCGAGATAGCCAAGGAAGTGTTGCGACTCCGCCGGCTGCGGAAGATCTCTCAGATAGATGCGTCTCGCTGGTTCGATGAGTACGTCCGGCAGCCAGAGTTTGATTAATGATTGCCCTTGATTCCGAAAAGAGGCTCAAACTGTTTCTCTCATCGTTTCACTCACACCTGTGTTGTTGAATCCGTTCCGGCAATCCGACCTTCCCACAGACGGGACACTCCCACAGGGATGTCGGCGGCAGGTCATTCCAGGCATCTAGCGCGGCGTCGAGCTGTGCTTCCACGATCGGGGAGTTAGTCGTGCGGCGGGCTTCGCGGAGGTGAATACGGAGCCGTTCACGCGCCGTGAGTGTCGTGTCTTCGGTCATAGTGGGACGGGATACTGGTGTCCCCGCCACCTATCGCCGGGGGCGAGCAACACCACCGGGTGCGGTTAGCGAATATCGGGCTGAAGCGGGGCGAACTCCTCCCATAGCATATGGTGGCGCTGACAGAGCGTGATCAGGTTCTCAAGCCGGTTCGCCCGCTCGTAGTCCAGAACCCCGTTGGCGTCGATGAATGTGCCAAGGGGCGTAATGTGATGGACGTTCAGATCACGATCCCAGCGCTCGCGATGGGTCTCACGGTCGATAGAACATCCTGGCATCTGGCACTCGAAACCGTCCCGTTCTAGGGCGCGTTTGCGCTGTCTGTACCAGTTCGGTCCGTATGAGATGTCCCCGTAACCACCTTTCCAGAGGGGATGCTCTGGGCCGCTTGGGTGGCCACGATACTCCATCCCGGCCGCTTCGACAGCCTGTTTCCACGATCCAAACCGGTCGAGGTAGAGGTACATCGTGAACTGGCCGTGTTCGTGCATCTCCGTGGAAGATGGAACGTGATCCAATTCGTCGCGAAGCCGCCTCAGTTCCGCCATCAGTTCGTCTTCTGGAACATCCTTTCTCGAGATTGGCTCGAATCCTGCTTCCCGCAACGCAGTATTCCAAGTGCCAAAATGCCGCTGCGCGACTTTCACCGACCACGCCCCCTGCTGTTCCATTTCCTGCGCCGTGGGCGGACGCCCGAGCTCTGTAGCGAGATTCTGGATCGCTTCGAGTACGTCCTCGTCTGCCGCCGGTTGTTGTGCGGTCGCTTCCAAGCCGGCTGCCCGAAGACCCTCATTCCACGACCCGAAATGTGCCTGTACGGTTCTCCCGGAGATATTTCCGTGTTCTTCCCACTCTTTCCGGGACGGAGAATGTCCGAGCTGAGCTGCGACTCGTTGTAGCTCCTTGATGACTTCCGTATCGGTATACCCGTTTGTTCGGGGTTCGAGTCCAGCCGCCTCCAGTCCCTCACTTGCCTTGTTTTGCCGCCGACTGACGGCAACTTCAGACGTTCTTACCGCAATATTCCGCCAGATTAACCC
>NZ_JAODIX010000052.1 GCF_026586675.1 Halorubrum yunnanense
CGCGCCGCCGAATCCCCCGTCGGTCGCGCCCGCGGTCCGGCGCGCGGAGCGGCGGTGTTCGGCCGTCCGGGCGCGGCGCCGCGCCTGCTCGCGCTCGGTCGGGCCCGCCCGCGTCGCCTCGTGTCGGACGCGCTCGCGGAGCTTTCCGCTGGCGTGGTACCAGAGGAAGTACGAGACCACGCCGAAGGGGACGGCCACGGCCAGCAGGACCGGCGAGACCACGATCCCGGCGACGAGCAGCAGGGCCGTCAGCCCGATGAACGTCGCGGCCATGCCGACGATGATCGTCCGGTTCGTCACACTGCCACTGAGGCGTCCACGGTTGTAAGCGTCCCGGCGGTGCGGCCGTGACCCTCCGTACCGTTTATCCCCGCGGGCGCCCGGGTTCGCGGTATGCCAACTGCGGACCGCGAGGTCGCGACGGGGCTCCCGCCGGGCGTCGCCGCCGCCCGCGAGGAGCTCACGCCGATGCTCTCGCAGTACGCGGACCTCTGTGCCGCCCACGGGGACGCGCTCGTCCTGTTCCAGGTCGGCGACTTCTACGAGGCGTTCTGCGAGGCGGCCGAGGTCGTCGCGCGGGTCTGCGAGGTGACGCTCACGGAGCGGTCGGACTCGACCGGTGACTACCCGATGGCGGGGATCCCCATCGACAACGCCGCCCCGTACCTCGAGTCGCTGCTCGACGCGGGCTACCGCGTCGCCGTCGGCGACCAGGTCGAGGACGCCGAGCAGGCGTCCGGGCTCGTCGACCGCGCCGTCACCGAGGTGATCACGCCCGGCACCGTCGTCGAGGACGACCTGCTCGAGGCGGGGACGACCAACTACGTGGCGGCGGTGGCGGCGGGCGCGGACGCGAGCGAAACGGCCGACGCCGGCCCCGAGGCCCCCGTCGGCCTCGCCGCCGTCGACGTCTCCACGGGCGAGTGTCTCGTCACCTCGGGCGACCGCGACGCGGTCGCCGGGGAGCTCGACCGGATCGCCCCCGCGGAGCTGATCGCGGGACCCGACGCCCCCGCGTTCGAGCCCGCGGACGCCGAGAACGGCTGGACGGTCCACGAGTATTCCCCCGACGTTTTCGAGCGGCGCGCCGCGACCGAGCGCCTGGAGCCGTACCTCCCGGCGCCCGACCGTCGATTCGAGGCCGACGCCGAGCTGCGGGCGGCCGGCGCCGTGCTCGCGTACGCGGAGTACACGCAGGGCGACGACGGCCCGCTCTCGTACGTGACGCGACTGCGACGGTACGACCCTCGCGACCGGCTCCGGCTCGACGCCGCCGCCCAGCGCAGCCTCGAGCTGTTCGAGAACCGCGGGCTCGGCGCCAGCGACACCCTGTTCGACGTCCTCGACGAGACCAGCTGTGCGCTCGGCCGGCGCTGTCTGGAGCGGTGGCTCCGGCGCCCGCTCGTCGACGCCGACGCGATCCGGAGCCGCCACGACGCGGTCGGGGAGCTGGCCGATCGCACCCTCGTCCGCGAGGGGATCGCCGACGCCCTCGCGGCCGCCTACGACCTCGAACGCCTCGTGGGGCGCGTCTCCCGAGGCCGGGCCGACGCCCGAGACCTGCGCTCGCTGCACGCGACGCTCGCGGTCGTCCCGGAGCTAAAGGCGACGCTGGCGGGGGCAAACGCGGGGGGCGACGCAGGAGGCGATGGCGTCGGCGACGGGGACGCCGGCAACGCGGACCGCCCTCGCACCGACCACCTCCGCGACCTCCGCGACGGCCTCGACGAGCTGGCCGAGGTCCGCGAGCTGATCGACGAGGCGATCGCGGTCAACCCCCCGCCCGAGATCACCGACGGCGGCGTGATCCGCGAGGGGTTCGACGACGACCTCGACGACCTCCGCGCGACCGAGCGCGAGGGGCGCGAGTGGGTCGCCGACCTGGAGGCGAGCGAGCGCGAGCGCACCGGCATCGACTCGCTGTCGGTCGGCCACAACCAGGTCCACGGCTACTACATCGAGGTGACCGACGCCAACCTCGACCGCGTCCCCGACGACTACCGACGGCGACAGACGCTGAAGAACAGCGAGCGCTACTACACGCCGGAGCTCAAGGAGCGCGAGGAGGAGATCGTCGGCGCCGCCGAGCGCGCGGACGCCATGGAGTACGAGCTGTTCGCCGACGCCCGCGAGCGCGTCGCGAGCGAGACGGAGCGGATCCAGGGGCTCGCGGACGCGCTCGCCGAGCTCGACGCCCTGTGCTCGCTGGCGACCGTCGCCGTCGCGGGCGACTACGTCCGCCCGGAGGTCCGCGACGACCCCGACGCGGGAGTCGAGATCGAGGGCGGTCGCCACCCGGTCGTCGAGCGCGCCGAGGCGTCGTTCGTCCCGAACGACGTCGACCTCCCCCGCGGCTCGGTCGCCGTGGTCACGGGCCCGAACATGAGCGGGAAGTCGACGTACATGCGGGCGGTCGCGCTTGCGACGGTACTCGCGCAGACCGGGTCGTTCGTCCCCGCGCAGGCCGCCTCGCTCCCGGTCTTCGACCGGCTGTTCACCCGCGTCGGCGCCTCCGACGACATCGCGGGCGGCCAGTCGACGTTCATGCGCGAGATGAGCGAGCTGACGGAGATCCTCCACGACGCCGGGCCCGACTCGCTCGTCCTCCTCGACGAAGTCGGTCGCGGTACCGCCACCACGGACGGCCGCGCCATCGCCCGCGCGGCCGCCGAGTTCGTCCACGACGAGCTGGGCGCCACCGCGCTCTTCGCCACGCACTACCACGGGCTCACCGACCTCGCTGAGGAGCGCGAGCGCGTCTTCAACCTCCACTTCACCGCCACCCGCGAGGACGGCGACGTGACGTTCCTCCACCGGGTCGTCCCCGGCGCCTCCTCCTCGTCGTACGGCGTCGAGGTCGCCGAGCTCGCCGGCGTCCCCGGGCCCGTGGTCGAGCGCTCGCGGTCGCTGGTGGCCGGCGACGCCGGGGACGAGTCTCCGGACGGCGACGTCGAAACGGGGAGCGACGGTCCGGACGCGTCGAACACGCCGGACGCGCCGGACGCGTCGACCGGGGGCTCGGACACGCCGCCCGGCGAGGAGGAGGAGCCGGACGACGTCTCGCTCCGCGAGTTCCTCGCCGAAGAGGGTGCGGGCGACGACGCCGGGCGGGGCGACGCGGTCGCCGACGGCGACGCCCCGGCCCCGGACGACGGATCGAATTCCGACGAGACGGCCGGGGACGGCGCCGGGAGCGACCTCGCGAACGAGCTCCGCGACCTCGACCTCGCCCGGATGACGCCGATCGAGGCGCTGAACGCCCTCCACGACCTCCAGTCGAGGCTCGACGATGGCGGGTGAGGAGCGCGCCGGCGGGGGTCGGGCGGACGAGGCGACGGAAGCGGCCGAGGGGCCGGCCCCCGTCCGCCGGCTCGACCCCGCCACGGTCGACCGGATCGCCGCCGGCGAGGTGGTCACCCGCCCGGCGCGGGTCGTCGGCGAGCTGATCGACAACGCGCTCGACGCCGGCGCCTCGTCGGTCGAGGTCGGGGTCGACGGCGACGGCACCGACCGGATCCGGGTCGCCGACGACGGATGGGGGATGTCGCGCGCGGACGCCCGCCGCGCGGTCGAGCGCCACGCGACGAGCAAGCTCGCGCCCGACGGCGACCCGGTCGGCGTCGACTCCCTCGGATTCCGCGGCGAGGCGTTGGCCGCGATCGCCGACGCCGCGCGGCTCGACCTGACGACGAGCGACGGCGACGCCGTGGGGACGCGAGTGGTCGTCGACGGGACGGCGGGCGAGCCGTCGACCGGCGGGAACGCGTCCGCCGACCCGACCGTCTCCGACGTCGGTCGCGCGCGCGGCACCACGGTCGTCGTCGAGGACCTGTTCGCGACCCGCCCGGCACGCCGGGAGTCGCTCGCGGGGCCGGCCGCCGAGTTCGCGCGGGTCTCCGCGCTGGTCGCCGACTACGCGCTCGCGGCTCCCGAGGTCGCGTTCACGCTGGCCCACGACGGGTCGACCACGCTGTCGACGCCCGGGACCGGCGCCACGGACGCGCTGTTCGGGGTCTACGACCGCGAGACGGCGAGCCGGTCGACCGAGCTCGCGGCGAGCGTCGAGGTCGAGGCGGGCGGCGGGGCCGACCCGGAGACACTGTCGATCGAAGTCGCCGGCGCGCTCGCGTACCCCTCGGTGACGCGGGCCTCGCGCGACCACGTCCGGGTCTCGGTGAACGGCCGACCCGTGCGGAACGACGGACTCGCGGCCGCGGTCCGCGCCGGGTACGGTCGCCTGCTCCCGGACGGTCGCGAGCCGGTGGCGGCCGTCGACGTCGCGGTGCCCCCCGCCCGCGTCGACCCGAACGTCCACCCGGCGAAGCGGGAGGTCGGGCTGCGCGACGCGGGGGGAGTCGCTGATGCCGTCGAGTCGGCGGTCGCCGACGCGCTCACGGGCGCCGACCTCCGTCGGAAAGGAGACGTCGACACCGGGATCGAGTCGGCGCTCGACCCGGTCGGCGACGGCGAGGGCGAGCGTCCCGGGACCTTCGCGGACGCTGAACCGATCGGCGTCTTCCGCGACTGCTACCTCCTCGTCGAGGCGGGCGACGAGCTGCTCGTCGTCGACGGCCACGCCGCCCACGAGCGCGTGAACTACGGGCGGCTCGCGCGGGCGTTCGAGGGTGAGCCGGTGCCGACCGCAGCGCTCGACCCGCCGGCGACCGCGTCGCTGTCGGCCGACGAGGCCGCGGCGGCGGAGGCGCACGCCGACGCGCTCGCCGCGCTCGGCTTCGAGACGGAGCCGTTCGGCGGCGGGACCGTCAGGCTGCGGTCGGTCCCGGCGCCGTTCGGGCGAACGGCCGACGCGGACGCGTTCCGCGACGCCCTCGCGTCGCTGTCGGGCGGCGAGTCGCCGCGCGACGCCCGGGAGGCGCTGCTCGCCGACCTCGCGTGTCACCCGTCGCTGCAACGGGGCGAGGTCGGCGGGCTGACCGGCGAGGAGCAGCGCTCGCTGTTGGACCGCCTCGGCGAGTGCGACCGCCCGTACGCCTGCCCGCACGGGCGGCCGACGGTCCTGTCGGTCGACGAGTCGACGTTCGCGGCCGGGTTCGGGCGGGAGCGATAGGGGCGGCCGACGGAGGGCGCCGCCGGCTCCCCTGAGCGGGTCGTGACCGTGGGGCTCCGAGCGGAGTCACTCTCGACCGGCGAACCGGACGTTGTCGAATTCGAACCGCGCGCCGCCGCCCTCGGCGTCGGTCACGGACACCTCCCAGCCGTGGGCCTCCGCGACCCGCCTGACGATCGCCAACCCGAATCCGGTGCCGTCTGTTGCCGTCGTGTAGCCCGGCTCGAAGATCGCGTCGCGCTCGTCCGGCGGGATGCCCGCCCCGTCGTCCTCGACGTACATCGCCGCCTCGTCGGCGCGGCCGACCCGGACTGTCACGTCGTCGCCGCCGCGTTCGACCCCGTCGCCATCTCCGGAACGACCGTGTTCCACGCTGTTCCGGAACAGGTTCTCGAACACGTGTTTGAGCCGGCTCCGGTCGCCGCGGACGGCGAACTCGTCCACGACGTCGAGCGCCGCCGATCCGGTGGACACGCCGCCCCAGCAGCTCCCCGCGAGGTCGGCGACCCGGACCTCGCTCATCTCTCCGACGGTCCGCCCCTTGCGTGCGAGCGTGAGGGTGTCGTTGATTATCGTCTCCATGCGATCCAGCGAGTCGGCGAGCGGTGTCAGGTGATTGGTGAGCGTCCCGTCATCGGCCTGCCGGAGGAGCTCCGTCCGTCCCTGCGCGACGTTGAGCGGGTTCTGGAGGTCGTGTGAGATCACGCTCGCGAACTCGTCGAGCCGCTCGTTCTGCTGTTCGAGCTCGCGTTCGCGCCGCTTGTTCTCGGTGATGTCCTGGAAGATGCCCCGCGCAGCCACCACCTCGTCGCCGTCGTCGTCATGCTCCGGGATCCCGACCGTCCTGACCCACCTGACGTCGTTACTCTGGGTGATGATCCGAAGCTCCAGGTCGTACGGTTCGCCGTCCGCGACCAGCCGCTCCCAAGCCTCCCTCATGGCGGATTTGTCCTTCGGATGGTACGCGTCGATCGCCTCGGCGACCGACGGCGTCTGGCCCACGGGGACGCCGTGGATGTCGTACACCTGCTCGGTCCAGTCGACGGTATCCGTGCGCAGGTCGACCTCCCAGCCCCCCAACTTCGCCACGCGAGCCGTCTGTTCGAGGAAGTCCCTGTTCCGAGTCAGCTCTCGCTCGCGCTCGCGGAGGGTTTGCTCGGTCCGGATCTGTCGTATCACCGTGGTCGCGTTGTTGATCAACACGTTGATCAGGGCCACGTCGTTCTCGGGGAACGCGTCCGTCCGCTCGGCCGAGGCGATGAACACGCCGTAGTCGCCGATCGGGACGGCTATCTCGCTCTGGAACCCGGTCTCGTCGTTGAACACCTGGTCGGCCTCCCGGATGTCGTTGTACACGCGCATCTCGCCGGCGCGGAACGCGTCCCAGGCGATCCCCTCGTTCAGCGTCGGGACCTCGCCCACGAGCGCCTGACTCGCCTCGGAGACGCTCTCCGGAGCGAGGCCGTCGACCGACTCCTCGTACCGGTGAACCCCGCTCATCCGATACCCGAGCGACCGGACCGAGGTGTCCGTGACGATGTCCGCCACGGCCTCGGGCGTCGCGGCCGCGACCATCTCGCGTGTCGCGTCGTGGAGGTCTTCGAGCTTCCGTTCGTACTCCTTCCGCTCGGAGATGTCCTGGACGACGCCGGTGACGTACTCGTCCCCGTTGACCGCGTCGACGGTCGCGGTCACCGACCCCCAGAACCGCTCGCCGTCGGCCGTCGCGAGCTCGATCTCGCGGTCCTCGACCTCTCCGGTCGCCCGGAGCCGTTCCCCGAGCCGCTCGGACGCCGCCGGATCGACGTGGAGGTCGGCGACCGAGTACCGCTCGGCCGCCTCCTTCGTCTCCATGTCGAACATCTCAACCAGTCCGTCGTTGACGTAGACCAGCTCTCCGTCGAGGCTCGGCTCGCTCTGTGCGACGGCTACTGGGAGATTCTCGACCATCCACTCGTACCGCTTCAGCCGCTCCTCGCGTTCCCGCCGCTCGGTTACGTCGGTAAACAGGATCGAAAGCCCCTCTTCGTCGGGGAAGACCCGGACTTCGAACCAGCGGTCGAGCGAGTCGTTGTAGCGCTCGTAGCCGGTCTCGCGCTGTGTCTCTAAGGCCGCCTCGATCCGGTCCTGTGCGACCGTCCCCTCGGCGCCGGGAAATGCGTCCCAGATGAGCTCGCCGAGCAACGCCGAGGCGTCGCTCGCGAGGAGTTCCGCCGCGGTACGGTTGAGGTACCGGAACCTGTACTCCGTGTCGACGGCGACGACGGCGTCGGTGACACGGTCGAGCGTCCGTCGATAGATACTCTCCTCTCCCGTCTCGTCCCGCGCACTCATTACACAGAGGTGACGACTCAGCCGGTTAAAATATCGCCTCCGGCTATCAGATATCTCAATTGAGCCGGCCCGAGGATCGGCCGACGGCACGTCCCGCCGCGTCTGCTCCGTCCGGTGAGCGTTCGGTCCAAATGCTGACCGATACCTATTAGCATAGCGGGGGAAAACGTACTTGTATGGAGGACCCCATCGAGCCGACGCGGGGATCGCTGCCGGCGGAGCGGTCCGGCGGTCGGTTCGCGGCGCCGGACGGCCTCCGCGACCTCGTCGAGCGCCTGCTCGACTGGCTGCGGGGGCGACGGGGATCGGGGTTGGAAGACGTCTCGACGGCGACGACGATGCGGAACGTCGTCGACGCGGACGCGCTGGCCGACCGGACGCCACCGAAGTGGGAGGTCGGACACGACGTGGTCACCTACGGCAGCGACACGCTCACCGACGTGCTCGTCTTCCGGCACACCCCCACCAGACAGGAGCTGGTGGTGATGCCGGAGCGGAACACCCGGCCGGAGGGGGAGATCAGCTTCTACCACACCGACCGCAAGCGGGGCGTCCGCCACCTGCTGTCCATCGGCGCTGACTCGCTCGCCGCGGCGCTCGGCTACGTCCTCGACCGGATCGGTCGGTTCGAGCGGCTGTTCGCGGGGCGGGGGACGGAGCTGCCGAGCGGCTACACCGACTCGGCGGAGCTGTGACGACGGGAAGGGCCGCGGGTCCGTTGCTCTGATCCGCTCAGTGGAGTCGCCGCGGAGCGGCCGCTCTCAGGCCGGCCGGTCGCTCGCGCGCCCGTCGCCGTCGTCGCCGAAGCGCTCGACGCGCTCGACGGTCTCGTCCGCCTCTGCGGTCTCCGGCGGGGACGAGACGGTCCGTTGCGGGTACGGAATGGAGATCCCGGCGTCGGCGAACCGGTTCTGGATCCGCTCGACGGCGGTCGCCCTCGAGCGCCAGCGCGCCTGCGGCGTCGGCGGGTCGATCCAGAAGCGGAGGTCGAGCAGGATCGCGGAGTCGCCGAAGCCGGAGGGGATCACGTACGGCTTCGGGTTGTTGGCGATCGTGTCGATCTCGTTCAGCACGTCCTCCGCGATGTCGCTGGCGATGTCGGGGTCGTCGTCGTAGCCGATGCCGACCTCCATGTGGATGCGGAGCCGCCCCTCGCGACTCCGATTCGTGATCGCCTGGTTGGTGACCAGATCGTTCGGGACGACGACGTACTCGCCGTCGAAGTTCCGCATGTGGGTGTTCATGATGGTGATCTCGGTGACGAACCCCTCCTCGTCGCCGATCTCGACCCAGTCGCCGATCTCGAACGGGCGCGCGAACATCAGCACGAAGCCGGCGATGAGCGACCCCAGCGTCTGCCTGGCCGCCATCCCGAGCACGATCCCGAGGAACCCCGCGCCGACGAGGAGCCCCCCGAGGTTCACGCCCCAGATCCCGAGGACCGTGACGCCCGCGATCACGAGCAGCCCCACCTGCATGATCCGGGAGAGCAGCTGCTCTTGGTGGGCCGTGATGCGGTCGCTGTCGTCGGAGAGGTCGGCGACGTACTCCTCTAAGACGTCGCTCGCGACGTAGGCGCCGCCGAGCAGCAGCGCCGAGAGGAGGGCCCGCCCGGCGATCGTCGCGGCGTTCTCCGCGACCGGGAGGGCCGCGACGACGACGGAGAACCGTCCCCACAGCGTCAGCACGGCCACGGCGGCGAGCGCGAACAGCGCGAGCTGGAGCAGGCCGACGAGCAGCCGCAGGCCGAACGAGACCGGCACCGCCTCGCGGAGCGTCTCGATCGAGGACTCGCCGCGGCCGTCGAGGAAGCGCTCGATCCAGTCCGCGGTCACGCGCTCGCCCGCGCGGACGGCCCGCGGGAGCAGCAGCCAGCCGATCAACGCCGTCAGGAGGAGGATGCCGACCGTCACGGCGAGGCGGGCCTCAGCGGTCGCGACGCCGCCCAGCGTCGCGTCGATCCGGGAGCCGAGTTGCGTGGTCACTCTCTGCGAGTTCGTCGGCTCGTTTATAAATGACTCCCCGCGGCTATCGCTTCGGAGAACCGGACGCGGGGCGGCCGTCCCGCCGGTCTCAGCGCCCGCGCCGGAGCTCCTCGATCAGCCGCTCGATGAGCTCCGACTGTCTGTCCAGGCGCTCTGACTGCCCCTCGACGACGCGGCGCAGCTCGGCCACCTCAGTCGCGAGGTCCTCGCCCTCGACGCCCGCGCTCTCGAACGGCGAGCCGTCGAAGCCGTCGTCCGCCGGGGGTGCCGTCCCCTCGGCCGACCCGGCTCCCTCCGCGGGGGGGTCCCCGCCGGCGTCGCCCGCGGGGTCGGTCCCCGCCGTCGAATCGACGTCGACCGCCGGCTCCTCCGCGGCGGTCTCGGCCAGCGGGTCGTCCCCGACCGAACCGCCGGCCGCGTCGCTCGCGGCGTCAGCAGCGCTCTCGCTCACCGAGTCGACGCCGGCGTCGGCGCCGTCGGCGCGGTCGCGGGTCTCGCCTCCCTCTCCCGCGGTCGCGGGATCGTCGTTGAGTCCGCCCGAGGCGGCCGAGTCGGCGTCGTAGACGTCCGTCGAACGGGGGTCCTCCGCCGCACTCGCCGCGCTGTCGGGGGCGCCCGCCTCGCTCTCGGCGTCCGCCTCCGCGTCCGCGACGGGCGAGGCCGAGAGGGGGTCGGGCCCCTCGCCGAAGTCCGTGGCCCCGTCGGCGCCGGTCCCGGCCGCGGGGTCGTCCCCGTCCTCGTCGTCGGCGACGGCCACGCGGAACTCCTCCACGCTCCCGACGTCGTGGTAGTCGCAGACGGCGTCGACGAGGGTCTCGCGGAGCGCGCGGGCGGACTCGTTGGGGGCCTTGAATCGCTCGGAGCGGCCGCCGTGCGCGAGGACGACCGCGGTCGCGACCGTCCCCTCCTCGAAGTCGAGGTCGCTGAGGTCGGCGTAGGGGAACTCCTCGAACTCGTCGTCCCAGACGCCGGAGCCGACGTGTTTGACGAGTCGGTCGCTGGTGACGACGAGGGTGAGCTCGGAGAAGCGGAAGGTGCGGAGGACGGACTCGCCGGGGTCGGTGACGCCGGTCGCGGCGAGGACGCCGGCGAGGATCGGGTGGAGGGCGTCGTCGGCGCGGTCCGCCGGCAGCGAGAGGGTCTCGTCGCCGTCGAGCCCGTAGCCGAGGGTGAGCTTCGCCTTGCGGCGGCCCGTCGAGACCGCGATGCGCTCGACGTCGTGGGAGTACTCCGCGACCGACTCGTCCGACAGCAGGCCGTCGCCGCGGTAGACGAGCGTCCGCGTCGGCGTGACCGCGAGCCGGTCGCCTCCCCCGAGCGAGACCTCGGCGACGACGTCCTCGTCGCCGACGGCCTCCGCGAGCAGGTCGGGAAGGGTCATATCCCGGGGATTCGCCCCGTCCCGCATAAATCCGCGGGGTCCGGTTCTCGGATTCGGTTCTCGGGTCAGTCGGTTCGGACGGCTCTGTCACCGAGTCACACCCGTCCGACGGATGGGAAGCTTAAAGGGTTTCATCGCGGTACGTGAAGGTGAGGCCGGGTGGCTTAGCTGGACATAGCGCCGCACTCATAGGGTTCGGAGATTCGGTGCGGTGACGCCTTGGAAGCGTCCGCGTCCTTCCCGTGGCTCCGCCGAGCCTCGGACCTGGGACATGCGGAGATCGTGGGTTCGGAGCCCACCCCGGCCATTCTCTCGGTTCCGTCGAACTGCGAGCCGCGACGCTCTGCAGTCCGTGCCGCAACGCATTCGTGTGGTATTTCTGACGTCTCACCGGCAACTCTCGGTAGCGGCACTCATATCACCCCGTGACCCACTCAGGGCACCGCCGGACCGCTGATCGCTCGCGACAGGCCTTACGGACCCGTCGGGACTCGTTCCCGTCCGAGACCAACCGGCGGACGTTTGAGGCGACCCACAACTCGGAATCGGCGCGGCTACGAATATCGGGATCGATATTCGGCTCATCACAGTCAAGTATCGGTAGATAGAGCACGTACATGGACTGATTCGGTTCCCGTGAACACTCGATTCAACACTTGTCCCATATGATTCCGAATATAGCACTGTCGGACCGATCGCTTCGTGCCGGGCGTTGCATTGCGATCTGTCTCGTCCTCTGCTTCGCCCTCGTCGGATCCGGTGTTTGGGCTGGAGTCGCGACGGCACAACCGACGACCATCGGCGTGACGATCGACGATGAGCCGCTCACGGACGCCGGTGAGTTCGTCGTTCTAACGGATCCGACGACGAATATCAGCGTCAACTCGAACACGACGATCGACCTGGTCGAGATACGCGTCAACGGCGAAATCCGCCACTCGTATCGCCCCGACACGGCCTCGTTCGATCGCGCGGTCTCGCTTGACCTCGATCCGAACGAAAACACGGTGGAGGTGATCGCGAACGCCGAGGACGTGGTCACGTTCAAAAAGACGGTAATCAAAAACACCGCCGCCCCGCGGGTGCAGTACTCCTCGCCGTTCACCACGAGCGTCCTCGGCGGTCCGAGCAACGAAACGACGGTATCCAGCGGTCAAGTGACGCTCGCGGGGTCACTCCACACCGTGTCGACGGTCGACCGGATCCGAATCGAGCGGACGTATACGTACGAAACCAGCGACCAGACCAATCGGACCGACCGCGAGATCTATCGCATCACGGATCCTGGAGAGTCCTTCTCGCAGGACCTACTGCTCGGCAACGGGATGAACGAGATCGTCGCTCGATACATCGACTCGAACGGTCGGATGAACGAAGACACGTTCACGCTGGTCGTCAACGATGCGACCAACCCAGTAATCAGTCTCGATGCGCCGAATACGAGCTACACCAAGTCGGTGCGCATCCGCGGAACGGTCCGCGATGAAACGAAGCTTCACCGGGTGGCGATCAACCGTACGAGTAACAACGCGTCACAGGTGATCCTCGGCGGCACCAATCCCGAGCCGGACCCTGAGCGGCTCAGCCACCAGTTTGACGAGACGATAACGCTCTATTCCAGTAACGACGACAACGAATTCCGGCTTGTCGCCGAGGACTCCACGGGCAACGTCCGCGAACGGACGTTCACAGTTGAGTATAATCCGGATCCGAAGGTCCGTATCACGGAAAACAGGACCAACGCCACGGCGGGAACGGTCCACATCGCTGGCAACGTCTCCGAGGCGAAAATCGATCGCGTGACTCTCGAGACGATTAATACGAAATCGGGTGAGCGGCTTGATATCGCCCGCATATACGGGGCAGACGTAACGACGACCGCTGTCGAGTTCAACGAGAGCCTTGAGGCCGTCCCGGGCGAGACGGTCGCCAACCTCCTCGTCACGTACGGTAATACGCAATACACCCAGTCGATTACGCCTTCGGTCAGCGAGCCTTCGGACGGGAATACGACTGAGACGAGAGCGGCAAACAGAAGCGACCGCACGGTGGACGAAACCGGAGATGAGACCGATGTAAAAAACGCTAGCGGGACTACCGATAGTTCTGAACCCACGGGGAATAACGTGCCCGATGACACAGGTAAAGAGACGTCCCCGACCTTCCTGCCGATTCGAACGCGCGAGGCCTTCGGCGGGGTCGTCACCGTCGGCGCGGTATACCTTCTCGGACAGTGGGTGTGACGCAGCGTCCGGAGATGCCGACCAACGGGGACGCGAGCGCCCAGAACCGTTCGTCGCCGGCTTTCTCCGGCACCACGGAGACGGTTCGCGATCGCGTAGGGCGGGTAATTGAATACGAAACTGACGGCGGCGGTGGAACCTTCGCTCCGGCGTCCGATATCAATTCGTTTTAAAAATCCTGGTTTTGCTGATCACGGGCAGAAACGGCTCAAAAACGGCTCGATTCTTATCTTAGCGCTTACCGAAGCATCCCTATCTTCGTCTCGTAGTCGCGCGTGTCTGACGTAGGTTAATATGCGTTGAGTTCGAGTGAGTCAATAATCTATGATCGGACGGAGATCTGTCCAGGCTGGACCCTTCAGCGGACAACTGCGGTCGTCGCGACGTAACCCCAACTGCGCGGGGGACGCGCGATGAAACTCGCGACTATCGGCGTGGGTAACGCCGGGAGCAAACTCATCGACCAGATGATCGAATTCGAGTTCGAAACCGGTCGAAATCTCTGTCGGCACGCGCTCGTGATCAACACGGCGCGAACGGATCTCGCGAAGCCTCGGAACATCGACGGGGACCGTCGCGTCCTGATCGGCGACACTCACCGGAAGGCCCGCGGTCACGGCGTCGGCGGCGACGCCGAGATCGGCGCGGAAGTCGCGAAAACCGACATCGACGAGATCCGCCGCGTCTTCGACGACGTCGAGATTCACGAGGTCGACGCGGTCCTCGTCGCGGCCGGTCTCGGCGGGGGCACCGGTAGCGGCGCTGCACCCGTCGTCATCGACGAACTGCAGAAGATGTACGAGGAACCGATCTACGGACTCGGGATACTGCCCGGAACCTACGAGGGCGGCCGACCGGCGCTCAACGCCGCCCGCTCGCTGCAGTCGTTCGTCAACAAGGTGGATAACTTCATCGCGTTCGACAACGACGCGTGGCGGTCCCGCGGGCAGACCATCGAACAGGGATACGAGGAGATGAACGAGGAGCTGGCGACGCGGATCGTCACGCTGCTCGCGGCCGGCGAGGTTGACGAGTCCGAGGTCGGCGAGAACGCCATGGACTCCAGTGACATTATGCGGACCCTGGAAGTCGGGGGGGTCTCCTCGATCGGCTACGCATCCACCGAGGTCGACGTCGAGAAGCAGGGACTGTTGGCGAAATTCAACGACGCCGAGGAGTCGGAAAGCGAGTCCACCGACGCCGCAAAGATCAAGGGATTAGTCCGTCGGGCGACGAACTCCCGATTGACCGTCCCGTGCGACGTGTCGAGCGCCGACCGTGCGCTTATCGTCTTCGCCGGCCCGCCCGATGTCATCTCGCGGAAAGGCGTCGAGTCCGCCCGAGAGTGGCTCGAACAGGAGGCCGACACCGTCGACGTGCTCGCCGGCGACGACCCCCGACCCGACTCCTCGAATCTCGCGGCCGTCGTCCTTCTCTCGAACGTCACCGACACGCCACGGATCGACGAGATTCAGAACCAAGCGGTCGACGCACAAAACAAGATCCAAGAGCAAGACGCCGTCCGCGAGGAGGAGATACAGTCGTTGATTACTGACGACGACAACGACTTGGACCCAATCGTCTGATCGGATGTCCGAACGACTACCCGCCCCTCGCACTCGAGGCCGGATCGAGGCCGATGGTTGATAAATGAAGCTTGCGCTCATCGGTGTTGGCGGCGCCGGGACCCGGATCGTCGATCGATTCGTTCGCGCCGAACGGGACACGGGTCGATCGGTGACGAACGGCAACGTGTTAGCGTTTACCACCGACCCGCGAGCGTTCGACCGGACGACAGCGCTCTCCGCCGACCGGCAAGTCGTCCTCGGTGACGCGCATCCTGACGTCACTCGACGCGGGGCGGGAGAGGGTAACGCGGCTGCCGGCGAAAGGTCCCGCCACTCTCGCGCGGAACCGACCGAAGCGGGTGAGGGATCGGCAACCGAGACCGCACCGGAGGGCGCCCCCGTCACCGACGGGGACTCGGACGGACTCACGGACGCGATCACCAACTACGGCGTCGGCGGCGACCCGGAACTGGGTGCACGGGTCGCTCAGGCCGACCGCCCGGAGATCCGCCGGGCGCTTGACCCCATCGAGGAGACGGACGTCGCGGCCACGATGCTCGTAGCCGGATTGGGCGGCGGAACCGGCTGTGGTGTCGGTAGCGTTCTGCTTGAGGAGCTCCAATCGATCTACGAGACGTCGGTGTACGCGCTCGGCGTTCTTCCCGCGACGGCGGAGCCCGACCGTCGAACGCTGACCGCGGCCCGCGGCGTTCGGACGTTCGTACCGCTCGCGGACTCGATGTTTCTCGTCGACAACGAAGCGTGGTGCTCCGACGCGGACCGTGTCGTCGACCGCTACGAGCCGATCAACGCGATGACCGTGGAGCGACTGTTGAGCGTCTTCGGAGCGGGGGAGCGCGACTGCGGATCGGTCTCCGAGATGCGCGTCGACTCCGCGGACATCCAGCGAACGCTCGACGTCGGCGGCGTCGCGACGATCGGCCGGGAGACCGTTCGCGTCGAACCCGAGAGCCGCGGGCTCATCGCCCGGATCCTTCGACTGATTGGCCGGTCTCCGGAGACTGACAGCACCGCCGTCGACGCGTCGATGGTGAAACACCTCATCAGTCGAGCGCTTCAGTCGAAACTGACGCTCCCCTGTGATATCACCTCGGCGGATCGCGTGTTCGTAATTCTCACCGGTCCGCCCGACACGATCTCGCGAAAGGGATTCGAGACCGGCCGATATCTCCTCGAGGAAGAGACCGAGACGGTCGAAGTCCTCGCCGGCGACGAGCCAATTCCGGGCGCCCCGGAGCTCACGGCGACGGTGGTGCTCTCGAACGTGACGACGGTCCCACGGATCGAGCGACTGCAGCGTCGAGCGGTCGCCATCCAAACCGACGGCGATCCGAACGATAAGGCCACATCTGCTACCGACACCGAACGCCCCGCTGCGACGAAATCCACCGACGAACGATTCGATCGGTCGAATCCGGACGACGATGCCGCCAGTCACGGGTTCGATTTCGGCGATACGGGACGCGACCTCGGAGAGTGACGCGGCGCAGATGCTGACCGCCTGCTCGACGTTCGCTCCGGTACCATCGCCACTCGCCTCGGTGAATCTTCGTCTCGGTGGCTCCCACCGCCGTCCGATTCGCCCCTGAGGAGACTAATTTAAATCCTTGGCTGCAAAACGCTCACTTATGCAACGGACACGCCGAGACTTGCTCCTCACGGGAGCCGCCGCTGCCGGATTCAGCGGCTGTCTCGGCGCCGAGGGCGTCAGATATCCCGACGAACCGCCTGACACTACCCAACCGGGCGGATCCGACGGCGACGACGAGGACGACGGTCCGTCCGTCCCGCACCCCGAACTCGCGGACGCGACTAGGGGGGTTATCGACGACACGTTCTGGTTTGCGGCCTCGTATCGCGCCGCGATCGACGCCTACCGCGAGGCGACCGGCGACGTCATCGCGGCGGTCGCATCAACTCGCGAGCAGATCCGCAAACCGACCGATCCGGTCGTCGGGATGGTCGACGATCTCGAGACGGTCGGGTACGGGGCGGCCGAACGGGCCGCGGACGCGCTCGAGCCGCACTTCTTCCCCCGCCAACTCATCCGATCGCGCGTCGAAAACCACCTTCCGGCGTTATCGCGGGCCGCCCGGCGAAACGACGCCGACCGGTTCGTCGAGGAGCTCGATCGGTTATCCCGGACGTTCTCGCAAATCCGCACGCCGCTGTACATCAGCGGAACATACTCGCGGGACCCGGTCTACAACCGGCTGCTCGACCGTCTCGTCCCCGGTAACGCGGACGAGGTGTTCGTCGAGCTCGCGACGCCGTTCCGTCGATTCGCGACGGTCGCACACCGGCCGTACGCCGACGAGGAGGGCTTCCGGCCGGAGTTCACCGAGGAACCGCTCGTGCAGTCTCGGCGAGACGAACTCCGGACGCGCCTCGGGCCGGTCGCGCAGTCCGTTCGTCGCGTCCGCGAGGCGTTCTACACGTTTGCGCCCCGCCCGCCGGCCACCGACCAGGCCGCCGACGCGTTTAGGGGGTCGCCGGGCGATCTCGATGTGGTCCCCGTCTACGTCCAACAGTACGCGGACGTCGAGGCCGCGGGCGACGCGCTGACGGCCGTCCTCGAGGCCGGCGAGACCGACGGCCGCGAACCGCTCTTGCCGGTCACGGAGGCGGCCGACGACGCGGCGCGGTGGCACCGGTACTACCACCGCGAGGCGCGGAGCGACCGGACCGACCTCGACCGGTTCCCCGGCGTCCAGTACGGCTACCTCCTGCAGGCCGGCGAGTTCCTCCTCGCGACGGGGTTCTCCGGCGACGCGTGGGAGGAGCGTCCCCGGTGGCAGGGGCGGCTCGCGGACGCGTGGGTGACAGGATGAGGGGATGCGGGACGCACTCGGGATTTAACCCGGTCCCGGTCCACTACCCGGTATGACCGGCCCGCACTCGCGACGGCGGTTCCTCGCCGGAGCCGTCCCCGTCGCGCTCGCCGGCTGCCTCGTCGCGGAGTCGGACGAGGGCCCCGAGCCCGCCGACGCGACGGTCGCCGACACGAGCGGCGACGGCGACGCCGCCGGCGACGACCCGACCCAGGCCGGCACGACGAACGAGACCGAAGCGACGGGGAACGCGTCCGAAACCGAGCGACTCCCCGCCGGAATCGAGATCGAGCGCGTGGACGTCGTCCGTCTCGTCGAATCGGACCTCCTGTCGCAGATCGTCGTCGACGTCGTCGTGAGGAACCCCGGCGGCGCGACGTACGGGACGCTCGAGCTCCGGGTCGACGCCTACTACGAACCGCCGGACGACGACCGGACCTATCACCCGCCGCGAGTCGACGAGCGGTCGGCGGTCGGCCGCGAGTACACCGAGCGGACGTTCGAGGAGTTCGGGTCCGGCACGCGGACCATCGAAGACGTGGTGATCCAGTACGACGCTGACGCCGACGCGAACGACTCGACGGACCCCGACGAGTTCGACTTCGAAGTGGTGGTTCGCCGCGCCGAACCGCTGTGACTCGCTGCTCTGTGTGAGATCTTGACCGAGCTCGCTTGACCGATTTGCTCGGTCCTGAACGCTAACGACCGTTACTCTGGTGATTGCGCTATTTAAATAGGGGTCAGCACTACCGATCCATCTCCGTGAGTATGGCTCTTTTTGCGCGCGTTCGACCGCCTCAATACGTGGCTCTAAGACGCCGACACCCGCGAGATCCAATATTCCGGTCTCACCGCCTCTCGCGCCGAATGTGACCGGTTGACACACTCTGGAACACACACAAAGTATTTATAACAACCGTCACATTGTCTTGATGCCCCTATCCCCGAACGCGACAGTACGTAAGTAATCTATGACACACTTCACCCGTCTCACGACGCGACTGCGATACGAGACGGCGGTGTCAAGGACAAAGCTGCTGGCGCACTCGGATGCAGATAAGACAACAAACAATGACAAACGACAATAACACACGTAAGAAGGCCAATGCGGTCTTCTTCAGCGTCATCATGGTAATTTCCATGGCCGCTGTTGGCTTCGCTGCTGCACCCGCAGCGGCAACAGTGGGTACCGGTGACGTTGACCCGACGGAACTGACCCCGAACGAAGTTACACAGGAGGAACTGACTCACGACTACTCAATTGATGTTACTAACATTACTGACAATTCAACGAACGACACGATCTCGTTCAATGTTGGTAATGGAACTGTGACTGGTGCCACAGCTAGTGCTGATGACGCTAGCGTTGATGCATCGTTTGATGGATCAGTCATCCAAGTCGATGCTTCTAGTGCCAGTTCCAATGTCGACACGACCATTTCTGGTACAATCACAGTCGACTGGAGCAGCGCTCCTGTCGGCACCGAGGCCGGAACCGTCACATATAACAACGATGGGTCTGGTCCGAGTGAAACTGCGAACCTCCCTGTCGTAACTGTTATTGACTACCGTCCTGGTGCTAGTGCTGCGACAAAGAACGTCAGTAACGGTGCGACGGTCTACCAGGGTGAGGAAGTGAACTTCGTCGGAAGTCTGGCAGGCGAGACCCAGTTGACTGGTGTCTCTGGCGATGCTCAAGGCCAGGTCGTCGACGACATTATCGGCACAGATGACCCGCGCGGTACGTACACCGTCGACGGAAATTCCCGATCCGCAAGTAACCCGGGAATTACCGTCACGGCCCCGCGCGTCAGTACCGCTGAGCTCCGCCTCAACACTACTGATGAGGACGTTGCTGGGAGTTCGGTCGCCTCGAATGACGCGGACCTCGACGTGTACGCAGAGTTTAACTTCGAGAACGCTGAGCCGCTTTCGATCACTGTCGAGGACCCGAGTGGCACGGACATCACCGACGCGGTGACTAGTGGTTCCGTGATCGACTCCTCGGGCAACTACGTCGACGTTGACCTCCGTGACGAGGGCGCCGGTGAGTACACCATCATCTACGAGGGTGATGATGACCTCGATACCGATCAGGTTGTCACAGAGCGCACCGTCGAGGTGTCCTCTTCGACTAACCTGGCCGTTGATGTCAGCGAAGACAGTGTCCCCCGTGGCACGAACAATGAGTACACGGTTAGCGGTGGAACCTCTGCTGAGACGCACAACGTTACCATCGAACGGAGCAGCTTCCGCGACTCGTTCGACGCCGACAACGACCCGGTCATCTTCCGTAACACCGGAGACACGGTGCAGGTTGGCTACACGAACGGCACTGACTTCAACACTGACGCGAGTTACTTCGCCGATGGTAGTGGTGGCGACGACATCGAAGCCGCCGTCGCTACGGTCGAGATGGACGGCTCGTCGGGCGTTGGTACCCTTCGCACCACCAACCTCGATTCCAGCAGCATCGATCTCGAAGTGTACGGCAGTGGTGTGCAAGCGCAGAGCATCAGCGCAGGGACTTCGTCATCGGACGATGTCTCCTTCGAAGTCACTGAGGGTGACTTAACCCTGGACGCTCTTCTGTAGGAGATTGTTGATACTGTTGAGCTGTCGCTGTGGAGTCGAAGAGGACAAGGGCACCG
>NZ_JAODIX010000053.1 GCF_026586675.1 Halorubrum yunnanense
CCGAGATAACGAGATGATTCCACGGGCTCACACCGTGCCGGCAGTTGAATCATCGGGGTAAAGACATACCAGTTGAACAAAGAGAGAGCCGGTAAATCGCCAGACAGCGCGGTTATGGTGGTTCTCATAGAAGTTCTTTAAATAAGGTATAAATCAACGAAGCAGAACCCCGACAGAACCGCGCGTTCAACAGTGCCTGTCAGGAGGATTTTACTCCGGATTGCCGCCGTCACCCACTGTCTTGACCGAGCTATTGGCTTGCGGGCTGGCACTGTTACCCGTTACACTACTGAGCCGGTCAGACTCGACATCGATTGTAAATTCACTGAGTCGATCTTGAAGTCCTCCCGCTCGCTGTTTGAGGTTATCTGCGTTCTGAGAGACCTCCGAAAGCGATGAGGTTTGTTCTTCGGCTGCTGCTGAGACATTATCGGACTCGCTGTTCACTTCATTTGCCGCGTTAGCGACCTCCTCGACGATGCTCACGACTTCCTCCGTAGAGGCGGCTTGACTGTCTGTTGCGTCGCTAATCTCTTGGATACCATCATTCACCCCTTCGACGGTGGTCGTGATCTCATCGAGAGCAGCGAGAGCCGACTCAACCGTGTCAGCACCCGAACGAACCCGCTCCTGCATTGCCTCCATATCTTCAACAGTCTCATCGGAATTAGACTGGACGCGCTCAATACGCTCGGTAACGTCATCTGCCGCCTCCGCAGTCTCTTCTGCAAGCCCTTTCACTTCGTCCGCTACCACAGCGAACCCAGACCCGGCTTCACCGGCACGAGCCGCTTCTATCGAGGCATTCAGCGCGAGCAAGTTCGTTTGCTCAGCAATATCCTCGATTAACTCCACAACTTCTCCAATCTCATCGAGCTCGTTCGCCAGCGTATTGACCTGATCGACCGTCTGCTCGGACTGAGACTCAATATTTTCCATTTCATCAATCGCTTCTGACGCGGCCGCTTGGCCGTCATTGCTGAGTTCAACCGCATTCTGAGAGGCCGCGGCGACTTCGTCTGCTGAGGAGGCGACTTCTTCCACCGTCCCAGAGAGATTCTGCATCTCGTTCGACGCCTCTCGACTCTGCTCGTATTGTGTATCGGCGTCTGCCGCGATCGCTTGGATAGAGTCAGCGACTTGCTCGCTCGCACGCTGCGTCTCTGCGGTCGATGCACTCACGTCTTCACTCGCAGAGGCGACCTCATCTGCGAAATTTTGGATCTGCGCGAAAGTCAGCTCAAGATCTTCCACCATGTCGTTGAACGTGGTGGCTATTTCCGCCATCGCATCGTTGCTCACGTCGGTATCGAGTCGGCGGGTGAAATCACCGGCTGCACACTTACCCATGACCGATTGGTAGTCGGCAGCGGCCTGCTCAAGTTCCGCGTTGAGCTGTTGCATTTCTTCACGCTGTTCGGCCGCCTCTATCTCCTTCTCTTTGGCACGATCTCTCGCTTCCTCTGCTTCTTCCAGTTTCTCTTGGACTTTCTCGCGGGCCTGTTGTCGCTGAATTGCGAGAGACTGCCAAAGGAACGTGATTGTCCCCGCAAGCATCAGCACCCCAACAGCGTGTATCCCACCCCAGACGACCGGGTTAGCCATCGCTGCCGGATGGTTATAGACTGTGAACCACTCTAAGAGCCCGAAGACGCTGTGTTGGATGGCGACGTACCCGATCGTGATCGCAAACGGCACCCAATCTTCATACAGTGCGACAACCCCGACTCCCACAAAGTAGAGAAAATGTGCCTCGATGAATCCCCCAGTAAAGTAGGCCAACACTGATCCCTGTACCATAAACGCGACCGAACCTGTGGCTGCTCTAATTCGGCGAGGAAGTACCGGAATTGCAGCTATTACTACCAATCCCAACACGATACCAGTGCCAACAACGGAGTGTAGCATCGGGATGACTGGTAATTCGGCACCAGTGATCGACTCCGCGCCCACTATCCGACTCACTCCGAAGACAAACGGAAGCAACGCGAGCGTGAAGGCCAACACACCGATGTGCCGCCGACTGAACGTCTCGTCAGGAATCTCTGTGCCATTCGGCGTGTTCTCTATGTACCGTTGAACTGCCGATTCTGTGTCTCCCAATTCCATGTACTTCTGCTGTACGATACCATGTTTAGTACCTTGCGCCGAGTTCTCGCTTTTGAGAATCGTCTTGCTTGGTGAACCCGATGACTGCGTCTATGTCATTGGTTGAGCGATCCTTCGAGATCGTGGACTGTAGCGGTCAACACAGGTTTGTAGAAATGATTCACGGCAGACGAGAATTGCCGAACTCGCAACGACTTTCGATGTGTGGAGTGTGAGTCGGAAGCGAACACAGAGTACAACGCGGTCGCCGGAAGTCGTCCGGCGGGCAGCAAAGCCACTGCGCGACTTTGCGACGGCGAGGGACACCGGAATGCGGAATGTCCATCGAAGCCAACAGTCGTCTCGGCGGACGAGCGACAGTCAGCTCGCTCTGAAGTCCGGAACGGTGACGTCAAGTGGCGGATTCACCGCCCACCCGGACGGGTTCGAGGGCGAGCCCACGGACAAGCCCCATCACCAGAAGTCACAGACTTCTGGTTAGCAGCCAGAACTCGAAGAGTTCTCTCGACACCCTCTACGAGCGAAGTCGGTAGACTGAGCGAAGTACAGCGTGTCATAGAAGTCTTCACATGCTATATTCATTTTTATTATCTTTTTACAGCGTTACAGTTGTGGAAACCCGTGCACCGAGTGCACAGCGCTTAGAACTGTTCAAAAACAGGCGTTTTATTTCTGTATACTGACTGTTCTTGCTTGGTTCGCGTTGTTCAGCTTAGCGACCGTAATTTCTATGACGCCGTGGACAGCGAACTCGGAGCCGATAACGCTGAATCCGTCGACAGCCATGAGAACAGTTCTATGACACCCTCTGAGCGAAGTAGGGTAGGGTTGTTGACGAGTGTGGATGGTGGATTTAAGCGACTTGAATAAGGCGGAGCAAAGAGAGAACCGGTAGCTCAGTCGAGGCCGAGACTCAGCTGTAACGCCTCGTCGACTTCAGCCATCGTTGGTCCGTGGAGTGAACCGGCGACCGAGCGAATCCGTTCCGGAACCGAGACGGTTCGAATCTGGTCGAGCCGGATTGACGAATCCTTTCCGAGCGGTGACCCGTCCGCCTCGACGAACACCTCGAACGGATACTCGCGGTAAGTCCCCGTGATGGGCGCGACGATAGTCGTACTGGAGTTTCGGTTTCCGATATCGTTTTGAATGACGACCGCCGGCCGCGTCTTTTTTATCTCGTGTCCTTCAGCGGGGTCAAGTCGAACGATAACCACATCGCCCCGTCGCACGTCCGCGCCGTCACTCATCGAGACTTTCCCACGCTTCGTCGGACGTTTCGCTCCACTCCTCGGCGAGTGCCTCCGCGCTCTCGGAGGCCTCCCGATAGGCGGTTGCCAGCTCGTCGTCGTCCGGCCGGTCGGACTCTACCTCAACGACAGCGATGGTTACGCGCTTGTTCGCGTACTCGGTGCCGAGATAGACTCGACCCCGGTCGTCCGTCTCGTTCGTTTTGAGGTCTGTTGCGTCGACTTTCATCGAGGAACGGTACGGACCCGCCGCCGATATGTGTTGCCCACCATTACCCACAGATTTCCCGTAGAGGTTACATGTGTATTATGCATTTCAGCTACCTGAACAAAGTGGAGCAACGTGAGTCTCGGTAGCTACAAACAGGCGTCTTAGTCTGTTTATCACCGGTTTGGCTGCCGAATTCCCTTCCGATAGCTGCTCTTTTGATTCAGGCTCGATGAAAGACACCATGTCCGCGGTGGCTCCGAAGGATGTGGTAGTGACAAGAGGGCAAGCGTTTTGATCCTGTGCTCACAGTGTACACATATGAGTTCCGAGTCCGAAAAAAAGCGCGTCCAGTTCCGTGCACCGAGGGGACTAGTAAACCGGGCGGACGCGCTCGCTGCGGTGTTCGAGACGGATCGGACGGACATCCTCATCTCCGCGCTTCGGGACTACCTGCGGGACGCCGCGCACTCCGACGAGGTGAAACAGGAGATCGCGGAGGCCTTTTACGACGACGATATCACGTTCGAGGAACTGAAAGACCTCGTCGGGCACGAGGAGGCCGCCAACTTCCGACTGCTGAAAGAGCAACTGGCCGACGAATTCGTGGACGAGGTCGCGGAGGAGCTGGCCGACTCGTAGATGGTTCTGATAGTCGCCGACACGTCGGCTCTGGTAAGCCTCGGGACGGTGGCGGGCACCTCACCGAATCCGCTCGACCTTCTCCTCGATTCGCACACCGTGGTCGTCCCAGAGCAGGTCGTCGACGAACTCATCGAGACCGCGTCCTACAACGACGCATCCGGTGAGGCGGCGCGGGCGATTCTCGACCGTCGCTCTGCGTTGGAGACTCGTTCCATCGAACTGGACGAGACGTTCCCGCTGGACGACGGCGAGAACGCGGCGGTCACGCTGGCGAGCGATATCGGCGCCGTCCAACTGCTCTGTGACGAGTTCAATCGACTTGCGCTCGTCCACGCCTCGCTGGCCGAGACCCGCCTCGTCACGACGCCGATCCTCCTCACCGCACTGGTTCGCAACGACGCGATCTCGCCGGACACTGCCGACGAGTTCTTGGCCGAGATGAGTGGCGCTCGCAGTTGGTCGTCGAACTCCTACGTCGAGCGGGCGCGGTCCACGCTTCGACAGCAACGCGATAACGAGCAACCCGATCCGAACTGATCGGCTCGTTGGAGACGCGCTACCCGATCGGAACGACTCTCCGTAGAGCAAGGGCATCTCAATTAAATACGCCACCGATACACGCCCTTTGTGTCCTGAATTCTGTCGTATTGGACCGTTGGTGGACACTATTTCTCAAGAATCCATTATGGATTTCATCCATTTGAACAAAGTTGAACAGAGAGAGTCGGTAGCCGAGAGAACGGCTGTTGCGGGGCTTCTGGCCACATATTAGCGGATAGAGATGTCGAATCTCGTGCCACCGCCCGAATCTTTGGACTCGATGAGCAGTCGGAAGATTCGATCAGATCTGTCGCGCTTGCGGTCACGAAAGCCACTACGAGTACCTCGCTTCGTTCACTACAACGACCACTCAGTTAACTCAGCCGGTCAGAACGTTGGCGTAGTTGGTGTAGGCCGTTGTCGGATTCATCACCGCGCCACGGCACGGGGGTTTCTCCTTGCGCTTCCGTACCCAGTAGCCAGATCCCGGTGATAGCCAGAAACGGTACGGCGTCCTGAGCGGCGGTCGCTGCCCCGGCGCGCGGGCCCGTCATGTCTCGGGTTTGTCGTAGCCGTCTGAAAATGCTGGTGGCGCCGAACGACGCCACAGTCCGGATTGGTCCTGTCACTGGTCATCTCGCTTGGATGCGCTCGCGCCGACAGGGTGGCAACTGGTGGGGTCGCTCGGATACACAGGCAGCCCCCCCCCCCCGCGACCAGACAATCGGCCGGAGAAGGCTGGCTCCCGCGGCTCTCACCCGGTGACTGCACCCCCCGTCCTACGCACGCTAATTCGGTCAGAAGCCGTTGCTTTCCGCAGCGCTCGGTACCGTCAAACGGACCCGGTACCGGCGGGGTTTTTGCTCGTCGCGGCCCATCGGGCTGTATGGAGCTGTTCGCCGTCCCGGACCTCCCGGAGATCCGGGAAGGAGACGACCTCGCGGCCATGATCGACGAGCGCGTCGACCTCCGCGGGGACGACGTCGTCGTCGTCGCCAGCACGGTCGTCTCCAAGGCGGAAGGCCGGACCTTCGACCTGGACGACTTCCCGGCCGGGCCCCGAGCGAACGAGGTGGCCGGCCGGCTCGCGGAGCTCTCGGGCGAGGAGAAGGACCCGCGCTTCGCGCAGGCCGTCATCGAGGAGTCGACGGAGCTGATCATGGAGGCGCCGTTCCTCCTCACGGCGACGCGCTTCGGCCACATCGGTGTCAACGCCGGGATCGACCGGTCGAACGTCCCGGACGGCGACCTGCTGCTGCTCCCGGAGCGGCCCTCCGAGAGCGCGGAACGGGTCCGCGAGGGGATCGCCGCCGACCGCGTGGTCATCAGCGACACCTGCGGGCGCCCCTTCAGACACGGCCAGCGCGGGGTCGCGGTCGGCTGGGCCGGCCTGCCGGCGAGCCGCGACTGGCGCGGCGAGTGCGACCGCGACGGCCGGGAGATGGGCGTCACCATCCAGAACGTGATCGACGAGCTCGCGGCGGCGGCGAACCTCGTCGCCGGCGAGGGCGCCGGCGGCACCCCCGTCGTCGTCGTCCGCGACTGGTCGTTCGGCGACCACGAGGGGTCGGAGAACCACTTCCGCGAGGTCGGCGGCGACTTCGTTCGGCAGGCGCTCCGGGACTGGAACTACGAGGACTGACATGCTCGGTATCGAACTCACCCCTGAACACGACTTGCACCGCCTCGTCGACCTCGGCGTCCGCGCCGAGGACGCCGGCTACGACGCCGTCTACTCGACGTGTCACTACAACAACCGCGACCCGTGGGCGTTCCTCTCGCAGCTCTCGACCGCCACGGACTCGGTCCGGCTCGGACCGGGCGTCGCCAACCCCTACGAGACCCACCCCGTGACGCTGGCCTCGCGGGTCGCCACCCTCGACGAGCTGTCGGGGGGTCGCGCCGTCTTCGGGCTCGGCCCCGGCGACCCCTCCACGCTCGCGAACCTCGGGCTCGAAGACGAGCGCGGGCTCCGCCCCGTGCTGGAGGCGTTCAAGACCGCCCAGAACCTGTGGGCCGGCAAGCGCGTCGACCACGAGGGGACCTTCGACGCCAGCGAGGCTGGGCTCAACTACGAGCCCCCGCAGGGCGCGTCGATTCCGATCCACGTCGGCGGCGAAGGCCCCCACATGTGCCGGATGGCCGCGAAACACGCCGACGGGCTGCTGTACAACGGCTCGCATCCGAAGGACCTCGCGTGGGCCCGCGAGCAGGTCGACGACGGGCTCGGGGACCGCCCCGAGCACCGCGGCGACTTCGACCTCATCGCGTACGCCGCGGTCTCGGTCGCCGAGGACGAGGACGCGGCCCGCGAGGCCGCCCGACCCCCGGTCGCCTTCATCGCCGCCGGCGCGGCGCCGCCGGTCCTGAAGCGACACGGGATCGATCCGGACGCGGCGAGCGAGATCGGCGACCGGGTCTCGGCCGGCGAGTTCTCGGCGGCCTTCGACCTGGTGACGCCCGAGATGGTCGACGCGTTCTGCATGGCCGGCTCCCCGGAGACTGTCCGCAAACGGGCGGCCGCCGTCGCGGAGCACGCCGACGGCCTGGTCGTGGGGTCGCCGCTCGGTCCGGACCTGGAGGAGGCCGTCGACCTCGCGGCCGAGACCGTCGACGGTCACTTTTAAATTGTCGGGGCGGTCTCACGGTCCAGGAACCCGGAATCGATCGTGAGAACTCGGGGCGGGATTCATAACCCGGTCCCGTCGAGTTCGGAGTATGTCGATCGATAGAGAGCGACGTCCGGGGATCCGCGGGCGGTATGAGGCTCTCCTCTGGGGCACGATGGACCGTCTCGGCGTCTCCGAGTCGATAGAACGGAAGGTTGTGACGGCCGTCGGGATCCAGTTCCTCGTCACCGTGGGCATCTTCCTCGCGCCGTTCCTCCTCTCTGGGACGCTCGCGTCCGCCGTCTCCGGGGCGCTGTTCCTCGGGGCGATCGCCGCGATCTACAACACCCTGCTCATCGTGCGCCGGGACTTCGTCGCGCCCCTCAAGCGGCTGGAGGCCGGAGCCGACGCGATAGCCGCCGGCGACGTTCGGGGGGCCGGAGCGACGACGACCGGGAGCGACCAAGCGGACGAGATCGGGGGCCTCGTGGACTCGTTCGTCGAGGTCGAGCGGTACCTCGGGACGGTCTCGGCGCAGGCCGAGGCGCTCGCGGCTCGCGAGTTCGACGACCCGGTCCTCGACGAGGAGGTGCCCGGGGACTTCGGCGACGCCCTCGACGAGATGGCCGCGAACATGGCGGCGTACACGACCGAGCTCGAGTCGGTCGTCGACGCGTTCGGGGACGCCGCCGAGCGCGCGCAGGACGGCGACCTCACGGCGACGATCGACGCCGAGTCGCTCGCCACCGACGACGATCGATACGACGAGCTCGTCGGCAACTACGACCGGCTCGTCGCCACGCTCGGCGAGACGGTCGGCGACGTCCGGTCGTTCACCGGCGACGTCGCCACGGCGAGCGACGACGTGCGGGCGAGCATGGACGAGGTCGACGACGCGAGCGAGGAGGTGGCCCGATCGGTACAGGAGATCTCGGACGGCGCCGCCGAACAGCGGAGCGACTTGGAGGCGGTCTCCGCGGAGATGAGCACGCTCTCGGCGACCGTCGAGGAGAT
The DNA here is from genome assembly GCF_026586675.1 of Halorubrum yunnanense. Taxonomy (GTDB): domain Archaea; phylum Halobacteriota; class Halobacteria; order Halobacteriales; family Haloferacaceae; genus Halorubrum; species Halorubrum yunnanense. Next base: position 8,376 of record NZ_JAODIX010000053.1, read on the forward strand.
CGCGGCCTCCGCGGACGACGCGGCGACGACCGCTCGGAGCGCCGCGGACCGCGGTCGGGACGGCCGCGAGGAGGCCGTGGAGGCGATCGCGGAGCTGGAGGCGCTCGAATCGCGGATCGGCGAGACGGCGACGGCCGTCGAGGAGCTCGTCGACCGGGTCGGCGAGATCGACGAGATCGCGGCCGTGATCGACGGGATCGCGGAGGAGACGAACCTGCTCGCGCTGAACGCCTCGATCGAGGCCGCCCGGGCCGACGGCTCCGGCGACGGGTTCGCGGTCGTCGCCGACGAGGTGAAGTCGCTCGCCGAGGAGACCCGCGAGGAGGCGGCGGCGATCTCGGACCGCATCGACGAGGTGCAGGCGGCGTCGGCCGACACCGCCGCCGACGTCGACGGCATGGAGTCGCAGGTGTCAGAGAGCGTCGGCGCCGTCGAGTCCACGCTCCGAGAGTTCGAGGAGGTGGTGGAGGACGTGACGGCGGTCGACGAGACGGTCCAGGAGATCAGCGACGCCACCGACGACCAGGCCCGGACGACCCAGGAGGTCGTCGACATGGTCGAAGACGTCGCGGCGGTGAGCGGGCAGACCGCGAGCGAGGCCGAGACCGTCGCCGCGGCGGCGGAAGAACAGACGGCGAGCGTCTCGGAGGTGACCGACAGGGCGCACGCGCTCGCCGACCGGTCCGACGAGATACTCGCGCGGCTCGACGACTTCGAGGTGCCCGGGGACAACGGGCGACCGTCGGCCGCGGCCGAGCCGGGGGCGACCTCACAGACGAGCCCGACCGACGACTGACTCTCGGGAACGACCTACTGCTCCGATCGACCGCGACCGCCCAGCGACGGGAGCGTCACGCCGATCTCCTGCAGGAGCGCGCCGACCGCGGCGTAGCCGAGCGCGCCCACGGAGGCGACGATCAGGACCTGTCCAACGAGGACGAGCAGCGCCGAGAGCGGGTCGCCGGCGCCGAGGATGAGGTCGTTCAGGAAGATGTCGACGAAGCGGCCGATGTCGCCGACGACCCGCAAGACGAAGTCGATGAGCGCGAACATAGACGTCGGTTGAGTCGCGGGGTACTTGGGTGTTGAGTTCTCGGCCGTTCCTCTCGGGGTCGCGGCCGCGGCCCGGGAGGGCCGTCGCGATCCTGTCTCCCCCTCGACGCGGTTCCGGTAACCGAACGCCTTACACCCGACGGACACGGACGTGTCGGTAATGAACGCGCTGACGGACCTGTTTGCCCAGAACACGCTCCTGTGGGTCCTCACCGGTGTCCTCGCGTACTCCGCGGTCGCGCTGTGGCTCCGGAACCGCGGGATCCTCCCGGAGTCGGTCCGCGTCTCCGGTCCGATACTCACCCTGCGCACCCTCCGCGGCCGCGAGTTCCTCGACCGACTCGCGGCCCCGCGGCGGTTCTGGCGCGGGCTCGCGAACCTCGGCCTCGGCGGGGCCTTGGTCGCGATGGTCGGCTCCTTCTTCCTGATCGTCTCCTCGGCGGTCTCGGCGCTGGACACCGCCCAGCCCTCCGCGATCCAGCAGCCGCAGAACTTCCTCATCATCCCCGGCGTCAACGACTTCCTCCCGCTGTCGGTGGCGCCCGAGATCGTCGCCGGCCTCGCGGTCGCGATGGTCATTCACGAGGGCGCTCACGGCCTGCTGTGCCGCGTCGAGGGGATCGACATCGAGTCGATGGGGCTCGTCTTCTTCGCAGTTCTCCCCGTCGGCGCCTTCGTCGAACCCGACGAAGAGGCGACGCAGGCCGCGTCCCGCGGCGCCCGCGCCCGGATGTTCGCGGCCGGCGTCACCGCCAACACGCTGCTCACCGTTCTCGTGTTCGCGCTGCTGTTCGGCCCCGTCGCCGGCGCGATCTCGCCGGCCCCCGGCTACGCCGTCGGCGAGGTGAACCCCCAGTCCCCGGCCGACGCCGCCGGCCTCGGAGCGGGCGACCGGCTCGTCGAGGTCGACGGGACGCCGGTCGACACGGCCGCCGAGTTCGAGGCCGCGGTCGCGGACGCCGACGAGACAGTGACGGTCGCGGCCGACGACGGCGACGGGGAGCGCGAGGTGGAGGTGGACCGGCGGCTCCAGGCGGTCGGCTCCGCCGGCGGTAACCCGCTCGGCGTGACGATCGCCGACGCGCCGCTGACGATCGAGTCGGTGAACGGCGAGCCGGTGGCGACCGAGCGCGCCTTCTACGACGCCGTCGGCGACGCGGAGCGTGCCACGGTGTCGGTGCGGAGCGCCGGCGGGAGTGACGGGAACGCAAGCGACGGGGACGCCAACGCCACGACAGCGGAGATCCCGATCGGCGCGTACGCCCTCGGCGTGCAGGAGGACGGCCCGCTCGACGGCGCCGGCGCGACGGCCGGCGAGCCGCTGACGATCGTCTCGATCGACGGGGAGCGGATCCACGGCGCCGAGGACCTCTCGACCGTCCTCGCCGAGCGCGACCCAGGGGCGACCGTCGAGGTGATCGCGTACGACGGCGGCGACGAGCGACGGAGCTACGACGTCGAGCTCGCTCCGCACCCGAACCGCGACGGCGGGTTCGTGGGCGTCTCGGTGTTCCCCGGCTCCAGCGGGCTCGCGCTCGACGACTTCGGCGTCTCCCAGTACCCCGCGGGCGCGTACCTCGAACTGCTCGGCGGCGACGCCGGCGAGGCCGCCGGCGACGCGGTCCCGCTGGGCGGGCTCACCGACTCGCCGCTCGGGCTCGTCTTCATCTCGCTGATACTCCCGCTCGGCAGCCTGTTCGGGCTCCCGTTCAACTTCGCGGGCTTCACGGGCGAGGTGACCAATTTCTTCGTGGTCGATGGGGCCCTCGGCGCGCTCGGCGGCGGGGTCTTCCTGCTCGCGAACCTCCTCTTCTGGACCGGCTGGATCAACATCCAGCTCGCGCTGTTCAACTGCCTGCCGGCGTTCCCGCTCGACGGCGGGCGGATCCTCCGGATGGTCGCCGAGGCGGTGATCAGCCGGGTCCCGCTCTCCGACCGACACGCCGCGGTCCGGACGATCACCGTCTCCTCCGGGCTCGTCATGCTCGCCGGGCTGATCGCGATGGTGTTCGGGAACCAGATCCTCTCGGCGCTCGGGCTGATCTGAGCCGGGAGCCCTCGCTCCTTCTCTCGCCGGCCGGCCCGCCCGAGAGAGGGGAAACGCGTTTCTCCTCGGGCCGAAACGGTGCGGTATGAGCCACGAACGCACCGTCGAGATCGAGGGCCACATCATCGACAGCGGGACGATGCAGCGCTGTTTCGGCGCGGTGATGGACCTGGGCGGCTCCTTCGACGTCGAGCGGTTCGACGTCGGGAAACACGAGGCCGAGGAGTCGCACTGCCGCATGACGGTCTCGGCCGACGACTCGGAGACGCTCCAGGCGATCCTCCACGAGCTCCACCAGAACGGTGCGGTGCTCGACGACCCCACCGACGTCGACCTCGTCGCGGCCCCCGCGGACAGGGTCGTGCCGCCCGACTTCTACTCCACGACGAACCACCCGACGGAGGTGCTGTACGACGGCGAGTGGATCGAGGTCGAGCGGATCGAGATGGACTGCGCGCTGGTGGTCGATCCCGACGGGGGCGAACACGGAACGCCCAGAGCGTACACGAAGGTGCTCAACGCGGTCGAGGAGGGCGACCTGATCGCGACCGACCAGTCGGGGATCCGGGTGAAGCCGCCGGAGCGCCCGCGGAGCGGCGGCAGCGCCTTCGGGTTCATGCAGGGCGGCGTCTCCGCCGAGCGCCCCTCCGAGTCGACGATTCGAGAGGTCGCCGCGGAGCTCCGCGCGGTGAAGGAAGACGGCGGCGACGTGCTGGTCGTCGCGGGCCCGGCCGTGATCCACTCGGGCGCGGGCGACGCGCTCGCGGACTTGGTCGCGGCGGGCTACGTCGACGCGCTCTCGGCGGGGAACGGGTTCGCCACCCACGACCTGGAGCGCTCTATCTACGGCACCTCGCTCGGGATGAACGTGGAGACGCTCGAACACCCGCGGAAGGGCCACAAACACCACATCTGGACCATCTCCGAGATCATTCGCGCGGGCGGGATCGAGGCCGCCGTCGATGACGGGATCGTCACGGAGGGGGTGATATACCAGTGCATCGAGAACGACGTCGACGTCGTGCTCGCGGGCTCGATCCGCGACGACGGCCCGCTCCCGGACACGATCACGGACGCCGTCGAGGCCCAGGACGCGATCCGCGAGCAGGCCCACGAGGCCGACATCGTGATCATGCTCGCGACGCTGCTCCACTCGGTGGCGGTCGGGAACTGCCTCCCGTCGACGACGAAGACCGTCTGCGTCGACATCAACCCCGCGACCGTCACCCAGCTGCTCGACCGCGGCTCGGCGCAGGCCGTCGGGATGGTCACCGACATCGGGACCTTCGTCCCGAAGCTCGCCGAGTTCGCGCTGGAGGGCGGGGACGATGAGGGGGGCGACCGATGACGGTCGACCTCCGACCGTACGACCCTACAACCGACGCCGAGGGGCTCTACGACTGCAAGCTCGCCTTCGAGCGCGGACTCGGCGAGAACACCGGCGGCGACGACAAGGCGACCGTCTACGAGGCGAAGCTCACCGACGGCTACCGCGACCGGTGGCTCGACTGGGTCGACCGCTGCGTCGCCGACGACGAGCGGTGCGTGACGGTCGCGGTCGACGCCGCGAATCTCGTCGGCTACGTCTTCGTCCTCCCCGAGCGGCTCGCGATGATCTGGGACGCGGCGGTGATAAACGAGCTCTACGTCGCTCCCGACTACCGCGGCACGGGCGTCGCCGACGATCTGATGGCCGCCGCCGTCGCCCTCGCGGCCGACCAGTCGCTCCCGCTGGATCGGGTCGTGCTCGACGTCGACCCCGCGAACGAGCGCGCTCAGGCCTTCTACGACCGCTACGGCTTCGAGTCGTGGGGCGAGATGGTCGCTCGGCCGGTCGACCCCGACTGAGCGGGCGTTCGCGGGCGACGCCGCGAACCGGTGCCGCAAAGCGTGAGAACCCCGGACAGGTATTATATGCGCGGCGGCGCCATCTCCGGCTATGAGCTATCTCGTGGCCACCGACGGATCGACGGAGAGCGACGAGGCCGTCCGATACGCGGCGCGGCAGGCGGTCGCGTTCTACGAGACCCTCGAGGTCGCCCACGTGCTGACGCCGGACTCGGAGCTCGTCGACGGCACGATCGTGCTCCCGGGCGAGGAGGCCGCGGTCGACGCGGGCGAGGGCGTGCTCGAAAACGCTCGCTCGATCGCGGAAGAGGCGGTCGGCGACGAGTCGATCGAGGTGGAGACGCAGCTGCTCACCGGGCGCCCGGCCGACGCGATCGCCGACTACGCGACCGAGGCCGACGTCAACGCCATCTACGTGGGCCACCGGGGGCTGAGCGAGGAGCGCGAGCAGGTCGTCGGCAGCGTCGCGAAGAGCGTCGTCGACAAGGCCGACGTGCCGGTGACGGTGATCCGGTAAGTGTCGTCCAGCGAACTGCTCCGCGGCCGCCGCTGACTCCCATTTTGACCGTCTCCGCCGAGAACGGCGGCGTCACAGGCGCCGGAAAGAACCGCCATTATCGGACGTTCAAAGCCGCGTTGTGCTCTACTACGGGTGATGCCAGAAGACGTACTCGTCACGGCGGACTGGGTGGAATCGAACCTCGACGCCTTTCAGGACGACGACTCCGATCACCGGCTCGTGGAAATCAACAATCCGACCGTCACCGACGACTCGGAGTACACGCCCTACGGGGAGGGACACATCCCCGGGGCGCTGAACTTCGAGTGGGACGCGGTCTTCACCGACGAGACGGAGCGCGACATCGCCTCGAAGGAGGACTTCGCGGCCCGAAACGGTGAGGCCGGCATCGACGCCGACACGACGATCGTCGTGTACGGCGGCGGCCGCGTTCCGAACTGGTTCGCGCTGTTCGGCTACTGGATCTACAAGTACTACGGTCACGACGACATCCGCGTGATCGACGGCGGGAAGGGCTACTGGGTCGAGAACGACTACCCGCTCTCGACCGAGGAACCGGACTTCACGCCTCGCGAGTACGAGGCGAGCGGTCCCCACGAGGACATCCGCGCGTACAAAGATGATATCGACGAAGCGATCGAAGAGGGGATCCCGATGGTCGACGTCCGCTCCCCCGAGGAGTTCTCCGGCGAGGTCATTGCCCCCGAGGGACTCAACGAGACGGCCCAGCGCGGCGGCCACATCCCCGGCGCGAGCAACGTGCCGATCGGCACCACGCTGAACGAGGACGGGACGTTCAAGAGTCCGGACGAGCTCCGCGAGCTGTACGACGAGGCCGGCGCCGACGGCGACGGCGAGACGATCACGTACTGCCGGGTCGGCGAGCGCTCGTCGATCGAGTGGTTCCTCCTGCACGAGCTGCTCGGCCACGACGACGTCAGCAACTACGACGGCTCCTGGACCGAGTGGGGCAACCTCATCGGCGCGCCGATCGAGACCGGCGAGTAAGCGACGCTCGCGGCCTCTGACCGCTCGATCATTTTTAAACGTCCGGGCTGCCGCGGAGCCGAGGCGTCGCCGACAGGTCCATGCGCGAAGAGGCCGAACGGGCGAACAGAGCATGGGCGCGGACGACGACGCGACGCCGGCGACGGTCCCCGACCGAGAGGCGATCCGGTCCCTCGTTGACTCGCCGGCGGACGCCGGAACCGTGGTGTGGCACCGCGAGGACCTCCGGATCGCGGACAACCCCGCGCTCGCCGCGGCCGCGGCGGGCTCGGACCGGATCCTCCCGCTGTTCGTCTTCGACCCGGCCTTCTATGGCGACCGCGGCGCCGCCTGCGACGCCCGGATCGCGTTCCTCCACGACTGCCTGCGCGACCTCGACCGGCAGTACCACGACGTCGGCGCCCCGGGCCTGACGTACGCCCACAGCGACCCGATCGAGGCGCTCGGTCGCTTCGTCGACGCCGGCTGGGACGTCGTCGCGACGCGGAGCGTGACCGGGCGGTACGGCCTCCGTCGCGACGAGCGCGCCCGCAACGAGATGGGCGTCGAACTCGTCGACGGCGACGGGCTGGTGCGCGACGCCGACCGCCCCCGTCGGGAGTGGAAAGCGGCGGTCGAGTCGTGGCTGGCCGCCGACCCGTACGACTGGGACCCGCGGGACGTCGCCGTCGAGCGGATCGGGTCCGGAGCGGGACCGAACGCGGAGCCGGGCCCGGACCACGGCGACTCGTTCGTCCCGACGCCCGAGGCGGTCACCGCCGCCTACGACGTCGCCCCCGAGAAGTCGATGGTGCCTGAGGGCGGACGGGCGGCGGGTCGCGACCGGCTGGAGTCGTTCACCGCTCGGATCGGGGAGTACCCGGGGTCCATCTCCTCGCCGGTCGACGCCCGCGGGGGGACGAGCGGGCTCTCGCCGCACCTGCGGTTTGGCTGCCTCTCGGTCCGGGAGGTCCACCGGTACGTCGACGAGCACGCCCCCGACGGCCGGGGGAAGTCGATGTTCGTCTCCCGGCTGTTCTGGAACCGTCACTACCGCCAGAAGCTGGTCGACTGGCCGGGGTGGCTCGAGGAGGCCGTCAACCCCGTCTACGCCGGGTTCAACCGCGAGCGACGCGACCCGGAGCTCGTCGCGGCGTGGACGGCGGGCGAGACGGGGTTCCCGATGGTCGACGCGAGCATGCGGTGTCTCCGCGAGACCGGCTGGCTCAACTTCCGGATGCGGGCGCTCTGTGCGAGCTTCTACTTCCATATCCTCCAGCAGCCGTGGCGGATCGGCGCGGACCACTTTTATAAACACCTGATCGACGCGGACGCCGCGATCAACTACACGCAGTGGCAGTCGCAGTGCGGGCTCGTGGGGCGTCCCGGGCTCCGGCTCTACAACCCGCGCAAGCAGGTCCGCGACCAGGACCCCGACGGCGAGTTCGTCAAACGGTGGATCCCCGAGCTGGACCCGCTCCCGGCGGAGCACCTCGACCGCCCCGAACACGCCCCACTCGCGGTCCAGGCGGAGTGCGGCGTCGAGATCGGTGGGGAGTACCCCTACCCGGTCGTCGACTTCGAGGCGGCTCGCGAGGAGTTCAAGCGCCGGTACTACGACGCCGCCCCCGCGGCCGCCGCGCGGCTGGCCGACGAGCCGATCGCCCGACGGGCCTCCCTCTCCGGCGGGTTCGGCGCCGCGCGGGCGATCGCGGAGGAACACGGCGTCGACGCGGCGGGGGAGACGGACAGCGGGTCGGCCGGCTCCGCGGACGGTCGGGGCCACCAGACGGACCTCTCGGCGTTCGATGGGACCGACTGACCCGCCCCGCGTGCAAACGTATTTACGGTTGTGTGCCGTATTGTGTAGTATGAACCAGAACGTCGGCGTCACGGACAAGCGCGTTAGAACGGCCCTCGGTGCGACGTCTGGGATCGCCTCGCTCGCCGTCCTCGCCGGGGCGGTCTCGATCCCGTCGCTCGCGGCGCCGGTGTTCGGCATCGCGTCGCTGCTCCTGCTCGGCACCGCCGCGACCGGCACCTGCGCGCTCTACTCGCTGCTCGGCGTCGACACGTGTCCGGCGTCGGCGGGCGGGTCTCGGTAGAGCTCTCTTCCGGTTCGGATACCGCGACGAGAGCGCTGACGCGGCCCTTCTCGGCGGCTCGGGACCGCCGGCGACGGTAGCCTCAAGTGTGGCTGGTCGTAACATGTTACATGAGACTTCGAGACAGATCGGTGGCTGCCGCGAGCGTGCGAGACGGAACTCACGTTGACCGGGGTGACCTGGCGTGACCGACGACCCGACCGTCCTCGTGATCGGCGGCGGCGCGACGGGGGCCGGCGTCGCGCGCGACCTCGCGCGTCGGGGGGTCGACGTCGCCCTCGTTGACCGGGGCGGGCTCGCGGGCGGCACCTCTGGGCGCTCGCACGGGCTGCTCCACAGCGGCGCCCGGTACGCCGAAGCCGACGCGCCGGGCGCGGAGGAGTGTCTCCGCGAGAACCGCACGCTCAGGGACATCGCCGGCGAGTGCGTCCGCGAAACGGGCGGGCTGTTCGTCCGACTGACCGGGGACGACCCGGAGTACTTCGAGGAGAAGCTGGCGGCCTGCGAGGCGGTCGGCATCGAGACCGAGCGGCTCGACACCGGCGAGGCCCGCGAGGCCGCGCCCGGGCTCTCCGACGACGTCGCCGAGGCGTTCCGCGTGCCTGACGGCGTGATCTATCCCTCCCGGCTGGTGGCCGCCAACGCGGCCGACGCCGAGGAGCACGGCGCCGACGTCTACCCGCACGCCGCGGTCGAAGGGATCGAGACGTCCGACGGCTCGGTCTCGGCCGTCCGCGTCGGCGGCGAGCTCAACGCGACCCTCGAACCGGAGTACGTCGTCAACGCGACCGGGGCGTGGGCCGACCGGATCGCCGACCTCGCCGGCGTCGAGGTGGGGATGGCGCCGAGCCGCGGCGTGATGGTCTCGGTCGAGCACGAGGGGCTCGGGCCGGTGTTGAACCGGTGTCGCGACCCCGACGACGGCGACATCGTCGTCCCCCACGACGGCGAGGTCGTGTTGGGGACGACGAGCGTCCCCGTCGACGACCCCGACGAGTACGAGCGCGCCGACTGGGAGGTGGAGCGCTCGGTCGAGGAGTGCGCGGCGATGCTCCCCGCCGTCGCCGACGCCCCGACGGTCCGGACGTGGTGGGGCGTCCGCCCGCTGTACGCGCCCGAGGAGACGGGAGCGAACCGGCGCGGCATCTCCCGCGGCTTCACGCTGATCGACCACGGCGACGAGGGCGTCGAGAACCTGTTCAGCGTCGTGGGCGGGAAGCTCACGACTTACCGGGAGATGGCCGAGGCGACGAGCGACCGCGTCTGCGACCGCCTCGGCGTCGACGCACCCTGCGAGACCGCGGACGAGCAGCTCCCCGGCGTCGACGACCCCGCGGAGCTCGACGCGCTCGTCGAGCGATACGGCGGCGCGAACCCGACCGACGCCGACGTCGTGGGCGCCGCTGACGACTGAACGACGGCGACACCCGAGGGCGCCGATACCGCGCCGACTACTCGGCGTCGCGGATCGGGTCGCCGAACACCGCAGTTCCCGACGGCGCCCCGTCGCACGCCGGCGGCGCTGCCGAGAGATCGGAGCGAGTCGCCGTGCGTACTCCCGCGGCGGAAGCCGATCTGTGCGGTACCGAAGCCCGATTATTTATCCGTGTCACGTGGCAGTGTACACCATGGGAAGAGAAGTGACTCACACGGCCACCGGGCCGACGCCGGTAGGCGAAGAGGACCTCGAAGAACAGGGCGGGACGGCGTTCATCTGCCAGTGCGGGTTGTCGGATACCAAGCCGTACTGTGACGGGTCTCACAACGAGACGGACGACGAGGAGGAGGGGAAGACGTACAAGTACGTCGACGGCGAGCGGAGGGAGGTCGAGGAGATCGCATACTCCGACGAGTGAGCGGTCACCGAGCGCTGGGCGGTGTCGGACCGCGCCGCGCGCGTTCACCTGTCGTCCGTGCCGAAGCGGACCGCAGTGACCCCGTTTTCGCCCGCGAACGCCCCCGTGCCGAGTCCGGCCGGCACCGGACCTCGAGGGGTCACGACGAGAAGTCCGAGAGCGACTCGTGTGAGTCGTCGGGTCCGTCGGGTCCGTCGCTCCGTCCGCCTTCGTCCCCGTCCTCCCGGTCGCTCTCGTCGCTCTCCTCGCGGTTCTTGCCGATCGTCTCGGGCTCGTGCCACGGGTCGTCCGAGTCGACGGGCTCGACCGCGCGGTCGAGCTCGGCGGCGGAGTAGTCGCGCTCCTCGTCGAGCAGCATCGCGAGGCGTTGCCACCGGGCGCTGTGCTCCCCCTCGCCCTCCGGGCCGACGCGCGCGCCGCGAGTCTTGAAGAACCGCGTGCCGCGTCCCAGCTTCGACCCCTCGCCGGTGTGGCCGTCGAAGATCGCGTCGAACTCGCCGCCGGGCTCGAGGTCGCCGACGGGGAAGTCGTGGGCGGGCTCCTCGCCGCGCTCGCGCGCCTCGGCGCGCAGGTCCGCGACGGAGCGGAAGTACTCGTCGGCGTTGGGGCCCTCGCGGGTCGACCGCGCGCGGGCGGCCGCCAGCGCGGCGTGGATCGCGCAGAGGCGGCCCTTCCACTCGGCGGGCTCCCAGCGCTCGGTGGCGAGTTCCTCGTAGCGCTCGATCGTCAGCGCGACGTCGCTGCCGGCGCGGAGGTCCTCGACGACGTAGAGGTTGAGGCGGTCCCAGAGGTTCCAGGCGTACCCGGAGCGCGCCAGCTCCCAGGCGGCCCACGCGGCGACGTCCTCGTCGGAGCGGCGCACGGCCTTCTGGAGCAGGCTGGAGACGGTGTAGCGGCTGTACCCACCGTCGGTCTCGTTCGACTCCTTCGCCTCGCCGAAGTCGTTCTCGCCGGTCGCGTCCGGCGTCGTGTCGGTCTCCAGGCTCCCGTCGGACCCGAACGTCGCCTGTCTGTCGTCGCCGTCGGCCATACGCCCGCTCCCACCGCGAGCGACTTAAAAACCGCGCGCCGAGCGGAATGGGGATCCGGCCGCGGCCCCGAGGCGTCCGCGGTACGACGGATCACACCGCTGCTGAAAGGGAACCCTTAAGTCGAATCCGGCGGGTAGAATACGGTAACCGCCCTTAGCTCAGCCTGGTAGAGCAGTCGACTGTAGATCGACTTGTCCCCCGTTCAATTCGGGGAGGGCGGACTGAACCTCAGTACCCGTGAGCGACAGCGAACGGGTGGTTTCCGTGGGGGGATCAGATTAGCTTTGGCGTGAGGCCGGACTTCCTTTCCAGCCGAGACGGTCGAGCGCAGATCGGCTTCTCACCGGGGTCGTGAGCAAGCTGGCGAGCGCTCGAACCCTTCCGTCGAATCACAGCCTACTTGTCACGCTGCGCCGAACGCGACCCATGGGAAACGCGGATCCGGACGCCGTCCGGTCGTACTACGAGTCGATTGACGCGGACGCGTACGACTCCGTCTTCGCGCTCTTCGACGAGGACGTCGTCTACGAGCGCCCCGGGCAGGACGACATTGAGGGGATGGACGACCTCCGCCATTTCTATCTCGACGGGCGACCCCTGACGGAGGGCGCACACGAGGTCCACTCCCTGACCGCCGAGGACGACACCGTCGCGGTCAGGGGGACGTTCAGCGGCCTCCAAGACGGCGACCGAGTCGCATTCGGCTTCGCCGACTTCTTCGTGTTCACCGACGCCGGCGCCATCGGCCGCCGCTACACCTACACCGATCGCGACGAAGTGTGAGGAAACGAGGTCCCGTCGGCGAAGCGGAGCGCTCAGTTCTCAACGCAGTCATTCGGACCGACAGGGTATTTATCCCTCCCATGCAACCGTTCCGACATGACTCTCGTCGTGGTCCCGGTTCGGTTCCCGCCGTCGTCGCACTCGGAGGCGACGCTACGGGAGGCCGTCCGCGTCGCCGAGGGGCGCGACGCCGAACTCACGATCCTCCACGTGGATCTCTATCAGAACTCCGGCGGCGTCTCCCGCAGCGACCTCAAGCGCGCGGTCGAGAAGCGGATCGGTCGGCTGGACCGCGCGCGGTACGTGGTCCGCCGGGGATTCCTCGTCGAGGAGACGATCCTCGAGGAGATCGTTGCCGAGAAGGCCGACGTCGTCGTCATCGGCTCGAAGCAGGCCGGACGCTGGCGGCGCATGGTCCAGAAGCTCCTCTCCGACCCCGACATCGACTCCTTCCTCCGAAGCGAGCTCGACTGTACCGTGATCACCGTCGAGGCCGACGGCGAGACCACAAGCAACCAGTCCGACGGCGAGACGGACGCCCCGCTCCCGAACGACGGCGACGACTGACTCGGGTCGAGTTCGACCGACCGTTGGTCAGGCGCTCCCGTCCCCGGCCGCGACCCCGTAGCGACGCTCGTACTCGATGACGGTCGCGACGCGGTCAGCGACGCCCTCCCCGAACTCCCGCTCGACGAGGTACAGCGCAAGATCGATCCCGGAGGTCACCCCGCCCGCGGAGAGCAGATCGCCGTCGTCGACGACGCGCGCGTCGACGACCTCGGCGCCCGACTCGCGCAGCTCGTCGATCGCGCCGGCGTGGGTGACCACGCGGCGGCCGTCGGTGACACCGGCCTCGGCGAGCAGCATCGAGCCGGTACACACCGAGGCGATCCGCGTGCCGGCCGCGTGGTGGTCGGCGAGCGTGCGGGGCACGTCTCCCTTCTGGGCCTCCGCCCACGCGCTGGCCTCCTCGTCCCGGGCGTTCCACCCGCCGCCGGGAACGACGAGCAGGTCGGGGACGTCGTCCGCGTCCGGCTCGGGGAGGGCCGCGTCCACGCCAACGCGCGTCCCGTGGCTCGCTGTCACCGAGTCGCGCTCGTCGAGGGTTACGTACCGGACGCGCCCCGCGCGGTCCTCGCCCCCGGCGGCGTAGCCCAGCGCGTAGTCGAACACCTCGTACGGGCCGATCCCGTCGAGCTCGTCGAAGCCGTCGTACAGCAGAATGTCGACGTTCACACCGACTCGAAGGGGAGCGGGCCGGTTGTGCGTTCCCCTCCGAACCCGGCCGCGACCCGCGTTAGCTGGTCTCCTACTCGCTCGCGCCCCAGTCCTCGACGCGCTTGGGCCGGTCGGAGACCGCCATCACGTCGAGGTCGTCGCCGGCGTGTTCGAGCGCCTCTAAGGCCGCCTTCGCGGAGGCGTGCGTCGAGAAGTAGGTGATCTCCTCCTCGACGGCGACCTCGAGCAGCTCGCGCTGCCGGGAGACGATGAGGTCGATCTCGCCGCGCTTCGCGGCCTCGATCAGGTCCGTCGCCTCACTCAGGTCGAACTGCTCGGCGTACCCCGCGACCAGCGCCTCGCCGGCCTCGGTGTCGGGGTCCGGGAACTCCTCGGCGGAGAGGTCGACGACGGCGGTGCCGGACTCCGGGATCGGCTTGCTCGTCGCGTCCTGCGCCTTGTCGTACGCCTTGCCGAACGAGCGGGCGGTGCCCATCACCTCGCCGGTCGACTTCATCTCCGGGCCGAGCCGCGGGTCGGAGCCCGGCAGGCGGTCGAACGGGAGGACGACTTCCTTCACGCTGCGGTGCTCCGGGATCTGCTCGTCGACGTCGAGGTCGGCGAGCGTCAGGTCGTCGGTCATCACCTTCGCGGCGAGCTTCGCGATGGGGACGCCCGTCGCCTTCGAGACGAACGGGACCGTCCGCGAGGAGCGCGGGTTCGCCTCCAGCACGTACACCTCGCTGTCGGCGTCGTCGTCGACGCCGGTCACCGCGAGCTGGACGTTGAGCAGGCCGACCGTGCCGAGCGCGCTGGCGATGTCCTCGGTGACCTCGCGTACCCGCGCCATCGTGTCGTCGTCGAGCGAGCGCGGCGGGATCATGCAGGCGGAGTCGCCGGAGTGGACGCCCGCGCTCTCGACGTGTTCCATCACGCCGCCGAGCAGCACGTCTTCCCCGTCGGCCACCGCGTCGACGTCCAGTTCGACCGCGTCGTCGAGGAACTGGTCGATCAGGATCGGCTTGTCGGGCGAGACCCGGACCGCCTCCTCGATGTACTCCTCCAGCTCCGCGTCGCTCTCGACGACGCGCATCGCGCGACCGCCGAGGACGTAGGAGGGCCGCACGAGGACCGGGTAGCCGATGTCGTGGGCCAGCGCCAGCGCCTCGCTCTCGCTCGTCGCGGTGCCGCCTTCCGGCTGGGCGGTCCCCATCTCGTCCATGAGGACGTTGAAGCGGTCGCGGTCCTCGGCGAGGTCCATCGCTTCGACGCTCGTCCCCAGGATCGAGCAGTCGAGCCCGCGACGCTCGAGCTCCGCCTCGAGCGGTTCGCCGATGTTCACCGACGTCTGCCCGCCGAACTGCACCATCACGCCGTCGGCACCGGTCGCCTCGGCCACGTCGGCGACCTCCTCGGCGGTTATCGGGTCGAAGAACAGCCCGTCGGAGGTGTCGTAGTCGGTCGAGACGGTCTCGGGGTTGTTGTTGACCACGTGCGCCTCGATGCCGAGCTCGCGGAGCGCCTGGATCGCGTGGACCGAGCAGTAGTCGAACTCGACGCCCTGTCCGATCCGGATCGGGCCGCCGCCGACCACGACAACGCTGTCGACGCTCTTGTCGACGACGAGCTCGCCCGCCGCGGCGTCGCCTTTCAGCGGCCCGCGATTGAACTCCGACTGGCGGGCGGAGTAGTAGTAGGGAGTCTGGGCGGCGAACTCGCCGGCGCAGGTGTCGACCTGTTTATAAGAGCGACCGGGGACGTCCTCCTCGACCGCGCCCACGTCGACGTCGCCGCCGGCGAGCGCGGCGATCTCCGCGTTCGTGTGACCCGCGGTGGCCGCCTGCGTGAACTCGCCGTCCTGCGCGGCCTGCGCGGAGTCGCTGACGCGCTCGAACCGCTCGAGGTACCACGGCTTGATGCCGGTCATGTCCTCAACGTCCGCGACGGTGTAGCCGCGGTCGAACGCCTCGAAGATCGCGTACGGGCGGTCCGGCGAGGGACGGACGAGGTACTCGGTCTCCAAGGTGTCGTCGTCCACCGCGGCCCAGTCGACGGCCGGGTCGTACTCGGAGGAGCGGAGCGACTTCAGCAGGCTCTCCTCGAAGTTCCGGCCGATCGACATCGCCTCTCCCGTCGATTTCATCGCCGTGCCGAGCTCGAAGTCGACGTCGTCGAACTTGTCGATGGGCCAGCGCGGCACCTTCGTCACCACGTAGTCGATGGCGGGCTCGAAGGCGGCGGTCGTCTCGCCGGTGATCTCGTTGTCGATCTCGTGGAGCCGCTTGCCGAGCGCGACCTTCGCCGTGACGCGGGCGATCGGGTAGCCGGTCGCCTTCGACGCGAGCGCCGAGGAGCGAGAGACGCGCGGGTTCACCTCCACGACGCGGTACTCGCCGCCCGGCGTCCCGTCGTCGTGCCACGCGAACTGGATGTTGCAGCCCCCCTCGATGCCCAGGTCGCGGATCACTTCGAGCGCCGCGTTGCGCATCTCCTGGTGCCCGTCGTCGGGGATGACCTGCGAGGGGGTGACGACTGTCGACTCCCCAGTGTGGATCCCCATCGGGTCGATGTTCTCCATGTTGCAGATGATGATACAGGAGTCGTCGGCGTCCCGCATCACCTCGTACTCGAGCTCGACCCAGCCCGCGATGGACTCGGTTATCAGCACCTCGCTGTTCCGCGAGAGGCGGAGCCCCTTGCGGACGCGCTCCACGAGCTCCTCGAAGTCGTCGACGACCCCGGAACCGGAGCCGCCGAGGGTGTACGTCGTCCGGGCGATGACGGGAAGCCCGCCGACCTCGTCGACCGCCTCCTGTACGTGCTCGCGGAAGGCGTCCTCGTCGAAGTCGGTGACCGACTCGCCCTCGTCGAGCGAGATAGTCGTCGAGGCGGGTACCGGCTGGCCCAGACCCTCCATCCGCTGGCGGAACAGGTCGCGGTCCTCCGTCGCGTAGATGGTGTCGAGCGGGGTCCCCATCACCTCGACGTCGTACTCCTCCAGAATGTCTTCCTCGGCGAGCTCGGCGGTGACGTTGAGTCCGGTCTGCCCGCCGAGCCCGGCGATGACGCCGTCGGGCTCCTCGATCCGGATGACCTCCGAGATCGCCTCGGGCGTGATCGGCTCGATGTACACCCGGTCTGCGGTCTCCGGGTCGGTCATGATCGTCGCGGGGTTCGAGTTCACCAGCACGACGCGGGCCCCCTCCTCTTGGAGGGCGCGACACGCCTGCGCGCCGGAGTAGTCGAACTCGGCCGCCTGTCCGATCTGGATCGGTCCGCTACCGATGAGTAGTATGGTCCGGTCCTCGCTCATTATCGCGACGGAGTACGCTCATCGTAATAAGGCCGGCGGTAGAGTACGAATCTCGCAGCGATTTTGCGATTTTCGCAAGTTACGGTATCCCATGATGGACGAGAACGAGTGGCACAGATCTCGACGGGAGCCCGGGCGACGGCCGCAGCGCTTTTAAAAACAGGTGACGGTGCCCTCTCGCTCACGGCGACTCCGGCGTCTCGCGGATGCGGTCGGTCGCGACCCGGATCGACCGGCCGAGTGTCCCTCGCTCAGGTCTCCAGCCGGTACCGGTACGGCCGGTCCGCGATGACCTCGACCTCGCCGCGCTCGGCCCAGCGGCCCAGCACGGTCGCGACGCGGTGCGGGCTGTCGATCTCCTCGCATCCGTCGGCGAGCGCGAGAATCTCCCGGGCCGTCAGCGGCTCGTCGGCCTCAGCGAGCACACCGCGAATCCGGTCGTACCGGTCGTATTCACCGGTCCTCATGCGTCTTACGTACGGCACCCGCACATATAGGGTTCAGTGAGACAGGAGTCGGACAACCGTCTGACACGAGGGCCGAGACGGGGCTTTTCGGCGGGATGAGCCCCGACGAACTCTCAGTTTAAAACGGCACCGAGTCCCGCGGTCAGGCGTACGGGTCCTCGGCCTCGAGGTCGCGCTCGGCGCGGTACTGCTCGACGAACTCGCTCACGTCGAACTCGACCATCTCGCGCTCGAACGCGGAGAGCGCCTCGTCGTCGTCGGCGTGGCTCACCGCGTGTTCCATCAGCTCGACGACGAGCTCGACGACGATCTCGTGGAGCCGCCGCGAGTCGAACTCGGTCACCCACGCCATCGCGTAGCCGACATCGCCGTCCTCGCTGGCGTCGTGGGCGACGACGGCCTCCGGGAACTCCTCCAGCACGACGCCGAGCAGGTGCGGCGTGTCGAACTCCGGCATCTCCTCGCTGGTCGTCTCGATCGCCTCGCGGAGCACCTCGACGAGGAAGTCGGGGAGGAACCGCTCCGGGGGATGGACGTCCATCACGACCGCGTGTGTCTCGCCGCAGTCGCACTCGAGCTCGCGCATCCCCAGGTCCAGCTCGCCGGCCGCCATCGTCCGCCCGCAGGGCAGCTCCAGCGTGTTCTCGTCGTCGCCCGGGACGCGCGGCTGGGACATGGACCTACTTGGTCGCTGTCGAGGTTAAAAGGAGCGGAACGCGACGATTGCGGGTCGAGACCGGGGTCCGAACCGAGGCGGCTACTCGGGGTCGCGTTCGGGTTCCTCGCGGCCGGAGCCGCGGTCGGCGCGGCCTCCGTGCGTCTCCACCTGGGCTTCGATCTCGATCTCGACGCCGCCGGCCTCGTAGCTCGCCTCGACGAGCTCGGCGTCGTCGCGCTCGATCTCCAGCTCGTCGCTGTCGACCTCCACCTCGACCTCCACGTCGACGGTGACGTCTTCTGACATGGCCGACTCCCGCTACGGGCCTCGAACGCAAAAACGGTCGCCGGCGAGCGAGCCGACCGCGGAAGCGAGCCGGTCGCTACTGGAACCCGACCCGGCCGCCAGTGTCGCGGATCGCGTTGCCGCTGCCGCCCTTGAACTGCTCTTCGACCTCCTCGTAGTACGCGAGGATGTCGTCGTTGATCGTGGGGCGCACCGACTCCAGCGCGCGCCGGAAGTGCTTCATCTCGACCTCCTCGGCGTCGTCGTCGTCGCGTAGCGCCTCGATGGCGGCCTCGCGGGCGATCCCCTCCAGGTCGGAGCCGACGTAGCCGTCCGTGATCTCCGCGACCTCGCGGAGGGTCACGTCGGGCGCGAGCGGCGTGTCCTGGGTGTGGATGTCGAGGATCTGTTCGCGGCCCTCTTGGTCCGGCTGGCCGATCATCACGAGCCGGTCGAACCGGCCGGAGCGCAGCAGCGCGGGGTCGATCATGTCCGGGCGGTTGGTGGCGCCGATCACCATCACGTCGCCCATGTCCTCTAACCCGTCGAGCTCGGTGAGCAGTTGGTTGACCACGCGCTCGGAGACGTTGTTGCCCGCCTCCTGCCCGCGCGAGGGCGCGAGGCTGTCGAGTTCGTCGAAGAAGATGATCGTCGGGCTCACCTGCCGGGCCTTCCGGAAGGTCTGCCGGATCGCCTTCTCCGACTCGCCGACCCACTTCGAGAGCAGCTGCGGTCCCCTGACCGAGATGAAGTTCGCGTTCGTCTCGTTGGCGACCGCCTTCGCCATCAGCGTCTTCCCCGTGCCGGGCGGCCCGTACAGCAGGACGCCCTTGGGGGCGTCGACGCCCATGCGGTCGAACTTCTCCGGCGAGGTGAGCGGCCACTCCACGGACTCCTGCACCTGCTCTTTGGCGCTGTTGAGCCCGCCGACGTCGTCCCACGAGATCTTCGGGAGCTCGACGAGGACCTCCCGCATCGCCGAGGGCTCCACCTCGTTGAGCGCGCCGCCGAAGTCGTCCTGCTTGACGATCATCCGGTCGATCAGGCTCGGCGGGACCTCCTCGTCGTCCAAGTCGATCTCGGGGAGGTAGCGCCGGAGCGCCTTCATCGCGGCCTCCTTCGTCAGGCTCTCGATGTCGGCGCCGACGAACCCGTGCGTCTCGTCGGCGAGGTGGTCGAGGGAGACGTCGTCCGAGAGCGGCATCCCGCGGGTGTGGATCTGGAGGATCTCCTTACGCCCCACCTCGTCGGGGACGCCGATCTCGATCTCGCGGTCGAAGCGCCCGGGGCGCCGGAGCGCCGGGTCCACGCTGTCGACGCGGTTGGTCGCCCCGATGACGACCACCTGTCCGCGCGTCTCGAGGCCGTCCATCATCGTCAGCAGCTGGGCGACGACGCGGCGCTCGACCTCACCGGTGACGTCCTCGCGCTTGGGCGCGATCGAGTCGAGCTCGTCGATGAAGATGATGCTGGGGCTCTCCTCTTTGGCGTCCTCGAAGATCTCCCGGAGCTGCTGTTCGGACTCGCCGTAGTACTTCGAGATGATCTCCGGGCCGGCGATCGAGAAGAACGACGCCGAGGTCTCGTTGGCGACCGCCTTCGCGAGCAGCGTCTTCCCGGTGCCCGGCGGGCCGTGCAGGAGGACGCCCTGCGGCGGCTCGATCCCGAGCTTCGAGAAGATCTGCGGGTGTTTCATCGGCAGCTCGACCATCTCGCGGACGCGCTGGATCTCGTTTTGGAGCCCGCCGATGTCCTCGTAGGTGATCCCGCCGCCGGTCTTCTCGAAGCCGGAGATCGGCTCTTCTCGGAGCTCGACCTCGGTGTCCTCGGTGATCAGACAGACGCCGTCGGGCTCCGTCTCCACCGCGATCAGCGGGATCGCCTGCCCGGGCGACCGCATGAACGGGTGGTTCGTCGAGGACATCACGGGGACGATGTCGCGCTCGACGACCGGGCGCTTGAGGATCTGGCGTTTCACCATGCCGGCGGCGTCGGAGCCGAACTGGACCGAGGCCTCCTCGGGCGGGGCCAACACGAGCTTGTCGGCCTTCTCGGCCTCGGCCTTGCGGATGGTCACGCGCTCGCCGATGCCGACGTCGGCGTTCTGCCGGGTGAACCCGTCGACGCGGACCGTGTCGGTGTTCCAGTCCTGGCGGTCCGCGCGCCAGACCTTCGCGGCGGTCGTCTCCGCGCCCTCGATCTCGATGATGTCGCCGGGCGAGAGCTTGAGGTGCAACAGCGTGTCGGGGTCGAGTCGGGCGATGCCGCGGCCCGAGTCGTTCGGGTACGCCTTCGCCACTTCGAGTTGGACTTCGTTCATGGTTCCTCGCGGGGGTTACTCGTATCTCCTCCCGGTTCGGGAATAAGCCTGTTGCCGGTGGCGGCGCCGCCGATCCGCCCCGGGGAACCGGGGGGCGCGGCAGACTGTGCTATCATATGTCACGGTACGGAACCCTCACTTAAAACGCCGTCGTAAGCGTGCGTTTTCGCCGTCGTTCCGGCGGCGAGCCCTCCCGACGCTTTTTGCTCGCTCGGTGCGAGGTCAGGTCGTGCTCGACTCCCTCTCCGGGCCGATGCGCTCGCTGCTCTCCCGGGTCGCCTTCCTCGCGGCCGGCGCGCTCGTCGGCCTCGGGCTGTACGCGCTCGGCGTCGGCGGCGTCTTCGCCGTCCCGCTCGCGGTGGTCGGGGCCCTGGTGATCGGCGAACTGTACCTGTTCGCGCTCGCCGAGGCCTCGTAGCGCCGCCGTCGTCGAGGCCGGTTCGAACGCGCGCCCCCGGACCACGGGGTATTTGTCCCGCGATCGCCTCCGGTCTGCCATGCGAACGCTCGCCTTCGACGGCCGGACCGGCGCCGCCGGCGACATGGTCTGCGCCGCGCTGATCGCGGCCGGCGCCGACCCCGCGGTCCTCTCGCCCGTGAGCGACCGGCTCCCGGTACGGTACGAGGTCGGGGAGACGACGAGGAACGGGATCCGGGCGACGACCGTCGACGTGCTTCTCGACGGCGCGGAGGGCGGAGAGGCGGGGAGCGACGGCGGAGAGGCGGGGAGCGACGACGCCCACGGTCACGGGCACGGCCACAGCCACGCCCACCGTCACGAGCACGACCGGGAGCACGCGGACCACGCCGAGGGCGCGGGCGTCCACCGAACCTACCACGAGGTCGTCGCGCTCGTGGAGTCGATGGACCTCCCCGAGTCCGTCGAGTCGGTCGCGCTCGACGCCTTCGAGCGCCTCGGCCGCGCGGAGGCGTCGGTCCACGGGACGGACCTCGACGGGACGCGCTTTCACGAGGTCGGTGCGGACGACGCGATCGCGGACGTGGTCGGCGCGGCGCTCCTGATAAACGATCTCGGCCCCGACCGCGTCGTGACGACCCCCGTCGCCGCGGGCGGCGGCGAGGTCGAGATGAGCCACGGCGTCTACCCGGTCCCAGCGCCGGCGACGACCGAGATCGCGGCGGGCGCCGACTTCTCGGTGGTCGGCGGCCCTGTCGACCGCGAGCTGCTTACCCCGACCGGGGCCGCGGTCCTCGCCGCCGTCGCCGAGGGCGTCGACCGGCTGCCACCCCTCGACGTCGACGCCGCGGGCTACGGAGCGGGCGACGCGACCTTCCCCGACCACCCGAACGCGCTCCGCATCCTCGTCGGCGACGGCGGGGAGGCGAAGGGGGAGACCGCGACCGACCCCGACGGTCACGGGCTCGTCCGCGACGATATCGCGGTGTTGGAGACGAACCTCGACGACGCGTCGCCGGAGGCGCTCGGCGGGCTCCAGGAGGCCCTCTCGCGCGCCGGCGCCCGCGACGTGACGGTCGTGCCGACGACGATGAAGAAGTCGCGGCCGGGCCACCTCGTGAAGGTCATCTGCAAGCCCGAGGACGCCGAGGCGGTCGCGGAGCGGCTCGCCCGCGAGACGGGGACCCTCGGCGTCCGCCAGTCGGGCGCGAGCCACCGGTGGATCGCCGAGCGCGCCTTCGAGACGGCGACGCTCGCGATCGACGGCGACGAGCACGAGGTGTCGGTGAAGGTCTCCTCGACCGCCGACGGCGACGTCTACGACGTGAGCGCCGAGTACGACGACGCGGCTGCGGTCGCCGAGGCCACGGGGCTCCCGATCCGGGACGCGCTCCGCCGGGCCGAAGCGCGGGTGCGCGAGTCGATCGGCGAGTAGCTCGCCGACGCGATGCTCGGCCAAGCGACCGCCGAGAATCCGGGTCGAGACCGCCGTGCGCGACGAGTTCCGCTGACCGCGAGACGACAGGCCTATGCCGAACGCCCGACCAGTTGCGCGTAAGCAGCCACCGTCATGATCGAGCGAATCCACACGTCGGACGTCGAACCGGACGCGGACGAGGTCGCCATCGCCGGCCACGTCCACGAGATCCGCGACCTGGGAGGCCTCGTCTTCCTCATCGTGCGCGACCGCGAGGGGCTCATCCAGGTCGTCTTCAAGGAGGAGCGCGAGCCGGAGCTGTTCGAGGCCGTCCAAGACGTCGGCGCCGAATACGTCGTTCGCGTCGTCGGCGAGCCGCTGGAGAGCGACCAAGCGCCCGGCGGCGTCGAGATCGCCCCGACCGAGTACGAGGTCATCGACGAGGCCGGCTCCCCGCTCCCGCTGGAGATCTCGAAGGACATCGAGGTCGACCTCTCGACCCGGCTCGACAACCGCGCGCTCGACCTCCGGAAGCCGGAGACGCTCGCGGTCTTCTCCCTGCGCTCGAAGCTGATGACGGCGATGGAGGAGTGGTTCGACGACGAGGGGTTCGTCGACATCAAGACCCCGCTCATCTCGAAGGGCGGCGCCGAGGGCGGCGCGGAGCTGTTCCCGATCCTCTACTACAACAAGGATGCGTTCCTCTCGCAGAGCCCCCAGCTGTACAAGCAGATGCTGATGGCGTCGGGGTACGAGGCCGTCTACGAGACCGGGACCGCGTTCCGCGCCGAGGACTTCGCGACCTCCCGCCACGTCTCCGAGATCTCGATGTTCGACGTCGAGCTCGCGTACATCGAGGACCACGACGACGTGATGGACGTCCAAGAGGAGTCGCTGCGGTACGCGCTCCGCGAGGCCGCGGAGAGCGCTCAGCGCGAGCTCGACCTCCTCGACGTCGACATTGACGTCCCCGAAGAGGACTTCCCCCGGATCACCTTCGACGAGGCGCTCGACATCCTCGAGACCGAGTTCGGGCACTTCCCGGACGACCCGACCGACCTCGACACGAAAGGCGAGAAGCTGCTCGGCGAGCATTTCGACGAGCGGGGCCACCCCGCCTTCTTCGTCGTCGGCTACCCCGACGAGAAGTTCTACTACATGCAGGACGTCGAGGGCGACGAGATCGCCTCGCGGAAGTTCGACCTCATTTATAAGGGCCAAGAGCTCTCCTCGGGCGGCCAGCGCGAGCACGACGTCGACCGCATGATCGAGGTCATGGAGGAGGAGGGCGTCGAGACGGCCAACTTCGAGTTCTACATCGAGGCGCTCAGCTTCGGCACTCCGCCTCACGGCGGCTACGGGCTCGGCATCGACCGGCTCGTCCAGAAGGTCGCCGACCTCGACAACATCAAGGAGGCGATCATGTTCCCGCGCGACCCGAATCGGCTGGAGCCCTGACCGTTCCTGACGCGGTCCGCGCCCGCGCTGTTGACCGCGATCCTCCGCCGGCTTTTTATAAGTAATCGCCGGTTACCTCGCTTGGAACAGGAATCGCGGCCGTCGAACCGCCTCCCGTCGATTAAACCGGTTTAATTCGGACGTAAATGGGCTGAACGGCTTGCGGTATTAAAACCTGTAGAGGCCAGAGCCGGAATCGTCATGAACGCGATCCGAACGACGCTAATCGTGGCGCTCGCCACGGTGGTACTGATCGGGACCGGCGCGGTCGCCGGTGCCGTCGCGGCGACGCCCGGCCCGGACGACGCCTCGGGCGACGCGGGCCCGCCGAGCGACCTGCCGGACCAGGTGCCCGACTTCGTCGGCGACGTCTTGAGTAGCGTGAACGACTTCCTCTCGGGCGGCGTCGACGATCTCGGCGAGACCGTGAGCGGGATCGCCGGCAGCGGCGACGACGCCGCGACCGATGACGGCGAGACCGACGACGAGGGGGGCGCGTAACGTGACGGACCGCACGCCCGACGCCGGCGCCTCCGACCGCGACGCGCTGTCGCGCCGGACCTACCTGCAGGCGACCGGCGCCGCGGCGCTCGGGGCGACCGGCCTCGCCGGCTGCGTCGGCAAGGCGACCGGAACGCTCGCGACCCGCGTGACCGACCAACCGGCCGACATCGGCGACTTCGAGTCGCTCGTGGTCACCATCGAGGGGATCTGGCTCGGGCCCGAGGGCGCTGAGAGCGGCGCGGACGGGAACGAGACGGACGACGGGAGCGGAACCGACGGCGACGACGCCGACGGCAACGAGACCGACGAAGCGGGCGAGAGCGAACCCGCCGGCCGCGAGTACCAGGAGTTCGACGAGCCGAAGGAGGCGGACCTCGTCCGGCTGCAGGACGGCGAGACGCAGCTGATCGACGAGCGCGAGCTGTCCGTGGCCACGTACCGGTTCCTCCAGCTCGACGTCTCGAACGTCGACGGCACCCTGGAGGGCGGCGACGAGGCCGAGGTCGACCTCCCGGGGAACGCCCCACTCACGTTCAACGAGGCGTTCGAGGTCCGCGAGAACACCCGGACGAGCTTCACCGCCGACTTCGCGCCGGTGCGGCGCGGGACCGGCTCGTACCTCCTCCGCCCGGTCCCGCGCGGGATCGACGTCTCCTACGAGGAGACCGGCGGCGAGGGGGGCGACGGAAGCGACGGCGGCGACGGAAGCGAGTAGCGTACGGCGAGGACCGACGGAGCGCAGCGCCCCCGGTCCCCCGTTGAAGCCGCGTTCGGTCGGCGCGCCCCTCCGGCGCCGCGGCTTCGGGGTTAGGGCTGGGACGGTCCCGGGAATCGGGGACCGGGGGAATGCACGCTCGCATCGGTCCTCACAGAGGCACACGACTCGGTTCGGCCGTTCGGAGACACGGCGTCGCCGAGCGGTCGATGACGTCCCACGCACGGTCCCGGTCTCGATCGGGACCACCGAATCACGGCGGTCGCCCTGCCGCGGTCCGGCACGGCGACCCGTCGCAGCCGCGATCCCTGCCTGCTGTTCGCCCGCCGAGGCGGTTACGCCCTTGACGCGGGCTCTTCTCGGAGGAACGTCCGATACGCCGGCCCGGCGAGCAGCAGCGCTCCGACGCCCGCCATCGCGACCAGCACCGTCGGGTCGACCGTGGAGAGGTCGCCCGCCGCGAGCCGGTCGAGCGAGACGCCGACGGCGACGCCGACGATCACCCACGGGAGCTCGCCGGCCGCGGTCCCGAGGAGGAACGGTCGCGTGCGGATCCCCGCGGCGCCCGCGCCGACCGAGACCGCGTCGGAGGGCAGCGGGAGCAGCCGGGCGGCCGTCACGGCCCGGACGCTCCCGGTCTCCGTCGCCAGCCGCTCGCCGGCGTCGCAGAGCCGGTCCGCGGCCTGCCAAGCGCCCCGAGCCCGGACCCGGCCCGTCCGGGCGAGGATGTAGGGGAGGACCGCCGTCGCCACGAGGAGGGCGACGCCGAGCGGGACCCCGACCCAGCCGTACCCGAAGCCGACCGCCGCGGCGAGGAGCGTCGTCGGCCACGCCAGGACGGGCCTGACGGCGGTCAGCGCGAGCAGCGCGACCCCGTACCGGACCGGGTCGGCGGCGAGGAGCGAGAGCCGCGCGAGGGCGACCTCCGGGGAGGCAAGCCAGGCGGCCCCCGCCGCGCCAGCGGCGGCGACGCCCGCGACGACGTACCCGAGCAGGACGAACCGACGGTTCACGGCCGACGGTTCGCTCCGGGGGATAAACGCTTTGCGGCCGCGGTCGGCGCTCGGTGCCGCGGGCTCACGAGAGCTTCCCCAGGGCCTCGAAGAAGTCCGACGGCGGGCCGGCGATCCGCATCGGCGGCGACGTCCGCTCGACGGTCACCTCGACCGGGGCCTCCAGGCTCGTCTTGTTCCGTCCGTCACTGACGACGACGGCCTCCTCGACGCCCTCGACCGCAACAGTGATCTCGGCGTCGACGCCGACGACGAGCGGCGGCATCCCCGGCTCGGCCGCCATCTCGTTCACGACGAGCCCGCTCACGCCCGGGCCGACGAGGGGTCCCCGCTCCGAGAGGTTGTACGCGCTCGAGCCGGTCGGCGTCGCGACGAGGACGCCGTCGGCGTGCCCCCCGGAGTAGCGGCTCCCGTCGACGCGCACCTCGTAGTCGACCCCGGCGCCGGGGCCACGGCGGTCGCTCTGGACCACGATCTCGTTGGCCGCCGGGACCGAGGCCCAATCGCCCGCCCGCGCCGCGAGCCGCGGCGCCTCGCGGACGTCCGGCTCACCCCGGCCGAACGCCTCGACCTCGGCGATGACGGCCTCCTCGGCGTCCGCCGGCGAGACCGCGTTGAGGAACCCCACCTCGCCGAGGTTGACGCCGACGATCGGGGTGTCGCCGGCGTTGCGCGCGACGAAGAGGAACGTCCCGTCGCCGCCGACCGCGACGGCGAGGTCGCAGTCCGCGAGAGCGTCGACCGAGCGGCCGCGGTCGCCCTCGCCGAGCGCGTCGGCCGTCTCCGCGTCGAGCCAGACCGACTCGCCGGCGTCGACGATCGCGTCGCGTAGCGCCGCCGCGAGGCTCACCGCTCGCTCGCTTCCCTTCCGCGCAACGATGCCGACCTCCATGTGTCACCGGTTCTCGCCGGCCGACAAAAGGATGCGGACTCCGACCCCGGGTTCCGGAAAGTTTCAAGCCGACCCACCACGTTGCCCGAGACATGTCGACCGCCCACGGCCGACTGGAACGATGAGCGAGGAGGACGACTGGTTCGAGCGCGCCCTGCGCGACCTCGACGAGGAGTCCGACCGCTCGGCTGACACCGAGGGCGACGAGACCGCCGACGGCGAGGGCGACGAGACCGCCGACGGCGAGGGCGACGACGCGCCTGAGCCCGCCGCGGGAGGAGAGCGCCCCGCAGCCGACGAGGACGACCCGTTCGGCGGCGTCCGCGACGGGCCGGGCGGGACCGAACCGGACGACGCCGGAGACGAGAGCGACCCCTTCGGCGGCGGGTCGTTCGGCGACGCCGACCCGTTCGGAGGCGAGGACGCCGGTAGCGGGGCGCCCGGAGAGGACCCCGGCGGCGGCTTCGGCGAGACCGACTTCGGCGCCGACCCCGGAGAGGGCGGCCCCGGTGACCCGGAGCCGCCCGCGACGGACGAGGGCGCCGGGGCCCCGTTCGGCGGCGCCGACGACGAGGGGGGCGAGGACCCGTTCGGCGGGTACCGGGGGGACACCTCGGCAGAGTCGGACGACTTCGGCTTCGGCGACTTCGACGGCGGCGGTGACGGCGCGGGCGGCGGCGGAACCGAGACGGAGTTCGACGTCGACCCCGACGAGTTCGAGTCGGCGATCGACCGCACCGACATCGGGATCGACGGGCTCGACGACATGATCCTGGGCGGGGTCCCGAGCCGCTCCCTGCTCTCCGTCATCGGCGGGGCGGGGACGGGGAAGACGACGTTCGCGCTCCAGTTCCTCAACGAGGCGCTCGAGTCCGACGAGAAGGGCGTCTACATCACGCTGGAGCAGACGCGCGAGTCGATCTTCTCGACCGCCGAGGAGAAGGGGTGGTCGTTCCGCGAGGCCGCCGACGAGGACCGGCTCGCCGTGGTCGCGATCGACCCGATCGAGATGGCGAACTCGCTCGCGTCGATCCGGAACGACCTCACCCGCCTGATCGCCGAGTTCGACGCGGACCGGCTGGTGCTCGACTCCGTCTCGCTCTTGGAGATGATGTACGACCACCCGGCGAAGCGCCGCTCGGAGGTGTTCGGGTTCACCCGGTCGCTGAAGGACGCCGGCGTGACGACGCTGCTGACCTCCGAGGCGAGCCAGGAGACGTCGTACGCCTCCCGACACGGGATCGTCGAGTACCTCACCGACGCGGTGTTCGTGCTCCAGTACGTCCGCGGTTCGGACTTCCGGGAGACGCGGCTCGCCGTCGAGATCCAGAAGATCCGCGACGCGAACCACTCCCGCGAGACCAAGCCCTACGAGATCACCGACACCGGCATCTCCGTCTACGGGCAGGCGAACATCTTCTGACGGCATTCCGATGCGCGGCGGAGTGGTTTTATAAGTCGCATCGTGAAACGAGTCGTCATGCCCTCCGCGAGCACGGTCTCCGTCTCCTCCCGCCGAGCGCTCGGAGTCGGTCTACTCGGCGGGCTCGCCCACCTAATCGTCGCCGGCGCGCTCGCCGAGTGGTTCGAGTTCTCGATAGGGTTCAATCCCGTCGGTGATTTCTCTCACTTCGTTCGAGAAATGCACCGTCCGGGAATCGAACCCGGGCTATTAGCTTGGGAAGCTAATGTCCTACCACTGGACCAACGGTGCTCGGTCGAAGCTACCTGACGGCCACACTTTAACATAGCGTTTCCGGTGCCGAGAGCCACACGCTTAACAGGCTTCCGCGGCAGCCTGTGGTATGCACTTGCAGCCGTCCGGAACCGACGTGGCCGCCGATACAGAGGCCGTCGAGCGCGTCCGCGAGCGACGCGATGCGCTCGCCCCGGCGCTCGGTCGGGCGTGGGCAGACGACGAGCCGTGGCGCTTCCTCACCGACCTCACGGCCATCGGGAGTCGCATGGCCGGCAGCGACGGGGAGCGCCGGGCGGCGGGGATCGTCGCCGAGGCGTTCGAGCGCGCGGGGCTCGCCGACGTCGGCACCGATCCCTTCGAGCTGGACGCGTGGGAACGCGGGAGCGCGGGGCTGCGGGTCCGAGTCCCGGGACGGGGCGGCGACGGGACCGCTCGCGAGTTCGAGTCGATCGCGCTCCCGTACTCGCCCGCGGGCGCGGTCTCGGGCGCGCTCGTCGACGTCGGCTACGGCACCCCCGCCGAGATCGACGAGCGCGACGTCGAGGGGCGGATCGCCGTCGCCTCGACGACGACGCCGGGCGGGCGGTTCGTCCACCGGATGGAGAAGTTCGGCTACGCGATCGACGCCGGCGCGGTCGGCTTCGTCTTCGTCAACCACATCGACGGTCAGCTCCCGCCGACCGGCTCGCTGACCTTCGGCTCGGAGGCCGACGCGGTGGCCGTCGGGGTCTCGAAGGAGACCGGTGCGTGGCTCCGAGAGTACGCGGTCGGCGACGGCGACGCGAGTGACTCGAACGGAGGCCCCACCGCCGAGGCCGAGATCGCCGTCGAGGCGACGACCGCGCCCGGCGAAAGCCGGAACGTCGTCGGGCGCGTGGGACCGGACACCGACGAGCGCCTCCTGCTGCTCGCCCACTACGACGGCCACGACATCGCGGAGGCGGCGCTCGACAACGGCTGCGGGATCGCGACCGTCGCGACGGCGGCGAGGATCTTGTCGGCGGCCGACCTCCCGATCGGCGTCGACGTCGTCGCCGTGGGGGCCGAGGAGGTCGGGCTGCTCGGCGCGGAACACCTGGCCGAGACGGTCGATCTGGACCGGGTTCGCGGGGTGGTCAACGTCGACGGCGCTGGGCGCCACCGCGACCTCGTCGCGCTTGCGCACGCCTCCGACGCGGCGGCGTCGGTCGCGGAGTCGGTGTCGGCGGCGACCCGCCAGCCGATCGCGGTCGACGCGGAGCCGCACCCGTTCTCCGACCAGTGGCCGTTCGTCCGCCGCGGGGTGCCGGCGCTCCAGCTCCACAGCGACTCCGGCGACCGCGGTCGAGGGTGGGGGCATACACACGCCGACACGCGGGACAAAGTCGACGACCGGAACGTCCGGGAGCACGCGATGCTGACGGCGCTGCTCGTGTGCGAGTTCGCGGCGCCCGAGCGCGACGCCCCCCGGCTCGACCGCGACGACCTGATCGCCGAGTTCCGCGACGCCGACTTCGAGACGGGGATGCGCGCGGCCGGCCTCTGGCCCGACGACTGGGAGTAGGGCGACGGCCGGCGCGGAGCGGGTCACCGGCCGCGTTCGGTCGGCACGGTCGGCGTGGTTCGCTTGTGAGCCGTCGCGCGGTGTCGCGCGAGCAGATCGGCGACCGTCTCCTCGTCGACATCGACCTCAACCCCGCCGCTTTCCGACAACTGCTCCGCGACCGTCGCAGCGTCGAGCCCGCGGTCGACACCGA
Source organism: Halorubrum yunnanense (assembly GCF_026586675.1). GTDB lineage: Archaea > Halobacteriota > Halobacteria > Halobacteriales > Haloferacaceae > Halorubrum > Halorubrum yunnanense. The sequence continues at coordinate 38,719 of NZ_JAODIX010000053.1, forward strand.
GCCGGAGCACGCGATCGATCACCTCGTACGGGGCGCCCAGGTCGTCGGCGTCGCGCTGCCCCGGGAGGAACCCCGCGGTCGGCGGCTTCTCGACGACGAACTCGGGGACGTCGAGCTCGGCGGCGAGCGCCCGGACCTCGGTCTTGTACAGGTGACCGATCGGGTGCATGTCCGCCCCGCCGTCCCCGTGTTTCGTGAAGTAGCCCAGCAGCAGCTCGCTCCGGTTGGCCGTGCCGCAGACGAGGCGGTCCGTCGCGTTGGCCGCGAGGTACGCGAGCGTCATGCGGAACCGCGCGACTGCGTTGCCGGACAGCACCGGCTCGTCGTGGAGGTCGAACCGGTCCGGCGCGACCGCCCCGAACTGCGCGAACAGCGAGTGGACGTGGACCGTGTCGTGATCGATCCCGAGCGCCTCCGCGAGCGCCTCGGCGTCGCGGGCGTGGTGCGCGCCGACCTTGTTACACGGGAGGACCAGGCCGTAGACGCGGTCGGCGCCGAGCGCCTCGACGGCGAGCGCCGCCGTCACGGTGGAGTCGAGCCCGCCGCTCATGTTGACCACGACCCCGTCCGCGTTGGCGGCCGCGACCGAGGACTCGACGAACGAGCGGACGCGCTCGCGCTCGGCGCCGGGGTCGCGCAAGTCGATGGCGACGTTTTCGGCCGACTCGTCGTGATCCGTCCCGTCCGCCGGCGCTTCGTCGGTCGTGGCCCTCTCCTCGCCGACGACCGATCGGACCGCGCCCGCGGTGCGCTCGTCCAGTGAGTTCCCCTCGAAGGCGGGGGATCCGCGCTCGCTCATCGGTCGGCCCTCCGGTCGCCCGGGCTCTCGCTTCGCTGTTCCGCTGGAGAACTGCGATCCGGTACCGTGATTCGGCGGCGTCGCGGTCGCGGCCGACCGCTGGTTCGACGATTCATGTTCACCCGCCGCTTCCGAACGGACGAATAAATACTCACGGTGCCAACTGTATAAGGTATTACGCGTATTTTACGACAGACCAGCGTATCTCACGTATTTCGCTGTCTATAATACATTTATATGGAACGAAAATAGACATACGTTTAATTATAACGCGAGTGAATATGACGTATTGAGTTTTGTGGCTACTTTCTCGGGTTATCTACCGCATTCGTTTAGTTATATAGCCCTAAACAATAATACCAAGAATATAAGGTGCGAGAAAGCGAACATTTATTCATATCAAAGCGATCCGTTTGCGTATGTCCACGATACAGCTCACGTCCAGTCAGGAACGCGTGCTCACCGCGCTCGTGAACCTCGCGGAGAACGCCGACAGACCGGTGTCGGGGAGAGAGATCGCGGAGGCGATCGACCGGAACCCCGGCACGGTTCGGAACCGGATGCAGAGCCTCCGGGACCTCCGGTTGGTCGAGGGGGTTCCGGGCCCGGGAGGCGGATACGTCCCCACCGACGGCGCCTACGAGACGCTCGGCGTCGAGCGGATGGACGACGCCGAGACCACGCCTGTCGCGGTCGACGGCGAGCGCGTGGAGGGGGTGAACGTCGAGGAGATCGACCTCTCGAGCGTCGCCAATCCCGAGCTCTGCCGCGCGGAGCTCGTGATCCGCGGTCCAGTCGGTCCCTTCGGGGTCGGCGACCACGTCACCGTGGGACCGACGCCGGCGGCCGGTCTCCGCCTCTCGGGGACCGTCGACGCCACGAGCGTCGACGGCAACACCCTCCTGTTGCGCGTCGACGGGATGGAGACGCCCCCCGCCGACGCGGGCGACGCGGCCGACGTGGGCGCGGCCGACTAAGCGTCGTCGGCGTCGTACCGCTTCCCCGGGTCCGCTTCGGTCCTCTCCGCGATTCGGTCGCGGATCGCCCCCGTCGCGGCGGCGACGTGGCGGGCCGTCCGGTAGCGCTCCCCGAAGGCGACGTGGGCGCTCTCGGCGGCCGCCGCGTCGACGTCGAAGGCGACTCCATCGTACGCGACGTCCCACAGCACCAGCGGCTCGGGCGGCGCAGGGCCGACGCCGATCTCGCCCGGCACCGACTCCGCGCCGAGCAGCCGGTCGATCCGCGACGGCTCGGTCTGTCCGCGGCCGACCGCCCGGACCGCGGCGACGAGTCGGCGAACGAGCGCCCGCGGGAACCCGTCCGCGGAGACGTCGAGCAGGAGGAGGTCGCCGTCTCGCGTCGCCGTCGCGGTCAGGTCCCGGACGGTCCCCGCGTCGTCGCTGGTCAGGTTGTGGAAGTCGTGGCGTCCGGAGAGGCGGTCGAGCGCGTCGCGGACGCGGTCGTCGTCCACGGCGCAGGCCGGGCCCGCCGAGGGGTCCGCCGCCGCCGGCGCGTAGAGGTGGTATCGGTACGTCCGTCGGACCGCGTCGTGAGTCGCGTGGAACCCGTCGCGGACGTCCGCGGCCGCCCAGACGCGCACCGAGCCGGGGAGGTGACCGTTGAACGCCCGCGGGGTCAGCCACTCCGGCGCCTCGAACGCGACCGTCTGGGCGACCGCGGAGACGCCGGCGTCGGTCCGGCCGGCCGCGGCGTAGCCAGGGGGCGTCGCGTGCGTCGGGCCGTCGCCGCGGTCGAGGATCCCGTGTTCGGCGAGCGCTCGGAGGAGGGTCCCCTCGACGGTCGTCGCGTGGGGCTGGCGCTGCAGGCCGGCATACTCCCGGCCGTCGTACGCGACCCGGAACGCGCGGATTCCCGAAGAGGCGCTCACGCCTCGCCGTCGGCCGACTCGTCGCGTTCGCCGGCTTCGTCGGTCGGTTCGCTCTCCTCCGGGTCGGCCATCGGCACGGTGACCACGGGGACGGCGGAGACGCGGACCACCTTCTCGGTCACGCTTCCGAGGAGGACCCGCCGGATGCCGCTACGGGTGTGACTCGGCATCACGACCATGTCGGCGCCGGTGTCGGCGATCGCGTTCTCGATGACGGTAACGGGCTGCCCCTGTCGGACGTCGCCGACGACGTCGACGCCGGCGGCCTCCAGCTCCGCGGACACCGTCTCGACGCGCTCTTGCGCCGCGGACTCGACGCGCTCGGCGAACGCACCGGCCTGCGGCCCGCGCAGGGTCCGCGCCAGCGTATCACTTGCGGAGACGACGTGGACGGTCGCGTCGTAGCGCTCGGCGAGGCTGGCCGCGTGCGGGACCGCGTCGTTCGCCTCGCTGCCCGGCGCGACGGGGAGGAGGATCTCGTCGTACATACGCGACACTGCTCGGGCCGAGTGGAAAACGATACCGACCGCTGGGGCGTGGGAGAGGGGGCGGACCGCTACAGCCCGAGCGCGTCGAGCAGGTCGAAGCCGACGCCGGCGTAGCCGACGAGTTTGAACCCGAGGTAGATCCCGACGATGGCCATGACGCCCGGCAGCTCCGGCGGCGCGGGAATCGGAACGCGGAGGAACGCGAACAGCGCGCCGACCGCCGCCCCGACGAGGAGCGCCGCGACGGTCAGGACGGCGGTCGAACTCATGTCGACGGGTCGGCGGCGTCCGTTGATAAGTGCGATGTTCGCGGCCGCCGGTCCCTCGGCCCGCGACGACGCGGATGGGTAGGGTTTTCCGACGCGCGTCCGTCCGTGAACATATGGCACGAGAGGTTTCCAACCCCGACAACCCGCAGGTAGCGCTCCGGACGAATCACGGCGACGTCGTCGTCGAGCTGTTCGCCGACCGCGCCCCGAAGACGGTCGAGAACTTCCTCGGCCTGGCCCGCCACGACCCCGCCGCGGACGCCGACCCCGCCCGCGACACCAACACCTGGGAGGACCCCGAGTCCGGCGAGGTCCGAGGCGACTCGCTGTACGAGGGGAACGTCTTCCACCGCGTCATCGAGGACTTCATGATCCAGGGCGGCGACCCGCAGCAGAGCGGTCGCGGCGGTCCCGGCTACCAGTTCGACGACGAGTTCCACGACGACCTCACCCACGACGGCCCGGGAATCCTCTCGATGGCGAACTCCGGCCCGGACACGAACGGCTCGCAGTTCTTCGTCACGCTGGACGCGACCCCGCACCTCGACGGCAAGCACGCCGTCTTCGGGCAGGTCATCGACGGGATGGACGTCGTCGAGGAGATCGGCTCCGTGCCGACCGACCGCCAGGACGAGCCCCGCGAGGCGGTGGAGATCGAAGGCGTCACCGTCGACGAGTAAGGCTCGCTCGCTCGGCACCATTTATAAGTAGCTTCCCCCAACCCGGTGGTCGACTCTTCGGAAGCTCCGACCGCTCGTTTTTGAATGGTCGACAGCGGATCGGTGGTGAGCGCTTGCAAAGACCCAGCCGCTCGCTTAGAAGTGTCAGACCGAAGATCGACGGAGAACACCGCCAAAGCCCTAGTCGCTAGGCCATACGCATCCGGTTACTCGACAGTGAACACCTCCAAAGCCCCAGTCGCGACGGCTCGCGTGACTCGCTGCGCTCCTCACTCGGTCGCTACCGCTCCCTCGTTGCGGTGCTTGCGTCGTCAAGCGCCGCCCTCGCGACTGCCCCTTTGAGTCCCGCCCCGCACTGCACAGCACCGCAGCCTCACGCCTCCCCAGCCTCGCGGTTCGCGCTCTCCGAGCGCTCACCGCGTCCAGCGAGGGACCTCCGGTCCCTCTGGCAGCCGGCGCTACGCGCCGGCGACCTCGCACGCGCACCTCGCGACCGCCGAGGGCGGTCGCTCGGAGGCGCGCGCCACCGCACCGGCGCGTTCATTTATAAATAGTCCGGTAGCACGGGCCGTCGCTCAGATCACCCGGTTCTCCAGTTCTTCAGCGCTGTCGAGACGGTCGAAGTTGCCGGCGAGGATATCGGCGACGCGGTCGTAGTAGTGCGGCGTGTGGCCGGCGTTGTGCGGGGTGATCGTGACGTTGCCGAGCCCCCACAGCGGGTGGTCCTCGGGGAGCGGCTCGGGGTCGGTCACGTCGAGCGCGGCCCCGCGGATCCGGCTGTTTCGGAGCGAGGAGACGAGCGCGTCGGTGTCAACGATCGGGCCGCGAGCGATGTTGACGAGGACGGCGTCGGCGCGCATCGTTTTGAGCGCGTCTGCGTCGACGAGCCCCCGAGTCGTCTCGGTCAGCGGGCACGCGAGCACCACATACTCCGCGTCGGCGACCGCCTCGTGGAACTCGTCAAAGCCGTACACCGCGTCGGCCGGCCCGCCCTTCTCTGGCGAGTACCTGACACCGACCGTGTCCACGTCGAACGGCTCCAACCGGTCGAGGATCGCCTGTCCGATGGCGCCGAGCCCGACGACGGCGACCGTCGACCCGTACACCTCGGTCGTCTCGTAGGTGCGCCACTCGCGATCCGCCTTCTGTCGGTGCGCGCGCGGCCACTGGCGAGCGTGGGTGATCATCGAGCCGAGGACGTGCTCGGCGATGTTCGGCCCGTGGACGCCCGAGGCGTTCGTCACGGCGACGCCGCGGTCCGCGAGGGCGTCACGCGGGAGGTGGCCGGTCCCGGCGAACACGCAGGCGAACAGCTCAAGCTCCTCCGCGGCGGCCAGCAGCTCCTCGTCGATCTCGAGCCCGACCGCGACCCGGGCGGTCTCGATTAGCTCGCGCTCCTCCGCTGGCGTCCGCGCCAGCGCGATCTCTCGGTCCGGGAGTCGCTCGCGGAGCGACGCGACGAGGTCCGACGCGTCCGAGCCGTGGATCGTCTGTCGCAACACGAGTACGTCTGGGTCGGCCATGGCGTCGCCACTCGGCGCGACCGATATAAATGGTGCCCGTGCGGCGAGGGGTGCCGGCTTCGGGGTGCCGCGCGCGGCGTCCGGCGCGGGACGCGGCCCAGACTCCCTCCCGCTAGTCCGAGGCGGCGTCGAACGCGGCCTGCAGGTCGGCCTTCATGTCGTCGACGTGTTCGAGGCCGACGGAGACCCGGATGAGCCCGTCGGTGAGCCCGGCGGCCAGCCGCTCCTCTCGCGGGATCGCGGCGTGCGTCATCGCGGCCGGCTGCTCGATGAGGCTCTCGACGCCCCCGAGCGACTCCGCGAGCGTGAACACCTCGGTCTCGCTCACGACGGCCGACGCCTGGTCGAGGCTCCCGTCGAACTCGAAGGAGAGCATCCCGCCGAACGCGTCCATCTGCTCGGCCGCGAGCTCGTGGTCGGGGTGGCTCTCTAACCCGGGGTAGTAGACGCGGCTCACGTCGTCGTGCGCTTCCAGCCACTCGGCGAGTTCCATCGCGTTCTCGCAGTGGCGGTCCATCCGCACCGGGAGCGTCTTGGTCCCGCGGAGCACGAGGAAGGCGTCGAACGGGCCGGGCGTCGCGCCGACCGAGTTCTGGTAGAAGCCGAGCCGCTCGTCGAGCTCGTCGTCGTCGACGATCAGCGCGCCGCCGATGGTGTCGGAGTGGCCCCCGAGGTACTTCGTCAGCGACTGCGAGACGATGTCGGCCCCGTGTTCGAGCGGGCGCTGGAGGTACGGCGTCGCGAACGTGTTGTCGACCGCGCAGAGCGCGTCGCTCTCGTGGGCGATGTCCGCGAGCGCGCCGATGTCGTTGACGTTCATCAGGGGGTTCGTCGGCGTCTCCACCCACACCAGCTCCGTCTCCTCGCGCAACGCCGCCCGGACCGCGTCGTGGTCGGTCGTGTCGACGAAGGAGGTGTCGACGTCGTACTCGTCGTACACCTGCGTGAGGATGCGGTGGGTCCCGCCGTACACGTCGTCGCCGGCGACGACGTGGTCGCCCGCCGACAGCAGGTTCAGGACGGTGTTGATCGCGCCCATCCCCGACGAGAAGCAGCGCGCGTGGCTCCCCGACTCCAGCGACGCGAGGTTCGCCTCCAGGTCGGTCCGCGTCGGGTTCCCGGTCCGGCTGTACTCGTAGCCGCGATGGTCGCCCGGCGCGTCCTGTTTATACGTGGAGTTCGCGTGGATCGGCGTCATCAGCGCGCCGGTCTCGGGGTCCGGGTCCTGTCCCGCGTGGATCGCGCGGGTCTCGAAGCGGGGGTCGTCGCCGTCGGACTGGTCGCTCATACCCGAGTGTCGTCGCCGAGCGTCGTGATTCTTCCCCTTCGGAAGGGAATCGGAGAGCGGGTGCCGCCGCTGGCGGCGCGGGTCCGTGAGAAGTGCTCGGTCAGGGATTTGAACCCTGGTCGTCGGCTGACTTCCGAACCGGCGCGCCGTCGCGCCGCGTCCGTCGAAAGGCCAACATGATTGGCCGGACTACACCAACCGAGCGCATTTGACGTTACTGCCGCATCCGATTTAACTCTTCTCAACTTCCACCACCGTGGGACGGCGGGGCAGGGCCCCGTCACCGCGCTCGCCGGCGTCGCCCCCGACACCGGGCCGGCCGCTCGGTCGGATCGCTCCGCGTGGTTGAAATGTTGACGGGCGGGTTGATGCGGCGCGGCGCCGTCCGTACTCGCATGCCCAGAGCGACACGCGACGGGGCCGGGATCGGCTACGCCGTCGACGGGACGAGCGAGGGCCCGACGGCCCCCCGCCGGAGAAGACGAGCAGCGTCGGCGTGCCCGCGCTCGCGGTCGACCGCAAAAATATATAGGCATATATAAATTCGGTAGAATGCACGGTATCTCTTTTCTGTGAGGGGGTCAAATTCCGCAATAGACGCGGAAGAGCGTCTCAGAACCGCATTTCTACCGCATAGCCGCGGAGTATATATTTTGGACAGATTTAAGAGACATTGTGTGTGAACGTAGTGCATGGAAACGAGGAAGGTGCAGGTCACCGGCGGTTCGACGTACACGGTCTCGATCCCGAAGACGTGGGCGACGGACAACGACGTGGAGGCCGGCACCGAGATCGAGTTCTTCCCGGACGGGGACTCGCTGTTCCTCACGCCCCGGTCGGAGAAGGAGCGCACCCGCGGGACCCTGGACGTGACCGACCTCACCGGACGGGCGCTCACCCGCGCGGTGACGACGATGTACGTCAGCGGGTTCGACGTCATCGAGCTGGAGGGGGCCGACATCACCACGGAGCAGCGCTCCATGGTCCGTGAGGCGGTCCAGAGCCTCGTGGGGCTGGAGGTGTTAGAGGAGACGCGCGACCGGGTCGTCGTCCAGGACCTGCTCGACTCCTCGGAGCTGTCGATCCACAACGCCGTCACCCGGATGCGGCTCATCTCGCTGTCGATGCTGGAGGACGCGATCACGGCGCTCTCCGAGCTCGACCATGACCTCGCCCGCGACGTGATCGGTCGCGACGACGACCTCGACCGGCTGTGGCTCGTCGTCTCCCGGATCTTCCGGGCGACGCTCCGCACGCCGAAGGCGGCCGAGGAGCTCGGGCTCCCGCGCGAGGAGTGCTTCGACTACCACTCCAGCGCCCGGCAGTTAGAACGGATCGGCGACCACGCGACCAAGATCGGCCACCTCACGCTCAACATCGACGAGCCGATGCCCGACGAGGTCGTCGAGGCCGTCAACGACCTGCACGCCGACGCGGTCGAGGTGATCGACACCGCGATGGACGCGCTGTTCGCCGACGACAGCGACGAGGCGACGCGGCTGGCGAACGAGGCCCGAACCGGCGTCAGGGCGATCGACGAGCGGGTCCGCGCGATCGACGAGCTCCTCCGCGACCTGGACCCGGCCCGCGCGCAGCTGCTCGGGCTCGTCGTCGACTCAGTGCTGCGGTCGGCCGACTACGGCGGCAACATCGCCGAGACGGCCCTCCAGAAGGCCGCGCCGGCGCCGTGATCGCCGGGGCAGAGACGGCGGCCGGACCGCTGGGCCCGAGACGACGGCCGGACCGCTGGGCCCGAGACGACGGCCGGACCGCCGGGTGAACGGGTTTTTTGAGCGTCGCCGTCCGAGTTTCAGACATGCCTGAGATAGAACTCGGCGTGCCGCGAGGCGTGGTCGAGTCGCTGCCGGAGGAGGGCGAGACCGCCGAGCAGGACATGCGGCGCGCCATCACCGGTATCCAGTCGCGGATCAACGAGGAGATCGAGGGGGCCGAGCCCGCCGAGGCGGCCGAGGTCGTCGCGGACGCGGTCGAGCGCATGGAGGCGCAGGCGAGCACCTACCACGAGTTCGTCCCCGAGCTGCGCGCGTGGGGCCAGTCGCCGATCTACGCGATCGCGTGGCGGAACCTCTACGTCGAGCTGATCGGGCAGCTGTACGAGCACGAGTGGCTCGGCGACGATCTCGACCGAGAGCGGAACTTCCGCCTCGTCGAGGACGGGATCCGCCTCTCGGACCTGTAGGCGGCTTTCGGCTCTCGGCTCGCCGTTCGCACTGTTCGGTGTGGCCGACCCGTGGTCCCGACTCGCAGGGATCCCCGCGGCCGCCCGTTTTTAAGCCACAGGAGCCCGATGGACGCGTATGGAACTGGAACTGCGGTTCTTCGCGACGTTTCGCGAGGCCGCCGGCGGGAAGGTCGTCGACGCGGAGTTCGCCGACGGCTCGAGCGTCGGCGACGTGTTGCGGGAGCTACAAGCGGAGTACGAGGAGATGGACGGTCGCCTGATCGTCGACGGCGGGCTCGCCCCCCAGATCAACGTGCTGAAGAACGGCCGCGAGGTGCTCCACCTCGACGGACTGGAGACGGCGCTGGAGAACGGCGACCGCCTCTCGGTGTTCCCGCCGGTCGCGGGCGGCGCATGACCGCCGATGCCGACTCCGAGGCCCTCCCCCCGACCGAGGAGGGCTGGGAGCGCGAGACGGTCGCGTACCGCGGGATCTCGCGGCGGCTCGCGGCCCACTACCTCGTCAACCTCGGCGGAGAGCTGGTCGGGACCGACGACCCGGCGGAGGCGACCCGTGTGGACGGCGACGGGTGGCGCGTCGCTCTCAGCGCCGAGACGGTGACGGCCGCGGCCGCGATCACGCTCACCGAGGTGACCGCGGCGTTCGCGGGCGACCCCGAGGCGCTCGCGGAGCTCCTCCCGAAGTACCGGCAGAAGGCCATGCGCGCGGGCGGCTGATGGGCGGTGACGAGGAGTCGCCGGGGGCGGACGAGACCTCGTCGACCGGCGGCTACCCCATCGACGGGACCGCGCTGGTGAAGACGGCGGCGCTCGCGTCCGTCCCCGCCGAGCGGCTCCCCGCCCTCCTCGCCCGGGTGCAGGCGGATCTCGGTCCGCGGGTCGACGACTACCGGCGGCGGTACGAGCGCATCGCGACCGAGCCGGACCGCGAGACGTTCCTCGTCGAGCCCGACCACTGGGAGGGGGTCGGGGATCGGCTGGGGCTCTCGGACCGGGAGCGCGCCGCCGTCGCCCGCGCCCACGAGACCGCTGTCGAGCGCTCGGGGTCGGGCCAGACGTCGCGCGAGGAGTTCGAGACCGCGCTGGAGATCCGGTCGGGGGTCGTGATCGGGACCGATGGCGGTGAGCGCGACGGGAAGTGAGCCCGCACCACCCGCGACCGACGCCTTTTCTACGCCCCCGCGTGGACGTGCGGCCATGCGACTCGCACGCCTGCTCACGCCGGACGGACCGGTCTCCGGACGCTACGAGGACGGGACTGTCGTCGCCGCCGACGGCCGCTACGAGGTCGGCCGCGACGGGCGGCTCCTCCCCCCCTGCGATCCGAGCGCGCTCTACTGCGTCGGGCGGAACTACGCTGAGACGCTCCACCAGATGGAGTACGAGCGCCCCGAGGAGCCCGATTTCTTCATCAAGCCGCCGGCGAGCCTGCTCGCGCACGGCGAGCCCATCGCGTACCCCGACTGGACCGACGAGCTGACGTACGCCGGCGAGCTGGTCGCCGTCATCGACGAGCGCTGTCCGGACATCGACCCCGCGGACGTGCCCGACGTGGTCCGCGGCTACACGATCCTGAACGACGTCGACGCGCTCGACCAGCAGGGCCGGACCGCGCGGAAGGCGTTCGACGGCTCCGCGCCGCTCGGCCCGTGGATCGAGACCGACGTCGACCCGACGAATCTCGACATCTCGACGACCGTGGGGGGCGAGGAGCGCCAGGACGCCAACACCGAACTGATGCTGTTCGGGCCCCGCGAGATCGTCTCGTACCTCTCGGAGCGGTTCACGTTCGAGCCCGGCGACTGCATCGCGTTCGGCAGCCCGGCGAACCCGGGACTCGTCGAGCCGGGTGAAGAGGTCGAGATCACCTACGAGGGCGTCGGGACGCTCTCGAATCAGGTGGTCGACGAGACGTAACTGACGGCATATTTTAAATAATCGTGCGGTGGCGCGTGCCTGCGAGGCCGCTTCGCGGCCGAGCAGCACGCGCGAGGGAGTCGCTGGCTCCCGAAGCGAAGCGGAGGGTGCCAGCGACGAGGCTGGGGAGGTGTGAGGTGCGGTTGCGGTGCGGTAGGGGCGGGACTCAAAGGGGCAGTCGCGAGGGCGGCGCAGGCGATGTAAGCACCGCAGGGAGCGAACGAAGTGAGCGACCGAGGAGCGCAGCGAGCGTGCGCCGCCCTCGCGGCTGGGGCTTTGGAGGTGGTTTCCGAGGATCCGCAGTCAACTACTTATAAGCGAGCGGCTGGGGCTTTGGAGGTGGTTTCCGAGGATCCGCAGTCAACTACTTATAAGCGAGCGGCTGGGGCTTTGGAGATGTTCGCCATCGATCCGCAGTCAACCATTTATAACCTGTATCTCGATTAGTCCGGATTCCGTAGCGGCTGTCGCTCGCCGTACGTCAGCGTCCGCCAGAGCCACTCGACGGGGCCGAACCGGTAGTACTCGAGCCAGAGCACGGACAGCGCCACCTGCACGACCCAGATCGCGAGGACGATCCCGTACTGTTCGACGCGGGTCACGGAGCCGAACAGACCGAGCCCGTGGCCGTAGAAGATCGAGGTCGCGAGGACGGTCTGCAGCAGGTAGTTCGTGAAAGCGGTCCGGCCGACCGCGGCGAAGGTCCTCGTCATCGGGCCGTCCGGGCGCCGCTTCGCGTACAGCGTCACGGCCCCGAGGTAGCCGCCGGCGACGAGGAGGCTCCCCACGTAGTTGAACTGTCGCCAGTACAGCGCCGCGCCCGCGCTCCAGTCGTTGGCCTCGATGTAGACCACGCCCGCGACGACGATCGCGACGCCGACGACCCCACCGGCGACGAGCCGCTTATAAAGACGCGCCGAGCGCTCGCCGGTCAACACCCCCCAGCGGTACAACGCCATTCCGAGCAGCATCACGCCGCCGATCCGCCAGAAGCTGAAGCCGATGAAGCCGCTCGTCTGCCGCTGGAACGAGGCGGAGACGCGGTGGTCCATCTGCTCGAGCCAGCCGCTCCGGTAGGTCGCCACCTCCTGGCGCAGGGCGGCCTCGCTCGGCGCCCACTGCGCCGCGATGGCGTCGCCGCCGATGCTGACCGCGGCGAACAGCTCCGACGCGGGGACGAACAGCAGGAAGAGCCCGGCGAGCGCCGCGAGCTGTTTCGCCTCGAGGTCGCGGAGCGTGATCAGGAACAGCGCCGTGACCCCGTAGGCGACGAGGATGTCGCCGTACCACAGGAGGTACGCGTGGAGCAGGCCGATCGCGATGAGGACCGCGGTGCGCCGGTAGTGGAGCCGGACCGCGTTCTGGCCCTTCTCCGCTTTGCTCTCGACGAACAGCAGGATCCCGGCGCCGAACAGCGCCGAGAACAGCGTGATGAGCTTCGACTGCGCGAACACGTGGCCGGCGAACCAGGTCCAGTAGTTCGCGCCGGTGAACTCGCCGTAGGCGACGCCGTCGGCGTAGACGGTGGGGTTCAACAGCGCGTCCTCTGGCATCGCGAACACCCAGACGTTGATGAGCAGGATTCCGAGGAGGGCGAACCCTCTGAGCGCGTCGAGGCTGACGATGCGTTCGGAGGGGGGCGTCGGGCCGGAATCGCGTGTCACGGGTTGGCTCCGACGAGGGACCGGAGGACCGAATAGGTTCTGATGAGTTCGCGCGCGTCAGTCCAGCCGAACCGCCTCGCCCCGCTCCGAGGACCGGTAGATCGCGTCGATGACGCGCTGGACGGAGAGCCCCTCCTCGATCGTGTTGATCGCGGGCGCTTCGCCCGCCGCGACCGCGTCGAGAAACGTCGCCTGCTCCGCGGCGTGGCTGTCGCCCTCACGGGTCTCGACCTCGGCGTCGGAGAAGTGGTGCCGCCCGCCGTCGAGCGCGCTCGCCTCGTGGATCGCGAGCTCGTCGCTGCCGCGGTCGAACGTCGCCCCCGCCTCGGTCCCCCAGATGACGAACTCGTCGTTCGTCGGGCGGTTCGTCGCCCACGCGACCTCCAGCGAGACCGTGTTGCCGTCGGCGTCGCGGATGAACGCGGACGCGGAGTCCTCGACGTCGAACCCGTCGGGCCCGTCGTCGTCGCCCCACATGTGGAGGTACGCGTAGTCGTCTCGCCCCCCGAACTCGGAGCGCGTCTCCCCCGACACTTCGATGACCTCCGGGTGGTCGAGGAAGTACAGCGCCAGGTCGACGGCGTGGACGCCGATGTCGATGAGCGCGCCGCCGCCGGCGACGTCGCCCGACGTGAACCACGAGCCGCGGCCGGGGACGCCCCGGCGTCGGACGTAGTTCGCCTCGACGTGGGTGGTCTCGCCGAACCGACCCTCCTCCTGGTAGCCCTTGATCACCTGCACCGGCTCCGCGAACCGGTTGTTGAACCCGACCATGCAGAACCCCTCGGCGTCGCGGGCGGCCGCCGCGATGCGCTCCGCGCTCCCGAGGGTGTGGGCGAGCGGCTTCTCCAGGAGGACGCCGAGGCCGGCCTCCAGCGCCGAGACCGCGTACTCCTCGTGGAACCGGTTCGGGGTCGTGACGAGGACGGCGTCGCACTCCTCGTAGAGCTCCGTCTCGTCCTCGTAGGCGCGGACGCCGAACTCTTCGTGGAATCGACGGCGGACGTCGGCGTCGATGTCCATACCGCCGACGAGGTTGGCGCCGCGCTCGGTCAGCTTCGTCGCGTGGTGGTTCCCGATCCCACCGAGCCCGACGATGCCGACGGCGACGTCATTCGCGCGAGTCATGCCCGCAACTTACAACGACCGCTGTTAAGGCTCACGCTCCGCTTTCGGGGCCGAGTCGATCCCGCAGAGTCGGACGCCGAACGCCGGGCGCTCAGAGGAGCGCGAGGAGCGTATCGAGCAGTTCCACGAGCCAGTCGAGCGACTCCGCGCCCGGGCCGAGTCCGTCGCCCGACGCGAGTCGCTCGATCCGCTCGGCCTCGCGGCTCCAGACGAACCGCCCGAGCAGCCACCCGCTGCCGAGGAACGCGACCGCCGCGAGCAGCCGCGAGATCGCGAGCAGCCGCAGGATGAGCGGGAGCAGGAGCACCAGCGCGGCCCCGGCGACGACGTACGTGACAGCGGACCCCAGCGATCCCCCGAGCGCCGGATCGACCGCTCCGGTCCCGATGAGCAGCGCGGTTCCCCCGACTCCGAGCAGCAGCGTTCCCCAGACGATCGCTCCCAGGATCCGGACCTTTCCGCCGTACCCGGAATCGGCCCCGGGCGGTACGTCGTCGTGAACCCACGGATTGCGCATGCGAATCGTCGTCTCTCGGACGGCATATAACTCGCTTCAGAAACCCGAAACGCGAGGGACGAAACGCCCCTCATCCCGCGGGAGCGGGGCTACCGCTCCCCCTCGGCGCGGCGGGCTCGCGTCATCCACTCGCTCGCCTGCGGCTCCGCCGCGTCCGTGGCGACCTCGACGAGCGCGGGCCCGTCGCGGCGCCGGGCAGCGTCCACCGCGTCCGCGACCGCGCCGATCTCAGTCACGCGCTCCGCGGGGACGCCCATCCCGGACGCGACAGCGACGAGGTCGAGCCCCGCGTCTGCCCAGCCGTAGGCGCCTTCTGCGAAGCCGTACGAGCGCGACGCCTCCTCGCTGATGATCGCGTAGTCGTCGTTGTTCAGCGCGACCACGGTGACGTCGATCCCCTCCGCGGCGAGCGTGTGCAGCTCGTGCACGCACATCATGAGCCCGCCGTCGCCGGTGAGCGCGACCACGTCGCGCTCGGGGTTCGCGAGCTTCGCGCCGACCGCCGACGGGAGGCCGGTGCCCATCGTCGCCCACGAGCCGGGGTTGACGTACGAGCGCGGCCCCGCCGCCGGGAACGAGACGAGCGTCCAGAGCCGGAAGCCGCCGGCGTCAGCCGTCACGACGGTCTCCACGGGGAGCGCCTCGCGGACCTCGCGGAGCGCCTCGACCGACGAGAGGGGCTCTTCGGGGTCGCGGTCGTCCGCGAGCGCCGCGAACCGGTCCTGGTCGGCCGACCTGACCGCCTCGGCGCGGGCGGCGCCGGCTGGCCCGCTCGCGGTTCGCCCGCCCTCGTCGAGTTCCTCCCCGAGCGCTCGCAGGAACCGGTCCGCGTCGCCGACGACGCCGAGTTCCGTCTCGTAGCCGAACCCGACGTCGTCGCCCCCGAGGGTGACGTGAACGAGCCGATCGGGCATTTCGACCGACCACGAGGCGGTCGCGACCGCGTCGAGGTCGGAGCCGACGACGAGCCCGACGTCGGCCGAGCCGAGCAGCTCCCGGAGCCCCGCGCTCGACCCCCCGCAGAGGACGCCGGCCGAGAGCGGGTGCGTCTCCGGCAGCACCCCTTTTCCTTTATAAGTGGTCGCCACGGGAGCGTCGAGCGCCTCCGCTGTCGACCGGAGCGCGTCGCTCGCGGCCGCGCGTCGCACACCGCCGCCTGCGAGGATCACGGGCGAGTCCGCCTCCGTGAGCAGTTCCGCGGCGCGGTCGACGGCCGCGGCCGGCGGAGCCGGCGGCGCGCTCGGTTCCCGCTCTCCGACCGCGGCCTGGGGCGTCCGGCTCGCGAGGACGTCCTTCGGGATCCCCACGCGAACGGGCCCCTGCGGGTGTTCGCGGGCGACGCGGATCGCGTCGGCGACGGCGGGGACCGCGCCCGCGGGGGAGTCGACGAGGGCGTTCTCCTTGACGACCGTGTCGTACGTCTCGGGCGGCGTCTCGTGGATCCCGTCGCCCCCGCGGACCTCGCGCTCGGTCTCGACGGCCAGGTGGAGGAGGGGGACGCAGTCGTTCAGGGCGTTCTTCAGCCCGTTCATCGCGTTCATGTCGCCCGGGCCGGGGACAACGACCGACGCCGCCATCGCCCCCGGCTCGCTCGTCTCGGCGTACCCCCACGCCTGGTGGGTGACGGCCGTCTCGTGGCGCGCCACGACGAACCGCGCGTCGCGGTCGGCGAGCGCTCTGTTGAGCGGGAGGGTCTGCTTTCCGGGGATCCCGAAGGCGACGTCGACCCCGCGGTCGAGCATGTGGTCGACGACCGCCTCGGCGACGGTCGGCGTCGCGGGACCGTCGTCGCTTCCCGCTCCGCGCCGCGACGCGTCGGCGTCCGAGCCGCTCGGAGACTCGTCGGTGTCCATATCGCGCAGTCGACGGAGCGGGTGTTGAAAGCTTCGGCGTCGGAGCCGCGGGGTTCGCGGTGTCAACCGGGAGCGCTACTCCGCGACGTTCGTCTCGCGGACCCGCACGCCCTTGCGCGCGAGGTGTCGCATCTGGCGCTGCGCGAACTCCTCCTCGCCGGAGCCCCGCGTCGCGAGTACGTAGACGAGCGCGGAGCCCGCGGGTCGCATCGTCCGGCCCGCGCGCTGGGAGCCCTGTCGACGTGAGCCGCCGAGGCCGCTGGCGACGATCGCGACCTCGGCGTTCGGGAGGTCGATCCCCTCGTCGCCGACGCGGGAGACGACGAGGGTGTCGAGGTCGTCGCTGTCGCGGACCGCTGGCGACCCGTCTCCCTCAGCCTTCCCGACTCCCTCTTCGCGGAACCGGCGGAACAGCTCGGCGCGATCGCGGTGCGGCGTCTCGCCGCTTATAAACGGAACGTCGAGGGCGTCGGCGATGGCCTCGCCCTGGTCGAGGAACTCGATGAAGACGAGGGCCTTCTTGTCGCGGTGGGCCGCGAGGAGATATCGGATCTCTTCGATCTTTGCGGGGTTCTCGGCAGCGAGCCGGCGCCGCTCACGGCCGTCGGCGCTGGCGTACTCGTTCTGCGCCAGTTCGTCGCGCCACGGGACGTAGCGGATCTCGACTTCGGGCTCTTGGACGAAGCCGGCCTCGAAGAGGGCGTCCCAGTCGGCGCCGATCGGCTGGCCGATCAGGGTGTAGATCTCCTCCTCGCTGCCGGTCTCGCGGACCGGGGTGGCCGAGAGCCCGAGGCGGTGTTTGCTCTGAAGTTCCGCCGTACGGCGATAGACCGGGGCACTGACGTGGTGGGCCTCGTCGAAGCAGATCAGCCCCCATTTCCGCGAGTCGAACAGGGAGCGGTGGCGGTCCATCCCGGCGATCTGGTAGGTCGCGATCGTGACGGGGCGGATCTCTTTTTGGCCGCCGTGGTACAGGCCGATGTCGGCCGGATCGACCGTAGAGTGGTCGAGGAGCTCCTCGCGCCACTGGCCGGCGAGCTCGCGGGAGGGGACGAGGATGAGCGTCTCGCCGCCCACGGCCGCGATGGTCGCGATGGCGGCGACGGTCTTCCCGGAGCCCGGGGGACCGACGTACACCCCGGAGCGGCGTTCGAGGAACGTCTCGACCCACGTCTCTTGGTAGGCGCGGAGGTCGGTCGTCAGGTCGATATCCACCGGGTCGCCAGTTTCGAGGTCGCGGTCGTCCTCGACCGGGTAGCCCGCGTCGTAGAGGGCGCGCTTGACCTCGGCGACGGCCTCCTCGTTCACCCACGCCTCCGTCTCGGAGATGGGTGCCCGGAGGTGGTCGTCGTCGAGGTGCTGGTCGGCGACGTTGCCCATCAGGCTCTCGGAGGCGGCCTGCAGGACGACATAGTCGTCCTCGTGGGTGTACAGGCGGAAGCGGTGCGCCCGGCGCCACTGGTCGCGGATCCAGTCCTCGAGGTGCTCGTAGCGGCGCGGGAGCACCGACCGGAGACTCGCGATCAGGGCGTCGGCGTCGTCGAACGGCGCCGCCCACACGTCCTCCTGCCGGATCCGGTAGAGGTACCCGCGGGTGCCGGGCTCGGTGCCGGTGGTGTCGACGAGGTAGGCGAACTGCGAGAGGCGCGCCCGGGTGTACTGTGTCGGCCGGTCGACGACGATCTCGCGGCGGTTCGGAAACGCGACGACGCGCTCGCGGGTCGCCAGTCGGCCCCAGTCGGTCGGGTAGAAGACGACCGGGTCGCTCTCGACGTCGAGCCGGTCCACCTCCCCGCGGTCGACGAGGGCGGCCAGCGCGTCGCGGGCGGCGGACTGCGTCGTCCCGAGTCGGCGGGCGACCTCGCTGGCGGTCGCGATCGGGCGCTCTTCGCCCTCAAGCGCCTCGTGGAAGCGGTCCAGCGAGAGGTCGGCGTCGGCGTCGTTCTCCCCGGTGTCGCCGGTGTCGACGTCGTTCTCCCCGGTGTCGCCGGTGTCGGCGTCGGGGCCGGCAGTGGGGCCGTCCGCGTCGTCAGTCATTGCCCCCGGTTCGGCCGCGATGCTGAAAGGGGTAGCGTCCGCGGCCGGGAGGGGAGAGAGCGATCAGGGACGCCCGGACGCGGCTTCACCGACCCGAGCGCCCGTGACAGCCGCGGGAGGTGATCGCGTCCTTCGAGCGGAACCGGCAGCCGCAGTCGGCGCACCGAACGAACGGGTCGCCCGGCTCGGTTTTTAAGCGATGATCGCCGACGACGAACGGCCGGGTCACGGTTCGGGGACGGATCCGGTCCGGAATCGGCGTCGACGACGACTCGCTGAGCGCCGCTCGCACGGCGATGGTGTCGACGTCGACGGGGTCCCACCGGCGGGCGTCGAGCGCCGCCTCGCGGTCAGCCACCTCGGTCCACCCGGTGACGACGACGGGAGAGTTGGTCTCCGTGTCGCCGACGACGACGACGAACCGGATCCCGCCCTCGACGAGGGCGAACCGCCAGCCGTCGGTCCGGTTCCACCGGAGCTGGCCCCGGCGGATCGCGTCGCTCACGGTGCGGGTCGACACGTAGCGACCGGGCTGTTCCAGCCGGTCGCGGAAGTGATCGGTGAGGGCGTAGAGCCCGGGGTCTCGGATCGGCGGGTCCTCCGCGGTCCGCGAGACCGAGTGCCGCCGATCCGCGGACGAGCTCCGGCGACGGGAGTCTCCCGTTTTGGGGTCGAAGGGGAGGTCCGACCGGCGAGAGCCCGCCGGCGCGGTCGTGGAGGCGGTCCGACGCTCCGTCGATCCGGGACGGGATGACTCCGCGTCTCCCGGCCCGCCCTGTCGGGAAGCCACTGTGTGTGGGTACAGAGCGTGTTCTTAAGTGTGTTACGGCGCCACAGGGGGCGGTGTTCAGATAAGGATTGAAAGGTGAGGCGGTGCGTTTTCAAAGTGTCTATGCCCGAAAACGACC
>NZ_JAODIX010000054.1 GCF_026586675.1 Halorubrum yunnanense
CCGAGATAACGAGATGATTCCACGGGCTCACACCGTGCCGGCAGTTGAATCATCGGGGTAAAGACATACCATCAGTGGAAAGTTCGGGTGATCGTCGTGCCTCGAGAAGAGTATCGCGAGTCGCTGGATGAACTTCGAACCGATGTCGAGTCGATGGGCAAAAGCGTGCTTGGTCAGCTCCTGCGGGCGCTGGAAGCGCTCGAGAGCGACGACTACGGAGCGGCTCGCGAGGTGATCGAGAACGACGACCGAATCAACCAGCAGTATCTTGAGCTCGAAGGCGACTGCGTCGACCTTATCGCGCTCCAACAGCCCGTCGCCTCTGATCTGCGCTTCGTCGCCGCGTCGTTCAAGATCCTCACCGATCTGGAACGGATCGGTGACCTCGCGACGAACCTTGCTCGGTACGCCCTCGCCGGTAGCGCCGAAGTCATCTCCGAAGTCCGGATCCAACAGATCGGCGAGACCGCCTCCAATCAGGTCCGAGAAGCCATCGACGCGTACGTCGACGGCGACTCCGAGGCGTGTCGAGCGATCGACGTGCGTGACGACGAACTCGACGCGTCGTGTCAGAACGCCAGCGAAGCCGTCGTCCGCGAGCTGATTGCCAGCGAGTCCGATCGGTGGGACATCGAGCAACTGCTCGATGACGTGTCGCGGATACTGCTCACGATCCGCGATCTGGAACGAATCGGGGATCACGCCGTCAATATCGCTGCGCGCACACTGTACATGAACGACGGTGAGCCCGAGCTGATCTACTGACCATGGAGACCAGAAAGCTGCAGGAGGTCGGCGGCGGCACGTTCACCGTCTCGATTCCGAAAGGATGGGCGACGAATCACGACCTCGAGGTCGGCATGGAACTGCAGTTGTACACCCATCGTGACGGGTCGGTCCTCATCCGGTCCTCGAACGCGGACGTCAACTGTCTGGACGAAGCAACGGTCGATTTCGACGGCGGCGGTACTGAAGCCGTCAAGCGTGCCGTCCGAACGGCTCATGCGGTCGGGTTCGAGACGATAACGCTGCGTCGGGTGGGTACCTTCTCCGACGCAGAGCGCAAAGCGGTACGGTCGGCGGTCCGAGGTTTAGTCGGGACGAATATTCTCAGTGAATCAGATGCGGAGATTACGATCAGACACCTCTTGGACACGTCGTCCGTCTCCGTCTGTCAATCGATCGTCCAACTCCAGTACGTGGTCGTTTCACTCCTCCGCGACGCGACCGCCGCGTTCGTTGACGCTGCTGACACACACGCGAGAATCCGTGACCGTGCTGACGAAGCGCGCCGCTCCGCGGAGACGGTCACGCGGCACTTCTCGCGGTCACTGGTCTCGCACGCCGAGCTCGACGCGCTGGGTGTCTCCCGCCCCGAGCTGTTCGCCTACTACGCGATCGCCCGTCGCCTGGAAACCGTCGCCGATCAGGCCGTTCAGATCGCCAGTACCGGAGAAAAACTCCCCGAGCCGCCCGCAGACGAGGTGGCTACGAACGTGTGCTCGGTGGCCGACGACGTCGCGGGCACCGTTGACGATACGGTAACCGCTGTCCTCGACAAGGACATGACGAAGGCACAACGGGCGAGGAGTCAATGTGACGACGCCGTCGAGGGTATCGAGACGGTCGAACGGCGTTTATACGACGAATCAGTTGGATCGGTGCCCACGGCAGTCGCGCTGTCGAACGTGCTCTCGCACCTGCAACGGGCGGCTGATTGCGGTCGCTCCATGGCCGACACCGCTGCGAGAACCGCGATCCGCGCCGAAAATATCGATACCTGACGGTCCGAGGCGGACAAACAATTGTTGTCGCTCCGGGACGCGGTTCGCTACTCGATCGCGGGGCGGTGTTCCTCGGCGATGGCTTCGACTTCGGCCCATTCGACCGGCGGTTCCATCGCCTCGAGCGCCTCATCAAGCGCGGTTATGTGGTCTTCAAACCGTTCGTGCCACTCTGGTTCAGCACCTGTAGAGAGCTGTTCCCCGACGGTCTCATGCTTGGCCTGAACCTCGTCGATCCGGGGTTCGATCTCCGACGGCGAAGTACCACCTTCACGCTCGGCCCACGTTCGAAGCGCCGCCAGTTCTGCTCTGAGATCCGCGATCATCAACGACACGACACGGTGCCGAACCATCGCTGCGACCCACGTTTGTGCCGTCCCGCTCTCGGGGGCGCTGTCGTCGACAGCAATGATTTTGGCGATGTCGTCGAGTTCGTCCACTGACTCCGCGAGTGCATCGAGGTCGGCGGTGAGTTCCTTGACGCGGCGATCGGCGTCGGTGAGCCACTCCTCGAACGAGTCGATCTCGGACTGAAAGTCATCGGCGGCACGTTGGACCTCGGTAGCGACGTTCGTCACCCGTCTAATCCGTCGAGAAATTTCATAGAGATCGCCAGCCTCCCTCATAGCGAGTACCTCCTGTATGGCGTCACCGAGATTGTCTGCTCTGTCCTCGATAGTAGTAAGACGTGCGTCGAAGTTGTCGACGCGTGCCGACACGAGGGCTAAGTCTGAGACCGGTGTGGCCGCCTCTTGTGCGCTATCTAGCTTTTTCGCCGCGAGCTCTGCCCGTGTCTCGGCGGTTGCCACCACCATCGAGGCGTTCGCGACTGCGTCGTCGACGGCCGCCCGGCGGATAACCCCGTCCTGCGCAACGATCGCGAGCGTTTCTCGCACCTCGTCGGTATCTTTCTCCGTATCGACAACGATGTTTGTCGCCGTTTCGATGGACAGTCCATCAAGATCTGTCGGGTCGCCGTCGGACTCCGGTTTAGTCTGCTCTGTTGAAGAGCGATCTTATCAGCCAATATCACGGGTTTAGAAGGGTGAAGCCGAGGAAATCGAAC
>NZ_JAODIX010000055.1 GCF_026586675.1 Halorubrum yunnanense
AGTTTCCCGAGGGTATGATGGTCCGAAGGGTAGTTTGGCCACGTGTTACTGAGCTATTCGCCACGAGTCTAAGCTCGTGCGACTAGCATGGCTAAATCGAATCCCAATAGCAATGGCCTCCGGCAGGATCAACCGGAATGTATTCCTCAGTGCCTGATTCCCGGCGCTGAGGGGGTGTTGGCGGGTTTTGACTCGCGATGAGTCAAAACACCATTGCATGGTCTATGTGGTGTCCGAGTCAGCCAGCGACCTGGATGACACCGAACGACCACGGCTCACATCAGATTTCCTCTTACGCCGGAGCGCAGGGGGCGAAATCCTCATCTTCGCGGACTTGATTGTACCCTTCGAGGGGTCATAAACCCATCGAAGCGTGTCAGGTCCAGCGAAACCGGGCCGACTTGAACGGCCCGAGTTCGCGGGTGCGTTCTTCGCATTAGTCACAATGCCCGGGTTGTATTTAACCCCGTCGAAGCATCGACGCCACGTCATGCGGTTTCATGGCGAGGAACTGTGAACGAACACACAGATGCGCGGGGAAGGCGACAAAAAGGACCGACGACCCCGACAACTACTCCTCGTCGATATACTCAATTCCCTGCTTCGACACGTTGGCCTTCGTGATGTCGTTGAGATCGTTGAGCCAGAAGTCCTCGTCCGCCTCGTCGACTTCGGGGGCGCTGTCCTTCCAAGCCCAGCCCTCGTACTCGTGGACTTTCTTCGTTCCTTTCTCGCGGAGCCGAAGCGTGGTCCGGTTCGCCTCCTCTTCGGAGGGGGCCGGCTCGAGCGTGCGAGCCGCTTTGAGCGCGGCCTGACGGGGCATGTTGCCGGAGAACTCACTCGGTTCCGATCCGTCCGCTTCTCGAAGGGCGAAGTTTCGCTTACCGTCTTCACGTACCATGGTTTATGCTCCATGCGAACCCAGCACACAATATGTAATAAATATATCGGGAAAATGAAAGCTGCTCGGCAAAACATTTATATATCGACTCCATCCCGGCTAGCGGTTTTGCCCGATCGAGGCGGACGGTGTAGAGGAACGGAGCGACACACGGAGCGGAGTGACTGATCGGTACGTCACGCGCGGGCAGAAACAGCAGAAACGGAGACCGGATATCGCAGATTGAAGGCGGAACGGTCGGTGGGTCCGAAGAGTGCGGGTACGGTTGACATCCTCTCCACGCTGAAGGGCGAAGATTCCCACGGCACCGCACCGCTGGGTTGGGATGTTGAAGGGTTGTAGACGCCTCGGTGACGGCTACTGGCTGTGCCAACCAGCTGTTACTCCTATCCCGGCATGGGATTCGGGGGTCCCTCTGACTGGCTACACCCTATTTCGGCACGGAAGAGAGTGTCTTCCGTTTGAAATGAGGGAATCCCGATACTGTCCGATTAGTGGGGCGGAGAGACCGCCCCGGTCAGTTTTAATTGTGTCTCAGATTAATTAAAACATTCTTTCGGCACGTCGAACGTGGTTTGTGCAGGATTTGTCGGATTCATCCCCGCGGTGAACGGCTGGGCTTTCTCCTCAATTCTCCGTAAACAACACTTATGTGTCTGCTATAGGGAAGTGCGACCAGTACAACCGCGATGGTCCGCAAAAAGAAGCTCAGTCCCAGTGGCGCCAAGGACGACGAGGGGGAGTACCACAACGTCCACGTGAACCTCCACGAGGACGAACTCGCAGTCGCCGGCATGGAGATCGGCGACGAGGTGTTTGTTCGGGTGCGGGACGGGAAGATAATCATCCAGAAGGCGGACTCCAACCCCGAACAGCTCGAGCACGATTTCTGAAGCGGTCTCGTTTCTGCCCGCCCTCCGCTCCGCCGGCTCACCGTCGTGAGCGACGGCGACGACCAGCCCGCGCGTGCGACACGGGGTCTGGTCTCCGTCGGTCGGCGGATTGATGCCCGCTCGCGACGAGTCCGAAACGATGGGCCCGTACGATCTGTTGAAGCCGGCGTTGTTCGGCCTCCCCCCGGAGGCCGCACACGGGATGACACACCGGCTGTTGCGAGCCGTACAGGGGAGCCCGGTCGAGACTGCGCTGCGCGAGCGGTACGTCGTCGACGACCCGCGGTTGCGGGTCGAGGCGTTCGGGAACGCGTTCCCGAACCCGATCGGCGTGGCCGCCGGCTTCGACAAGAACGCGGAGGTGCCGCGTGCGCTCGCGTCGCTCGGGTTCGGGCACGTCGAGGTCGGCGGTGTGACGGCCGAGCGACAGCCGGGGAATCCGCGACCGCGACTGTTCCGGCTCCGGGAAGACGAGGCGCTGATCAACCGATTGGGATTCAACAACGAGGGCGCAGACGCCGTAGGCGCCCGGCTCGACCGCGAGCCGCTGCCCGACGTACCGGTCGGGATCAACATCGGCAAGTCGAAGTCGACGCCGCTCGCGGAGGCGCCGGGCGATTACCAGTACACCTACGAGCGCGTGGCGGACGCCGGCGACTACTTCGTCGTCAACGTCTCGAGCCCGAACACGCCGGGGCTTCGGGAGCTCCAGAACCGCGAGGCGTTAGAGGAGATACTCGGCGGCCTCGCCGACGCCGGCGCGAGTCCCCTGCTCGTGAAGCTCTCGCCGGACCTCCCGAAGCCGGCGGTCGCGGACGCGCTCGGCGTCGTCGACGATCTGGCCCTCGACGGCGTCATCGCGACCAACACCACGACCTCCCGCCCGGAGTCGCTGGAGAGCCCGAACCGCGCCGAGCGCGGCGGCCTCTCCGGGAAGCCCATCGAGGGGATCGCCACCGATGGGGTTCGATTCGTCGCCGAGCGCACGGATGTCCCGGTGATCGGCGTCGGTGGAGTCACCGACGCGGCGGGCGCCTACGAGAAGATACGCGCGGGGGCCTCGCTCGTCCAGCTGTACACGGGGCTCGTGTACGAGGGGCCGAACCTCGCGCGCGACATCAACGAGGGGCTCCTCGAACTGCTCGAGCGAGACGGGTTCGACTCCGTCACCGACGCGGTCGGCGCGGATCTGTAGTCGGCGCAGTCCACGGGCAGCCCCGGCTTCTACGACTCCCTAACGATGACGACGACGTCGTCGGCCTCCAGCAGCTCTCCGTCGCCCTGATACTGCCGTTCCTCCTCGATCGAGAACTCGTCGCCGACCAGGGTGACGCCGGACATGCGAAGCTCGTCACCGTCGATCTCGTACTCCTCCTTGGCGATCGCAGCCTCGATGTCGCCGACCCGGTTCCCGTACTTCGGACCGATGGTCGCGTAGTCGAGGTCGATCCCGGTGATCACAGTTTCGACGGGGGCGTCGGCGTCGGGATGGACCGCGAGGTCCGCGACGTGCATCACGCCCGTGATGTCGTCCTCGAAGCCGCGGACGTCGGCGTACACCTCGACGGCGTCCAGCTCGGCGTTCAGCGCGAGCTGGTTCTCGCTCTTGTACTTCCGGAGGGCGCCGACGACGGCGGTGGCGGCGGCGCCGGCCTCGTGGTCGGCCTCCAGCCCGAGCGGTTCGGGCCAGTCGGCGAGGTGGACCGAGTCGCCCGCGCCGTCGGTGACCGGGGTGTCGACCGCGTCGGGGTCGCTCGCTCCGTCCGCGTACATGTCGTGCCAGAGCTCCTCGGTCACGTGCGCGAGCAGGGGCGCGAACAGCTTCAGGAACCGGCGGTGCGCCGTTCGGAGCGTGTACGCCGCAGCGTCGTCCTCGCGCTGCTTTGCGATCTCGAGGTAGTCGTCGCAGAACGTGTTCCAGAAGAAGCTCCGGAGCTCGTCGCGGGCCTTCGAGAACGCGCGATCCTCGAACAGCTCGGTGAGCCGCTCGACCCGGTCGTCGAGCTCGGCGAGCAGCCAGCGGTCGAGCTCGCCGAGCTCCCCGTGGGCCGGCGCGTCCGGGTACGGCTCCGGCGCCAGCGACTCGACGAGCTTGGAGGCGTTCCACAGCTTGCGGATCAGCTTCTCGCCCGCGCGGAGGTCCTTCTCTTTGAACGGGAAGTCGTCGCCGACGGCGGTGCCGGCGGCCCAGTAGCGCGTGGCGTCGACCGGGAACTCCTCGAGCACGGCCTGGGGCTCGACGACGTTCCCGACGGATTTGGACATCTTCTCGCGGTTCTCGTCGAGGACGTGCCCGTTGATCATCGTCTCCTCGAACGGGACCTCGCCGGTGTGCTCGTAACACTTCACCAGCGTGTGGAACAGCCAGAAGCTGATGATGTCGTGACCCTGCGGCCGGAGGTCGAACCGGTACAGCTCCGGGTGCTCCATTGTGAACGCCTCGGCCTCCTCGTCCCAGTCCCAGCCGGCGTTGATGAGGGGAGTGAGACTCGAGGTGGCCCACGTGTCGAGCACGTCGTCTTCCGGCTCGAACTCGTCGTGGCCGCATTCGGGGCACGCGTCGACGGGCGGGTCGTCGGAGAGGGGGTCGACGGGCAGGTCGGCCTTCTCGGCGACAACGACCTCGCCGCAGTCCTCGCAGTACCACACGGGGAACGGGATGCCGGAGGAGCGTTGACGGGAGATGAGCCAGTCCCACTGGAGCCCCTCCACCCAGTGTTCGTAGCGGGTGAACATCTTCTCGGGCGACCACTCCATCTCCCGGCCGACCTCGAGGTACTCGTCCGTCTTGTCGAGCATCTCGACGTACCACTGCTCGGTGACGAGGAACTCGACGCTCGTCTCGCAGCGCTCGTGGACGTTGACGGTGTGGGTGATCCCACGCCGGTCGAGCAGCGCGCCCGCCTCGTCGAGGTCCTCCACGATGGCCTCGCCGGCCTCGTCGGAGTGTAGTCCCTCGTACCCCTCGGCGACGTCGGTCATGTGGCCGGACTCGTCGATGGCGACGCGGAGGTCCAGGTCGTGGACCTGGTACCACTCGATGTCGTTCTGGTCGCCGAACGTACAGCACATCACGATACCCGAGCCGGTCTCCATGTCGACACGCTCGTCGGCGATGATCGGGACCTCGTGTCCGAACAGCGGGACCTCCGCGAACTCGCCGACGAGGTCCTGGTTCTCATCGTCGTCGGGGTGGACGAAGACGGCGACGCACGCGGGGAGGAGTTCCGGGCGCGTCGTGGAGATGACGAACTCGTCAGGGGCGTCGGCGTCGTCAGCACCGCCGGCCTGGCCCTCGCCGCTTTCCGCGACCGGGAAGGCGATGTCGTGGAAGTGGCTGCCCTGCTGGTCGTCCTCAGTCTCAACTTGGGAGATGGCAGTCTCGCACTCGGGACACCAGATCGCGGGCGCCTTCTCGCGGTACTCGCGGCCCTGGTCGTATAGGTCGACGAACGACAGCTGAGAGACGCGCTGGACGCGCGGCTCGATGGTCTGGTAGGTGTGGTCCCAGTCGACGGAGACCCCGAGCGATTGGACGTTCTCGGTGAACTGCTCTTCGTAGTTCGCACAGACCTCCCGGCACTTCGCCTGGAACTTCCGGCGCTCGAACTCCTGGTGGCGGATGTCGAGCTCGTCCTCGGTCAGGCGCTCGGAGGCGATCCCGTTGTCGTCGTAGCCGAACGGGAAGAACGTCGCCTCGCCGTTCATGCGCTCGAAACGCGCGACGAAGTCTTGGAGGGTAAACCCGTACAGGTGGCCCATGTGGAGGCTCCCCGATACCGTCGGCGGGGGCGTGTCGATAGAGAAGACGGTGTTCGGATCGACCGGGTCGTCGTCGGGGTAGGCGTACGTCTCCTCGTCGACCCATCGCCGCTGCCACCGGGGCTCGACGGCGTCGGGGTCGTACTCACCACTGGGCATTTCACGCCCATCTTCCGGCGGTTCCCCCTTAACGGCCTCGGTTGTGGGGGCGCGCTCTACGTCGCGCCGTCCGCGAGGCTCACACCACGTCGTCGAGGTCGTGTTCGGCGGCCATCTCCGACGCCTCCGACGCGAACCGTTCGATCTCGTCGGCCGGGCTCTCGCCGAGCGCGGTCTCCTGGACCTCGCGGCCCGCGGTGACCCCGTCGCCGGTGACGAGCCGCTGTTCGGCCAGCTCTTTCGTGTGCATCCGCCTTCCGTCCTCGGTGGCGTAGGTGAGCCGCACGAGCCCCTTCGAGTCGAACTGCCGGTCGACGAGCCAAACCGTAGTCATACCCGGCGATGGGTGCCTGCGACGCTTAAAAAGGGCGGTCGGGCTGTGGGACGGGCGGTCAGCCGAGAGGCTCGATCTCGAACACCGATGCGGCCGGCGCGCGACGTAAGGACCGCAAGGAGCGAGCAACGGGAGCGGCTGAGGACCGCAACGAGCGCACCGAGCCGTCGCGACTGGGGCTTTGGCGGTGCTCGCCGTCAATCTGCTGTCAGCGACTTATAAACGAGCAGCCGCGGTGTTGAAGATGACCGTCTCCAGGGCGATTCCGTATCCGCGTCTGTGTCGATCCGCGACCGGTTCGGTACGGGATAGAGACAATCCGGCGTACGGCGTCGCCAGCGCTTTGTACCGCCTCGTCGAACCAGAGGGTATGCGCGTGAAGTTCGACCGCGACACCTGCGTCGGGATGTACCAGTGCGTCGCCGAGTGGGACGCCTTCGAGAAGAACCTGAACGACGGGAAGGCCGACCTGCGGGGGAGCGAGGAGGAAGACGACGACGTGTTCGTGGTCGAGGTGCCCGACGGCGAGGAGTTCGACGCGAAGTTCGCGGCGCGGGTCTGCCCGGTCGACGCCATCGAGGTGTACGACGACGACGGCGAACAGCTGGTGTAGTAGGACTCCAAATTTTCGCTCGGCCGCTTATAGGTCGTTACTGGCGGATCGACGGTGAACACCGCCAAAGCCCCAGTCGCGACGGCCCCTTTGAATCCCACCCGGCCGCACCGCAACCGCGGCCTCACACCTCCCCAGCCTCGCGGTTCGCGCTCTTCGAGCGCTCACCGCGTCCAGCGAGGGACCTCCGGTCCCTCTGGCAGCCGGCGCGTAGCGCCGGCGACCTCGCACGCTCCTCGCGCCCTTATCAGGGCGCTCGGAGGCGCGCGCCGAGATAAACAATCAGCAAGAGCGTCAGTGTTCACTGCTTCGGTTTATAAGCGCTTGGCCAGGTCCTCGGCGAAGTACGTGACGATCAGGTCCGCACCCGCGCGCTTGAGCGACAGCAGCGACTCGTGGGCGGTGTCTTCGAGATCGAGCCACCCCTTCTCTGCGGCCGCGTGCAGCATCGCGTACTCCCCGGAGACGTTGTACGCAGCGATCGGGCGGTCGAACTCCCGTCGGAGGTCGCCGACGATATCGAGGTAGGGGAGGCCGGGCTTCACCATCAGCACGTCCGCGCCCTCCTCGGCGTCGATCCGCGCCTCGCGGAGCGCTTCGCGGCGGTTCGCGGGGTCCATCTGGTAGTGGCGCCGGTCGCCGAAGGCGGGGGCACCGTCGGCCGCGTCGCGGAAGGGGCCGTAGAAGGCGGACTCGTACTTGGCCGCGTAGCTCATCAGCGCCACCTCCTCGTGGCCGGCCTCGTCGAGCGCCTCGCGGATCGCCCGGA
Source organism: Halorubrum yunnanense (assembly GCF_026586675.1). Classification (GTDB taxonomy): domain Archaea; phylum Halobacteriota; class Halobacteria; order Halobacteriales; family Haloferacaceae; genus Halorubrum; species Halorubrum yunnanense. Next base: position 7,432 of record NZ_JAODIX010000055.1, read on the forward strand.
CCTGACCGTCCGTCATCGCCGACGGCGCGACCATGTCCGCGCCAGCCTCCGCCTGCGAGACGGCTGTCTCCGCGAGCAGGGCCAGCGTCTCGTCGTTCCTCACGGTGAGGGTGGGATCCGTCTCGGCCGACTCCTCGATCACGCCGCAGTGACCGTGATCGGTGTACTCGCAGAGGCAGACGTCGCCGATCACGTACGCGTCGGTCTCGGCGGTGATCCGTCGGATCGCGCGCTGAACGACCCCGTCCTCGGCGTACGCGCGGGACCCCTCGGCGTCCTTCGACTCGGGGATCCCGAAGAGGATCACGGCCTCGACGCCGGTCTCGCGGACCTCTTCGACGCGGGCGACCGCCTCGCTCACGGGAACGCGCTCGTGGCCCGGCATCGTCTCGATCGGGACGCGCTCGTCGGTCGTCGCGTCCACGAAGACGGGCGCGACGAGGTCCGACGCCGACAGCGAGGTCTCGCTGACGAGCGGGCGGACGCCGTCGGTCCGGAGCCGTCGCGGCCGGTCGGTGGGGTGCATGCCGGAGCGTTGGCTCCGGGCGGCCTTTTATGATCCGTCCGCGGCGAGCCGGCGCGGTCCGGGGAGCGCGCACGGAAGCGGCGAGATCGGAGACCGAGAGCCTACTCCGACGATTCGACGTCGATCCGGTCGCGGAGCGACGCGAGCTCGTCCGACTCGGCGAGCTCCTCGACGCGTTGCTTGAAGTGCTCCTCGCAGAGGCCGACGACCACGCCGCTCTGCTCGGCCTCGTACGTGGCCTCCCGCTCGCAGTAGTGACACCGCATGATCGGCACTCTGTCGGCGGCGGGCTTAATCCTGTTCGTCGATCAGGAGGAATCCGGCAGCCGGTCCCGAACGGGCGCGAACGCCTCGGCGGTCAGCCCGGCCTCCGCGAGGGTCCGCTCGTGGGCGTCGCTCCCGCCCGTCAGGAGGAGGTCGCTCTCGACGGCGACCCGCTCGACTCTGGCGTCGTCGACCCCGCGGCCGTACGGGTAGAACCGCTCGACCGCGTCCAGCTCCCGGGCGACGTCGAGGGCGGCGTCGACGTCGTCGTACCGGAACGGATGCGCGAGCCCGACGACCGCGCAGGCGTCTCGAAGCAGTTCGACGCCGCGCTCCAGCTCCGTCACCTCGCGCGCGACGTAGCAGGGCCCGTGGTTCCCGATCAGCTCGTCGAAGGCGCCCGCGTAGTCGTGCGGCGCCTCCGATTCGTCGATCGCGCGGGCGATGTGGGGGCGGCCGAGGCCGGGTCGGGGCTCGACGCCGAGGTCGACGCCGAGGCGCTCCTCTACCGCGTCGAGGATCGCGGCGCCGCGGCGCTGGCGGTCCGCCTGGAGCCGGGCGGTCTCCTCGTCCAGCGCCGCGGTGCGTTCGACCGCGTAGCCGAGCAGGTCGAGCCGCTCGAAGCCGGCGTCGACACGCAGTTCGATCCCGCGGACAACCCGGACGCCCTCGCGCTCGACGACGGGGGCGTCGAGATCGGGGTGGATCCGGTCGTGGTCGGTGACGGCGACCCAGTCGAGCCCCGCGTCGGCGGCGGTCGCCGCGAGCTCGTCGGCCGTCATGGTGCCGTCAGAGACGGTCGTGTGCGCGTGGAGATCGGCGACGATCCGGTCCGTACTCATGCGACGAGTTCGGCGACCCCCGTACTAAGCGCCGACGATAGTCCCGTGCGAACGAACACCAATATAAGGAAATATAATTCAATATCTCGGATTAAGGTTGTGCATGGACAATCATTAAGAACTGTCGGCGATTTGCGTCTGTTGATGCGCTTGAACGGCGTCGACGACCGACTCGAACGGCACCAATATCCGACGACCTCGGAGGAACTGATCGCGGCTCACGGGAACGCGACCGTAGAGCTCGCGGAGGGCTCCGAGCGTCTCGGAGACGTGCTGGAACGGTTCGGTGAGCAGACGTTCGACGACGCGGAGGACGTGTTCACGACCCTCCGCGCGGGCGTCTGTCACCGCGGAGTCGGTCGCCGGTTCTACTCGGACCGCGATCCGACGACCGACGGCGAGGACGGGCCCTCGCCGGTCTCGTTCTGAACTGAACCGAGAGTCGACCGCTTTTTCCGCGAACTCACCGCGTTGTCAGCGTCGCTTAGCCGATCGGGGTTGTTCCGGTCACCGGCGCCGCTCGCACGTTCTCTACTTCGAGAAGTGACGCGGCGACGGGGCCTACACCCAGTCGATCGCCGGCGACAGGTCGATCGGCACCGAGCCCTTCCGGTACCCCTCCACGTGTCCGTCCGGGCGCGCGCGGAGGACGACCGACGGCCGGTGCCGGACGTCGGGCTTGGCGCCTCGAACCGCGGCCCAGTCGTCCGCGGGGAACGAGGTGCAGTCGACGAGGAGAGTGACGCCGCCGCCGTGCGCCTCCAGCTGGCCGCTCGTCTTCGTCTCCGCGGTGTCGCGGACCGCGGCGACGGGGTCGCTCGCGGATCGATTCGAGGCGGGCTGGGGGCGGGTCACCTCGACGAGGGACGCGCGGCCGGTGTCCGGGTCGGTGGCCCGGAAGTCGAGCGAGTGGCCCGTCGTCACCTCGATCTCCGGGGTCACGGCGTAGCCGGAGTCGGTGAGGATCCGCGCCGCGGTGAACTCCGCGATCGTCGCGCTCATCCGCACGAGGTCAAGCGACGCCGACGTGCCCAACTTCCCCGCCATCGTCGCCCTGTAGTCGTCGAGCGTTCCCGGCCGAAGGGCCTCCTCGACGAACCCCGTCCCCTCCTCGCGGGTCGCCCCCGGGAACCCGGCGGCGTGGTCGCGGAAGAACGCCCGCGTCGTCTCCGCGCCGTCCTTCGAGCAGAACACGGGGAGGAAGTACCACGAGACGTGCGGGTACGCCGCGAGCCACGGCTCGTCGTCGTGGAGGCCGGCGAGCAGCTCCCGCTGGACCCACCGAGAGATCGGGTAGGCCACCTCGTCGAAGCCGTACTTCTCCGTGCGCCAGAGCTCGCTCGGGGTCTCCGTGTTCCCGATCCAGTAGCCGGCCGGCCCGCCGCTCGCCCCGGCTGGGGGGTCGGCGTCCCCCTCGGTCCAGCAGAACAGGGCGAACGAGCCGTCGTCCATGTCGAACCGCCGTGCGTCGTACCCCGGCGGGGGACTGAACCAGGAGTCGGCCGCGGTCGCCCCGAGGTTGTCGTCGAGCGGCCGTTCGAGCTGCGAGCGGACGCGGTCGAGGCTCCACCGATCGGGAGCGCGCCTGAATCGGAGGGGTTGTGCCACGACGGTGATACCGGGCGCCGGGTCTAATCGGTTCCGGTGACTCGGACGCGGTTTTGGTGACTCAGACGCGACGCGCCCGACCGCGCCGACGAGGTCGTTTCGACGAACGAACAGTTTACCGACAGGTATATCCCGGATTGTTTCTAAGTGAACTTGTACCATGTCAATGGGTGCCTATGACGAGGCCGAACACGAGCGTCGGGAGAAGAAGACCAGCGAAGTCGACGCCGACTTCGATGCCGAGCGACCGGAGTACTCGGGGTCGCTCACGTACGACTCCGGGGACTCCACGGAGGCACTCCTCGACAAGTTCCAAGAGCTGCAGGGCGAGTGAGCGGGCGAGTTCGAACCCTTTTCGCCGAATCCATCGGCTTCCTCTCAAACCGCTGACCGAAGGCTCCGATCGGTGCAGCGTGACCGCTGGCGAACTCAGGTCAGCGCGATCGCCGCCGAGCAGACGATCGCGACCGCGAGGACGTGGCCGACGACGGCGCCGAGGAGGATCGGCTCCTCGATCAGGAAGGGGACGAGCACCAGCTGGAGCGCCGAGAAGCCGATGTTCTCCGCGTCGAGTCGCCTGACGCTGGCCGCCTCGGTCGGGCCGAGTTCGACGTTTATCGCGCGCCACAGCGCGACGACCGCGCTCCACCACGAAGTGCCGATCCGGTAGGTGAGGTCCCAGAGGATCAGTAGGGTGAGGTACACCACCGGGACCGGCGGAGTGGGGCCGAACAGGCGCTCGATCAGGGTGCCGTCCCACGCGATCATGTACGTGAGCAGCGCGATGAACGCGAGCACGCCGAGGACGATCTCGATGCTCGACCCGAACAGCAGCCGCTTGTGCTCCGGGGGCGTCGAGAGCCGTCGGTTCGCGGCGCCGAGCCGGTGCATCTCGACGCTGCCGATCGCCGCGACGAGGACGGCGACCGTCCCGGCGACGACCGCGTCCCACAGGCCGTAGTACCAGCCGAGCGCGAGCACGCCGACCTGGAACAGCAGGAACTGGATCGCGACCGCGATCCCGCGGGAGATCCCGAGACCGGGGATCCCGCCGACGAGGCTCTCGTACACCCACGTCTCGCCGTAGTTCCGGCTCACGACTCCGCCCCTGAGTCCGCGATCGGGACCTCGTCGGTCGGGTCGTCGCGGCCGGGGCGGTCGATCGCTCTGGCGACGGCGACCTCGAAGGGAGTCTGTTCGATCGGGACGAGGTCGCGGAGCCGGTCGTCCTCGACGATCACGGTGTTGCGGAGCCCCTCGACGAGCGACCGGGCGAGGTACGGGTTCACGTCGGTCACCAGTCGGAGCCACTTCGCCGACAGCTCCGGGCTCAACACCGGGACTCGGACGATCCACAGCCTGTGTCCGAGCTGGCGACGGGTCTGGCGGAGGATCTCGGCGTACGTCAGCACGTCCGGTCCACCGATCTCGAAGGTGTCATCCCGGGTCTGGGGAGCTTCGAGGACGCCAGTGAGGTACCCGACGACGTCGTCGATCGCGATTGGCTGACAGAGCGTGTCGACCCACTTCGGGGTCGTCATCACCGGGAGCCGGCTCGCGAGGCCGTGGATAACCTCGAAGCTCGCGCTCCCGGCACCGATGATGATCGCCGCCCGCAGCGTGGTCAGCGCCGGACCGCCGGTCGACAGGATGCGTTCGACCTCGCGGCGGGACCGGAGGTGTTCGGAGAGCTCCTCGCGGTCCTCCCCGAGGCCGCCGAGGTAGATCACGCGGTCGACGCCGGCGGCCGACGCCGCCTCGACGAAGTTGGTCGCACAGTTGCGGTCCCGCTCCTCGTAGCCGGGGCCGCCGTCCATGGAGTGGACGAGGTAGTACGCCGCGTCGATCGGGTCGCCGTCGATCTCGAACGCCGGCGAGAGGGTGTCGGGCTCTAAGAGGTCGCCCTCAACGACACGGACCCCTGCAGGCGGGGCGTAGCCGTCGGCGTCGCGGACCAGGGCGACGACCTCGTGGCCGCGATCGAGGAGCGTCGGAACGAGTCGGCTCCCGACGAACCCCGTGGCGCCGGTGACGAGTACGCGCATACCGACCCCTCGTGTGGGACGACCATAAGCGTCCGCCACGACGGCTCGGGTCCGCGTCGGGAGACGGCGAACCCTCCCGTCGCCGGGACCGATCAGTAAAAGGGGTCGGGCGGCGCTCGTTGGGACATGCACGCAGGCGAGTACGAGCCGGTCCGGGGGGTGCCGGACCTGTACGTCCACGACACCGGGATGTTCGACACCGACGAGTACGGGGCCGTGTACGTGTACGACGCCGAACGCCCCGTCGTGATCGACACCGGCACCGGCGCGAATCGGGAGGCGCTGTTCGAGACCATCGAGGCGGTCGGGATCGGTCGCGAGGAGTTGGCGTGGATCCTGGCGACCCACGCTCACCTCGACCACGCGGGCGGGGCGGGCCACCTCGCCGAGCGCTACCCGAACGCGGAGGTCGTCGTCCCCGAGAAGGGGGTGCGACACCTCGTCGACCCGGAGGCGCTCGTCGCCGGGACCAAGTCCGCGGTGGAAGAGCAGTGGGAGTACTACGACGATCCCGAGCCGATCCCCGAAGACCGGACCTCGGGGCTCGCGGAGGGTGACCGGGTCGACCTCGGCGACCGGGAGCTGGTCATGTACGAGGCGCCGGGCCACGCGCCCCACCACGCGATTTACCACGACCCCGGGGCCGACGCTGTCTTCGCGGCGGACGCGGCCGGGATCTACGTCCCCGCGGTCGACGGGATCGAGCCGACGACGCCGCCGCCGCAGTTCAATCTCGATCAGTGTCTCGCCGACGTCCGGACGATCGAGGAGCTCGACCCGGACTACCTCTGTTTCGGTCACTTCGGGCCCCGCGAGTACGAGCCGGAGCTGGCCGGCGAGGTCAAGCGCGCGTACGTGGAGTGGGTGGAGGCGATCCGCGAGAAGCGCGCGGAGCTCGGCGACGACGACGCGGTCGTCGAGCACTTCGAGGCGGCGGCGGAGCGGGACGTCGAGTTCTGGAACCCGGAGCGCGCCCGCGCCAACGCGAGCCTGAACGTCCGGGGCGTCCTCGCGTACCTCGACTACGTCGCGGAGAACCGGGAAGAATGACGCTCGTCGCCGGTCGACGCCGCCGACGCAAACCTCCTAAACCCCGCGTCGCTTAGGATCTACGTATAAATGGGTATCTTCGACACGATTCGCGCCGTGCTCGGGACGAGCGCGGAGGCGGACGCGACCCGCGAGGCCGACCCCGAGGACCTCTTCGGGATGTCGACCGCGTACATGACGATGGAGGCCGACCTCGGCTACGACCACTGCGGGGAAGCCGCGCTCTGTTTCTCCGGGGTGGACAGCACCCGATTCGACGACGCCGTCGAGACCGTCGAGGCCATCCTGGAGGCCGGCGAGATAGAGACCGGCACGGGCTTCCACCGCCACGAGGACGACCACGGCTACCAGTGGTTCGTCCTCGAGGACGACGACCCCGAGGACCTCGTGACGAGCGTCCACTTTGCGGCCGACCAGTTCATCGAGGAGGGGTTCGGCTCCCGGCTGCTCGCGGCCGTCTTCGGGTTCGAGCGCGACGAGGCCGACGCCTACTGGATCTACTCGTTCCGGCGCGGGGCGTACTACCCGTTCTCCCCGAAGGGGGCGAGCGACCGGAACCAACAGGTCGAGTTCAAGCTCCAGTCCGTGTTAGACGGGGAGCTCGGCCTCGAGGACGACGAGTCGTACTGGTATCCGCTGTGGCCGGACGCGCCCGGGAACCATCCGTGGGAGTGAGTCGATGAGCGCGTCGGCGTCGGGAGGAGAGACAGAGAGCGGGTACGCCGGCCGCGACGCGCCGAGGAAACGAGTGCTTCGGATGGTCGCGGTCCAGGCGGCCGGGCTGAGCGCCGCCGTCCACCTGCTGTGGGCGTGGCCGCGACTGGGCGATCCGGCCGACGTGCGCCCCTACGCGTTCTTGCTCGGGGGCGCGTTCACGGTCGCCGTCGCGGTCGCGACGCTGCGCGCGCCCGAGTACCGGCGCCTCTACGCGCTCGGCGCCGGGACCCTCGGGGCGTTCCTCCTCGGCTACGTCGGCTGGTACGGGGCCGAAGTCGCGTCGACGCTCGCGGCCGATCCGCTGGCGATCGTCGCGAAGGGAGCGGAGGTCGTCGGCGTCGCCGCGTTCCTCGGGCTGTACCGGCTCGCACCGCCGACGAAGGCGGTGCTCGAACGGGGTGAAGGCTCGACTGCCGGGGGCGGGGAGCCCGTCGATAGCGACGGTCCTGCCGGGAGCGACGCCGAACCCGCCGACAGACGGTCCGACGCATGACGGACGGTACCTACCGGACGGTCGTCGAGCCCGCGACGGCGACGTTCGAGGTCCGGGGCTCGGAGTTCCTCGGGCACGTCGCCCCGGTCGACACGGTCGGAGAGGCCGAGGGGCTCGTCGAGCGCGTCAGCGACGAGTACGGCGACGCGAGCCACAACGTGCCCGCGTACCGGGTGCCCGCCGGCGCCGCGTCCGAGCGAACGGCCGGGAGCGACCCCATGCTCCGGGAGTACTCCTCCGACGACGGCGAGCCATCTGGCTCGGCCGGGAAGCCCGCACTCAACGTCCTCCAGCAGCGCGAGATCCGGAACGTCGTCGCGGTGGTCACGCGCTACTACGGGGGGACGAACCTCGGTGTCGGGGGGCTCGCGCGCGCCTACTCGCGAGCGGTGAAAGACGGGGTCGACGAGGCCGGGGTGACCGAGGAGCGGCCGCACCGGCGGCTGGTCGTCGAGACCGGGTACGACGACTCGGGGACCGTCCGAGGCGTGATCGAGTCCGCGGGCGTCGAGTTCGACGCCGACTACGACGAGCGCGTGCGGTTCGTGCTCCGGGTACCCGTGGCCGAGGCCGAGGAGCTGGTCGAGCGGCTCAACAGCGCGACGAGCGGGCGAGTCGAGATCGACCGGTAGCGCGACGGTGTCAGGTGGTGACGAGAACTTCGAGGGGTCACGAGAACTTCCGCACGGTCATCTCCAGCGTGTCGAGGTCGAGGATAGGGGCGTACCCGGCGTCGGGGTCGATGTTGACGGACTTCTGGAAGTCGGTCTGGGCCTGCCAGCAGCCGGAGTTGACCGCGAGGACGTTGTGGTACTTCCCCCAGCCGAGCTTGTGGACGTGGCCGGTGTGGAACACGTCGGGGACGTCGTCGATGACGAGGTAGTCGCGCTCCTCCGGGGCGACTCGGGTGTGCCCCCCAAACTGCGGGGCCACGTGGCGCTTTTTTAAGAGCTGGTACATCGCCTTGTGGGGCTCGTCGTAGCTCGCCTTCTCCTCGGGGAGTTCCGCGATCACCTCGTCGAGCGAGACGCCGTGGTACATCAGGACGTCGACGCCCTCGACGCTGACGGTGGCCGGGTTCGAGACGATCTGTGCGTCGTGGACGTCCATGATAGAGCGGATCTCGTCGTTAAACCCGGGCTGGGGCTCCGCGAGCCGGACCGCGTCGTGGTTGCCGGGGATCATCACGATCTCGGTGTCCCCCGGCACCTCCTTGAGGTGCTCCGCGAACGCCTCGTACTGGTCGTAGATGTCGACGATCTCCAGCTCCTCGTCCTGATCGGGGTAGACGCCGACCCCTTCGACCATGTCGCCGGCGAGCAGGAGGTACTCGACCGGGTCGGCCTCGGGCGTGTGGAGCCAGTCGGTGAACCGGCTCCAGGCGTCGGCCATGAACTCGTCGCTCCCGACGTGGACGTCCGAGATCAGCGCGGCCTGGACGTGACGGTCGGCCGCGCCGGTCCGGTGCGTCCGAGGGACGTCGGGGAAGTGCAGCGAGTCGGCGAACAGGATTCCGGAGTCGTCGGCGAGGGTCCCCTCGACGGCGACGCACTCGTCCATCAGGATCTCGTCGACGAGGTCGGCGAGCCCCTTGTCTTTCATCACCAGCGCGGGGAAGGTCCCGGTCGTGTCCTCTAGCTCAACGAGCCAGTGGCCTGACTTCGTCGAGCGGACGTCGTTGACGAGCCCGATCATCGCGGCGTCGCTGCCGCCGGGCATGTCGGCGATCGCCTCTGCCGGCCGGTGGTTGACGCGGCCTCGGAGGACCTTCGAGAGGCGTTCGTAGCGGTCGCGGAACGTCCGGACGAAGTCGGCGTACTCGCCGGTCCCGGTGCTCCGGCCGGTCATGTCGTTGCCGACCTCGAGCTCTCGGCGGTCGGGGCTCCCGCCGGTTTCGCCGTCGGTGACGGTGGACTCGGGGTTGACGTCGGAGTCCGGGGCGACGCGGTCCGCGCCCCCGTCCGTCGAGTCGACGCGAACGGCACCTCCAGACCCCTCTGTTTCGACTGGAGATCGGTCCGTTTCAGGGGGTGTGTCGGGGGTTGAGGCCGTCGAGGTCGGGGAGTCGGGATCGGGTTCCGGACCGGAATCGGTCGCGGTCTCGGGGTCCGCCGCGTCGTCCGGACCGACCGCCGCGCGGACGTGGTCGACCGTGATACGGAGGGCGTCGTCCGGGGTGCGATCGACGGTTGATTCGAGGGCTGCCGCGGAGTCCGGCGCGCTCGCCAGGAGGGTGATCGCCTCCCGCTCCGCGTTGTATCCCCGCCTGGCGAGCTCCTTGACGATCCGAGCGTTCGACTCCAGCGGCACGACAGTCGAGAGGGGGGTGCGACTCAAAACGGTTCCGGAGGGGGCCGCGGTGCCGTAGCGGGGGGCCGCCGTCCCGCGGCTCGGTGAGAGCGGGGACCCGGAAGCTTATAACCGAAACCCATCAAGCCGGACGTAATGGACGAAGGGGATCGGCCGGGAACCGACCGTGATCCGGCCGAGCGAAGCGAGGGCTCGGACGAGGACGGGGGCGAGGGCGACGAGCCGGAGTCGACCGAGTCGACCGGTCGGACCGAAGCCTCCGAATCGGCTGACGCGCCCGAGTCCACTGACCCGACCGAGGCGTCCGAACCGACCGAGCCCACTGACCCGACCGAGGCGTCCGAACCGACCGAGCCCACTGATACCGTTGAGACGGTCGACCCGAGCGGAAGAGAGGATTTCTCCGGAGGGAACGGTCGCGAAAGCGAGCGAACGGTACGGGGGGGCGGCGGAACCGACTCGAAGGAATCGGAGAGCCTCGTCTATCGGTTCCGCCACGACAGGGAGGGCGCGTTGATGTGGATCCGGGAGATGCTCTCGAGCGTCGCCATCGTGCTGGCGATCGGGCTGATCCTGTTCGGTGTCAGCGGGGTGTGGCCGCCGATGGTCGCCGTCGAGTCCGGGAGTATGGAACCCAACATGGAGGTCGGCGACCTCGTCTTCGTGACGGAGCCCGGACGGCTCGCGCCCGACGCGGCGGACAACGACGTCGGCGTGGTGACGTACGAGGAGGGGCGGGCGACCGACTACCGGACGTTCGACTCGTACGGGTCCGTGGTGATATACCGGCCGCCAGGACGCACGGCCTCGCCGATCATCCACCGGGCGATGTTCCACGTCGAGGAGGGGGAAAACTGGTACGACCGCGCCGAGGGGGAGTACCACAGCGCGGGGGGGTGCGCCGAGCTCCGCCACTGTCCCGCGCCCCACGACGGGTTCATTACGCTCGGTGACAACAACGGGGCGTACGACCAAGCGAACGGGCTCGCGCCCCCCGTCAGGGCGGAGTGGGTGACCGGCGTTGCGCGGGTGCGCGTCCCGTACCTCGGCTACGTGCGGCTGATCGCGAGCGGGCAGGCAGAGCTCAGCGACGTGCTCACGACGACCGCGGGGACACATTTCAGCCCGGTCGACGGGGAGGAGGGAACTGCCGCGTTCGCTGCGGTCGGGAGGGGAGAGACGGTCGGCGAGCCCCTGGTTTCGGGTGGAGGTTCGGTCGCGAGCGCGGCGGGGTGAGGGGAGATAGACGGGAGTACACGGGTTCGACGGGAGTGTACGGTTGACATCCTCTCCGCCCTGAAGGGCGAAGATTCCCACGGCACCGCACCGCTGGGTTGGGATGTTGAAGGTTTGTAGACGCCTCGATGACGGCTACTGGCTGTGCCAACCAGCCGTTACTCCTATCCCGGCATGGGATTCGGAGGTACTTCTGACTGCCTACACCCTATTTCGACACGGAAGAGGGTGTCTTCCGCTTGAAATGAGGGAATCCCGATATTGTCCGATTAGTGGGGCGGAGAGACCGCCTCGGTTGCCATTAAATACGTCTCAGGTTACTTGAAACATCCTTTCGGCACGCCGAACGTGGTTCGTGGAGGGTTTGTCGGATTCATCCCCGCCGTGAACGGCGAGGCTTTCTCCTCAATTCTCCGTAATCGCGGCCGGAGCCGACGCGAGTCAGTTGTCGAACCGGGCCTGGACGAACGGCTGCGCGTTCTCGATGTCGCCGAGGCGGGAGTCGGACAGCAGCACCGCTTCGGTCTCCTCGACGGGGACCGAGAGCCCCATCTCCTTCGTGCGGCCGTAGCGCCCCTTGGAGACGACGACCGCGTTGACGATCCCGAGCATATCGAGCTCGCTGATGAGGTCGGTGACGCGGCGCTGCGTGAGCACGTCCGCGTCGATCTCCTCGCACAGCCGCTTGTAGATGTTGAACACCTCGCCGGTGTTGATGTTGTGAACACCGTTCTTTTCGAGGAGAATGACGGCGAACAGGACGATCTTGCTCTGGGTTGGGAGCGTTCGGACGACTTCCACGACGCGGTCGAGTTCGATCTTGTCCTGCGCCTGCCGGACGTGTTTCTCGGCGACGATCTCGGCCTGCGAGCGCTCGGCGAGCTCCCCCGCGGTCCGGAGGAGGTCGAGTGCGCGGCGAGCGTCGCCGTGCTCCTGGGCGGCGAACGCCGCACAGAGGGGGATGACGTCGTCGGTGAGCGCCTCCTGCTTGAACGCGATGTCGGCGCGGTGCTGGAGGATGTCCCGGAGCTGGTTGGCGTCGTAGGGGGGGAAGACGATCTCCTCCTCGCCGAGGCTGGACTTGACGCGGGGGTCGAGGAAGTCGGTGAACTTCAGGTCGTTCGAGATCCCCATGATAGAGATCCGAGACCGGTTGAGCTCCGAGTTCATCCGCGAGAGGTTATACAGGGTGTCGTCGCCGCTCTTCTCGACGAGCTTGTCGATCTCGTCGAGCATGATCACGACCACGCGCTCGTGGTAGTCGACCGCCTCGAAGAACGTCGAATACACCCGGTCGGTCGGCCAGCCGGTCATCGGGACTTCCTCCATCTCATCGGCGTCGGTCTCGAGCTCGTCGATCCGCGCGTCGAGGTCGTCGAGCGTCGGGAACTCGGTCCCGGCAAGCACCCCGGGGTCGTCGGCCGCCTCGGACCTGAGCTCTCGGTAGTTATCGAGACGACCCGCGATGACCTGCTGGTTCTTCTCGATGAAGGTGTTGGCGAGCTGGGCGAGGACGCGGTACTGCGTGTCGGTCACCTCGCAGTTGATGTACTCGACCTCGCAGGGGACGTCGTACTTCTGGGAGGTCGACTCGAGCTCCTGGGAGACGAACTTCGCCGACGCCGTCTTGCCGGTGCCGGTCTTGCCGTAAATGAGGATGTTGGAGGGGGTCTCCCCGCGGAGCGCGGAAACGAGGATCGTCGCCATCCGGTTTATCTGGTCGTTCCGGTGCGGGAGCTCGTGCGGGGTGTACGAGGGACGGAGGACCTCCTTGTTCTCGAAGATCGGCTCGCCGGAGAGGAGGTCGTCGAAGAGGCCCTGGTTGTCGTCGCCGTCGTCAAGGACGACGCCGTCGAAGTCGACGTCGGGAGAGGAGCGGTCGCGGCCGCCGCTTCCGGCGTCGACTCGGGCGTCGGCGGTGACGTCGACATCGGCAGTCGCGTCAGTATCGGAGTGGGATCGTCGAGTGTCGGCTGCGTCCTCGGTGTGACCGCCGGATTTCTCGGGAGAACCCTCCGTCGCTGGGTCGGTGGGATTCGAAGACGGATCGTCAATTTCCTCGTCCGTCGCGGTCGATCTACCGGTTTCCCCGTCGCTATCCTCCGATTCGCCCGGCTGTGATGTGTGCTCTCCTTCGTCCATGTGAACCCCCCTGTTTCAGGTGGAAATACCTCACGTGGAGGCGAGGTGTGTCGCGTTCCGGCCTGAAACGGTGACATACAGAACATTTCGTGTTCCGCGATGTCCAGTTGATGCAGTCGAACCAGATGAAGAGGCGGTACTAAAGTGTTGCTCTCCGGACTCGAAACGGTCGTCCGGGAGTGAACAAAGGAAGGGCTGCGGCCGCGCCGGAGGACACAGTCCGTCGACGATCCGGAGCGTGAGAGTACGGGTCGAGACGAGAGAGGGGGAGGCGGAACCCAGAGGAGTACCGGGAGATCCGAATCACGAGAGGCTCCGAGTCGGTATTGGGAGATTCCATACGGGAGGTTCGATATGGGAGATTCCATGCAGGAAAATTGACGTAGACGGGCATCGGAACCGACGGCGATCCGGCGAAACTCCCTGTCACGAATAGTCTCGATCGCGGACGAGGAGTCATCCCCTACGCACGGGAAGCGGTGGTTGTTCCCGATGGTTCGGTGGTCTGGTTGTTCCCGATGGTCCGGTGGTCTGACAGCACGGTGGCCTGGTAGCACGGTCCCGTGATAGCGTAGCGCTCTGAGATCACGGTATCCGGTAGCACGGTTGTACTCGTGGCGGTATCGCTCGTCTGATACGGGATTGTCTATCGAACGCTATGACACACCGAACCGAGGCAGCATGCTCGCCCGTGTTTGATAGGGAGTATTTCTCGGGTACCCCCACACCCCTTCGTTTCGTGTGGAACGGGAATATGGTGGGTGGGGGGTGTCGGTAGGGGCTAATAGAATGAAAGACTTTATATTATAAAGAGTACAACAGTACCCTCGACAAAGGGCTCTATATACTTGTTATCAGAACATATTTATTTGATTGTGGTCTGATTAATGTTTTATATGCATCTAACAGCGAATTAAAATCTCCAGTACACCCCGACCCACCCAACCGACCCTCTCCAGTCGAAACGAAGGGGTGGGGGAGGAGAACCATCGACAACTTCTGCCATATTGGAGTATCCGAGAGGACGTCCCACCGAGAAGACAGATAGACGCACAGCGACTGCTCGGCGCTCGACCCAGTCAGATCCGATGCATCCCGAGAAAAAATCTCGTTACCGAACGACACGCTGGGTGGGGATCTCGACTCCAGCCGGTATATTTCTGACATCCGAAACGAACTGGATATCGAGCGGCTCGAATCCAGACGCGCCCAATATCGACCGATCTGAGCGTCTGACGCAGTTCTTAAGTGAGAGGGGCGTGGATTCTACTGTAATTCCCCGAACGAACCCCAGGCGCGGCCGGATCGGGCGGTAGCACGCGACGCGGCTGGTTCGGGAGAAACCAGGATTGGAGGTCAGGATGGGACTGCTCACGAATCTCAAAGACAGCATATCACGGGTCACCGACGGGCTGTTCGCGGCCGACGAACCCAAGCGGATCGGGATCTACGGACCGCCGAACGCCGGAAAGACGACCCTCGCAAATCGGATCGCACGCGACTGGACGGGCGACGCCGTCGGGCCCGAGAGCCACATCCCGCACGAGACCCGACGCGCTCGCCGCAAAGAGAACGTCGAGATCGAGCGGAACGGTCGGACGGTCACGATCGACATCGTCGACACCCCGGGAGTGACGACGAAGGTCGACTACAAGGAGTTCCTCGACCACGACATGGAGAAGGACGACGCGGTGCGTCGCTCCCGCGAGGCGACCGAGGGCGTCGCCGAGGCGATGCACTGGCTCCGCGAGGACGTCGATGGCGTCATCTACGTGCTCGACTCGACCGACGATCCGTTCACGCAGGTAAACACGATGCTCATCGGGATCATCGAGTCGCAGGACCTCCCGGCGCTGATCCTCGCGAACAAGACGGACCTTCCCGGAGCGGACGTCCAGCAGATCGCCAACGCCTTCCCCCAGCACGAGACGATCCCCCTCTCGGCGCTTGAAGGCGACAATATGGACGAAGTGTACACCAAGATAGCGGAGTACTTCGGCTGATGCCCGGACCGACCCCTAACGCCGACGGCGACGCCTCCTCTAACGCCCCCGAGGATGACGGCGTCCGAATCGACATGATAAGCGGCGCCCGGATGGAGGGGCTCACCGGTATGGAGAAGATCCGCCTCATCCTCGACGGCGTCCGCGACGGCAACATCGTAATCTTAGAGGAGGGCCTCTCCCCCGACGAGGAGTCGAAGCTGATCGAGGTGACGATGACCGAGATCAGCCCGGACGACTTCACCGGAATCGAGATCGAGACGTACCCGAAGGCCGAGACGAGCGACCAGAGCTTCCTCGACAAGCTGATGGGGCGGAAGTCCGCCCAGAAGCTCACCGTCATCGGCCCGGCCAACCGGATCGAGACGCTGCACAAAGACGAGAACCTCATCAGCACGCTCGTCTCCCGAAAATAAATGCCCCACCAGTGTACCACCTGCGGCCGGACGTTCCCCGACGGCTCAAAGGAGATGCTCTCGGGCTGCCCGGACTGCGGTGGGAACAAGTTCCAGTTCAAACCCGCGGGCGCGACGGCCGACGAAGGATCGACCCCGGCCGAGCAGTCGTCACCGACTTCGGACAACAGATCCGATCAGAGCGATGACTTCCCCTCGACCGATTTCCCATCGACTGACTCTCAATCGACCGATTCCCCATCGACTGACCCTCAATCGACCGATTCCCCATCGACTAACCCTGCGGAAGCCGCTGCGACGGACGACTCCGCCCCTTCGGACTCGACTCCCGCCGACGCCGGCCCGGCAGATTCCGACACCGAACGTGCCGCGCGAACCGATCCCGCCGACTCGACTTCGACTCCCCCCGACGAGTCGACCGGCACCGAACATGTCAACGAACGCAGCGAGGAAGACGTCGCGCAGGCGAGCACCCGTTCCGACGTCGTCTCGCCCGACGAGCTCGACCGGGCGAGCCGACCCGTCGACTCCGAATCCGGCGCGGACCGCCAGGGCTCCGCCGACCCGGACGCCCCCCGTCCCGACATCGGTAAGCTCCGAGACGAGCTCAACGAGCAGTTCGAGAGCATCCGGATCGTGAGCCCCGGGAAGTACGAGCTCAACCTGATGGAGCTGTACGACCGGCAGGAGTACATCATCTCCCTGCAGGAGGACGGCCGATACGTCATCGAGATGCCCGACGCGTGGGGCATTCAGGACGAGTGACGACGGTCGGAATTCCCCGCCCCACCCCGCTACGGGCCGAACCTCAGAGCCGCCGCTCCCGCCCGACCGCACGTTCGGGCGACCCTTGTCGAAGTGGACACAGTTATGCGGCTTCCTCCGTTACGGCCGCTCATGCCTGCTGACCACGCTTTCACCTCGGGATCTCAGGCGTTCAGTCCGGGATCTCGAACCGCCTCCCGTCCGATCCGAGACGACGACCCGTCCCGACCGCTCGGTGGTCGCTCTCTCCTCACCGCCGGCGAAGCCGACCGGAACCCTCGTAACGACGAAGCCGACCGGAACCCTCGTAGCGACGAAGCCGACCGGAACTCCCGTAGTGACGGAGCCGACCGGAATCTCTCCAACGAGGTGGACGTATGCGCGTAGTCGCCAAGTTCGGCGGCACGAGTCTCGGCAGCGGCGACCGGATCGAACGCGCCGCGGACTCCGTCGCGAACGCTGTCGGGGCGGGCCACGAGATCGCCGTGGTCGCGAGCGCGATGGGATCGACCACCGACGACCTCCTCGACGACATCACCTTCGAGACGGACGACCCCGACCGCGCCGAGATCGTCTCGATGGGCGAGCGAACCAGCGTCAGGATGCTCAAGGCGGCCCTCTCAGTCCGCGACATCGACGCCGTCTTCTTGGAACCGGGTCACCCCGACTGGCCGGTGATCACGGACGAGCTCGGCGAGGTCGACATCGAGGAGACCAAGAAGCGCGCGCACGCCATCGCGGAGCGGCTCGACGGCGTTGTCCCGATCATCACCGGCTTCCTCGCGGAGGACCACGACGGCAACGTCACGACGCTCGGCCGGGGGGGCTCCGACACGACTGCGGTCATGCTCGGCAACTACATGAACGCCGACGAGGTCGTGATCGTCACCGACGTCGAGGGCGTCATGACCGGCGACCCCCGCGTCGTTGAGGGAGCGCGGAACGTTGGTCGGATCACCGTCGACGAGCTTCGGAACCTCTCTTTCCGCGGCGCCGAGGTTGTCGCGCCGTCAGCGCTCTCGTACAAGGACGAGGACCTCTCGGTCCGGGTCGTCCACTACCAACACGGTGACCTCCTCAGGGGCGGGACCCGAATCGAGGGGCAGTTCGAGAGCCTGATCGACATGCGCGAGGAGCCGCTCGCGTGTCTCACCATCGCCGGCCGCGCGATCCGGAACCGGGCCGGTATCCTCTCGCAGCTCGCGAGCGCCCTCCGCGAGGAGGAGATCAACATCGACGCGGTCGCCTCCGGCATGGACTCGGTCACGTTCTACGTCGACGTCGACGTCGCGGAGACCGCCGAGGCGCTGCTCCACGAGGCCGTCGTCGACGATGAGGCGCTCTCCTCGGTGAGCGTCGCCGACCCCATCGCCGTCGTCCGGGTGACCGGCGGCGAGCTCCCGAACCAGCCCGGCGTCATCCAGGAGATTATCGCGCCGCTGGCCGAAGACGGGATCAACATCATCGACCTCATCACGAGCGCCACGTCCGTCGCGGTGTTCGTCGACTGGGACGACAGGGAAGCGGCGCTTGAGATCGTTCAACGGCGATTCGACTGACGGTCCGATCAGATCCGATCGATCGGTCTCCTCACCTCCCGTTCCGCTCGTCCAACTCCTCGAAGTCGATCCGGTACCGGGTGGTCCGTCGCCCCTCGAACCGCGGGCCTCTCCCCGTGGCCGCGAACCCCGACGCCTCGATGACCTCGCTGCTCGCCTCGTCGTTCGGGACGACGACCTCGACGCCCATCTCCTCGCGGCGCGCGAACCGCCGCGGCTCCTCGAACAGCCGCTCGATCGTCGATCCGCTCCCGTCGAAATCGGTCACGTGAACCGTCCCGCCGCGGACGTCGAACGAAACGAAGCCGAGTACCTCGTCTTCCCTCTCGTCGGCTTCGTCGTCGTTGTCCCCTTCGTCGTCGCTGCCGCGTTCGTTCCCGTATCGGTCCTCCCCATCGCTATCGCCGTCGTCCCCATCGCTATCGCCGTCGTCCCCATCGCTATCGCCGTCGTCCCCATCGCCGTCGCTACCGCCTCCCACCGCGACACGAACCGAGCGGTCGTGGATCATGTTCCTCACGACATCTTCCGGGCGGCCGATCACCGCTGCCAGCGCCTCGGCGTCGGACTCGAGTGCGTCACGGATCCGCATATCTCGGCTATCGGGCGGATCCGTATAAACCCGCTGACGATCGCTCCCTCGCTCTCTCGGAACCGGCCCTTCTCCACCCGAACTGCCTCCCTCCGCCGAAGTAATATAGTTTTAAACGACCGGCGTCCCCAGAGACCGACATGAGCAAATCCACCACGATCGTACTCGGAACGATCGGCGTCTCGGCGGCCCTGTCCGTACTCATCATCCTCTCGTACGTGCTCGCCTGATGTTCACCTCCCGACCGCTCGACGACGACCTCGATGCCGTCCGCGAGGACCACGCCCCCGGAGCGCCCGTCCTCGACGTCGACGCGGACTTCGAGACCCTCCCGCCCGCATCGGCCGAGGATCTCGGACTATTCGTCGACGACCTCTCGCCAGCCGCCTTCCCGACCGAGTGGCTCGCAGACGAAGTCCCCGAGCTCCTCCGGCGGTACGCCGGCCCCGCGTTCACCGTCGGCCTCCCCGGGGACGGCACCGTCGTCCGGACGACCCAGACCGACCCGCAGACCGTCCTCGTCAAGAAGCGGGCGGAGGGAACCCCCGACGACTTCCTCGCGTTCCTGATCGCCGACCGGCTGGTACAGGTCGGCGCCTCGCCGTCCCCCGGATCGGTCCCGGAAGAGACTCTCTCGGACCGCCTCCCTGAGAGCTTTCTCCCCTTCTTCGGCAAACGCTACTCCGACCTCGACGCCGCGGTCCGCCGGCCCGACCCCGACACCGGCGCCTCGACCACGGGGCACGGCCCGACCGACGTCTTCCAGGTCGCGGCCGCGCTGTTCGACGCCTGGGTCGGGCTGTACACCCGAGACGTCTTCGCGTCGTGGGAGGGACGCCGTCCGCGGCTGTTCGACGCGTGGCTCGACGCCGGCGACCGCTTGGAGGGACGCCTGGGCGGGCTCCCGGGCGAGGTCGCCCGCGGCGAGACCGAGTTCGCGGGCGCGACGGAGTACGCCTGCTCGGCCGTCCGCCACGGGCTCGACCTCCCCGCGCCGTTCGCCGCGCTCGACACCGCCGCCTACCGCGACCGCGGCGCCCCCTACGCGGTGAAGTGGGCGGAAAAAACGTTCCAGTCGATGGCCGAGGACGACTCCTGACCGGTTCCTGTCGCTCCGTTTCTCCTACACGTCGACGGTGACGTTCCCGTCGCCGTCGAGCCCGATGACGCCCTCGAACAGGTCCCGGAACCGGTCGAGCGTCGCGACCTCGTGGACCTCCTCGGAGAGGTGGAAGATCCCGACCGCGTCGTGTTCGTCGAGGAGCTCGAGGATCTCCGCGGCGGCCTCATACACCGCGTCGTCGTCGGCGTAGTACGCCATCTCGGTGAGCGAGTCGACCGACACCCGCCGCTTCCCCTCGTTCTCCGTGAGGAACCGCTCCACCCGGTCGACGACCCCGTCGAGGTCGTCGGGGGCGGAGACGTAGAACACGTCGTCGCTGGAGCGCCGCGAGTACCCGCGCTCGACGGAGAGCGTGTCGAGGATCGTCGCCTTCGTCTCGTCGACGTCGTAGTACTCCAGCTTCTGTTCGACCTCGCGCGCGGTCGTCCGTGTGGAGACGACGAGGAACGCGTCGGTGTCGGTTTTTAAAAAGTCCGTGTCGATCCGGTCGGTCTCGCCGATGCTCGGGTGGACGAGCAGAAGTCCCGTACCGCCCGGGATCGTTTCCGGCCCGTTCTCGACGGCGAGCGAGTAGTCCATGGGATCGAAACCCGCCCGACCGACTTAACCATGCGGGCCGCGTCCCCCGAACGGTCTCCGACACCGCCACGCCGACCGGTTTTTGAGTCTCCCTCGCGTCGGCACGCACGATGGCCGGTCACGACACCGCGCGCGATGTCTACCGACAGGCGCTGCCGGTGATCCTCGTCAGCCTCGTCGCCGGGCTGTTCGCCGGCACCATCCTCGGGTCCGAGACGATGCGCGCCGGCATCGCGGAGGTCCCCGGTCTCCTCCTCCTGCTCCCCGCGTTCCTCGCGACCCGCGGCGGGGTGTACGGCTCGCTCGGCGCCCGCCTCTCGACCGGGCTCCACCAGGGGCTCATCGAGCCCCAGTTTCGCCTCGACCGGCGGCTCAGGAACGCGATACTCGCCTCCTTTATCAACGGAATGACTGTCTCCGTCTTCATCGCCGTGGTCACCTACCTCTGGCTGACGTTCTTGGGGACTGAAGGGAGTCTCCTCGAACTGGTCGGGATCATGGTCGTGGCGGGGTTCCTCTCGGCGATACTCATGATCTCGGTGCTGATCGCCGTCATCTTCGTCGGCTACCGCCGGGGGCTCGACCCCGACAACGTGATCGGGCCGGTCGTAACGACGCTCGGGGACGTGTTCGGGGTCTTCTTCCTCCTCGTCGGGATCTACATCGTGGGGGCCGTGCTGTGACCGACTCCGGCGGCGCGGAGACCCGCTCGACGTCCTCCTCGGAGACGACGATGACGGACGAGTGGTCGATCCGCCGGATCGTCCGGACGATGATCCCGCTGCTCGCCGCGCTGTCGGTGCTCCAGCTCGTCTCCGGGACGGTCCTCCAGACGTACGAGGCGGTGCTCGTCAGCAACCCGGCGCTGCTGGTGCTGGTGCCGGTCCAGATCGGCACGGCCGGCAACCTCGCGTCGATCACCTGCTCGCGGCTCACCACCCAGCTCTACCTCGGGACCTACGAGCTCGACCCGTCGAACCCCGACCTCAGGGCGAACGCCGGGGCCGTGTTCGCGCTCGCCGGAACCGTCTTCGGGATCGTCGGCGTCGCCGCGTGGGCCATCGGCGTCGCGCTCGGCGGGACGCTCGGGCTCGGCCGGGTGCTCCTCGTCTCGCTCGTCTCCGGGATGCTCCTCGCCGTCCTCGTCGTCGTCACGAGCGTCGCTGCCGTCGAGCTCTCCTACCGAATGGGGTTCAACCCCGACGACACGACCATCCCGGTCGTCACCAACGTCTGCGACATCGCCGGCGTGCTGATCCTCTTTGCGGTCGTCTCGGTGGTCGTCTGACCGGCGAGAGTGGAAAAGGGTCCGACCCTCAGAACACGCTGTCGGCGGTCGCGGCGCCGACGACGCTAAACACCGCGCTGACTGCGACGGCCTTGGCCGTGGTCGCCCACAGCTCGATCCCCGTCACGCCCTGCCGGACGAGGAAGGTGTCCGGCGCGTCGAACAGCACCACGAGGACGATGACGGAGCCGAACGCGACGGCCATCAGCGAAACGAACCGAGCGGGGATCCCCCCGATCTCCTTTTCCGACTCGGGGTCGCGACCGGTGTCGGCCCGGTAGAGCGCGGCGTACCCGATCAGCCCGACGAGCCCGGCGGTCAGCCCCCCTTGCACCGCGTTCATGCCCGCGGCCAGGTCCCACACCTCTCCGGTGACGACGAACGGCCCCGCGAGGAGGAAGCCGCCGACCGCCTGCTGCGCGGAGTCCGCGATCCGGAACTTCGGTCGACGGAGGCTCTGCGGGCGCTTCACACTCCCTGAAGGGTCGGCAGCGGATAAAACGGCGACGCTTTCGACCGGGATCGCACCGGGTGGATCGTTCCCCGCCGAACCGGTTTTCACCCGTCCCCCCGTCGTACCCCCATGAGCGTTCGCGAGGAGTTCGACCAGTGGGCGACGTCGGGGAAGGACCGCGGAATGGAAGACAGACACTGGCACACCGCGAAACACGTGCTCGCGCGGCTGCCGATTGAGCCGGACGACGCCGTCCTCGATCTCGGCACCGGTTCCGGCTACGCGCTCCGCGCGCTCCGCGAGCGCGGCATCGGTCGCGGGTACGGCCTCGACGGCGCGCCGGAGATGGCGCGCAACGCCCGGCGCTACACCGACGACGACGCGGTCGGCTTCCTCGTCGGCGACTTCGACGCGCTCCCCTTCGCCGACGACTCGCTCGACCACGTCTTCTCGATGGAGGCGTTCTACTACGCGGCCGACCCGCACAACACGCTCCGGGAGATCCGGCGCGTGCTGAAGCCCGGCGGCACCTTCTACTGCGCGGTCAACTACTACGCTGAGAGCGAGGCGACCCACGCGTGGCAGGAGAACATCGCGGTGGAGATGACGCTGTGGAGCCGCGAGGAGTATCGCGAGGCGTTCCGCGAGGCGGGCCTGTACGTCGCCGAACAAGACACCGTCCCCGACCGCGAGATCGAGATTCCGGACGCCGAAGCGTTCCCGACCGACGACTGGGACTCCCGCGAGGCGATGGTCGACCGCTACCGCACGTGGGGGACGCTGCTGACGGTCGGTATCGCGCCCTGACTCGTACGTTTATTTATATATCGTCGGTGGTGCCGCGGTGAACGCTTCGAAAGCCCTAGCCGCTCGTTTATAAACGGTCGAGTAGGGATCGCCGGTGAAGCCCTCCAAAGCCCCAGCCGCGCTCGGCTCCCACAGCTCGCTGCGCTCCTCGTCACTCGCTCCGCTCGTTCCTGCGGTGCTTGCGTCGCTGGGGTTCGCCGAGCGCGACTGCCCCTTTGAGTCCCACCCCGCACGGCACCGCGCCACACGCCTCCCCAACCTCGGCGGACGGCCCGGCGCGGGCAGAGCCGCGCCGGCCCGCCGCCTCCCTCGCACGCGCTCCTCATGGCCGCCAAGGGCGGCCACTCGGAGGCGCGCGCCGACCGGCGTCTGTATATAAATGCAGATTCGAAATCCGGCGATCCCTTTTAAGTGTGTAAACCGTTCGCACAGTTGATCTCCCATGGAACTCCGCTGCGAGGGCTGTGCCGGCTGCTGCGTCGACTGGCGGCCCCTCGCGCCGGACGCCGCGGGCTCCGACCGCACCGGCGACCGCCCGCCCCTCGACGACGCGTACGACTTGGTCCCGCTCACCCGCGACGAGATCGCCGCCTTCCTCGACGACGGGCTCGCCGACGCTCTCGTCCCCCGGCTGTTCGAGCCCGCCGAGCGCGACGCGACGGTCTCGATCGACGGGGTCGAGGTCGCCGCCGCCCGCGGTCGCCCCGTTTTCGTGGTCGGCCTCCGGAACCCCCCGAAGCCGGTCGCGCCGATCGGCACCGACGAGCCTCGCTGGCTCGACGCCTGCGTCTTCCTCGACCCGACGACGCTCCAGTGCCGGATCCACGGCGACGACCGCTACCCCCGGACCTGCGCGACGTACCCGGGTCACAACCTCGAACTCGACGCGGAGACGGAGTGCGAGCGCGTCGAGGCTGCCGACGGCGGCGACCGCCTCCTCGACGACGAGCCGCCAGACGACCTCCCCGCGCCCCCGTTCGGCCCCCAGGCGCTCGGGTCGACCGTCTTCGCGTACCCCGATCCCGACGCCCTCGACGGGGTGGTCGACCGGGTCCGGACCGACTCGCTCACCGCCGACGACCGCGCCCGGTTCGTCGGCGCCGCCGTTGGCTCGCGGCCGGGGTCGCTGTCGGTCGACCCCGACCGCATGGCCGAGGCCCGCGCTCGGGCTCGCGACGCGGACTCGTGGGCGGGACGCGCGATCCGCGAGTGGACAGAGCGCGCCGACGGCGACGGCGACCGATCCGACCTCGATCCCGGGTCCTGCGACCGCCTCGCTCGCGAGTTGGAGGACGACGCCGGCGCGCCCGGCACGCCGGGCTGGGACTGACGCGACCGCCGCACCCTGTCGGCCCGATCGAAACGCGGTCTCTCCCGGCCAGAAATTCGGGTCTGCCTCTCGCACACGCGCACGCGCGCGAGGGTCTTATCAGGCTCGAGACCGTACTGTTGGCATGAGCGAACGACGAGCAACTGACTCCGAGATGTCGGTCGAGTACGACCGCGTGGACGTCTCCGTCCTCGTTATCGGCGCCGGTGCCGCGGGCGCCCGGACCGCGATCGAACTCGCCGAGCGCGGGGTCGACGACGCCTTAGTCCTCGGCAAGCGAGGGCACGGCGACGCGCACACCACCTGGGCCCGTGGCGGAATCAACGGCGCGCTCGGCACCCACGACCCCGAGGACTCACCGCCGATTCACGCCGCCGACACTCTCAACGAGGGCCACTTCCTCAACGACCCGGCGAAGGTCGAGACCGTGACCGAGCAGATGCCGGAGCGACTCCGCGAGCTCGACGAGTGGGGGATGGAGTACTCGCGCACCGAGGACGGTGAGATCGACCAGCGCTTCTTCGGCGCCCAGTCGTTCCGCCGGACCGCCTTCGCCGGCGACCACACCGGCGAGTCGCTGCTGAACGCGCTCGTCGACCGGGCTCAGGGCCTGTCTGTCCCGTACCGCGAGAACGTGATGATCACCAAGCTCGTCTCCGACGGCGACGCGGTGCACGGCGCCGTCGGGTTCGACATGGATGACGGCGAGTTTGTCCTCTTCAACGCCGGCACGGTCGTCCTCGCGGCCGGCGGCCACGCCGCCATCTACAACCGTCACACCTCCCGCGACGACGAGAACAACGGCGACGGGGCGGCGCTGGCGTACGATGCCGGCGCGTCGCTGATGGACATGGAGTTCATGCAGTTCCACCCGACCGGGATGGCCGTCGACGAGAGCGACCCCGACTGGGAGCCGTGGAGCGGCCGGCTCGTGACCGAGGCGGTCCGCGGCGAGGGCGGTCGCCTGTTCAACGCCGAGGGCGAGCGCTTCATGGAGCGGTACTCGCCCGACCAGATGGAGCTCGACGCCCGCGACGTTGTCGCCCGGGCGATCGCGCGGGAGGTCGCCGAGGGCCGCGGCACCGAGAACGGCGGCGTCTACCTCGACATCTCCCACCGCGACGCCGAGTTCATTCAGGAGCGGCTCCCCCGGATGTACGAGCGATTCGACGACCTCGGCGTGGACATGGCCGAGGCGCCCGTCGAGGTGGCGCCGACCTCCCACTACGGGATGGGCGGCGTCGCCGTCGACGACGACGGCGAGACCGACGTTGACGGCCTGTTCGCCATCGGCGAGACGATGGCGGGGGTCCACGGCGCCAACCGGCTCGGCGGCAACTCGCTGGCCGAGACCGTCGCGTACGGCGTCGTCGCCGGCGAGCGGATCGCCGACCGCGCCGACGGCCCGGGCGAGGTCCCGGACGACCTCCGCGCCGAGCTCGTCGAACCGCACGTGCGCGACCTGAACGCGATGGCGAGCCACGACGGCGACCACGACGTGGACGCGGTGCTCGCCGACCTGCGGGAGCTGATGTGGGACCACGCCGGGATCCTCCGCGACGAGTCGTCGCTCCGGGAGGGGCTCGACCGCCTCGAAGCCGTCCGCGAACGGGCCGCCGACATGCGCGTCGGCCCGGTCACGAGCGAGTCGTTCGAGCTCGCCGTCGACGCCGGGTTCATGTTCGTCGCCGCCGAGGCGGTACTCCGCGGCGCGCTCGAGCGCGAGGAGTCCCGTGGCGCCCACTACCGCACCGACCACCCCGACGTCGATCCCGACTGGCTGCGGAACGTCTACTTCGACGCGGCCGACGTCGGTGGGATGTCCCTCCGGACCGAACCGGTCAACGAGCCGAGCGAGGCCGTCCAGGCCGCGCTCGACGAGGGCCACGAGCTGGACTACCACCAGCTGGAGTGAGCGCCCGACCGTTCGAACCCGACCCGACCCCGGAACCCCGCTGACCGCGTCGGTGTCGCCCGTTCCGCGGGTATAAACTACTTATATCGCGTCCTCACCCGCCCCGCCTCCGATACCACGCGCGCTCGCCGACCGGCGACTCGCCCTCGTCGACGGGAAGTCGCCCCACGAACAGGTCCCTGACGGCGAGCGTGATCACGAGTTCCACGGGGGCGTCGCCGTCGTCTCCGGTTCCGCTCCCCTCGTCGCCATTCGACCCGACCGGCCGGACCGTCACGACGGCGTGCCCGTCGCGCTCGTCGATCGACTCGATCACTCCGACCGACCACCGGTCGACGTGGTGCGACGGCTCCCGGGCGTGGACGCGGTCGTGGTTCACTGCGCTCCCTCCTCGGCGCGCCGCACCGCGAGCGCTCCCTCGCAGGTGCATTCGCCCTCGCACTTCGGGCACTCCGCGGCCGGCCGGTCGATCGGCTCGCGGTGGACCGTCTCGTAGCCGTGTTTGTCGAACAACCCCTCTGGGGAGTCGTCGCCGCCGTGGTACCAGGAGTCCGCGAGGAACAGGTCCACGCCGCGCTCCGCCCCGATAGCGTGGAGGCGACCGAGCAGCCGGCTCCCGATCCCCCGCCCCGTCGCGCCGTCCCGGACGTAGCCCATCTCGAGGTGGCCGTACAGCTCCGCGGCGGGGAGCAGGTCGGGGTCGTCGAAGAAGTACATCTCCTCGGCGACGGCGGTCGGGGCCTCGAACTCGCGGAGCGCCATCACGCCGAGGATCGGGCCGTCGCCTCCGGGGTTACCGTCCTCGCCGTTGCCTCCGGGGTTACCGTCCTCGCCGTCGCCTCCGGGGTTACCGTCCTCGCCGTCGCCTCCGGGGTTACCGTCCTCGCCGTCGCCTCCGGCGTCACCGCCCTCGCCGTCGCCTCCGGCCTCCACCGCGACCAGCACGCGGTACGTCGGGTCGTTCACGCCGAGGTCGACGCCGTAAGCGCTCCCCTCGCTGAAGTGCGACGTGATGAGCGCCTCCACCTCGTCGGCATCGCCCGGCCGCGGGTCGCGGATCGCGATCTCGTCCATCCCTCGGGCGTACGCTTTCCGGAGCCAAGAGAGGCGCGGTGGCCGACCCCTCTCCTCCTCATCCCCCGACGCCCGGCCGCCAGACTCCCTGTTTCCGGTCGAGCCACGCGACAACGACCACGTGGGGGAGCGTCATCGCCGCGATGGCGACGAGCGACACGCCGAGCAGGTCGCCGGCCGCCGCGACCCCGGCGGGGACCGAGAGCCCGACCGCGCCGACGACGAGGAACCCGCCGAGGGTGAGCGGCGCGGCGTCGCGCCCGAACCGCGAGAGGGAACCGAGCAGGTCGCCGTCGCCGAGCGCCGCGGACGCCCGGTCGTCGACGAGGACGAGCCGGCCGACGTGCCGGAGCGCGTGCCAGAGCGCGAAGTACACCCCGATCGCGAACACCGGCGCGGCGAGCAGGAACCACGCCCACAGCGCCGCCACCTCGCCAGCGTCCCGGAGCCAGCCCCGTCGCGAGGCACCCGCCCGGACCCGCCGGTAGCCCAGCCCGACCGACAGCGCCGTCGCCCCGATCATGAACGCGCCGACGGCCAGCCGCGTCGCCGGGACGAAGACGGGGTCGACCGCGGCGGCCGCGGCGCTCGCGTCGACGACGAACAGGCCGACGATCCACTCGGCGACCAGCCGGTACTCGCCGGGGTGCGCGAGCAGCGGGACGCCCATCGGGAGCCCGCCCCGGACCACGAGGCTCAGCCAGCGCTCGGCCGCGGTCGGCAGGTGGTCGACGCCGGCGACGACGAGCGCCGCGACGTCGCCCTGCCCCCAGTGGAGCCACGTGAGGGCGATGAACCCGACGAACGCGCCCACGGGCGCGAGGAAGAACGCCGCGACGACGGCCCCGCCGAGGACCGCGTAGGCGACGGAGACGACTCCGATCGACCGCCGGAGCGAGACGTCGGTCGCCGCCCGGAGGGGGACCAGGTGGTCGACCGCGCCGTGGGCCATGCCGACGACGAGCGTCCCGAGCGCGAACGTCGCCACGCCGACCTCGACCGGAAACAGGGGGGTCACGGCGCCCACCGGCAGCAGCGCCGCGAGCGCCAGCGCGGGGTACAGCGCGAACCACCGGTCGACCGCCGACCGGGCGCGGTCGTCGCCCTCGATAGGCGCCGCCTCGCGCCGCCCCGCCGAGCGCGTCGCGGCCTCAGTCATCGACGGGGTCGGGGGATCCCCGCTTCGGCTCGGCCGGGTCGGGCTCCGGTTCGGTCTCCGACTCCCGATCGAACGCGTCGGCCGGCGACTCGGTCGGGCGCCCGCGCCGGTCGTTCCAGTCGAGCACCCACTCGAACAGCACGAGCCCGTTCACCGTCATCACCCCGGCCGAGGCGAAGAACAGCATCTCCTCGATCGGGAGCCCTAGGACGGCGATCCCGCTCGTGAGTTCGGGCGAGAGCCCCCAGGTCCCCATCCCGATCGCGATCCGGTCGGCGACCCAGAAGTACGCGGCCGGGATCAGCGTCGCCGCGAGCCACATCCGCGGCGTCCGGATCAGGTAGCCGCCCCCCACCGCCCACTGGAGCGCGAAGACCGGGCCGACCCACGCGATCAGCCCCCCGAGGTAGAGGTACGACGGGTCGAGCGTCACGAGCCAGAGCCCGCCGCCGACCATCGCGAGGCCGGCGACGACGCCGGCGATCCGGGGCGCCCGGTCGAAGTCGCCCTCGCGGAACGTCGGGTCGAACCCGATCAGGTGGAGCGCGAAGCCGGTGACGACCGTCTGGATGGTGAAGAAGAGGTACTCGCCGAGCGGGATCGACAGCGCGCGGACGAGCACCGCCCCGTCTGCGTACGACCACGCCCCGCGTCGGATCATGTAGCTGATCCACGGGGTCGTGTACACGTACGCGATGGCGACGAGGATCGCGATCCCGGCCGTCGCGCGTCGCCGGCGCACGATGTCGTACCGCGGCGCGAGGTACCACAGCGCCGCGACCACGGGGAGACTGAAGACGAGATGGAACTGGAGATACGTCAGCGTCGGAAGCATCTGATCACCCCGGCAACGCCGTTCATGCTTCCGCGTTCGCTCCCCCGCTTATTAAGGCCCAGTCCAAACAGTGTGGTCGGACTCGGCGGTCGTCGCGTGCGGGCCCGACGATCGACCATCCTACGCCTCGGTCGACAGCACGCCGCGGCCTTCCAGCACCTCCCCGAGCCGGAACATGGAGGCGACGACGTCGTCGCAGACGGGCCGGACCGCGTCCTTCGGGTCGAACCCCACCGCGAGCCCGGCCACCTCCAGCATCGGGAGGTCGTTCGCGCCGTCGCCGATCGCGACGGTCTCGCTCATCGGGACGCCGAGGTCGCCGGCGAGCTCGGCCAGCGCGTCGTCCTTCGTCCCCTCGATGAGCGGCCCCTCGGCGTCGCCGGCGAGCTTCCCGCCGGCCGTCGGCAGGCGGTTGGCGACGACCGTGTCGGCCTCGACGCCCGCCGTCGCGAGCGCGCGCTCGACGCCGCGCTCGAAGCCGCCCGTGAGCACCGCGACGTGGTGGCCGTCGGCCTGGAGGCGCCCGATCAGGTCGCCGGCGTCCGGCCGGAGCGCCACCTCGTCGAACGCGGCCGCGACGTCGTCCTCGTCGAGCCCGCCGAGCAGCTCCGCCCGCTGGTAGAGGCTCTCGGCGTAGCTGAGCTCGTCGTTCATCGCCCGCTCCGTGATCGCCGCCACCTCGTCGGCGACGCCCGCGCGCTCGGCGAGCAGGACCGTCATCTCGGAGTCGGAGAGCGTGCCGTCGAAGTCGAACGCGATGAGGCTCATGGCTTCCGTTGGGTACGGCGGGGTTTTTAAATGTCTGATCGCGAGACGGGCCCTCCGCCGGGAAGCCGTTCCGCGGGCGGCGTCTCGGTGGCCTTTTTGCCGATCCGCGACGTTCCCTCCGCCATGGACAGCACGGGCGCGGACCGCGCCGATATCGACGTCGACGACCTCCTGAAAGTGATCTTGGGGCTCGCTATCGTGTGGCTTCTCCTGGAGATCCTCGGAACGGTGCTGGACATCACATTCGCGCTGATCGAGGCGCTCCCGACGCTGATCGCCGTCGCCATCGTCGTCCTGATCGCCTTACGGCTCACCGACCGGCTCTGAGACGTGTTCAGCCTGAACGTCCCGCTCCCGCCCGCGATAGCCGACCTCGCGACCGATCTCCACCCGAAACCATCGGGGTTCGAGCGGGTGCGCGACCGCCACACCCTCGTCTGCAAGCGGCTCGGGGTCGACGACGTCCCGGACCGCGTCGCTGGCGGCGAACCGACCCCGTCTAAGCCCGACGCGCTCGAGGCCCTGCGCGAGGACCCCCGACCCGTTCTCTCGGGGATCGGCCCGTTCGACGTCGCGGTGACCGGACTCGACGTCTTCGACGCGCCCGCGTCCGGCTCGCGGCCGGTGGTGTACCTCGCGGTCGAGAGCGAGAGGCTCGTCCGGCTTCACCGTCGGCTTTGTGGCCTCTACGGGCCGATCGAGGGGATCGAAGGCGACGAGTTCACGCCGCACGTCACCGTGGCACGCGGTGGCGATCCGAAACCCGGCGTCGTCGCCGACCTCGTCGCCGCCGAGTTCGACCCGATCCGGTGGCGCGTCCACGCGCTGGAGGTGTACGACCCCGAGTTCCGGGAGGTCGCCGCGAGTATCGACTTATAAACAGACGGTGGTAGATCGTTGCATCGCGTTAATTTAGAGGATGAGGCGGACGAGTTCTGAGTGTCTATGGCAGAATTCGACCGCCTCAG
>NZ_JAODIX010000056.1 GCF_026586675.1 Halorubrum yunnanense
CTGAGCGCGATCACCGAACCAAACATTTGGCCGTATCTTATTGGCAAGGATTTATCTTAATCACTATGAGTGGTAGCTGTGTGAAGGTAGATATAGAACTCACAGACGAAGAGAATCAAGCGAGGGAATCTTACCTAGCCGTCAGAGACGAGTGCTGTAGCTCAGGAGACGCTTACTAAGGCCGCGGGCTTGCTCAGCCCGCGGCCGGTGCGTACGCCTCCGGCACACCGACACCGTTCATTTCGACCTTCCAACTCCGCTCTAGTTCTTCCTCTAATGCATGTCTGATCCAGTCAGAGAACGTTTTGAATGTGAACTCTTCAGGGAGGTCGCGCCCGCCCCGCCGTGGGCGGGCGACGACCGCCCAACGAAGCACGAGCCAGAGGTTCTCCAGCAAGAACCCAACCAGGACGAACGCAAAGCGGACGATTGGATCTTGTGTCGTCGTTACCACCCGTGCTTGACGGAAGACGCGATAACTCGTCTCAATCGCCGAACGTTTCTGATAGAGTCGTTCGACCTGCTTGGGCGTGCGATCAGCCAGATCGCACGCCACATAGCCACGAACGACCTCTCCGCTCTTGCCACGGTCTCCGGCTTGATACGAGACAGCGACTGCAAGCGGGAATTTCAGTTCCCGCTTGCAGTCTTTGTACATCCGATAGGTCGTCATGTACGAACAGTGCGTGTCTAGCTTCCTCTTCATGCGTTTGCCCTTCTTTTGGACGGGAACGACAGTCGCAGCAATGTCACGTGACCGCCGCAGGATGCGTTCGTTGTAGAAGCCGCGATCAGCCAACAGAAGGTCTATCTCGAGAGGATAGGCCTCGATGCGGTCGAGGATACGCTCGACCGCATCGGCCTCACTCTCATCACTTCGCACGTACGTCATAGCCAACGTCACCGGCTTCCCGTTTGAAACGAGGTATGCTGAGCAGTAGCGGTGACACGTTGTTGTACCGTCTTTAGCCGCCATTCGACAGAGTTCGCCGCTCTCGTCGTCGTACGTCCCGTGGTAGGGGTTATCAACGAAATCAATGGAGACGATCCTCGACCGGTCAGGGTCGAGGATCGTCATTGCCATCTCCTTGAGAAGGTCGTTAGCAATCCGTTCTAGCCACTCTCGGTTGAGAGTATCGAGCCAGTCCATGACAGTGTCGTCACAGGGAGCGTTGTCGTTGTCTTTGCAGGTTTCCCAGACAGAAGTCTGGTTCACTGCTGCAAGGGTGACGACAACCCAGATCTCGCCGGGATCGAGGGGCGAGCCCTCGATTCCCGGCAGCGGGAGCTGTTCAACGAGACCTTCCGCTAGTTCTTTCACGTCTGTGGCTGAAAGAGAACCGTCTGGCTGAGGAATCGTGAACACATTCACTCAACCAGACATCTTCCTCATGAGAGCTACGTTTTAGCTACAGCTCTCAGACCGGTTGGGAAGTACCGATTTTAAGCTACGGATTGTCAAATCTCCGGCTGGCTATCCCTGCGTGGATTGGTTCAGAATTGTCGGATTCATCCTGCGGCTGAAGCCGCAGGTATTCTCCTTGTATCTGTATAATCCCCCGAGGATATTGATATTCTGCACGGTGACAAGGGCTGCGACGACCAGAAGATCAGACTGGTCACCCGTCAATACGAGGTTCAGCCACTAATCAAGCATCGTGAGTTCACATTGCCCCAAAAGGGCCTGTCACGCCCATGGCTCGGCTCTTTTCGTATACGAACCAGTCAACCCGACGTAGTATACGCACAGAATAGTTCCCAGAACACTCATAGGGCCGGCCGGCGCTCTCCCGGATATGCCCTCGCACAACGATGAAGAGATTCTCGACGAGATCCGTCGCGTCGCAGATCTCCCTGACGTTGATGGAGTGCCGAGCAGGTGCGTGTTCGACGATCATGCCGAGCAGTCATCGTCCACGGTAATGCACCGCTTTGGCTCGTGGAGGGCTGCAGTCGAGCAGGCCGGTCTCGACTCGAAATCACCACCCGACAAGATCCCACGCGACGAACTCATCGCTGAACTCCGCTGGCTTCGTAATGAGGTGGGCCAGATTCCGACTGCCGATCAGATGGACGAACATGGCGCGTACGCGTACATCACGTACTACGAGCGGTTCGGCTCGTGGGCGGACGCGCTTGAGGAGGCCTTCGGAGAGGTGCCAGACCGCGAGTGGGAACACGTCTCTGACGCTGAACTCATCGCAGAGCTACAACGACTCGCCGAAGCAAACGATGGTCAACGTCCGACGACGGTCGATGTCCAAGAACGCGGTACCCACGCGAGAACGACGTATCGAGACCGGTTCGGCTCGTGGCGAGACGCACTCAAAGCGGCCGGCTTCGAGCCACCGCCGCCACAGCGCGTGACCACCGAAGAGCTACTCGCCGAGTTGCGGCGGCTTCACGACGACTTGGGAGGGAGACCTACGACAACGGTCGTTCGCGAGCACGGGTCATATTCGTGCCAGACGTACTACAGCCGGTTTGGTTCGTGGGACGACGCGCTCGACGCCGCGTTCGAGACCGTTCCAACCGACGCTATCGATGAGGGGGCAACGAGGGGTCAGACACCAAAGCATACTCAGACGAGGAACTCCTTGACGAGCTCCGTCGCCTCGCCGACATCGCCGGTAGTGACGGAGCGCCGTCGGTTTCCGAGTTCGATGAGTACAGCGATATCTCAGACAGCACGATCCACCGGCGCTTCGGGTCGTGGAACGCAGGGGTCAAACGAGCGGGCTTCGAGCCACGCCAAGGCGGGACCACGATTTCGGACGATGAACTGGCCACGGAACTCCAGCGACTCCGCGACGAGGTTGGGCACGCACCCACAAAAGCCAAAATGGACGCGCAGGGTGCGTACGCGTCGGCAACGTACAAGAACCGCTTCGGCTCATGGACGGCGGCGCTCGTCGAGATCTTCGACGACGTGACACCACCACTCAGTGCCCGGGGATCACAAGACGGTGCGCAGTTGACGCCAAGCAACCCCGACTTCGGTCCACGTGTGTCTACGGGTGACCTGCTCGCGGATCTACAGGCGCTTGCTGACGACCTCGGTCACTCGCCGACCTCGGAAGACATGCGCAAACACGGATCCCACAGTACAAGCACCTATATGCGACGGTTTGACTCGTGGACTGACGCACTGGAGGCGGCTGGTCTCGACACACCAGACCGAAACAAGATCACGGACGCCGAGCTCATCGCTGATCTCCATCGTCTCTGCGACGAACTCGGAGAGCGACCAACCTCAACAGATGTCGCTCGTGACGGCGAGTACGGACTTGCCACATATCAGCGTCGCTTCGGTTCGTGGGGTGAGGCGGCTGCGGCGGCGTTCGACGACGCGGACGCATAGTTGGAGCTTCTCGAAGTCTGTGTGGGAACGCAGACGACTGGGCAAGTCCCCTACCTAAGAAACAGCACCCAGTCGCCTGAGGGGGTCCGAACCCGTCTTGATCAAAACAAAGCGCGTATGTAGATGTTCCGGTCGGATGGAACGCACGGCCCCAGCTGAGCCCGAGTATCTCACTACCTGTTGCGGCTATTCTATCCCTCTCTCAAATTTGAAAACGACCGTCTGACGCTTGCTACGTCCTGTGCGTGGCATTCACACACTCTGAGAGGCACACAAAGCATTTATATCCGGCGGTGATTGTCCAATACGCTGTACCCCTGCCAACGCAGACAATGCGACATCAATGCGAGTAATCCAAGCCAAGTCCGGTCGCGCCCTCGATACAATGTCGGTCACCGATGAACGGGCAAACGAGGCGAGGACAAAGCAGACTGTCGCACTGTAGATAAGACAACAAACAATGACAAACGACAATAATACACGCTCGAAGGCCAACGCGGTCTTCTTCAGTGTGATCATGGTCATTTCCATGGTGGCTGTCGGCTTCGCTGCTGCGCCTGCAGCGGCCGTTGACGGTAGTAATTCAGAAGTCACCTTCAATGACCAAGTCGAAGAGAGCGGAAACGTAGCGGTGGACGTGAACAGCTATTTCGATGGAGCTGGCTCAGATGCAGCCATCGTCCTAACGTATGAAAATTCCTCCGGAACTCCGATCATCGCCGGTATCAACAGTAGCACGGGGATTTCCGATGGCGGCGGCGGTAGTGTCAGCGTTGCCACTGATAACGATACCGGAGTCCCCGGCGAGCTTACTGCTCACTTGTTCAATCAAAGTACAGTTGGTGGATTCTCCGCGGGTGTAGACGACCCAGCCCCTCAGACAGGAGTCCTCACCGACACCGCCTTTGTTACCACCTCGAGTCAAGCACAGCGTAGTGCTGGCAGCAACAACGCCTTCGACGGCTCCAGTATCTACCAGGGTGAAGACACGATCAACTTCATCCCGCCGAATGCCTCCGTTAACGGTGGTACAATCGATGCACAGGATCTTTCGGGTACTGCCGGCAACCGCGAGGGTAGTCCGCTTCAGCTTCCGATTCCAAACGATGAGAATACTGGTACCTACGATCTGAACGGTCCCACAGATGGTGACGGTGGATTCAGCGTTAATGTCGTTGAGCCACGGATCACCACCAGTGAGGTTCAACTCACCGGGAGCGGGAACGACGTCTCACAGGTCGGTCCCACCGCCGCAGAAAATCTCAAAATCTTCGCCGAGTGGAACTTCGGTGACGCAGAAAACCTCGCCATCACGGTTGAAGACCCGAACGGCGACGACATCACCGGTGAGGTTCTCACCAACGACCCTGATGGGAACGGCCAAGATGTCATTAGCTACGGTGAGAACGAGAGCGGTGAGGACGCCAGTGTTGGCCTTGACCTCTCAAGCGAGGATGCTGGTGCGTACACGGTCATCTTCGAGGGTAACGATGAGCTCGACCAGAGCGGCGTAGTCGAAGAGTACACGATCGAACTCACCAACGAAGATGATCTCACGCTCGAAATGGCAGAGGACTCCGTCACGCAGGGTAGCAACACCGGCTACACTGTGAGTGGCGGGACCGATGGCGACGTGCGTGTCGTCGCGATTGAGGAAAGTGCGTGGGCAGACGAGGTTAGCCAAACTGATGCTGAAGACGTCTTCCGGAACGTCCAAGATGTCAACGAGGCGGACTCTACGCGCGATTACGCTTACGCGCTCGTCGAGATTGACGGCACGACAGCTGCCGGTTCGATTGACACAGGACTGCTCGATACTTCGGACGTCACCGTTGAGGTCTACGGTGTCGATGACATCACCCAAGTGGACGACGATAACTTGGAGGACGACGATGACTTCGAAGTTGTTGAAGGCGAACTCGCGCTCGACAGTCCGACCGGTGACTACGTCATCGGTTCGGAAGTCGACGTGAACGGTTCCGCCGAGGCGGCCGACCAAGTCCAGATCTACGCTCTCAATAACGACGACTGGGAGCGCGTTCAGATTGGCGGCCAGCCTAGCATCGACGTTGACTCCGACGACACGTTCGAAGTCGAAGACGTTCAACTTAACCAAGGCAGCAGCATCCTGTCGCTCCCCGGTCGGTACAACATCGGCGTAATCGACGCCGAGGACGGGGATAGACTCGGACCCGAGATCAACACCTCCGCGTGGAGCAGCAACGACGGTACCCGCGCGTCGATTAATGTTCAGGCAGGCGATCTCTCCGGTAACTTCGGCACGATAAACGGTCAGTTCGCCGTCGAGGATAGCAGTATCTCTGTTGAAGGCGCCGCGGAAGGCCAGGACGAAGTCGTCGTGGCCTTCGTCGGCGAGCGCGGAACCACGGACGTTGATACAATCTCCGTCGACAATGACGGCACATTCGACGAGGAAGACGTTGACGTCAGTGACCTCGACCAGGGTGCTGCATCCGCACACATCATCTCCGTCGGCCGTGACAGCACGGTCGGAGACGGCGTGCTTCCGGACGCCAACTCCAGCCAGGTTAGTGTTGACCCGACCGGTGAGCTGAGGGACTTCATCGACGAGCTCGATGACAGTAACTCGCTGACCGGTAATCAGGTTCGTGACCGGATCGTCGCGCAGACGACCGAGGCCGACGCTACGGACGACCTGATGGTCTCGACGACCTTCCGCGTCACCGAGGGCTCGGTCTCGATTGACTCCGTCTACCCCGAGGAGGCTCAGGCAGACGGCGTCAACCCGGTCGCAACCGGCGAGACGATGGTCATCGAAGGCTCGACCAACTTCCAGCCTGACGATAACTCCATCGTCCTAGAGGTGCTCAACCAGAACAGCAACTCCGTTGACTCCGTCTCCGTTGATGAGTGGGAGAACGACGGTCAGTTCAGTGTGACTATGGACACCACTGATCTGGAGACCGGCACGTACACGCTCGAAGCGGACACGGGCGACGCGACGGACTCCGTTGCAATCGAAATCGTCGAAGAGCGTCAGGATCCTGACGACGGATCTGACGGCGACGACGGCAGCACCGACGGTGACGACGGCAGCACCGACGGTGACGACGGCAGCACCGACGGTGACGATGGCAGCACCGACGGTGACGACGGCAGCACCGACGGTGACGACGGTTCCACTGACGGTGACGACGGTGGCTCCGACGGTGACGACGGCGGCACCGACGACAGCACGCCCGGCTTTGGCGCGCTCGTCGCTCTGGTCGCCCTCGTCGCGGCCGCGCTGCTCGCGACCCGGCGCAACGACTAACGTCGTTGTGGCGGCCGCAGCTCACGTCGTATAACTATCGGCCTACACGGGCCGACCCACACGCGGTTTTTTATTTGATTCATGCCGGCCAGCAGCGCTGCTCTCACCTGCGAAAAAACCGCGAGCGCCAGCGTTTCACTAATGGCTCGCTGACTCTGAATCCCCCTCGTCGAATGCTGCGTCGAGAACCGCATCCCACGAGTCAAACCGCGAGTAGTAGGTCTGTGTCGAGTGGCGGCCGTGTTCGGTGACCATTGTCGTAGTCGGCTTGCTCCCGAACTCATCACGGAGTCGCCGAAGGTCGGCAAGCAGCTCCGCCGTTGTCACCGCCTGTGACGCCGGCGGTTCAAACCCTGCTTTCTCAACGGCAGTTCGCCACGATCCAAACCGGTCTTCGTACGTCTGTACCGAATGCGAGCCGTGCTTTCTGAGATCTGTTGTTGTTGGGGGTTCGCCATCGTCGTCGGCGAGCTGTTGTAGCTCGGCGAGGAGTTCGGCATCTGAGACATGCTCCCACTCCCGGTCGGGCACCTCACCGAATACTTCTTCAAGCGCATCAGCCCACGATCCGAACCGTTCATAGTAGGTAATGTACGCGTACGCGCCGCGCTCGTCCATCTGGTCGCCTGTTGGGATCTCGTCGAGGACGTTGCGTAGCCGCTGGAGCTCCTCGATCAGAGCATCCCGTGGAATCTTTTTGGTGGCTGTGTTCGGCTCAAACCCCGCTGCTTCGACCGCCGCATTCCACGATCCAAACTGATCTTCGACAGCGGAGAGTCCGATCGTTCCGTGTTCTTTGAACGTACGGGTACTTGGTGGGCCGTCTGTGTCAGCCGCTGTTGCCACCCGTTGAATCTCTGCGATGATCTCGTCGTCGCTGTGCGCCATACGACAGGATTGCTCGTCGGTGATTATAGAATGCAAGGAAAATACGCGCACCTTCAGGTCTGTCTCTTACCCACAAATCGAGTCGTTGCCGAAATCGATTATTCCGCGCAAAAGTTCCGATATCTACAGATACAACACCTTTATGAAGCGATTTTGCCGGCCTCGTATATCCGTATTCAGTAACCTCCCGCTGCCGATATCAACGTCCGAATCACTCCTTATCTCGATCTTGCGACTATAGATCGGACTCGACAGCGTCTGAAACGTCTGTTTGAGGCTCGGTGAACGTATGGGTAAAAGACAGACCTTCAGGTGCGGGATGAATCCGACAATACGTTCAACCATCCATACTCAAAACACCCGACTGGATATTCCAAGCTATTAAACAGTACACTCTCATAAGAATAGCTAAGATGACGACTACCCGCCGTACACACGTCTGTTGCATCCAAAACCACTCACAAGTGGTGGATGCGCTAGACCGACACGGGTGGTCGGCATCAAAACTGTGGAACGTCGCCAACTACTACGCCCGCGAGCGGTGGGGCGAAACCGGCGAAATCCCTGACGAAGACGAACTGAAAAACGAACTGAAAACCCACTCCAAATATAACGGACTGCACAGCCAGTCCAGTCAGAACGTTCTCGAAGAACTTTCTGAAGCCTTCAGTTCGTGGTACGGTTCCGATGATGACAGAGACAACCCACCGGGCTATCGTAAGGAAAACTACTACGACGTCCACGGCAACCGCGTTCACGAAGAACACCCGCGTTCGACGGTGACGTGGAAGACGAACGGCATTCGCCACGACGACAAGCACGATCGGCTCCGACTCAGCAAAGGAGCCAACCACAAGGATGGACGCGACTTCATCCTCTGTGAGTACGAAACGCCACCCGAGGTTGAGTTGGAAACCATCCAGCAAGTCCGAGCTGTCTGGAACTCGGGCAAGCAACGGTGGGAGCTACACGTCGTCTGTCAGTACGACATCACCGCCGAATCACCGAGGGAGAACGTGGCTGGTGTTGACCTCGGTATCTGTAACCCTGCCGTCGTCGCGTTTCCCGATGAGGCCTTGTTGTACCCCGGCAACCGACTCCGGGAGGATAAGCACTACTTCCAACGCGAAGAGTACCAGACTGAGGGGACCCACGGCCCATCGAAGAAAGCACAGTGGGCGCGTGAGAAGCTGTCCCGTCGGAAAGATCATTTCCTGCACGCGTTATCGAAGGATATCGTCGAGCGGTGCGTCGAACACGGTGTTGGCACGCTCGTTGTGGGCGACCCGAGCGGTGTAGACGAGAGCGATTGGGGTCGCCACGGAAACAAGCGCCTCGACAATTGGGCGTACAAGCGAGTAATGAACCTGATTGACTACAAGGCCCGTGAACACGGTATTGAAGTGGAAATGCGGGACGAACGTGGTACGTCATCGTCGTGTAGTGTCTGCGGGTACGAAGATAGTGACAGTCGGGTTGAACGTGGGTTGTGGAAGTGCGACCGATGTGGAGTGGTCGTTCACGGTGACGTGAACGGTGCGGACAACATCAGACAAGAACCGCTAACCGTGACTCGTCCGCTCGGTTCGGACGATAGCGGTAACGGCTGTTTGGCTCAGCCACGCGTCATCCAATTCGACCGGACTCGCGGATTCCAACCGCGAGATGCCCGGACGGATACCGCGAAACCCTAATATCCCAACGTTCGGGATTTCTCCGCCTTCAGGCGGAGGAGGAAGTCAAATATCTGCACACAATTACGTACTATTCTTAGACCGGCCTGTGGTACGTGTGTGCCACCTAACGCGTCACTGTCGTAGAGCGGGGAGTCGACCCCACGGTCTCATGTTCGCTGGATTTCGACTAGCTTGGTGTCGCTACCCACCGTCTACAATTGAACGAGCAGCGACCAGTTGCGATCTATGACCATTCTGCTTGGCAACGTCTTTGCTACTGAAGTCTCTATAGGATCTACTATAGGAACACCCAACAAGATGGTACACTATCCTATTGACGTACTCACCCGCCTGAAGATGGGGTGAATCCCGAGTGTTGGGATATTAAGGTTCACACTCTTCCTGTTCTCTCATGTCGCTCTTCTGTAGAAGATTGTTGATACATTCGTCGCTAGCTGAGCGGAAACACTAATCGACTTTCTAAGCACCTCTGCGGTGGGATCCTAATTTGATTCACGCACCCGTAAAATAGCAAGACTACAGTCCATCAACAATGTGCCACACAAGAGCCCTCTCATGTTGAACGACCCGCTCTCGCGGTCGAACAGGAAGACTCCGGGCTGTGCCAACCAGCCGTTACTCATATGCCCCGTCGGGGGACTCTGAGTTATCGTTCTACGGATATTCACCGCGCCATTCACGTCTGCATTCATCGTCGTTTCACACGACGAGGACGCCCACGAGACCGACCAGTAGGGCCACACGGAGACGGATTTCTGCCCGCGTTCCGGATCACAAACCTCACAGAGACCGAGGCAGACCTGATCGAGCACTTCGTGCCGGTTGCCGTCGACGAGGCAGGCGGTTTCGCGAACTTCCGAGAGACGGCGAGGAAAACAAATTCACTCGTCGATCGACTGAGGACGATCGAGTTGCCCGACGTCAATAATGTGGCTGACGACT
Source organism: Halorubrum yunnanense (assembly GCF_026586675.1). Taxonomy (GTDB): domain Archaea; phylum Halobacteriota; class Halobacteria; order Halobacteriales; family Haloferacaceae; genus Halorubrum; species Halorubrum yunnanense. The sequence continues at coordinate 10,184 of NZ_JAODIX010000056.1, forward strand.
TGGAGAACTACCTGCAGACGAAGGAACGCGCCGGGGAGATCAATGCGAAAATCAAGCAGACAGACAAGCTCATCGACGAAATCGTCTACGGGCTGTACGGGCTCACCGATGAGGAGATCGAGATTGTGGAAGAAGCAACTACCGAGTAAGTCGCTTCTGTGGTCGTGATTATTGCGCTAATTACGCCCACTCGATGACACGACAGACCCGCAACGGGCGTTTTTCGAGTTCGTTCACACGACATCTGATATCAATTCCTTATGTAACATACAGATAACACCGGGAAGCAAGAGTTACATAAGGAATTACGATGGTGAGTCCGACTTGGAGGTGAATCGTTTCGTACTCGCTAAGAAACTCGCCAGCAAGCTCGTCAACGTCTTCTCGATAGACGACAGTACCGAGTAGGTCTTCTAACTCCTCGTGTTTGCCGTCAGCACGCTCGTAGGTGGCCGTGAGTCCGAGCCGATATGGGGCAATCGTCATCTCAGGGATCTGCTGGTAGGTCGGAGCTGGTAGGTGGTGTACCTCGTCGACCACAAGGAGTCCAAACTTGTCGCCGTATTCGTCGATATAGCGGTAGGCGGAGTCATAGGTCGTAACCGTGATGTTTGTGATATTGTGGCTTCCGCCACCGAGAACACCGACCCCATCAGGGAGTTGGTCGCCGAACGCGTTGGTGAGCGTCGCGTGCCACTGGTTCATCAAGTCGATGGTGGGCACAACGACCAGCGTACTTACCCCCGCATCAGCAATCGCTTGGACAGCGAGGAACGTCTTTCCGCTTCCAGTCGGGAGAACAACGCTTCCCTGACGGTCGTTATCCTGCCACGCTGAGAGGGCTTCCTGCTGATAGTCCCGCGGTTCGATAGCAACCGAGGGAGTGAAATGAAACTCTGAGTACGCACGGGCATCATCTTCAACATCAGCTACGGTCGCTGTGGATGCTTCAATCGTTGCTTGCTCGTTGGGGTCAGCCAGCCAGTCACAGATGTCGCAGTAGTGTTGTGCTCGTGCCCGATACTCCTCGACACGCTCGTCCCACTCAGCATACGGCACAGCATCAGGAGCGTCTTCAAGCAGAATCGTGCCGTCTTCAAAGGCAAGACGCATTCAACCCTGTCCATGCGGGTAGGATACTTGTCTGTGCTGGGGTAGGCACGTCAACAGGGGGAGTTACGTCGAGAGGTCGTTGGCTATTGAGCGTAGCTCACTCTTTGTCGGATGACTTCCAATCTCGACGGTCTCATCCCCAGCCCAGAACCGAAACTGCTGATGGTCAACATCGAAATGGACTCCACAGGAGATCTCGGGGTCTGCCTGCTCATAGTCGGACTTGCTCACATTCTCTCCACCTTGGAGTGTTTCAAGCAGGTACTCAGCGACGTGTGGGCGTTGCTTCATCGCTAAGATGTGGTCGGTTGCGACGTGTTTGAGTACCTCTCCGCCTGTGGCGTATCCGTCGCCGACGAGATAGAACTCACCGCTAAACTCGTATGATTCGACTCGGATGCTGAGAGCATACGTATGGCTCATATGCTACCATCATCGCTTCACGTCACAAATATTACGCCCACGTCTGTTGTAGAGACGCGTAATGAGCCACGAGTGTGACGACTGTGGAGAAGAGTTTGAGACACTGTCTCGACTCCGTCTCCACGACTGTTCCACGGACACGAGTTTTGAGAGCAGTAGCCCAACCCATCCTGACGAGAGAAAACAGGAAGACGTTGAAGAGCATTCCAACGAGGAACGAATTGGAAAGCTAGACGACCTGTTAGCGACGGTACGCGACGGAGACTCAACTGCCCTCCATCAGGCGATGGCGACGTACGAGACACGGTTGGCGTCGGCACACGAATCAGGGAGATCTGACAACTATCGGAATATCTCCAGAGCGTATCGAGAGGAACTGATTACCGTACTTGACGACGCAACACAGACGGAAGGATTTAGCTTCCTTGCGGAGTTTCTCAACGCCTACCATCCAGAGACAACCGACGACCTCCCACACGTGACGACAATTCTCCAGAATGTCTCCAGTCGCTATACTATCCGTACCCGACTATCAGACGGTGTTGAAGCCGTCCCCGTTCCGATATTAGAGTTCTTCAGTTCGATTCTTGATCAGCTTGAGGAAGACGGATACGATTTCGTCAGAGAAGCACTCCATCCGTACGGCTGGGGAGTCGGGCATCCAGACCATTCGGTTGCGGACGATATCTTCGAGCACGCCTCGTCAAGTCTCCCGCTCGTGAATGCGATGCTCGAACACGCGTTCTATGCCGACCAGCATTCAGCCGTAGAACTGCTAGAAAAACTGGTTAATGACGAGTCGGTTCGACAGACACTCCCATATCGGTCTGGTGAGATTTCGGGAACACGATACCTGCTGGATGCACCTGCGGGGGCAGTTAGCGACTTCGAACCAACGATACCGCGATATTGGGAGTGGCAGGAGGAATTGGATTACGAATTTGAACTAGATGACGACCTAGAACAACGGATTCGACAGCTCGTCGCAGAACACGGAATTGACGACGACCTACCTAGCGACTGGGGGGTTGCTGACCTAACTCTGTGAGGTTAGGGGCGACTCAGACTCAACGGTGTAAAAAGAATCCTTGGGAACGGCTCTGTGGTACTTTCTCAGCTCATACGCACCGAAACCCATCATATTCTCACGACACGGGGGCGATGCGGGGAACTATATCATTAGTATCCATACCGTCATAGCATTCGTCTTTAGATAATACTCTCAGTAATACTCAGCAGACGCTGTTTTCGGGCAAATTTCGTCCGTACACCCTTTCAAAGCTCCAGAAACACTGGTTTTCAGCATCTCTTATCGTCTGATTTCGTAGCGAACAGCGTCTCAGCCAATAGAACTGACTCTCCGACTATTCTGAGTTATAATCTAACCTTGAGTATTACCAACGATGTTAGCTAAAGACGACTGATAAATTCACCAGACACCCACCAGTGTTTCAGGAATTAATGTAGCTGGTCAGACACCATTCTCTAGAATTCGAGTGAGTGCGTTACTCAAAACGGGAAAGTGGTCAACACTCGATTTGGAGAACTGGGAAGCCCTCTATCGGGAGACTAGAGACCGTACACGTCTCTCGAGAATTCCTCTGGGGAAGAAAAACACGACATCCTCAGATGATCAATTAAACCGAAGTAACGGATGCCGTTGGGACCCCCACCACTGTTTCAGCAATTCAGCCGAATTAGAGATCGGGTCGAATACGAAGACGAGTCCCGCCAGAGGTGTATCTGTTATAAACTGTTCAAATGTAGGTTGCTATACTTGTTTAAACATCTCTATCTACTCTCCTACTACTACACTTACTACTACTAAAGGAAAAGAATATATAATATAATAACTGTCGCTGCGTCTTTAATCCGGCTGAAATAGAGGTAACAGTGGCTGAGAACCGTGTCTTCGTACTGTAACGTATATTTCGGTTGGAACTAATCGCCCCCACTCTTTGGCACGAGAATTGCTGAAACGGTGGTGGGGGTGTGGTCTGTCTATTTCGTTTGGAATCACCGGTTGACGACATTCAAGACATTGCTGTAACCGGGGTTTTATTATCTCTTGCTCAGAGGATTCCGCATATGACCCAGTTCTCGAATACCTCGCCTATTTTCCAACGAGAAGAGGTCCTTCGTGAGGAATACCATCCCGACAATCTCCCCGAACGAACTGACGAGATGGAAGATCTTCATATGTCACTAGCTCCCGCGGCTCGCGGAGTCGGTGCCAACAACGTGTTCCTCCACGGGAAGGCCGGTCAAGGGAAAACTGCCGCTGCGAAAGCCAAACTCTCCGAACTACAGGCACATGCCGAAGAAGAATCCGATCATCTGGACCTCACGACGGCATATGTCTCCTGTGAATCGCATGATCTCTCAACGTCATACAAGGCCGCTTCCCGTATCTACCAGGAACTTACCGGCAACAGCCGGCCGACTGGTTACGCAACCGACGTCGTGATGGACATGATGTTCGAGGCGATGAATGAGATCGGTGGCACGATCATCATCGTCCTCGACGAAATCGATACGCTCGGAGACGACGACCGGATTCTCTACAGTCTTCCCCGAGCTCGAGCGCAGGATTACGTTGAAGACCACGTCTTCCCCAGCATCATCGGCATCAGTAACGACCTACAGTGGCGGGATAATCTCAGTCCGAAAGTGAAGAGTTCGCTCTACGACGACTCCGTCCTATTCTCACCGTATGATGCGACGCAGCTCCAGCAGATCCTCCGCCGGCGCGCAGCGAAGGCTTTCCGCGATACAGAACTGGCTCCGATCAACGAAGTCGACACCGATGGAGTTCCGCAGGGAACTGTCGTCGAAATCGACCAATCCGGGCAGGAGTATCTGTTTCGGAATGGTGTACTGACCGATGACGTGATCCCACTCGTCGCTGCACTCTCGGCACAAGATACGGGCGACGCTCGTCAAGCGATCAAATACCTCCGCAAAGCCGGCGAATTGGCGGATAAACACGGTGACGACCAAGTTGGTGCGGAGCACGCCCGTGAAGCCCAGGCACTCGTTGAGCGAGAAGCCGTCGTTGAGGCTATGCGTGAAATGACGACACAAGCCCATCTTGCCCTTGCTGCGCTCACTGCCCTGGAACTTTCCGGGGATGCTCCCGTCCGAGCCAAACCGATCTACGGCGTGTACAAGAGTGTCGCCTCACGAATCGATGCCGACAAACTCGGTCAGCGACGGTTCAAAGACCATCTCCGTGAACTCGACATGCAAGGTATCGCCGAAGGCGAAAAGGTGACGGCGGGTTCGATCGGTGGTCCTGCTTGGGAGTATCAGCTCCAAGTCGATACCGAGATCGCTGTCGAAGTTCTCAAGGATACGGCTCGGTTTGCAGATATCGATTTCGAGCATATCAGTGCTGATCGACCGAACGCGTAGTCTTGTTGTTGGGGTGATTTTCAACTCCCTGTTCATCTATACAACACCCCCCACCGTTTCAGCAATTTCAGGATACATAGCGACCTCCTCTGCTCTTCTGAGGACACCCCACCATTTCGTGAATTCTTGCTGATAACACGTGTGGCGTGGGACTGTCTGCCTCGCGTGAAATCTCCGAAAGTGGTGAGTATATTACCATCTCAATCAGGCAGACGGAACTCACGAAACGACCACTGTCACCCCACACCTAGGCAGTACTGGGGACCTTGGAAAGATCCTCTGAGGATAGGCTCAGAAATTAACCAACAAGCTGGCGCTTCCGTTGTTTCTGTTGGTTAATCACGGAGAGAGCTATCACACACGCCCGTATGCTTTTGTCTCGCAGTACTGAATCGCCAGTATGTCGTTTCGAGTGACGTGGGACAATCTCCTCGACAACGTGGAGGAGCTTCCAGCAGACGCTACACTCCTCACTCCGCTCTCTCAGAAGCCGTTTCAAATTACCGACGTCCAGCAACACCGAGTGCTGATCGAGTATCAGGCCGACAGTGAGACCGTCCCGCTCCAGCGAGAGCAGTTTGAGACGCTGTTTGAGCGTGTCGCCGATGCGACTGGGTCGTTCGATCTCGATCGCCTCCCACCCGGGGCTGAACCGTATGCCACCGTCATGAGTCTCCATCCGCGATTCACTATCGACGATCGGGACGGCACCCTCTCTGAAAGCGAGACGCCAACAGCGTCGCCACTCGTCGATCCGCACACGGTTGAACAGGACGATGGTCCACGAGAAGAGCCCGACATCTCGGTGTACGCAGATGCGCTTCTGTTGATCGACGCGCTTGAGCAGCACGATGTGATGTCACTCACCGAACTAGACGTGCCGACGCTCGTAAACCTCTACACGCTGCTGTCCGACGTCCAGCGCAACGCCAACGATCTTCGCCAAGAGGTCCGTGGCGTCTTGCTTGACCGCCTCCATCACGATCAACCTGTGAGTGGTCAATACGGGTCCGTTCAACGGGCTGTCCGCCGAAATCGAACACTCAAAGATGACGAAACGGTCCTTGAGCTACTGGAAGCAGAAGGGATCGACCCCGAGCGCGTGATGACCGTCGACACGAGCAAACTCGATGACGCGTTGGAGGTAACGTCACTCTCTGAATCCGATGTGTACGAAATTGAAGAGAGCGAGTATGTACGGAAGGCAGACGTCGACGAAGCGATGAAAGAAACCCGTCTCCAAGGGCTCAAAGACCAGTTGGCTGGAGCCGACGAAGACACGACCGAGCTCCAAGCTGAAATCGAAGAGCTGGAGCAGCGTATTACCGAGCTCACCAGCTTTGACTCCGGGACATCCTTCCATACTCGTTCAACTGGTGGGTAGCCAGAGTTTGGGAGAATACTGTCACAGCTGAAACTGAGGAAAACTGTCCGACAGTACCCGTTGGGAGAGGAGATACCGGCCACGAGAACTGGCTAGATAGTGTATCCGGACAGGGCGCCATAGAAGAGTTGCCGCGATATTTATTTCGTGAATTTACAGCTGAATCAGCCGATAAAACGCGCTTGTAAGTTGACTAATCTAAGGGGCCAGCGCTCTGGGTAGGCCTATGTTTGATTTTGCCTAGTTTTGGATTTAATTTGTCACCTGTGTTGATCCGTGGTATAATCAAAAACCAATTAATACTCTCAAGACATAATGAGGTACCTTAATATGTCTAACAGTAGTATCGCCCAGAAAATGCCTAAAGTATTCGCTGGCTCAGATGACTCGTTCATATCTGCTTGGCAGATATGGAAGCGGAGAAACAAGGAGTATGAGTCATTTGTCCTTGCTCAAGGAGACACAGTCGTCTTCAGAACAGCAACTGAGAGTGGAAACGAGGAATACACTTGGTATGTGGGAATCGAAGAAGACGAACTACCTGAAGACGTGGAACTTAACGGTTGTACTGTTCGAGATAATCGGGGAGAGTAGTCACTTACAGAGTCACACTATATCCTATCTTGCCGAGAGGACGGGATAGTTGCCCTAGCAAATTCACTCTGAGTCGGAGCCAGCATTCTGAAGATTCTCTCGATACTTTCTGAACGCATTTGCCCTGTCACGTTTCTCTTGTTCGGTCAGTGTATCGTATTGCTCCTCATCATAGAATGGTAATTCTTCAACAGGGGGTACATCCATGATCACTCCTAAGGCAGTGATTTTGGGTGAGTAGTTTTCGATAACCCATTCTTCGCTATGATTTTTAACCGCTTTTCTGATGAAGGGGGCAACTTCAGGATATTCCTCTTCAAGATTGTCGCTCATAGTTATCGAAGAGTAGTAACTATGGTGTAAAAACTACTACGGCGCTAAAACACTGTACTGAGCGATTTACGGGTCAGTCAACGAGGTGTAGGCAGAGTTCTGTAACACTCTCTCCGGACCGTGCTCAAGTTTGGGTATTTATCAGTAGAATACACCTAGGACCTGGTATGACCGACTCGGCGTCTCCAAGCGTCTCTGTCTCGTTATCTGAGCCGACTAACATTTCTACAGTCCTAGACCGGGCCGGAATCGATTATGTCCCCGTTCATGAGCAGCGACTGCTGGCGATTTATCGTACTGGCATTTTCAATGTGACAACCGAACCGGAGTCAGTGTCGAATGCACGCATGCTCGAGATCGAATGCTGGGAAGCCCCACTCCCGTCTCGTAGTGATGAGCGATCGCCACAGGAGCTTCTCGAAGACTTTGCGGCCGTGTTTGATGCTGGCGATGAGTCTTGAAGTGGTCTCTCGGGTACTTTGGTCAGACCGGCGCTAATCAGTTGAAAACGCTAGAAACGCTAGAAACAAGTCCGCTGGCACGAGTCAACATAATACGCGATTTATGAACATTTCTGAGACGCTCCAGACACTGTATACTGCGACTGTTGAGCAAGACGATGGCACCTACCAGATACCTGTGCCTGACCGTGAGATAGCCACGGGGACACTCTCTGAGGGTGAAACGTACCGTGTTGCGCTCATATCGACATCGACGTCGGATACCGAACCCACCGACACGACTGAGGTCACTCAGTCAGCTGACCACACTGGTCAGCAACACGAATACGACGGCCCGCCTGTCGAGGAAGGTGAACAGCGAGACGTTGAAATCGAGAACCTCGGTGACCAAGGTGACGGGATCGCGAAAGTCGAGCGCGGCTACGTTGTGATCGTTCCCGAAACGAGTGTCGGGGACCGCGTCACCGTCGAGATGCAACAGGTGCGTGAGAACGTTGCGTTCGCTGATGTCGTTGATGACGCCCTTCACGGGGAAGTCTAGGACCGCAGGTTGGCACGAACGAGTGGTTATGGCAAACTTCTCACACCACTACTCACTTTCTGGCTTACCGACGTACTCCGATTTCATCGTCCCGTTCTCACGATAGTAGCGATAGAGATACGGACCGTGCATATCCGCGTGATTCCCGCTGGCACATTTACAGCTGTCGTCGCCACAGGTGACTTTCTCTTTGACGACGGTCCCGCGTCCTGCGCCATCGGACTCCTCAACGGGCTCGGCAGCCTCGGGAAGCTCGTCAGTGTCGACCGACTGGTCGCGATACTCGATGAGCGCCTCAATATAGTTCTGTACCTCTTGGAGTGTCCCCGTATCCTGTTTTGGGAGCCCCTCTGCGAGATACTTCGGGAGCGAGGTGGGTGGTGACGGCTGCTCCATACCTTATGTAACAACTAGTCCCACTTTAGCGCTCGGGTGACACATAAGGCACTGAACTCGCTTTGCCAACTGTGAGCTCTTCAGCAATTACTCGAGATCGTAGGTCGCAATCTCGTGAGAGCTACCCTGTGAGCATTCATCAGTATCGAACGGGTCTGATGAGGAACCGGAGACGCATGTCTCCCCCCACAAGTAATGTAGATCGAATGAGTTGGGACGTGTAACGAATGGGAGACTCGACGGATCCAGCCCCTCGTATCACGGATCTTTCGTCGATCGAGCCGGAGAACTTCAAATTCCGGAATACACAATTTCTGAGAGCAGACGGCCATCACTACGACAATCCACACGACGAGTCGTTCCTTGAACAGCGAAAGGAGATCTGGCGAGTGAGAAACGGCGATCTCGAACGGGTTCTCGAGGAGTTCCCAACTGACCGGCCGCTTCCCGAACAGTGCGCGCTCTGGATACACGCGCTCGTAGGGAAACACTTCTTCCCGGATGGGAACCACCGTACTGCGATCGTTACATTGCGAAAGCTGCTCCGTGACAACGGGATCGAACCGGGAGAATGGTCGACGGAGCGGGTCAAACGGGTACGGGCTGAGTCACACGACGTTCGAAGAGAGATACCTCTGATCCATCTCGACAGATTGTATGAAACGGACGAGCTGTATCGCGTCTGGCTTCAGTTCTTCGGCGAGGTCCTTCCTGAAGAGTATCGCTGACTACTCTTCGTCGTCGTCGGTGTCGTCGTCTGCGAGCGCCTCGTACAGTTCCTCGTTCTCCTCGACGTCTTTGGCCATTTCTCTCTCACTATCCCAGTTCATCGTATACCGTTGTCTAAGTGTGCGTACAGTGAAAAGCGTATCTCTTCCCGGGATGCTCGTTAGTCGACGTTGACCGACTCACCACTACCCACTTCCCGGCTTCTCGATGTACTCCGATTTCATCGTCCCATTCTCACGATAGTAGCGGTAGAGATGCGGGCCGTACATATCCTGACGATCTATCTCGTGGAGCGTCTCCGTATCCTGCTTTGGGAGCCTTCTGCGAGATACTTGGGTAGCGAGGTCGGTGGTGGCGGCTCCTCCATACCTTATGTAATAATTGATGCCATGTTAGCGTTCGGATGCTACATAAGGCATTAAACTTCTCCACCAACTGTGACCACTTCAGCAATTACTTGAGATCGTAGGCCCCAATTTCTTTAGAGCCACACTGTGGACACTCATCAACGTCCTTCTCCACGCTGTACCCACAGTGACGGCACTCGTGGTGCGTTGTCGATGGCAGCTCGAGCCTGGCGATCTGCCGGATGAACTGTTTACTTAGCATCGGTGGGGTCAACGATCTCGCCACAGCTAGGGCATTCGGCCCACACGCCTGTGTCGCCGCCAGCGGTCTCATAGTGGATGATTGCGTGCCGACTCGTGACTGTCTCGCCACAGAACGAGCAGTCGCCACGGACAGTCTCTGGGTCATCAGGAGTCATTCTCACGAGTTCACGGGCTACTTCGAGGGGGAGAGGGAGCGTGTGACACCGTTCTGGAGCTGATCCGGTTGTTGGAACCGGCTCAGTGGTGCCCCCTCTCTTCAAAATTAGAGACTCTGTGACTTATAGTTCGGGCGAGCGGGGCGAAAGTACTGTTCCGGGGACAGCAGCGTGACTATAGGTCATGAGTAGCCATCGCACGCGATGTTATAGATCCCAACTGTGGTCAGGGTTCTTCCGCCTGAAGACAGAGGGAGATGTCAAAAAAGACGGCTACAGGAGATGGCCTGAACTATCGATATTCCGGAGATAACGGCGGAAACGTGGTGTGGGTGTGTTGTTCTGTCTGTGGGGCGCGGACCGCTCAAACTGACCGATTCATCACACTCGCCAGTTTACGGTCAATCTGTTCAACCTGCCGGGTGAGATCCGAGACCATCTCTGTCTGGCTCTCGTTTTCGGCCGCGATCTCTGCGATTTCCTCGCTCACGATGGTCGCCCGTTCGGAGACGTCGTCGACGGCACTCGATATCTCTTCGGTCACGCTTGCCTGTTCGTCTGTTGCCTCCGCGATCTCGGTGATCCCACTCTCAGTTTGCTCAACTGCCGTGAGAATTTGTTTTTGGTTCTCGAGGACGGCTTGATGTCGTCTCTCGCAGACTGTATCACGTCGTTGGCTGCGTCCACTTCGGCGGTGGTTTTGGAAGCCTTCTCCTTGATCCTCGCGACAATGTCTTCGATCTCGTCAGCTTGGTCTTGCGAGCGATTCGCGAGGTTCTTCACCTCGTCGGCGACGACCGCGAAGCCGTCGCTGTTGCTCCGCGCCGCCTCGACGTTGGCGTTCAACGCGAGCATGTTCGTCTGCTCGGCGATGTCGTTGATCACACCGACGAGCTCTTCGACTTCTTCGAACTCGTCTTTGAGGTCCGCGATGTCGTCATTTCCTTCGCCGTCCCCGTCGGTTCGCCGCTCCCGTAGTATCGCTGTCTCGCTGTTGTCGCCTCCGCCCCACCGTCGCGTCACATCTGGTACGGTCACGGTCGCGTCTCCCCGCCCACCCACACCACACCGCTCACATCGCGACCGCGATTCTCGATGTCGTCGACCGCGCCCCACCCCGCACTCTCGCATTGTGATCTGGCCCCCACCTTCTGTTGTCGCCCCGCCGCCGCTGTTCGTCGTCGGGTGTCGTGTCGTCTCGGTGGTCCCCCTCGTCGCTGCGCCCTCGTTGGTTCGTCCTCGATGTTGGTCGTGGTTCGAAGTCGCCTCGTCGCTTCCAGGCTGTCGGTCTGGTCTCTGCTGGTCGCCGCCGGTCGTCGGTGGTCGGTGTCCCTGCTGGTCCGTCCTCGCTTATCGTTGCTCGTCGAGTTGTCGCTGTCGGGGTGGTCTTGTTGGTAGTGTCGCGGATCGCCTCTGGGGTGTTGTCGATCAGCTGGTGGTCCGTCGTCGAGCGTCGGGTCCAATTTCTCGTTGTGCCGACCGTCGGTCATCCCGGTTGGGGTCGTTCGTCGCTTCGGGTTGATCGATGCCACGTGTCGCCGCCGACGCTGGTGGCTCTTCCGTTGTCGTCTCTGTCGCTTCGACTGTCGGCTGGTGTCTTCCCCTGTCGTCGGTTCCTCTTCACCGCCTCGTGTCCCCGTCTCTCTGCGCCGCTCACTCAGGGTTCCATCCATTATCATATCCTTGATAGTCTCTCCTTCGTCCGCTTTCCGTTTCCCCCGGTTTCCCTCGTCCGTTACCCGGCTCCGCCCTGACTCGTTCGCTACGCGACTATCTACTGAACTTCATCTGCCCTGAACCCTAATTGTGTGAATTCGGCTGAACGTATTAGACAACCCGAGGTTCTTTGATAGACTCTCTAAATCTCTTTCGTCCGATGTCTGAACGTATGAGCCGCATTTTGTGGGTGGTGTTCTAAATACGAACCCCCCGAATCCCGCCGCCATCTGGTATTTATGAGAAAATACAGTTGAGATATATAAGTTAATAGAGGAACCCCCAACCCCCACGCCGTCTGGTATTACTGGTAAATTTGGGCCGGATCTAAGAGCTATATACAGTATGGTTGAACCCCGACGCTGTCTGGTATTTACAGTATTATATATGGAATGTGTGTATCGGAGAGCCGTCTGGTATTTATGCTAGACTACCGCTGGTTGACGATCGCGAATCGGGCAGTAATACGAACCCTCCGAATTCGGTTCACGTCTGGTATTTATCGTGGTATATACGAGATGGCTGTATCGCCTCGCCATCTGGTAAATACGAAAATCTCGGTTTTGGGTCCGTTCAGGCTGTCGTGGTTAATATGGCCTCCCCTAAATCACGCTGCCGTCTGGTATTTACGATCGCGCTCTTCTGTAGGAGATTGTTGATACTGTTGAGCTGTCGCTGTGGAGTCGAAGAGGACAAGGGCACCGC
>NZ_JAODIX010000057.1:0-20776 GCF_026586675.1 Halorubrum yunnanense
GAATCGATTTCCTCGGCTTCGTCCTTCTACTCCGTGATATAAGCCGATTAGATCGCTATTCAACACAGCATTCAGAACTACAAACAAATACAGTAGCGTGACACAGCGGATGTCGTGACATCCTCCCCGTCGTGAACGACGGGGCTTCCCCCGCACGAGGAAACCCGGCCTGTTGCCGAGCAGGTTTCAGGACTCCTCTTCCGAGGTCGGTGGGACCGGGTTTCGTCCCTCGTTCGGGAGCGTCCTGTGGCGCTGTCACGGGCACTCCTATCCGCAAGCAAGTCATCGACGCCCGGTTTCTCGGGGCGTCTCTCCCTCAAGCGGTCATGCCTCACGGCACGGTCGGTTCGGTCACACTTCCCCAACCCGTGGGCCGGGTTCCCATGCTGGCGAACGACGCGAACCCCGCAGTCGGTTGCAGAACCGACCCGTGGGAACCGACGCCCGAGAGTACCTCGGACGCTGGTTTCAGCGCGTCTCGTACTCCCGTGCAAGTGCCGAGAGCCGACGTAACCCCTGTTAACGTGCAGGAGACGGCGTGTACTAACCGTTGGGGTTTCGACCAGTCATCGACAGCGGTTGTTTTGCACCATGTCGGATTCACGCCCGCGGTGAACGGCACGATGCTCTCGTTGACTCAAGATAGTCGTGGGGTCCTCCTCTCTCGGTGCCGGGCAGACGCGTTGCTCAGCGGGCCGGAGTCGGCACCGCTCGCCGCTTGCGAGGTCGCGTTCACCGTTAGTTCGATCTCCGGGCGGGACAGCTCTCGTCCGAAGTCGGCGGTCGCTGAGCCCCGTTTGTCGACCACTGAGGGCCCTGCCAGCCGGTGTCCGAACGGCTGCGTGAGACGGGCCGCGCGACTCGATCGCGACCGGTGAACGCGGGCGAAGCTGCGATACCCGACCGGTCACGTCCCGCAATACGGAACAATAGCACTCAATAGATCAAAATATAATACGCTTATCACGAATATAGTCTGTGGACTAACTGATATTTGCAGAGTTACCACAAATTATCTCTAGTTACTCGCTCATCACTAGTGTGCCCGAGAACACCACAGAGGGTGGGCAGCGGAGACGGACATTTTTGAAAACCGCCGGCGGCGTCGCTACCGTCGGAATCGCGGGGTGCGGAGGTAACGGCGAAGCGAACGCGGGAGACGGATCCGATTCGTCATCGGACGCTGACGGGTCCGACTCGTCGTCAGACGGTACCAGCGGCAACACGCTGTCGCTGTCTATCCCGGAAGCGGCGAACTTCGATCCGGTACAAATCAAAGGCGACGGCTCGCAAGTCGTCTCGGACCACGTCTTCAGTGAGTTACTGACGCTGCCGGCGGACGGACTTGAGCCGACAGCACAGTTGGTCACAGATTACTCCGTGTCTGAGAACGGGCGGACGTACACGTTCATGCTCCGTGAGGACGTCACGTTCCACAACGGGGACGAGCTCACGGCCGACGACGTCGTGTACTCGTGGGAGCGACTCGCCGCCTCCGAGAACAGCCAAGAGGGTGAGAACATCCTCGAGGGAGGCTTCCAGATCGCTCACGACACGACGACGGAGACGGTCGACGGTGAAGACCAGGAGGTGTACGAACCGGGGAGTCTCGCCGTCGAGGCGGTTGACGATTACACGCTCGAAGTGACGCTCGAACAGCCGTTCTTTGACGCGCTGTTCTGGTTTGCCTACGGATCGTTGAGTCCGGTCCCCGAAGGGATTGTCGGGGACATCGAAGGGTACGACGGCGAGATGGACTACGCGGAGTTCTCTTCGCAGTCACCGGTCGGAACCGGGCCGTTCCAGACAGAGTCGGTCGAGACCGGTACCGAAGTCGTGTTATCGGCTGCAGACGACTACCACGGCGACGAGCCCGGCCCGGATCGGATTGCAATGCAGGTCGTCCAGAACTCCGACGCAATCCACCAGCGGGCTATGAACCGGAACGTACAGGTATTCAACGTCCCGAACTCTCGGTTCGATCCGAGTAAAGTGTCGATCGAAGAGACGCGGAATCTCGGCCAAGAGATCGGTACCTACGGGCCGCTTGAGAACGGCGAGACGGTCAACTACTCGACGTGGGATGAGGCGTACACCGCGTACTTCATTTTCGACTGCTCACGCGTTGAAAAGCCGATCCGGCAGGCGCTGAACTACGCGGTGAATCAGGAGAATTTCGTCGAGCAAGGATTTAGAGGCGTCGGAGAACCGGCGTACCACCAGGCACCGCCGTCCGTCTATCCGGGCGGGAAAGAAGCGTACGACCAGCACGCGGAGGAGAACTTCCCGTACGGGTACCGTGAGGCGCAGATTGATCAGGCGCGCAGCGTGATGGAGGAAGCTGGCTACGGCGAAAACAACAGGGCATCTCTCACGCTTACGCTGTATAACGACCGTAACCCGGACGCGTACTCCCGTATCGCCGATCTCATTCGGTCGAAGGCCCAGTCGGTGTACGTCGATCTCTCGATCGAGCGGGCCCCGTTCAACACGATCATCGACGAGGCGGTCAGCGGGAACCTCGACATGTACACGCTCGGAAACGGGTTGGAGTATCCGTCGCCGGCCGATATGCTCAAGTTCGGGCGGCCGTACGACGGGAACCTCGTCCGGTGGCGCGAGGACCCCTCCGACGCATCCGAGCAGGCCGCGGCGGCGTGGGAGCAGGTACAGAATAATCTCGGGCCGACCGAGGCCGAAGAGGAGGCACGTAGCGAGGCGTTCATCCAGATGGAGGAAGCAATCTGGGAAGACGCGATCTACCTGACGAACTACCACCCCCGTGGCCGGCAGTGGTGGTACGACGAGGTCGAGGCGCCCATACAGCCGAGCGGCTTCCACGATCGGCTCTACGACTCCCTCACGTTCGAATGACCCCGCTCAAGCAGGTGCGAGGCGCGCTGTGGCAGCCGAACGCGTGCGGTGGCTGTCAGCCGGTATGAACCGACTGCTCTACCTGTTCCGGCGGCTGCTACTGTCGATTCCCGTCGTCTGGCTCGGCGTCACGGCGACGTTTCTGATAATTCGGGTCGGCCCGCTGAATCCCGCGGCGGCGATCGTCGGTCCGGTCAACAGCGCACAGGCACAGGAGCGGCTCGCCCGGATCGAAGAGCAGCTCGGGCTCAACGATCCGATCCACGTCCAGTACGGGGAGTACCTCGTTGATCTGGTCACCTTCGACCTCGGGCAATCGTGGGTGTTGTATCCCGGGCAAGACACCGTCGCGTTGCTGGTGCAGTTCGGCCCCCGAACGATCTGGCTCGGGCTGTGGGCGGTGTTGATCCCGATCTTCATTGGGATTCCGCTCGGGATCTACTCCGGGCTGCACGTGAACACGAACCGTGACTACGTGGCGTCGATCACGGGAATCGTGTGGCGTGCGATGCCGAACTTCTGGTTGGCCGTCATTCTGCTGGCGCTGCTCTCTCAGACGGACGCGCTGTTTTTCGGATCCGGATGGGAGTCGTTCATCGTTGAAACCCCACTGATCGGTGCGCCCGACCTCTCCGGGCTCGGAACGCCCGAGGGATTCGTCGTCGCCACGAAACAGATCCTTCCGGCCGCGTTCGTCCTGGGCTCCGCCTCGATGGGCAACGAGCTCCGGCTGTCACGCACGGCCGTGCTCGAGATCATCAACGAGGACTTCATCGACACGGCGCGGGCCGTCGGGGTGTCTCGGTGGCGGCTGATCGGAAAACACGTGCTTCGGAACGCGCTCATCCCGCTCATTCCGGTCATCACGAGCGAGGCGTACCTGCTGGTGGGCGGCTCGGTGCTCGTCGAGGTGGTCTTCGGGATCAACGGGATCGGCACGCTGTTTTTCGACGCGATGACGAGCGGTGACCTCCCGCTCGCCGGGTCGCTCATGTTCGTCTTCATTCTGCTGACGGTCTCGATCAACATCGCACAGGATCTGTTGTACACGCTCATCGACCCGCGGATCGGGTACGCTGAACGACAATGACTGACTCCACACCTTCCGGATCCGGGGCGAACACGCCCGTCCGGACGAGACTCGACCGTGTCCCGATGACACCCAGCCGTGCGTGGATCGTCGGCGCAACGCTCCTCCTCGCTCCCGAACTCGGCGCGCTCCTCCAGTTCGTCGCCGGTACGCTGCCGGTCGGGGAGGCCGTCGTCGCAGCGACCGATCGGATTCCCGTCCTGTTGAGCCGTGAGACGATCCCGAACCGGGGGACGTTCGTTCCGGGTAACGGCTGGCAGGGGACGTTCCTCGGGCTGTCTCCCGCGAAGGCGTGGGGGCTTCGAGTCGGTCTGATCTACCTGTACGGCGCGGTCCTGCTCTACTGGCTGTGGCGCGGGTACTTGTTGTACCGCAACCGATACCGGACGGCGAGCTGGACGCCGTTCGACGACATCGTTCGTCGGTTCCGTGGTCACAGGTGGGGACAGTTCGGACTGATCGTTGTGCTGGCGTTTCTGATCCTCGCCGTCTTCGCGCCGGCGCTCGGCCCGACCACGCTCGACCGGAACGTCATCGACCCGTACAGCCACGAACTGGAGTACTACGACGACGGGACCGGCGACGTCGAGACGGTCACCGTCGGGGCAGCGAACATCGACTCGACGTCGCAAGGCATCGACGACCGGAACGTCGGACCGCTCACCTACGACCAGTACGACCGATTTCACCCGTTCGGAACGCTTCCGTCCGGACAGGACCTGTTTACGCAGGTCGCGCTCGGCGCACGGGTCTCGCTGTTTATCGGGCTCGTTGCGATCACGATCAGTGGGGTCGTCGCGACGGGGCTCGCGCTCATCAGTGCCTACTACGGCGGACGGATCGATCTGGGCATCGTCCTCGTGAGCGACGCGACACAGTCGCTCCCGCAGTTGCTCGTCGTCATCCTCTTGTCCGTGGTGCTCTCGCAGACGTGGATCGCGGGGTTGTACAGCGGCGGGGTCCTGTTGGCGCTCATTTTCGCGCTGACGGGCTGGCCGTCGCTGTGGCGTGCCGTTCGCGGGCCGGCCCTGCAGGTCTCCGAGCGAACGTGGGTCGATGCCGCGGACAGCTACGGGTTAGCGCCCCGAGTAACGATGCGTCGACACATCCTGCCGTACATCATCGGCTATCTGTTGGTGTACGCCTCGATGAGTCTCGGCGGGATCATTATCGGAGTCTCCGGGCTCTCGTTCCTCGGGCTCGGGATCTCGCCACCGACGCCGGAGTGGGGACGACTTGTGAACGTCGGGCAACCGCTACTGACCACGGTCTCGTGGCATATCGCGGTCATCCCAGGCGTGTTGATCGTCATCGTCGTGACCGCGTTCAACGCTCTCGGGGACGGTATCCGGGACGCGATTGACGCCGAAACGGACCTCGATAACGAAGAGGAGGCGACGGCAGCAGCGAGCGGCGCAGGAGGGTAACGAATGTCTGCAGAAACACCACTCACGGCAGCGTGGAATCGACTTCGAGAGACGGTCACGAGCGTCGCGGCCGAGCACCGCACCGACGGGCGCACCGTCGTCGAGGCGTACGCGGATCACGGGGCCGTCAGATCCGCCACCGGTGAGCCGCTGACGTTCGTGTTCACCGTGCCCGGCGACGCGACGACCGCGCTCCGACGGGCGGTCGCGCCGACCGAGGTCCGCCGAACCGAGGTCCGGTACGTCGACATCGACGGCTATCGGTTGTACGTACTCGAGATTCACCAAGCGGACGACTCGCCCGTCGCGCTCGTGGCGGGCGGGATCCGACAGCGGTCGCTCCGCGAACAGGCAGACACCGCGGGCCGAGCGCGAACGGTGGTCCGGTCGCTGGATGATACGGTCGCGCTCGAGCTCCGGCATGACACGCGAACGCCGTTTCTCACGGAGCTCAAATGACCACGAACTACGCAGCGGTCGACACGCGTCCTGAGTCGGAGGCGCTACTGGAGGTGCGAGACCTCCGGACCGTCTTCCGGACCGGCAAGGAGACGATCCACGCCGTCGACGGTGTCTCGTTCGACGTCCGTTCGGGCGAGACCGTCGGGCTCGTCGGGGAGTCCGGATCGGGGAAGTCGGTCACGGCGCGCTCGATCCTCGGCCTGGTCGACCGACCGGGTGCCGTCGAGGCCGGCGAGATCCGATTTAACGGGGTCGATCTCGTCGAAACGGGGTGGGACGACCACCGGGGCGACATCGCCATCGTGTTTCAGGACCCGTTGAACTCGATCAACCCGGTGTACACGGTGGGCAATCAGATCCGCGAAGCGCTCCGGATCCACCGCGGACTGAGCGGGGAAGCGGCGCGGTCGAAGGCGATCGAACTGCTGGAAGACGTCGGAATTCCGGACGCCCCGCGGCGGCTCGACGAGTACCCGCACCAGTTTTCGGGCGGCATGCAACAGCGCGCCATTATCGCGATTGCGCTGGCGTGTGACCCGGACCTGCTCGTCTGCGACGAACCGACGACCGCGCTCGACGTGACGATCCAGGCGCAGATACTGGAGCTCCTCGACGACCTCCAACAGCGGGAGGACCTCGCGATCCTGTTCATCACCCACGATATGGGCGTCATTGAGGAGACGGCCGACCGCGTCAACGTTATTTACGCGGGGGAAATCGTCGAGCGCGCGCCGACGGCGGAGCTTTTCGAGCGACCGGAACACCCGTACACGCAGGCGCTGCTGGAAAGCGTTCCCGGCCGTAGCGAAGCCGGCGAGGTGTTGCCGACGATCGACGGAGAGGTCCCGACACCGACGGGACCGGCACAGGGCTGTCGGTTCGCACCGCGGTGCCCGGCGGCGGGGGACGCGTGCGCGACGACGCATCCGGAGCAGATATCGATCGCGGGGACCGACGAGCACACCGCGGCGTGCCTGATTCACGATCCCGCGTACCCAGAGGTGACCGCGAGCCCGATAGAGTCGGCCGGTGAGAACCGAACGGCCTCCGCGAGCCAGCCCCACGACGCCGCGACGGATGCGCGCGACGGGACGGCGTCGGAGCCCGCCGAGCCGTTCATCACGATCGACGACCTCCGGACGTACTACGAGAGCGGCTCGGTCCTCGACAGGGCGCCCCCGGTGAAGGCCGTTGACGGCGTCTCGTTCGAGATCCGCAAGGGCGAGATCCTCGGTCTCGTCGGCGAGTCGGGGTGTGGGAAGACGACGCTCGGCCGAACGCTCGCCGGGCTCGAGGCCGCAACGAGCGGCTCGATCACGGCCAACGGGCGAGACATCACGGACCTGTCCGGACGCGGCCTCCGGGAGTGGCAGCGGGAAGTCGGCGTCGTGTTCCAGGACCCCGAGGAGAGCCTCAACGACCGAATGACCGTCGGTCAGATCATTAAAGAACCACTGGAGGCACACGACTGGGGGACTCCCGAGGAACGAGACGAGCGAGCGTTCGAGCTGCTCGATCGAGTCGGACTACTCGAGGAACACTTCTACCGGTATCCGCACCAGTTCTCCGGCGGTCAGCGCCAGCGTATCGGAATCGCGCGAGCGCTCGCGCTTGAGCCGGAGTTCGTCGTGTTAGACGAACCGGTCAGCGCGCTGGACGTCTCCGTGCAGGCACGCGTCATAAATCTCCTCCAGGAGCTGTCCGATGCGCTCGACATCACGCTGTTGTTCATCGCGCACGACCTCTCCGTCGTGCGGCAGATCACCGACCGAGTGGCGGTGATGTATCTCGGGAACGTCCTCGAGATCGGACCGACCGCGGAGGTCTTCGACTCGCCTGCGAATCCGTACACGCTCTCGTTGCTGTCCGCGATTCCGGGGTCGTCGACGCCGGCGCCGGACGATCTCAAGCGTGTGACGCTGCGTGGCTCGCCGCCGAACCCCCGCTATCCACCGGACGGCTGTCCGTTCTCGACCCGGTGTCCGGTCCGAATTCGACCGACCGAAGCGGAGTCGATTTCGGACGACGCGTGGGAAGCCGTCGAGACGTTCCACGAGATCTTGCGCCAACGCGAACGTGCCGACGAGTCGCTCGTACGGTCGATGAAACGGCGGTTAGGTGTAGTTGATAAGAAGCGAACGCCGCAGGCAATCATCGACGAGGTGTTCGCGGGGGTGGACCTCCCGTCGACCGTCGCTGAAACGATCGACGAGGCGGCGCAGCGAGCGGAGACGTCACCGGAGGCTGCGCTTGAGCTGCTCACAGCGGAGTTCGGATCCGTTTGCGACGGGGAGACGGTTCCGGCACACGAGATCGGCAGCAACGGTCGGGAGAGCCGCTGTCTCCGTCACGAGGAGGAGTATGCGGACCCGGAAACGGAGCTTCGGTGATCGGTCCCATCGGCTGAGCCTCGATCGAGACTCGGACGCCAACGAGCAGACCGGTCGCTGGCACAGCGGACGCGCCGCCGGCGCGCCGGAGAGGCGGAGATCGACGCGCAGCATATACGTCTGCGAGCCCGAGCGATGGTAGATGCGGTGGGATCCACGAACCGCGTTCCGGCGACTCTCCAGGCTGGTGACTCCAATGACGCTTACACAGACACAGATACGCGAGTACGACCGGCGTGCGACGGACAGCGACGAGACCGAGACGGCGACGTTCGGAGTCGGGTGTTTCTGGGGGCCGGACGCGCAGTTCGGAGCGATGGACGGGGTCGTTCGCACCCGGGTGGGGTACGCCGGGGGGACGAAACGCGACCCGACGTACCACTCGTTGGGCGACCACACGGAGGTGTTCCAAGTCGAGTTCGATCCGGACGCCGTCGCGTACCGAGACCTTCTACGGACGGTGTTCGACTCGCACGACCCGCAGCGCCAGACGGGAACAACGCAGTATCAGAACGTGGTGTTGGCTGCGACGGAAGACCAACGAGCGACGCTCAGTGAGTTCCTCACGACGCAGGGGCTGACCGCCGACGGGATCGGAACGCGGGTTGAGCAGCTCTCGCGCTTCTACCCGGCCGAAGAGTACCATCAGAAGTACAAGCTCCGCTCCGTCCCCTCGTTCATGGACGCGTTCGAGGCGGCCGGATACGGTGACGGCGAGCTGCGTGAGTCGCCGATCGCCGCCAAGCTGAACGGGTACGCCGCCGGACACGACGTTGCTGTCGCCGAGGAGCTTCCCACGCCGGATCGCGGGACGGTATAGACACCACGAGCTCGTCGCCGTCGGACAGCGCCGTCGACGAACACCGATCGAGCGGCGGACGCGGGTCCCACGAACCCGGTGGGCTTTCACCCGTCACGCGGCAATTGACGCGTGTGTCCAACGAACAGTCCCGTCAGTCCGGTAGCGGTCTCGACGTGCTCATCTCCGGCGGATCGATGGGCGGGCTCTTCACGGGTATCGCGCTCGCGCGGTCGGGTCACCGTCCGGCGATCTGCGAGCGGTCGGCGGGTGCGCTCGAGAGCCGCGGCGGGGGTATCGTCGCCCAACGGAACATCCGCCGCTTTCTCAGCGACCACGACATCGTTGACCCGGAGGAGATCACGACGCGGTCCCACGAACGTCGGTTTCTCACGGAGAGCGGGGACGTCGAGCGCGCCGTCTCCGAGACGATGGTGTTCACGTCGTGGGACGCGCTCTATCGACAACTCCGCGACGCTTTCCCCGACGAGCGGTACCGGACCGGCGCGGAGGTCACGGCCGTGACGCCCGAGGCGGCCGCCGTCAGGATCGACGACGGGACGGAACGGACGGCCGACGTGGTCGTCGCCGCCGAGGGCGGGCAGTCGTCGACGCGCGCTCAACTGTACCCCGACGTGGAACCGGAGTTCGCGTCCTACGTCGCGTGGCGCGGCGTCGTCGACGAGGCGGACCTCTCGGGCGCGTGCGTCGGGGCGTTCGACGGCACCTTCACCTTCTACCAGGGGGCCGACCAGCTCATTCTCGCGTACTTCATTCCGGGCCCGGACGGCGAGACCGCGCCGGGGTCGCGTCGGCTCAACTGGGTGTGGTACGACACGCTCGACGGGCGGGACCGGGGCGCGATATTCACGGACACGAGCGACGCCGAACGACGGTTCTCCGTCTCACCGGGCCGGTTGCGAGATCCGGTCCGTCGGCGGCAGCGGGAGCGCGCAGCGACGCTCCCGCCCGTGTTCGAGACGCTGGTCAGCGAGACATCGGAACCCTTCGTACAGGCGATCTACGACCTGACGGTACCGGCGATGGTCGCGGACCGGGTGTGTCTCCTCGGTGACGGCGCGTTCGTTGCCCGCCCGCACACGGCGGCCGGGACCGCGAAGGCGGCGGGCGATGCGACCGCGCTCGCCGACGCGCTCGCGAGCCGCGGGTCGGTCAACGACGCGCTGGCGGCGTGGGACCGAACGCGCACCGAGTACGGCGCCGGGCTCGTCGCCCGCGGGAAGGAGATGGGGGACGTGCGGCTGAATCTGGACTGACAGGAGGCGCGGACTGCCGGAGCGAGCCCCGATCGGGGGTTACCGAGGTGAAAGGAGAAAGCCCCGTGCTTTAGCGCGGGGATGAATCCGACAATCGACTACACAGCCCACCGTAGATAGTCGTCTGAGTTTGGAATCTTTGATTTTATCTGGAGTTCGACCGTAATATATATCGATGGCTTTCCTCACTCACGGCACGACGGTTTCACCGTCTACTGGTCTTCGACCAGCGACCGTAGTGGGTAATAAAACCAGAACCACTCCGCCACGTCCTCCATCTGGAGACGCGAATGGCAGTACCCAGTCGGCTGAATACCCGACCGTGGAGGGAATCGGTATTCCCGTTGAAACGTCCAGCACGTCTGGATGGGAAGGCCCCGTTGACAGGGCTATACCCGTTGCAATGCACGTCCTTGGTTATAATTGGACGGCTACCGTTGAAGGGTCACGCGAAAGCGTTTTTGAACCCCGAGGAAACACGGAACCTCAAACTCCACTTCGTGGAATCCTCGCCCTTTAGCGCGGGGAGGATGTCAACCGTCTCTGAACTCCACCGTGTAGCCGTTGTTGCGAAGCGCTTCAACGAGGTCATCTCCGCGCTCGATCTTGAATTCGTGGAACGAGTTGGTCGGGCTATCCGCCGAGTACAGCTCTGAGTCGATGTTGTCCGGGATCTCGTTCTGATGGGTGTCCTCCTGAACAACGACGGGTTGGCTGGGGACGCGGTTGGAACTGCGGTCCTCTGTCATTCGAACACCGGTTGTTGTGGCTATTCGGCTATTTGCATTCCGGTTTCGGCTTCCGTTGAGACGGCTGTTCGACGCGGGCGGCGTCGCAATCTGACGGCGGACGCGCGCTCCGACAGTGTTGGTGGAGGTCACCGTATATCACGACACGCAGAGCCGCGGAGGAGTCGGCGTTCAAGTGGTCGCGGACCCAAACAGGACTGTGACAGACGATTCATTTCGCCTCGAGGAAGCGGAGGCACCGACCGTCTCGTGTACCCGGTGTGAGCGAGAGTGGGACCTCGACGACGAACTCGACGACCTCGGCCCGGGCAGCCACGCAATCGAACAGTTCGCGCTTGACCACGAGCGCCACACCGGTCACTACCCGGACGACGTGAACCCGTGGAGCGTTCGGTGCCGGCGCTGCCCGGGCGGTGAGCAGTTCCTCTCGGAGCGACCCGCGCGGCGCTGGGCAGAGACGCACGCGCGGCACACGCGTCACGCCGTTCGCATCGAAGCACCGACGGGAGCCGAGGACGTCGTGTCGGGCGGATCCGACGGGGACCGCTCGTAGGAGTCGCTTCCGATTCGGCCGACGCTGTCGTCACCGTTCCGGCCCGTGCCACCGTCGACGAGTTCCCCCGAACTCCGTCCGGCCGACCTGCGGCGGTCGACGCGAAGCCGTCCCCGTTTCCCGGGCGTCGCGGATGACGGCGCCATTTAAGAGGCGTCGATCACGAGGCGGACTCGCTCGGCGGGCTCAACGCCCACTACTCCGGTGCGGCCGAGAGGGTCTCCACGACCTGCTCGACGGCTTCGGTCACGCTCCCTTCGTTCTCGATGAACTGGATCGGCGCGTTCCGCTCTCGGGCGTACTCGAGCGCCGCCGTGCGATTGAGGTGCTGCTCGAACTCGATCTCCCGTTCGGTGGCCGACTGTGCCTCGCCGTCGCTTTCGCTCCGGCGGTCGATGATCGTGTTCGGCGCGGCTTCGACGAGGACGAACGTCGACGGGGCGACGTCACGGAGCACGCCCTCGGGGAGCCCGTGAATGTAGCCGGCGTCGGTGTCGACGGCGAGGTGTGTCGAGAGGATAACGTTTCTGCTCTCGGCCCGGTCGGCGACGTATTCGGCCGCTCGCCGCTGCAGCCGTTGCGTCCGTCTGAGCGACAGCGCCGACAGCTCGTTTCGGTCCACGGTGATGTCCTGTGCCATGGCCTGTTCGAGCATCACGTCGCCGAAATTCAGCAGCAGGTAGTCGTCGTCGAGCTGACGGCGCACCCGCTGGCAGATGCTCGTGAGTCCGACGCCGGTGACGCCGGATATCAGCGTCACCGACATCAGAACTGCACCTCGCCCATGTCCTCGGGGTCCGTCGATCCGCCGCGGTCGTCGTAGTACTTCCGGCCGATGAAGCCGTCGCTGACGAACGTCATCAGGCTCCCGTAGAGCCCGTCTGGCGACGCGAACTCCTCGGTGTCGCAGCGTTCGAGCACGTCTCGGATCGTCTCGTTGTGGCCCGTCGGGGCCTCGAGCTCCGCGTCGCCGACCGTCTCGAGCACCGTCTCCCGCGTCACGGGAAAGTCGAGCTCCCGTGCGAACAGGTCCCGTGTCTCTGGTAGCCGCATACGTTCACGCTAGCAGGCCACATAAATGAGTGATTGGGTATCCGACCCGCGGACTCGTCCGTGGGCTCCGTCGCGGAGGACGGACCGGGCTTCGGCCGCGGGTCACAACGTCGGCCCCACGCCGCCGTCGACCCCGCACTGGACGGGGTGCCCGAACCGGCCTTCGAACCAGGGGAAGCAACGGCCGATGCGGATACGGGTCTCGTCGCGCCGCGTTAGCGAGACCCTCAGTCCGCCAGGCCGTATCCGCGCCGAAACAGGAGGAAGTCGATCGAGACGACGACGACCGATGCGGTGGTCAACACGGCCAGCGACGCGTTCGGGTCGATCTCGGTCACACCGATCATCCCGTATCGGACGCCGTTCACCATGTACACCATCGGGTTGAACAGGGAGACGGTGCGCCAGAACGCGGGGAGGACGTCGAGCGAGTAGAACACGGCCCCGAAGAACACCAGCGGCCGGAGGATGAACTGGTTCATGACGGTCAGGTAGTCGAAATCGCTGGCCCACAGGCCGCCGATAACGCCCAGCCCGCCGAAGAGGGTCGTGATGACGATCACGAACGCGACGAGGTACAGCGGATTCGACGCGGGAACGGGCGTGAATATCCATCCGACGCCGATGATCAACAGGGCCGTGATAACGCCTCGCAGCGCGCTCGCCGAGACGTAGGCCGCCACCTTGTTGCTGTCGGACATCGGAGAGACGGTCACGGCGTCGATGTACTCGTTCCACCGCCCGTGGAAGATGCTGAACGAGGAGTTCTCGAAGCTGTCCGAGATGGCTCCGAGGACGACCAGCCCCGGCAACACGAATTGGAGGTAGCTGACGCCCGCGATCTCGCCGATACGGCCGCCCAAGATCACGCCGAAGACGGCGAAGTAGAGCGTGTTCGTGACGATCGGCGGGAGAAACGTGTTGTACGGGCGGCGGACGAATCGGAGGATCTCCCGTTTGACCAGCGTTCGGAACTGGACGAACCCCTGACTCATAAGACGCCTCCGTCTGACGCGACCTGTCGGTCGGGCGGCGAGTCGTCGCCGTCCGACCCGGAAGCCGCGTCGGCGGCGTCGCGTTGCGTCCGCGTGTCGCCGCCGGACTCGTCGTCGTCCGAATCGGTGCGGGTCATCTCGACGAAGACCTCCTCGAGCGAGGTGCGGGTGATCTCCAAGTCGACGATCTCGAAGTCCGCGCGGTCGAGTTCGCGCACGAGATCCGGCGCCACCAACCCGCCTTCGCGGGCGGTGACCGTGAGTTGGTGCCCGTCGAGGTCGACGGCCTCGACGCGGTCGTCACCGGTCAGGAGGTCGGGGAGCGTCGCCGGCGGTGAGCGGAGCTCGACGACGATCCGGTCCGTCCCGCGGTCTTTCAGTTCGGCCGGCGTCGCCACCGCTCGCACCCGCCCCGAGTCGAGGATCGCGACCTCGTCACAGAGCCGCTCGGCCTCTTCGATGTAGTGTGTCGTCAGCAGGATCGTCTTCCCTCGGTCGTTGAGGTCCGTGACGAGCTCCCACAGGTCGTGGCGGAGTTGGACGTCGACGCCGGCGGTGGGCTCGTCGAGGATCAGCAAGTCGGGGTCGGTGATGAGCGCGCGAGCCAACAGGAACCGACGTTTCATCCCGCCCGAGAGCCAGTCGAAACGGGTGTCGCGTTTGTCGTAGATCCCGACCTGCTTGAGCGCGTCGTCGGCCCGCCGCGTCGCTTCGTCGGCCGGGATACCGTGGTATCCGGCCTTGTGCTCTAACACTTCGCGGATGGGGAAGAAGCGGTCGACGTTGAACTCCTGCGGCGCGAGGCCGACCGCGTTACGCGCTTCCTGGTAATCGTCTTCGACGTCGTGGCCGAAGATCCGAGCGGTACCGCCGGACTTCCGCACGAGGCCGACGAGCGTGTTGATAAACGTCGTCTTCCCCGCGCCGTTCGGGCCGAGGAGTCCGAAGAAACTTCCCTCGGGAACGGTGAGCGAAACGCCGTCGAGCGCGGTCACGTCGCCGTACTCCTTGCGTAGGTCCTCAATGTGGAGGGCGGGCCGGTCGGTCATACACCCCCCCTCGGACCGGGCTGCACAGCGGGAACACCCGTGTCAACGCGTCGCGGAAGTGAGATCGAAACGGCAGCTATCGGTGCCGGAGGCGCGTCCATGTCGTGAAAGACGTTTACGGCCGTCCCGCGTAAATGCTGTCCGGTTCGGCCATCCGGACCGGCACCGCGGCGAAGTTCGCGAACGCTCGCGGGCGGATACGCCCGGGAATCGCCCGACGAGGTGCTGGTGGTCGTGAGCGCCGGGTCCGCGACGCTGGACGCCGCCGCGGGCGAGCCCGTCTACCGCCGGGCGGTCGAGGCGGGCGACGGGACGGAGGTCCGACTGTAGCCCGGGCGGCGTCGGCGCCCTCCGCGAGGACGCTCACGGACGGGTCGGTGACACCGTACCCTTAGGGGATCTGGATCTGATCGAAACGAGCCCGACCGCTCTCTCGATGCAATAGGCTTTCCGTGTAGCGCGCCTCGTACCGGTGTGACAATAGCCACCGGCGATTCTGTGACGCTTGAGTACACGGGACGGCTCGACGACGACACGGTGTTCGACACCACTCGGGAGTCCGTCGCCGAGGAGACGGGCCTCGCCGACGCCCAGCCCGACCGAGAGTACGCGCCGCTGACGGTCGAGATCGGTGACGAACAGGTCATCGAGGGGATGGAAGAGGGACTGATCGGCCTCGAGACCGGGGAGACGGAGACCCTGACGATCCCGCCGGAGAAGGCGTACGGCGAGCCCGCAGACGAGAACGTTCAGGAGTTCGAGACCGAGGAGCTCCGAGAGATGCTCGGCGGCCAGACACCCGAAGAGGGCGCCTATCTCGAGGCCCAGAACGGCAGCCAAGGGGAGGTCGTCCACGTCGACGAGGAGCTCGTCCGAGTGGACTTCAACCCGCGTCTCGCCGGCGAGACGCTGACGTTCGACGTCGAGATCGTCGACGTCAACTGAGGTCGAACGCGGGCGCGACGTGGCGTTCGATCACCTCGTCGACCGGCGGTTTCGCGTCGGTGACGCCGTCTGGTAGGCCGTCTCGGAGCGCGTTCCGAGTCACTCCGGGTCGGCGACGATCCACGGCTTCTCGTCGGGGTCGTACTCGTCGATCGCCGCGCCGTGACTGCGCGTCTCGGGAGCGAGGACGCCGACGTGTTTCAGCTGCTGGACGAAGTTGAAGAGGACGTTGTTCCGGATCACGTCCCGCCAGACCGACGGGTCCTGATAAAGGCGGGCAGTCTCCCCCCGCTCGATCAGCTCCCTGGCCCGCGTGGCCCCCCGAGTCGTGCAGAACGCGCTTAAGAAGACGTTCGGGTACTCCCGGACCAGTCGCTCGACGAGGTCGAGGAAGTGAATCCGAGGCCCCTCCTTGCGGAGCGCGTCGAGCAGCAGACCGAACTCCGGGTGCCTCGAAAACGAGTTCCGGAGCAGCACCGCGAGCGGCGGGTGGACCTCGGCGACCGTGCTCCGACCGACGTCCGCCTTCGTCAGGCGGAGGTCGTCAAGGTCCTCGATCACGTAGCCGCGCAGCACCGTCGCGGCCAGCTCGCCCTGCGAGGTCAGGGCCTGGGGCGAGCCGAGCGCGAGGAGGCCGAGCGTCCGCGCGCTCGCGAGGGCCTCGTCGCCGGCGCCGAACCCGTACTCGTCGGCGATGACGTCGACGAGTTCGTCGCGCGAGAGGGGGCCGTACCGGTCGAGGGCGACGACCGGCGCGAGGTAGTTCAGCGGCTGCGCGAGGCTCAGCGTCGTGACGTCGCCGCCGAACGCGTCCCCGCGGAGCCGGACCGACAGCCGTCCCTCGACGTCTGCGACCTCCGCGGTCGACTCCGCGCTCGGCGGGTCGTCCCACGAGCGCACCCCGTCGCCGTCGACGCCGATGACGCCGACCCCCTTCGACCGGAGCAGGTTCGCGTGGGTCGCCACGGCCTCGCCGTCGCCCGCGAGGTACGAGACGTGCGCGCCCTGCTGGTAGGTCAACGCCTGCCCGATCCCGCGGAGGAGGTTCGTCGACCCCTTCACCTCGATCGCGAACACGCGGTCCGCGTCGGTGAAACCGAGCACGTCCGGGTATCGCCCCCGGATCGCGATCTGGTGGCGGCGGCAGCGGTCGAGCACGGCCGCGTACGTCTCGCTGTGTGCCTCGGGCACGTGCACCAGCGGCTCGTAGTTCCGCTCGTCGAGCGCGGTCACCACGCGGTCGAACACCGCCGCCTCGTCCATACGGAGCCGTGTGCCCCCCGCGCAATAAGCGGTTCTCCCGCGGGTGACGGGGGCGTCGACCGCCGCCAGCAACGCGATCGGCGACGCGACCAGCCACCGCCGTCGCCCGCCGGCATGGCGCGGACCTGTTCGCGGAGCGCCTCCCGGGGTAGCGCGCTCGAAAGGGGCGCGTCGGGCGTGACGACGAGGTCGTGACGGCGACCTCGTCGGGCGGCTGTCCGGGGGACTCCGCGCGAGGGAACGGCACCGGGGGGTCGTGCGGCGCCCACCGAGGTGAATCGCGGTGACGAGGGGGATCGAGAGAGGCGGAGACAGTGAGTCGGAGAGGAGGCGGAGACAGTGAGTCGGAGAGGAGGCGGAGACAGTGAGTCGGAGAGGCGGCGAGCGGGCGACGACGTCAGCTCTCGGCGGCCGACGCCGAGGCCTCGGTCCGGTCGTACTTCTCCTCGAACTCTTGGATAAGCTGACCCATCTTCGCGTACCAGTCGTTGAGCATGCGCTGCATGTCGTCCGCGACCTTCTCCGGGTCGGTCGGCCGGTAGACGTGGTAGTAGCCGCCCTGGTCGTAGTTGACCTGCTCCTTCTGGATGAAGCCGGCTTGGAGGAGCCGTTGGACGGCGCGGTACGCGGTCGACCGCTCGCGGTCGACCTCGTCGGCGATCTCGTCTATCGTCAGCGGCGTCTCGGCGTCGACGAGCTCCCGAAAGACCCGCTTGTCGAGCTGTTTGAGTCCGTGGAAACACTCGAGGAGCCCCTCACACGCCATGTCCTGCTGAAGCTGTTCGGACATCGAATCAGGCATTTTGCTGTCTGTCCGTACGCGACCTGTTATTAAAAGATTTGTGTATGGATCACACAATTTCGTGCCAACGTCCGGAATTGGGGAGCCGAAGCGTTCGCGATCCGCGGCCAGAAGCTCTCGCGGTCCGCGATCGGGAGCGACTCAGTCCGCGGTCACCGCCTCTCGCTCGCGCGTCGTGCGGAGCGAGACCACCGACGTGTAGAGAATCGCGGCGGCGACGACGACCGCGGCGCCGATCACGAGGACCAGCCCCGCCGTCTCGAGGGCCGGGCTCCCGACGACGGAGCCGACCTCGCCGACGCCGACCGCGACCGCGCCGACGAGCAGCATCCCGCCGAAGTACACCTTGATGCCGTCGGCGTCGACGACCGCGGTCGCGGCGGAGCCGACGCGGGCGCCGAGGGCGCTCCCGAACAGCAGCGGGACGACGATACCGAGGTCGACCCCGCCGCCCTGCCCATAGAGGTAGCTCCCGATCCCGCCGGAGAAGACGATCTCGAAGAGGTCCGTGCCGACCGCGACGGGTACCGGGACGCCGATCGCGTAGATCATCGCAGGCATGCGGATGAAGCCGCCGCCGACGCCGAGGAACCCCGACAGGAGCCCGGTCGCGAAGGCGACGGCGGTGATGACCCACACGGAGACGCGCACGTCGCCGCGGAGCCTCACCATCGGCGGGATCCGGACCGTCCGCTGGATCGTCTTCGCGGTCTCGGGGATATCGTACTCGCTGAGGGGTTTGTCCGCGGCCTCGTGGTCGATGCCGCCGCCCTCGCCGTTCAGCGCGTCGCGGGTGACCATCGCCCCGACGCCGCCGAGCAGGACGACGTACGAGACGCTGATGAGCGCGCCGGCGAGGCCGATCGACTCGAGGTAGTAGACGCTCGCGCGGCCGACCTCGATCCCGATCGTCGTTCCCGTGATCATGATCACGCCGAGCTTGTAGTCGACCTGGCCGAGGTCGTGGTGTTTCAGCGTCGCGATGACGGCCGTCCCGAAGACGAACGCCATCCCGCTGCCGACGGCGACCGACGCCTCGTAGTCGAGCATCAGCAGCGCCGGCGTGACGAGGAACGACCCGCCCATGCCGAAGAACCCGAACAGGACCCCGACGACGAGGCCGAACCCGACGAACAGCGCGAGCATCTCGGGGCTCGTATCCAGTACGCCGAGCCCGCCGAGGGCGCCGAGGAGGCTACCGAGCATCCGCGTCACCCCCGACAACGAGGTCCATGAGATACGGCCCAACGAGCCGTTCGAGGCCGCCGTAGCCGGCATAGAGGACGAACGCCTCGAAGAGGATCACTCCGATGAGGAGGGCCGTCTCCGGGTCCCAGGTCGGAATCTCTAGTCCCGCCATCGGTTCACCCTCCGACTGCCACACGCAGTAATTCGACTTTGGCACATTTCTGCTCAACTCATCCTACCTGCTTCGAGGGTATAACGGTTTTGGGCTAGACGTACAATACTATATTCCGGTAACCTCGGTCGGAGTACCGATAACTTACGGCGAAGGTACGGGGTCGGAACCCGGGCAATCGGTCGGTCAGCGCCGCGGGCGCCAGAAATGTCTCTCAGCAAACAAAACCGTGTTGTCGTCGCTCGCCGAACGTGTCTCCATGAGAGCCCTGTGCGCGACCGACCTGTCGGCCGCCAGCGAGGCGACGATCGAGAACGAGACCTGTCTCGACTGCCTGGGTCGCATCGGCGTCCGGACGGTCCACCTCGTCACGGTCGTCCCGGCGAACGTCCACGCCGGGATGCCCGGCGTCGACTTCGAGGAGCGCCGCCGGCGGGGGCTCGACAGGTACCGATCGGTGATCGAGGACGCGGGGTTCGGCGTCGAGACGCACGTCGTCCGCGGGACGCCGTACCGGCGCCTCAACGGGCTCGCCGAGACGGTCCGCGCCGACCTGTCGGTCGTCGGCTCGCGGGGACAGAGTCCGCTGAAGAACCGGGTGATCGGCTCGACCGCGCGCAACCTCGCGCGGACCACCGTCGTCCCGCTCCTAGTCAACCGCGTCGAGCGCGCGGCCGACGACCCGGACGTCCTCCGCGAGCACCTCTTCCGGCGGATCCTCTTCGCGACGGACTTCTCCGAGCACGCCGACCGGGCGTTCGACGCCTTCTCGTACCTCCGGCACGCCACCGAGGAGGCGACGCTCGTCCACGTCCGATCGCCGAAGGACGGCGGGCCCGCCGACGGCGACGACCCGGACGAACGGTTGGCCGAGCGGGCGCGCACGCTGGAGGAGTGGGGGATCGAGACGCGGACCGAGGTCCGCCGCGGCGACCCCGCAGAAGAGATCCTCGCCGCCGAGGCGGCGATGACGCCGTCGACGGTCCTCGTCGGGTCGAAGGGACGGAGCCGCATCCGGCGGCTCCTGTTGGGGAGCGTCTCGGAGGAGGTCGTCGCGCGCGCCTCGGCCAACGTCTTCCTCGTCCCGCCGCCCCGCGCAGTTTAAACGAAAGCAGGTGTCTCGATACGTAGATCCTCGTGTCGCGGTGACGCGATCGCTGCCGTGGCGGCTACTTCAGTAGCACCTCCCGCTTGTTTATAAGTCGTTGACTGTGGATCGACGGGGAACTCCTCTAAAGCCCCAGTCGCTCGGCTATACCCGAGTGGCTCTCGACCGGCAGCGAACACCTCCAAAGCCCCAGTCGCGAGGGCGCCGTACGCTCGCTGTCGTTCGAAAGGCGCTTCGCGCCTTTCGTGATGTTGCCAGACTCCGGAGGAGTCTGGCCGCTAGCCGGAGGTCTACGACCTCCGGCGATGTCATCAGAACGCGAAGCGTTCTGACTGCTAGCCGGAAATCTCTGATTTCCGGCGATGACGAGACGCCGGAGGCGTCTCGAACCACGCGCTTCAGTCGCTCACTCCGTTCGCTCCTTCCAGTGCTTGCGTCGTCATCAGAACGCGGAGCGTTCTAATTGGCTCATGAGAGCTTCGCTCTCGTGAACGCCTACGGCGCCCTCGCGACTGCCCCTTTGAGTCCCGCCCCGCTCCGCACAGCGACCGCACCTCACGCCTCCCCAGCCTCGTCGGCC
>NZ_JAODIX010000057.1:20801-36949 GCF_026586675.1 Halorubrum yunnanense
CCCCCCCCCCCCCCCCGACTCCAGCGAGAATCGAAGATTCTCTGGCAGCCGGCGGCTTCGCCGCCGGCGACCTCGCGCGTGCGACTCGCGCCCTTCTGGCGCTCATCGGCACGCGCCACCGCTTCTGACATTTATAAGAAACTGACGCCGCGGCGCGCCGTTTATAAAAGGAGCGCCGCGGCGGCGTACGCGAGGGCGAACGCGAGGGCGAACGAGCCCGCCCACGCCCCGACTGTCACGAGGATCTTCCGGGCGTCCACCGCGTCTCGCCCGCCCACCGCGGCGCCGCTCCCGATGATCGCGCTCACGACGATCTCATTGAACGAGACGGGAACGCCGAGCAGGACCGCCAGCTGCGCGATCAAAAAGGACGGGACGAGCGCCGAGATGGAGCGCCGCGGCCCGAGCGAGGAGTAGTCCTGCGCGAGCGACTTGATCATCCGGGGCGCGCCGGTCCACGAGCCGACGAGCATCCCTAGCCCGCCGCCCACGAGCACCGCGGTCGTCGAGATCATCCCCACCTCGTCGAGCAGCGGGAGCAGCGGCCCGACCGCCAGCCCGACCTGACTCCCGCCCGCGGAGAACGCGACGAGCGACCCGAGCGCGAGCAGCACGCGCCGGAGCCCGCCCGCTTCGTCGCGGCTCACGTCCCACCAGACGACGGCCGCGACGGCCAGCGCGGCGAGGCCGGTGATCGCGACCGCCGACGCGAGCCCGTCGACCCCCAGTGCGCGCTGTCCGAGGCCGCGGACGGTCCCCGACTCGGCCCCGTCGCCGAGGAAACTGAACCGGACGTTCACCAGGACGCTCCCCACGAGGCCGGCAAGCGCCGGAACACAGCACCGCTCCGGCGCGTCGGACCGCGGGAGGACGCTGGCGATCCCGAACGCGACGCCGCCGCCGACGAACGGGGTCAGGACCCAGACGGCGCCGATCTGCTGGTACTTCGCCCAGACCGGCGTCCCGCCGAGCGCGAGGCCGACGCCGATGACGGCGCCGGTCACGGTGAACGCGGTCGCGATCGGGATCCCCGTCGTGATGCCGACCGCCATCAGCCCGGCGCCGAGGACGAGCACGAGGATGACGCCGGCGACCGGCAGGCTGATCCCGCCGACGAGGCCGCTGCCGACGGCCTCCGAGACGTTGCCGCCCTGCGTCACGGCGCCGACGAAGCCGAAGACGCCGACCAGCAGGGCCGCGCGCATCGTTCCGATGGCGTTCGCGCCGACGGCGGGGGCGAACGGCGTCGCGCCGCTCGACCCGGCGCCGATCACCCACGCCATGAACAGGCTGGCGAGCGCCGCGCCGACGAAGAGGGCGATGAGAGCGGGGTCCATCGAGCGGGTGTGTCAGTCCGCGCCCGCCGCGGCGGCGTCGCGGGTCCCGCTCCGGCTCCGCCAGTACCCTTGTGCGTACGCCCCGACGAACATGCCGCCGAGCGCCCAGAGGATGGTGACGTTACCGACCCCGAGGCTGGCGTACGCGGCCCCCGGACAGATGCCGGAGAGCCCCCAGCCGACGCCGAACACCGCGCCGCCGACGAGGACGTTCCGGTCGAACGGCTTCAGCCGCCGCTCGTAGGGGTCGCCCGTGAGGGGCGCCGCGTCTCGGACCCGAGGCAGCAGCGCGAACGCGACGCCGGAGACGATCGCGGCCCCGAACATCACGAACGGGAGGCCGAGGTCCTCGAACAGGAGGAAGTTCACCACGACCTCCGGTCGCGCCATGTGGCTGAACCCGAGCCCGAACCCGAAGATGATGCCGCCGACGAACACCAGCGGCTTGAACAGGGGATGACGGTCCGCCATCTACGGGCTCACCCCCAGCGCCGCGACGACCTGCGCGGTCCCGATCGCCACGGTCAGGAACGTCGCGACGCCGACCAGCGACGTCTTCGACGCCGACCCGACGCCGCAGACGCCGTGGCCGGACGTACACCCCTTCCCGACGCGGGTCCCGATGCCGACCAGGATGCCGCCGAGGAACAGCCGCCACGGCTGGACGTCGGTCGTCCAGAGCGTCACGCCGGCGACCTCGTACAGCTGGCCGGTCGTTCCGGGCTCGTACAGTGAACTGGTGACTACGCCGGACTGGAACGTCGCGGCGAACGCGAGCCCGCCCAGGACGATCCCGGCCGTGAACACGAGCCGCCAGTCCCGCGAGCCGACGTACCGCTGAAACCGCGACTGACCGGAGACGTACGACAGCGTCGACTCGAGGAACGTGCTCGCCCCGGCCGGGATTCCCGTTCCGACGTAGATCAGGACGGTCCCGAGGCCGACGAGCAGCCCCCCGACGGCGTACCGGCTGATCCCGTTGGGGAACAGCTCGGCGACGGCCTGAAGCAGTACTGGGTCAGCGACCATGTGCGTCGTCAGTCACCCGCGAGCGACTCTTGGCTGGCCGCGCAGTTGTTCGGCCCGAGCTCTAAGGTGAACGCCTCCTCGTCGTCGACGGCGTTCTGCCCGAGGTTCGTCGCGATGATGTCCTCGTAGTTGGCCGGCCGCGGGGGCATGTCCGAGAGGATCAGGTCGACGAACTCCCCTTCGTCCATCGTGAGCGCGTCCATCTCCGCGACGAGTTCGCCGATGGGGGCCGTGTAGGTGCCGTCGTCGGCCGGGACCGCGGCGTCGCTGAAGTGCGCGCCGCCGATCAGGGTGTCGTCGGGCAGCGAGAGGACGCGCTCCTGTAGGGATTCGTACAGCATGCGCGCGGCGTCGGGCGCGCCCTCGTCGCCCTCCTCGAGGTCCGGGCGGGCGACGCTCTCGACGAACAG
Organism: Halorubrum yunnanense; assembly: GCF_026586675.1. GTDB lineage: Archaea > Halobacteriota > Halobacteria > Halobacteriales > Haloferacaceae > Halorubrum > Halorubrum yunnanense. The sequence continues at coordinate 23,578 of NZ_JAODIX010000057.1, forward strand.
CCCGTCGCCGGTTGCGAGGAGGCTCCCGTCGACGAGGTAGGAGGTCATCCCGGTCGTGTGGCCGGGCGTGTGGACGGTCTCGATCGTCGCGTCGCCGACCTCGAAGGTATCGCCGTCCTCGGCCGTGGTCAGCTCGTCGGCGTACGTGACGCCGCGGCCGACCGCGGCCTCGGGGATGACTCCCTCGACGCCCGCCGCGTCGAGGTCGCGCACGCCGGAGATGTGGTCGGCGTGGACGTGGGTGTCGATGGCGTACTTCAGGTCGACGCCGAGCTCGTCGGCGTCGTCGCGGTAGCGGTCGGTGAACGCCCGCAGCGGGTCGATGATCGCGGCCTCGCCGTCGTGATAGAGGAGGTAGCCGAGACAGCCCGAGGAGGGGCGCTGGTACTGGAGGAGCGTGCCGGCGCCGTCGTAGCGGTCGACCTCGACGGCCTCGTAGACCCTCGCCCAACCGTTCATTCCGTCTTCGAGGTGGTCGACGTCGTAGCCGCGCTCCGCGAGCGTGCCCGCGACGTACTCGCTGGCGCCGCCCTTCGCGCAGAGGACGGTCACCTCGCGGTCGTCGGGGATCCGGTCGAGGACGTCGTCGTCGATCGCGTCGTCGAGGAACTCGAAGTACGGGACGTTGATCGACGTGACGTTCTCGCCGTCGATGCGCCACTCCTCGTAGTCGGACTCCATGCGCGCGTCGAGGAGCGTCACGTCCTCGCCCGCGTCGATCCGGTCTTTCAGTTCGTTCGGCGCGGTCGATTCCACTTCGACGTCCGGCGTCGGAAACTCGTCGGCGTCCATGTTGTACACCCCATCGTATCGGTCGCGTGTAGAAAAGGGTTCGGATAGTAATTCAATATTTGTACAATACAAGATAGCGGAAAAGGAGCGTTTAATAGCCTAAACAGGTGTGGAACCCGATTTTAGGGGTTTTGAGAGAAAACAGATATTCACAGTCAGCCCAAGAAACAACATTCTTTTAACCATCGCAGGGATATTGTGTGATAGCTCCAATACGACCAACGGAGCAGATCCAATATGAGTGCCGAATACGACATCGCGGAGACGCTCGACGTGAAAGGCGCATCGTGCCCCATGCCGGTTGTAAAGACAAAGTCCGCTATCGACGACCTCGACGCGGGTGCGGTCCTCGAAGTGCTGGCGACCGACCCCGGCAGCATGAGCGACCTCGACGGCTGGGCGGACGGGACCGCGGGCGTCGAGCTCGTCGGCCAGGAGGAAGGCGACGACGTGTACAAACACTACGTCCGCAAGACGGAGTGACGATGAGCACGGACACACCCGACGCGCCGGCCGACGACGCCTCGGCCGAGGACGTGCCGGCCGACGACCCTCCCTCGCGCGCGGAGCTGGCTGCGCGCGTCGACGAGCTAGAGGACGCGCTCGCCGCGGCTACCGACGAGGACGGCGCCAAGAAGATGAGCATCATCGCGACGAAGGGGACGCTCGACATGGCGTACCCGCCGCTCATCCTCGCCAGCACCGCGGCCGCGTTCGGCTACGAGGTGACCGTCTTTCACACGTTCTGGGGGCTCGACATCCTCCACGAGGAGCGCTCGAAGGACCTCAAGCTCAGCTCCGTCGGCAACCCCAACATGCCCGTCCCGAACGCGGTCGCCGCGCTCCCCGGCATGGACCGCGTCACGACGAAGATGATGGAAAAGCGGATCGCGGACAACGACACCGCCACGATCGAGGAGCTCCTCGAGACGAGCCTGGACATGGGCGTCGAGTTCCAGGCGTGTCAGATGACCATCGATCTGATGGACTACGACGAGGACGACTTCTACGACGGCGTCACCACGGGCGTCGGCGCCGCGACCGCCCTTCAGGACATGGCCGAGGCGGACATCCAGCTCCTCGTCTAAGCGCCGCGGAACGGACTCCCGGTTCCACTTCGCGAGCGCGGCCCGACCCGAACCCCCGATCGGGCGCTAGTCGGACTCCGCGGCGGTGCGCTCGCGACCGATCGCGCTCGCCACCGCCAGCAGGTAGCCCAGCCCGTACTGGACCTCCGGGTCGCGCACGCCGCGGAGCAGCCCGACGGCCCCGACCCGCTCGGGCGACTCGCGCTCCGCTTCACCGACGCTTTTGAGCAGCGTCTCGACGCCGTCGCGCGTGTCGTCGTCGGCCGCGGTCTGTGCCACCTCGCCGAGCGCGGCGCCGGTCCCGGCCAGCGACGTCACCATCTCGTCGTCGAGGGCCGCGGTCGCCAGCGAGCCGACCTCGGCGAGCTCGGCCACCTCGTCGAGCGTGCCGCTCCGCTGGAGTTCGAGCAGCGTGTCGAGCGCCTCGCGTAACTCGTCGCCGTTCTCGCCGACCGTCTCGGCCAGCGCCACGGTCTCGTCGGTGGCGAGGCCGTCCGCGGACTCCGCGAGCGTCGACCCCGTGGCCGAGAGCTCGCGGACCATCTCGTCGGAGAGCGCGCCCTCGCCCAAGGCGAGCACGTCCAGCAGCTCGTTGACCGCGTCGAGCCGCTCCACGAACGCGGCGACCGCCTCCGGGTTCTCCGCGATCGCCGCCTCGAGATCCGTCGGATCCGGGCCCTGCGTCTCCGACATAGTCAGAGCAGCCCCCGCGCGGTGAGCCAGTAGGACTCGTTGTACGCCAGCTTCGACCAGTGGAGCTTCTCGGAGGGCGGCGCGGGCGACGGCGGGTTCTCGTAGTCGAACTCGACGAACGAGGCCGCGTCCATCCCGGTCTCGATGAAACACAGGGTCTTGCCGTCGTACGTCGCCGTCGCCGGGCGGTCTCGGACCTCGCTCGCGAGGCGCCGGCCGACGACGCCGGCCTGGTAGTGCGCCACGCTGCCCGCGTTCGGAACGCCGGTGTCGGCGGTGTCCCCGAGCGCGTAGACGTTCTCCGCGGCCTCGGCCTCCAGCGTGTGCTTGTCGACGTCGACCCAGCCGTCGTCGCCGAGCCCGGCCTCCTCGATCAGGTCGACGCCGCCGTGGGGCGGGATCGACACGAGGAGGTCGTATTCGAGTTCGGTCCCCTCTATCGACGCGATCGTCTCCGCGTCGGGGTCGACCGACTCGGCGTTGAAGAACGTCTCCACGTCGATGTCGCGCTCCTCCATGATGGGGCGGGCCCACTCGGCGATGTGGGGATTCCCGTGGACGCGCTGGATCGGGTACGTGTAGGTGATCTCGACGTCCTCGCGAAGCCCGCGCTCCCGGAACCAGTCGTCGACCATGAAGACGAACTCGAGGGGCGCCGCCGGGCACATGTGCGGCGTGCCGATGACGCTCAACACGAGCTCGCCCTCGGTGAACGACAGCAGCTCCTCTCGGAGGGCGGTCGCGCTCGACTCACCGTAGAAGTCGTGGCCGCCCTCCGCGAGGCCGGGGATCCGCTCCGGCTCCAGCGTCGACCCGGTCGCCAGCACGAGGCGGTCGTAGTCCGCGGGGGGACCGTCATCGAACCGGAGCCGATCGGCGCCGGTGTCGACGTCGGTCACGCGGTCGATCCGGAGGTCGACCGCGTCGTCGACGAGCTCGTCGAGGCGACGTCGGCCGTCGACCGGTTCGCGCCGGCCGAACGGGACGTACAGCCACACCGGCTTATAAACGTGGTCCGGGCCGTCGTTGACGAGAGTGACCTCGACGTCGCCGGCGTCGAGCTCCGGTTCGAGCCGGTCGGCGAGGTCGTTCGCGAGGACCGACCCGCCGGTCCCGCCGCCGACGATGACGACGCGTTCCGTCATGCCTTCTCCACGTAGAACGCGACGTGGTCGTCTCCCTCTTCGACGTTGAGCAGCTCGTTCCCTGCCTCCGCGGCCCACTCCGGGACGTCGGTGCGCGACTGCTCGTTGTCGCTCAGCAGCCGGACCACCGCGCCGGAGTCGGCGCCCCGGATCGCGCCGATGAGGTCCATCAGCGGACCGGGGCAGGCGGCGCCTCTGGCGTCGACGGTCTCGTCGGGTTCGATGTCTGTCATGGGCGTCTCACGGGTGTCGGTTGCGTCCGCTCGGCATTAGTATTGTATATCAGTTCCAAGAGTATGAAAATCCGTGGAACCGCACGCGGGCGGGTCTCCCGACGGCGGGCGCGGCGAGGGTCGTCACCGGTCGGTCGCGGACGCCCGCGCCGGGCGGATCGCGACGCCGGGTCGGCCCGTCTCACGGGTTCGGGCGAGTCAGGCGTGTTCCTCGATCGCGGATCGGAGGCGCGCTTCGTCCTGCATCCCCACGAGCTGCTCGACCGGCTCCCCGTCGGCGAACAGGACCAGCGTCGGGACCCCTCGGACGCCGTAGTCGGCGGCGAGCCCCTGGTTCGCGTCGACGTCGACCTTCGCCACGGTCGCGTCCGTCTCGGCGGCGACCGTTTCGACGACCGGTTCGAGCATCTGACAGGGGCCACACCAGTCGGCGTAGAAGTCGATCAACACGACGTCGTGCTCGGAGACGATATCGTTCAGCTCCGCCTCCCCGCCGACCGGGACCGGTTCGGACGGGCTCTGCGGCCCCGTCTCGTCGGTCGCCGCCTCGTCGGCCGCCTCCGTCCCGTCTCGATTTCGAAGCTCCTCGATCTTCTGCCGCCGGATCTCCTCGATTTCCTCAGTCATCGGTCTCCAGTACGGACTCCTCCGACTTATGTATTTGCACAGAATATACAATATTCTGGGGCGAGAGAGGAGGAGGTCGTCACCCGCCTCGCGGTCCCGCAGTTCCGCACGGACTGGCGCCGATCGCGCGTCGGCTGTCGGTTCCGGTACGCGTCGCGACGGGGCGCCGGCGCGTCCGACAAATAAACGCGGCGAACTCCGGCACGGGCCCCAACCTCATTGAGAACCGAGACCCGCCTCGCCGCCGCGAGCGTCTCGAACCCCGGGCCGGAGCCGCCGATCCGCTCCGTGAGAGTCACCGGTGGTATTTTGTTTATTCTGCCCAATACAGTACACGAATGGTGCTTCCCATCGACCCGAGCCAGATCGACCCCAACGACATCGGCGAAGCGCAGACGACCCTCGAAGCGAGCCACGAGGAGGCGATCGAACGCGTCCGCGACGCGTTCACCGACGCCGGCTTCGGCATCCCCGTGGAGTTCTCTCCGTCGGAGATGCTCAACGAGAAAGTCGACAGAGAGGCGCGAAGCGCCTCAGGCAGTCGGACGCAGTCCGACGACGCGGACCGCGACCCGTACTACGTGCTCGGCGCGTGTAACCCCGAGGTCGCCGACCGGGCGCTCGACGCGACGGACAACACGCTCGGGGCGCTGATGCCGTGTAACGTCGTCGTCTGGGAGGAAGCGCCCGACAAACAGCGCGTCTACCACGTCTCCATCATGCGCATCGCGCGGCTCGTCGGCATGGCGCCGGACGACGAGGAGATGGCCGACATCGTCGCGGACACCGGGGAACTCGTCGACGAGGCGTTCCGGACCCTCGAGTAGGCGCTCCGGTCGAAATCACGGGAGGCTGACCGCGCTACCGACTCACGCGTCCCGACGGTAGTCGAGGTAGAGCTCGTCTTGCATCACTTGCGACCGCCCGCCGTCGACGAGAACGCTCTCGCCCGTGAGGAACGTCGCGTCGTCGCTCGCGAGGAACGCCGCGAGCCCGGCCACGTCCGCGGGCGTCCCGAGGCGACCGACGGGGTGGATCGCCTCCGTGTACTCGTAGTCGTCGCCCAGCTCCGCCTCGGTGCGCTCGATCTCGATCCAACCGGGATTGATCGTGTTCACCGTGATCCCGGCCGGGCCGAGTTCCAGCGCGAGCGCGCGGGTCATCCCGTTGATGCCGGCCTTCACCGCGTTGTACGGGAACAGCCCCGGCATCGTGAGGAACGCGTGGTTCGAGGAGGTGTTGAGGATCGTCCCGCCCGGCGGCATGTGGTCGGCCGCGTGCTTCGCGCACAGCCAGTACGCCCGGAAGTCGGTCTCGAGGACGAACTCCCAGTCATCCATCCCGGCCTCGCTCGCGGTCGTCTCCGTCTGGACGCCCGCGTTGTTCACCAGGGCGTCGATCCGGCCGTACTCCGCGACGGCGTGATCGACGAGCGCCTCGATCTCGGCGGGCTCGCGCATGTCCGCGCAGACGAACGTCGCGTCGCCGCCCCCCGCCTCGATCTCCTCGACGACCGCTCGCCCGCTGTCGGCGGAGCGCCCGGTCACGACGACCGCTGCGCCCTCGGCCGCGAAGCGGCGAGCGACGCCCTCGCCGATCCCGCGGGTGGAGCCCGTGACGACGACGACCCTGTCGGCGTGTCTGCCCTCGACCGCGTTCGCGGTCGGATCGCTCGATGACATACCCGATATGGCGACGCCTCCGGTCAAATAGGCACCGTCTGCGGGGAGGCGTTACCCGTCGATCGGCGACCGGCGGCGCTCCCGCCGCTCACCGCTCCGCGACGCTCCGGCCGCCTACCACTCCGCGACGCTCCCGTCGGCGTGGCGCCAGACCGGGTTGTGCCAGTCGACGTCTTCCTCGGCCTGCTGGCGGACGTACTCCTCGTCGATCTCGATCCCGAGTCCCGGCGCGTCGGGGATCTGCACGTAGCCGTCCTCGTAGTCGAAGACGGAGGGGTCCGCGAGGTAGTCGAGCACGTCGCTCGCTTCGTTGTAGTGGATGTCGAGGCTCTGCTCCTGAATGAAGGCGTTGGGCGAGCAGGCGTCGACCTGCAGGCAGGAGGCGAGCGCGATCGGGCCGAGCGGGCAGTGCGGCGCCATCGCCACGTCGTACGCCTCGGCCATCGCCGCGATCTTCCGGACCTCCGTGATCCCGCCCGCGTGCGAGAGGTCCGGCTGGATCACGTCGACGGCGCCGTCCTCGAAGACCTCCTTGAAGTCCCATCGCGAGTACATGCGCTCCCCCGTCGCGATCGGCGTCGTCGTGTGCGCGGCGATCTCGGGAAGCGCGTCGTTGTTGCCCGAGAGGACCGGCTCCTCGACGAACATCGGGTCGTACGGCGCCAGCGCCTCGACGAGCCGCTTCGCCATCGGCTTGGAGACGCGGCCGTGGAAGTCGACGCCGATGCCGACCTCGTCGCCGACGGCCTCCCGGACCTCCCGGAGGCGCGTCGCGGCGGCGTCGACGGTGGCGGGGTCGTCGACCCGCTCGATCTCCTCGGTGGCGTTCATCTTCAGCGCCGTGAACCCCGCGTCGACCTGCTCGCGGGCCTGCTCGGCCACGTCTGAAGGGCGATCGCCGCCGATCCACTGGTACACCCGAATGCGGTCGCGCGCCGCGCCGCCGAGCAGGTCGTGGACGGGGACGCCGAGCTCTTTCCCCTTGACGTCCCACAACGCCTGGTCAACGCCGGCGATCGCGCTCATCAGCACTGGCCCGCCGCGGTAGAAGCCGCCGCGGTACATCGCCTGCCAGTGGTCCTCGATCCGGCCCGCCTCCTTCCCCAGCAGGTAGCTCTCGAACAGCTCCTCGACCCCGGTGCGGACCGTCTTCGACCGGCCCTCGACGACCGGCTCCCCCCACCCGACCGTCCCCTCGTCCGTTTCCACGCGCAAAAAGAGCCACCGCGGCGGCACCTCGAACAGCTCGTAGTCGACGATCTCGCTCATTCTGATCCCGTGGCGGTACCCGACGGGCGCCGTTAGTCGTTTCGGGCGGCGGCGACCGCTCGCGGCGAGCCGGCCGCTTTATCAGGGCTCCCGCTCGGAGTAGTCGCATGCACGCACGACGAGCCGAGCGGATTCGCGAGGGCGGCGTGATCGCGATCCTGCGCGGCGTAGAGCCGGACGCAGCGGTCGACGTGGCGGACGCGGTCGTCGACGGCGGGGTTGCGGCCCTCGAGGTGACCGCGGACACGCCGCGCGTCGCGGAGACGATAGCGCGGCTCGCCGACCGGTTCGACGACGCCCTCGTCGGCGCCGGGACGGTCTTGGACGCCGAGACGGCCCGAGCGGTCCAGCTCGCGGGCGCCGAGTTCCTCGTCACGCCGACGGTCGACACCGGCGTCATCGAGACCGGGAACCGCTACGGGACGCCGGTCGCGACCGGGGCGTTCACCCCGACGGAGGCGGTCACGGCGTACGAGGCCGGCGCCGACTTCGTGAAGGTGTTCCCGGCCGCGACCGGCGGGCCGGAGCACGTCGCGGCCCTCGGCGGTCCGCTCCCGCAGGTCCCGCTGGTGCCGACCGGCGGCGTCGGCCCTTCGAACGCCGGCGAGTACGTCGAGGCCGGCGCCGCCGCCGTCGGCGTCGGCAGCGCGATCGTCGACGGCGAGGCCGTCGCGGACGGGGAGTACGAGGTCATCGCCGAGAACGCGCGGCGGACGGTCGATGCGGTCGCGGCGGCCAGAAGGGAGTAGCCCGCCAATCGGGACTCGCCGGCCGGTTCCGCGGAGGACTCGGCGCCCCCGCTCGGGAGTCGTCGACGGTCGGCAGCGCGATCCGGATGACGGTCCCGGTGGGGCCGGTCTCAAGCGGCTCGAACGTCCCGTCGGAGCTCTCGACGGTCCGGTAGATGATCCGGAGCCCGAGCCCCTGCGTGTGGACGAGCGCCGTCTCAGCCGAGCCCGACCGGTCCGGGCGGAGCCCGACGGTCACCCGGTGTACGGCGGGCTGATGCGGCCGAGAGAGCGGTCCGAAGAGATGCCGGAGTACCGAGCCGGTAGGGGCGAGTCGGAGCGCGGCGCGGTCAGCACTCCTCGGCGGACTCCCGAGCGATGACGAAAAACTGGTCCGTCTCGTGGAGGTCGGTCCGTGCCACGTGCACGACGACGGGGAGCGTGGACCCGTCGCGGCGACGGTAGCGACCCCGGAGCTCCCGCATCTCGCCGGGCTCCATCGCTCCCCACACCCGCTTGACCTCCGCCGGGTCGACCGACTCGTCGACGTCCCAGACGCGCTTGCCAAGCAGCTCCGCCCTGTCGTAGCCGAGCTCGTCACACAGCCGAGAGTTGGCGTCCACGATCCGCCCGTCGGCGTCGTGAATGTCGATGAGGTCCGGCGACTGCTCGAAGAGGATATCCAGCTTGGCGGCCTTCGCCTCCAGCTCCGCCGCGTTCGACTCCAGCTCCGCCTCGCGTTCCTTCCGATCGGAGATGTCGCGGATGACGCAGACGTGGCCGCCGTCGTCGAGAGCGGCGAGCGAGAGCACCTTCGGGTAGACGCTGTCGTCGACCCGCTGGCCGATCGACTCGTCCGACCACGGGCCATCCGAGAGCGTGGGTATCACGTCGGCCTGGAGCCGTTCGACCTCCTCCTCGGGGACGGTCGTGACCCACGGCTCGCCGATCAGGGTCGCCGGTTCCACCCCGTACAGTCCGGCGTACGCGTCGTTCATCTTCGTGTAGCGACCGTCCCCGTCGATGATAGCGATCCCCTCGTTCGAGGCCTCGACGGCCTTCGCCCAGAGGTCGGCCTCTCGCTCGGCGCGCCGCCGGTCGACCGCGTTGACGATGCGGTTCGCGAGGAGCTCGAAGAGGTCGGGGCCCCCGCCCTTCTGCAGGTAGTCGGTAACGCCCGCGGAGATCGCGTCGCTGGCGACGTCCTCCGACCCTTTGCCGGTGAAGAGGATGAAGGGCAGGTCCGGTCGGTCCACGCGGACGGCCTCGAGGAACTCGATTCCGTTCCGGCCCGGCATGTCGTAGTCTGACACGACGCAGTCGAACGCGCCGGTCGCGAGGGCCTCAAGCCCTTCGTCTACGTCCCCGGCCGTCTCAACGGCGATCCGGTCCTCGAATCGCGCGAGGTACATGGCGGTGAGCTCCGCGAACTCCTCGTCGTCGTCCACGTGAAGCAGTTGGATCGGAGCCTCCGCATCCATGACCATTTTAATGACCTCGAACAACTTAGTTCGCCTCCATTCCGGACGCGGCGACTCTGCGGCCCGCGTCGAGCAGCGTACCGGTGCGAGGTCACCCCGGAGGCGTCCCCATCGGTCCCCCGTCGTGTCGGAGCGAGTCGTCGTGTCGGAGCGAGTCGTCGTCGATCGGGGAGACGGAGCCGTCGCTTGCGGCCGCGCGAGACCAGATCGCCCGAAGACTCAACTCCGCCTCGACACACGATCGGCCATGCACGCCGACGAGATCGACCCGCAGGCGAAGGCGGCGCTCCGACGCCAAGACCGGTTCCCGCTGCCCCACAGCAGGTGGGGGCTGAAGCTCGCCCGCCGCCTCACGGAACCGGTCATGCGGATCCGCAACCGGAACCCCCCGCCGGTCGGGATCCGCCGGCGACCGGTCGGCCCCAGCCGCGGCGCGACGCCCGGCACGGCCGTCGCTGGCGGACCTGTTTCGCTCGTCTGACAAAAACGTAATACCCCTGGGGACGCCTGGTGAACGCATGGTGAAGAGCACGGTTCGGTTTCCCGAGTCGGTGGTCGGCGAGATCGAGTCGCTGGTCGAGAGCGGCCAGTTCGAGAGCAAGTCCGAGTTCTATCGGTTCTCGACCGACTACGTGCTGAATCAGGTGCTCGACGACTACGAGCCGGAGACCATCGATTACGAGGAGATCAGAGGGGAAGTGATGCCGCAGGCGGGGCGCGAGCTCGGCGGCGACGCCGACGCGGACCACCCCCCGTTCTTCGAGAGCGTCGCCTTCGTGCGGAAGCTCGCGCTCCGGGGGAACCTCAGCGACGCCGAGGACTTCATCGACCACCAGTACGTCCCGGGTGACCGCCACGCGGTCGTCCTCGAGGAGCTGCTCCAGATGTATCGCGAGGGGACCGCTCCCGCCTCCCGAGACGCCGCCCCGGACCGCGAGCCGCGAGTCGCGCCGGACGAGCCGCAGCGCTGACGGACCGTCGCCGACCGGGAGCTCCTCGGCTCAGTCGTCCGACACTCCTCGGCTCAGTCGCCACCGGATCACCCCGGCGACGGCGAACACCGTCGCGAACGTGACGACCCCGGAGATCAGCGCCCCGCGGGCGCCGGTCACGCCGGTGGTGAACGCGCTCGCCGACGCTCCGCCGCCGGCGACGACCGCGCCGCCGGCCAGCCCGCCGAAGCCGATACAACAGAGGCTCAACAGGCTCACGAGCGACAGCGACCCCAGCAGGCCGTCGCCGCTCACGGCCCGGCCCTCTGGTCGCGACCCGAGCTGGACGTCGACGGGAACGACCCCCCGCGTGGCGTGGGTGCGAACGCGGTCATACCCAGATTTGACGATCCGCGTGTGAATAGGTGACGGGGTCGGGTGCGAGGCGCGTCAGACCGCCACGCACACGCGGGGATCGTGGCTGCCGTCGGCGAAGCACGCGCGCCGCTGCGTGCGACGGCGAGCGCGTCCGCTCTCGGTCGTCCGCCAGCGCTCTCTCTCTGTTACGTTGAAGCCAAATGGATGGTAAGTGACCCCCTCCCCGTGATAAACGACGGGGCTTCCCACGGTACCGCACCGCCGGGTTGGGATATTTGCTGGTTGACGACTCGTCGGCATGACGAGCCGATGGCGTTCACGAGAACGCTGTTCTCGTGCAGCCCATCAGAAATCGAAGATTTTCTGAGGACGGGGCCACACCGCCGTTACTCCTCTCCCCCGGCAGGGGGACTCGGAGGTATCTTGACCGAGACACCACAGCGGTTCGAGAGAGTGTCTCGAACGGTCTGATTCTCGGAGTCCCGATACTGTGCAGTTAGGTAGCGGTGAAACCGCCTCGGTGTCCGTCATATTATCACGTGACGCTACATAAATATCCGCATCAGCGTCAGAACGTGGTCTGTAGAGGACTTGTCCGATTCACTCCCAGCGTAAACGGCGGGATTCGCTCCTCGAAGAAAGATGCAGGAGTTCACGCTTCGAGCCGACGACACTGGAACAATCGAACTCGTCTGTGAGCGAGAGGACAAGGAAGCTCCTGCCCCATGGGTGCGCTCGTTCGCTGGACGTGATGAGTTCGGCCTGCTCGTAGACGACTTGACGCCAGGAGATCAGGTACTGCTGTTCGTTAACGACACTACCTCTGAGGAGTGACCTTGAGGGGTACTTGCATCTCCAGCGCTCGTCGGGATGTACCACCCTCCCCCACATCGCTGAAGCCATGTTCTGCGTTGACCGCTGTAGTAGAATCTAAAAGTATTCGTCGTGGTGTCCGCCGAATTTCGGCCTAACTCGTTGCTCTCGAAGGTCTGATGAGAGGGGTGAGTAGATACTTCTGGAAATTCGGCTCTGTTGAAATCCTTAAGAGCTGATAGGATCGGGGTGTGAGATACAGAGGGTGTAGTCAGCACGGGGATTGCGTTATTTTCTCCATCTGAATCCTGAATCAGCCGATAGAATGCGCTTGCAAAGTCAGTAACATACAAATGAAAACCATTTATTAACAGTTGACGTATCCAATATACTATGGTCACAGATCGTTCAAACGATCTTCCGTCCGAGTTTTTTGCCAAAATGGTTGAATCCGTTGGTGTGGGGGTCGGGATCTACGGACAAGATGGTCGATATATCCATGTCAATCAGTCATACGCTGATTTATTTAGTGTATCTCCATCAGAACTGATTGGAAAACCACTGTGGGAAATCGTTCCAGAGATGGATGCAACCAAATTTGATGGGTATTGGGCATCGTTTGATGAGGGTGAGACGCGGAGGGACGAAGCGGTACACAAGCACAATAATCAGGAAATTCCTGTCACGACAGTCACTACTCAGTGGTCAGTTGGCGGCACGCCCTATCATTTTGGGACGATTAAGGATATCTCTGAACGGAAAGCCCGAGAGCAAGAGATTCAGCGGCAAAACGAACGACTTGAGAATTTCGCAAGCGTCGTCTCTCACGACCTACGGAACCCGTTGAACGTTGCTCAAGGATATGTTGATATTCTCCAAGAAGATATCAACCGAGATGAACTGCGGCTTATCGACAACGCACTCGATCGGATGGGTGTACTGATTACCGAACTTCTAGAACTCGCACAGAGTGACGAGGAGGTGGGCGAGATGATACCGGTGTCATTGAAAACGGTCGCAGAAAATGCGTGGTACAATGTACATACTCCGGAAGCGGTCTTACACACACCTGATGCGAATCACCGAGTAATGGCCGATGAATCCCGTCTACAGCAACTCTTCGAGAATCTCTTCCGGAATGCAGTTGAACACGCTGGATCGGACGTTCACGTGACTGTCGATACTATATCAGACGGGTTTTATGTAGCCGATGACGGACCGGGAATCTCGTCAGCTAAGCGTGACCGCGTCTTTGAGACAGGATATACAACCGATGAGAACGGGACTGGATTTGGACTGAGTATTGTTCAACAGGTTGTTACTGGTCATAATTGGGAGATACAAGTAACTGAAACTCCCGATGGCGGCGCACAATTTGAGATCACAGACGTAGGTGACACTGTTTAACGACTTCCAGAAGTTGATGAGCATTGTGGAGTTTGTGAACTACCCCACCCTACTCAGCCACAGGCGTGGCTTCGTTGAGGGTGGGGCTTCCTGTTTCGACGACG
>NZ_JAODIX010000058.1 GCF_026586675.1 Halorubrum yunnanense
GGCTTTGGAGTTTGTAGACACAGTCTCCAAACCCTGCTGCTTCGCACGTGACGCTTTCTATGACAGGCTCGCCTATTATAAACCTGTTTAATACAGTTCTACCTGAATTCACCTGATGTCACGTGATTCGGGGCGTCAGGCGGACACGGTATCACGCCGAAAGTATCTGCTCTCGACGGCTGCCGTCGGGGCGGCCGGCCTCGCTGGGTGCAGCGGCAACAGCGACAACAGCAGCGATGGTGGCGACGGTAGCGACAGTGGGAGTGGGAGCGATGACGGTAGCAACTCCATCGACTCCTCCTCGTCGGCTCCGGCGACGGTGACCGCCGAGGGGTCGTCGACGGTGTACCCCATCTCGAACAGGGGGAGCTCCTACTGGAACTCGAACTCGCCGGCGAGCGACGGCGAGTACTGGGGGGCCAACGACGAGTCGTCGGTCGCCGGGTGGGACCAGATCGAGACCGACATGAACATCGCCGACTACTTCGCCAGCCTGTACGGCTTCGAGCCGTCCGGTGAACGGTCGAACCCGCCGTTTGCCACCCGCGTGGCGCTGAGCCACTCGGGGACCGGCTGTGAGGCGGTTCGAGATGGGCTCGTCGACATCGGGAACTCTTCCGGACCGATCACGGCGGAGCTCGACATCAGCGAAGAGGAGCGCGACGCGAACTACGTCGACCACGTCGTCGGCCGCGACGGCCAGCCGGTGTTCGTGAGTCAGGCCATCTACGACGCCGGTGTCGAACAGCTCACCGGCGAGCAGATCCGCGGCATCTACCAAGGCGACATCACCAACTGGAGCGAGGTCGGCGGCCCGGACAGCGAGATATTCGTGGTCGGCCGCGCAGAGGGGTCGGGCACGGACACCTCGTTCCGGCTGAACATGCTCGGCGACGCCGACGCGCCGATGGATGTCGACAGTCGCTTCGGACAGAATCAGCAGGTCCAGCAGGTCCTCCAAGACAACGACAACGCCATCGGCTACATGGCGCTGGCATTCTCCGGGTCGGGGATCCAAGCGATCGGCATCGAGTTCGAAGGGACGCTGTTCGAGCCGGACGCCGACGCCGAGAACACCATCTTCGACTCGGAGTACCCGCTGAACCGGGACCTGCACATGTACACCCGGATCAACGAGGAGACGCCTGACGGCACGGACATGCGCGAGGCCGCCTTCCTCAACATGTTCCTGACCGAGTTCGGCCAGAAGACGTTCGTCGAGGACGTCAACTACATCACGCTGCCCACGTCCGACATCGAAGCCGAACGCGAGAAGCTCCCCGATCAGGCGTAACGTCTCGGTCGCGCGGACGCTCGCTTCGCGCTTCGACCCCATTATATGTCACTTACCCCCAAAACCGATTTGCGTGCTAGCATCGAGCGACGGCTGACCAGAACACAGGAGTTCGTCGACGACACCGACCCGGGAGCGCTGGCAGTGGTCCTCGTATCGATGGGGTCGCTACTGGCCGCCTTCGTCGGGTTCCTGCTGGCGTCGCCATGGACGGCCGTTCCGTTCGGTGCGTTCCTGATCGCTACCGGGTACGGCTGGGCGCGTCATCAGGCGCTCGTCGCCCGCGCGGTCACCTTCGCGATGACGACGGTGACGCTCGTGACGCTCGGGCTCATCGTCGTGTTCATTTTCGCCGAATCGATTCCGGCGTTTCAGTACGAGACGGCGAGCGTGTTCGGCGTCTCCGTTCCGGGACTCGGAATGTTCACACAGGCCCGTTGGGACGCCGTCTCGGAGCCCGTTCGCTACTCGCTGCTCCCGATGATTCACGGGACGGTGATGGTGACCACCATCGCGACCCTCGTGGCGGCCCCGCTCGGCGTCGCCGCGGCGCTGTTCATCGCCGAGATCGCACCGCCGCGGGTCCGCGAGCTCGTCAAGCCGGGCATCGAAATACTGGCGGGCATCCCCTCGATCGTCTACGGGTTCATCGGGTTCACCATTATCAACCCGTGGGCGGGCGGCGCGTTCGCCCTCAACGGCGGCTCGACGTATCTGTTCGTGGGGATAGTCGTCGGACTAATGGCGTTGCCGACGGTCGTCTCCGTGGCCGAGGACGCGCTCACGAGCGTCCCGGACGTGATGAAAGACGGGTCGCTCGCGCTCGGGGCGACCGACTGGCAGTCGATGACCTCGATCACGCTGCCGGCGGCCTTCTCGGGCGTCTCGGCGGCCGTGCTTCTCGGCGTCGGACGGGCTATCGGTGAGACGATGGCCGCGACGGTGATGCTGGCCGGCGTTCCGCGGATCAGCGAGCCGCTCGTGAACGTCTTCTACGGCTACGAGACGCTCACGTCGCTCATCGCTCGCGGCTACGGCAGCGCGAACGGCGTTCACGAGAGCGCGCTGTTCGCCGCCGGCGTCGTCCTGTTCGTGACCGTGTTGTGTCTGAGTATCGGCTCGCAGTACATCGAGGCGCGTATGCGTCGCCGCCTGGGAGGTGTCGAATGAGTCGCGCCACTCAGACCGCGCTCGTCCGGGACGACCGCACGGTGTACGAGGCCGTCGCCGGGACTGCGGTCGGGCTCTCCGGAGTCTTATTCGCTGTCGGCTTGGCGGCACTGCTGGGCGTTGTCGCGATCGACGACCCCGTTGCCGGCTTCGAACTCTCGGTGGCGTTCGGTGCGGTGCTACTCGCGCTCGGAGCGGCAGTCGTTGGCTTCGGGGTCGCCTCACGGTTCGGGTACGTTGACGCGGCACCCCAACCCAGCGCGGGGATCGTGGCCGCGGCCGCGTTCACGGGGATCTGGTTCGCCGCAGGCGCGATCGTGTCGGGAGCAGTTAGGCTCGGAGCCGGCGGCCGGCTCGGCGTCGGGGTGATCCTCGGCGGGATCGCATTTGCGGCGACCGCGTTCCCCCGCGAGGATGTCGGATCGACGCTGCCCGCGGGGGCCGTCGCCGGCCTCTGCGGACTGTCGCTCATCACCGGCGTCGTCGGCCCCGGGTGGAAGCAGGTGCTGGTCGGGTACAACGCGACGCTGTTCGGCGATACCGTCGTTCCTCTGATCGTGTTGTTCGCCTCGCTGGTGGCCGGTTGGAGCGCCGCGAAAGCGTACGGCGGATTCGGCGCTCGGGGACGGAACGTCGGCGCGTACGTGCTCATCTACCTCGTCGTCTCCTCGATACTGGCCGTCCTCGTCGGACTCGTCGGGTTCGTCACAGTGAAGGGGCTTCCCGGGCTGTTCAACGGGTTCGGTGTCGGTGGTGCGGCTCTCATCAGCTGGCCGTTCCTGACCAACGGTGCCGGGCTGTTGGCCGATATCGCGGGCGTGTTCCCCGCGCTCGTAGGGACGGTCTGGTTGGTCATCGGTGCCGTCCTCTTCGCCGTGCCGACCGGCGTCGGCGCCGCCGTATTCCTCAGCGAATACGCCGAACAGGGCCGATTCACCGGTGCCGTCGAGGTGGCGACCAACGGCCTCTGGAGCACGCCGAGCATCGTGTTCGGCCTGTTCGGTGCCGCCTTCCTGATCCCGCGCTTCGGCAATCAGAAATCGCTGATAGCCGGAATGTTGACGCTCGGGTTCATGCTGTTGCCGTTGGTGTTGATCACGAGCCGAGAGGCGATACTCGCGGTACCCGACGAGTACCGTGACGCCAGCGCGGCGCTCGGCGTCTCCAAGTGGCAGACGATCCGTAGCGTCGTCCTCCCCGCGGCGATTCCGGGAGTGACCACCGGCGTCATCCTCGGTGTCGGACGTATCGCCGGCGAGACCGCCCCCCTCCTGCTGACGATGGGTGGTGGCGTCCTCCCGGCGAAATCCGCTGCCCCCAACGTGTTGGGGGGCTTCCAGCTGAGCGGGTCGCCGCCGTTCGTCAGCAACCCCGCGTTGTTGGAAGCGACGAGCGCGTTGCCGTATCAGTTGTACGCGCTCATCACGGCGGGCCTGAGCGGGAACATCCAGAATCCACAGGAGTACGCGTGGGGACTGGCGCTGACGCTGCTGCTCGTCGTGTTGGTCTTCTACGCGGTCGGTATCGCGACGCGCTACTACTTCAGACGGAAACTTCACCAATGAGTCAGACAGAGACCGAAGCGACCACGGCGAACCGCACGGACAGTCAGGGAGTCTCCACGACCGCCGGCGAGACCGTCGAGGAAACGCGTCCGGAGTGGACGCGCTACGAGGCCGGTGGCGAGACGAAACTCGCCGTCGACGACCTCGACGTCCACTACGGAGATGACCACGCGCTGAAGGGGGTCTCGATGGATATTCCCGAGCAGAGCGTGACGGCGCTCATCGGCCCGTCCGGGTGCGGGAAATCGACCTTCCTCCGGTGTCTCAACCGGATGAACGACCGTATCCGCGCCGCCCGCGTCGACGGGACGGTCGAGCTCGACGGCGAGAATATCTATCAGGACGGCGTCGATCTCGTCGAACTTCGCAAGCGGGTCGGAATGGTGTTTCAGAGTCCCAATCCTTTCCCCAAGTCGATCCGCGAGAACGTCTCCTACGGACCGCGGAAACACGGCGATATCGAGACCGGACTGCTCGCCAAGCTAACGGGTCGCGCGGAGCCCGACCGCGAGGAGGCGCTCGTCGAGCGGTCACTCGAGCGGGCCGCCCTGTGGGAGGAGGTGAACGACCGGCTTGAGGATAACGCGCTCGGGCTGTCCGGCGGCCAACAACAGCGTCTCTGTATCGCTCGGTGTCTGGCCGTCGACCCAGAGGTTATCCTGATGGACGAACCGGCTTCGGCTCTTGATCCGATCGCCACCTCGAAGATCGAGGACCTCATCGAAGACCTCGCGCAGGACTACACGGTCGTCGTCGTCACTCACAGCATGCAACAGGCCGCCCGGGTCTCCGACCAGACCGCGGTTTTCCTCACCGGCGGCGAGCTCGTCGAGTACGACGACACGGAAGAGATCTTCGAGAGTCCCGAGAGCCAGCGGGTCGAGGATTACATCAGTGGTACGTGTTTACCCTGAGAAGGATTTCGGCACTCTCTCGTAGGTTGCCCCTGACCTAACAGTAGAGCAA
>NZ_JAODIX010000059.1 GCF_026586675.1 Halorubrum yunnanense
AAGCAGAAACTGCTGACGAGTGGCTCAGATCGTTCGCTTTCGCATGGAATCAGCTTATCTGAACACTACGAGCGTCAGACATACATACAATTACTGTTATTTTGTCCCGGTGTCCGTATTCAGGCGGTTTACACACCGCTAAAACGGGTAACTGGCAATTATCATGGGTCCCATGTGGGAGCCCTCCGACGAACTCATCCAATCAGCATCCACGCACTATACGGCTGTGAGTTCTGTAAGCAGCCTCAAGCATTTAGCGTCCAACGGTCTCAATACGAATATGTCGTTTCGGGTCAGCTGGCACAATCTCCTTGAGCGGTTAGATGACCTCCCGGAAGGGGCTACGCTCCGGACACCACTCTCGAACGACCGGTTTCAGATAACTGGCGTCCAGGAACACCGTGTCATCATCAGATTCTCAGATAGCGGTGAGTCGCGACCGCTTCAAAAAGATCAGTTCGAGACACTATATCGACGTGTTACCGACTCTACCGATGGGTTCGACCTCGATCGACTCCCACCCGGTGCGGACCCATACCCGACGGTATTGAGTCTTCATCCCCGATTCGAGGTGAACGACGACCGAGGTGTGATCATCGAGACTGAAGCACCAACCACCTCATTGTTATTGGACGAGGACCCGTCCTCTGAGCCTGCTCCAGACGAACGGACAGAACCCGATCTCGACGTCTACGCGGATGCGCTCTTGCTCGTCGACGCGCTGGAACGTCACGAGGTTACAGCGCTCGAAGGAGTCGAGACAGGGACACTCATCGACCTGTATACCTTGCTCTCGGACGTTCAACGGAACGCCAACGACCTCCGCAAGGAGATCGCGGACACACTCTTAGACCGACTCCATCACGACCGACCGGTCTCGGGATCGTACGGCTCGGTCCAGCGGACCGCTCGGACGAACCGCTCGCTCAAAGATGACGACGA
Organism: Halorubrum yunnanense; assembly: GCF_026586675.1. Taxonomy (GTDB): domain Archaea; phylum Halobacteriota; class Halobacteria; order Halobacteriales; family Haloferacaceae; genus Halorubrum; species Halorubrum yunnanense. The sequence continues at coordinate 943 of NZ_JAODIX010000059.1, forward strand.
GGTGCTGGACACGCTCGAATCAGCCGGGATCGACCGTGATCGGGTGGTGAGCGTTGATCGCGGGAAGGTTGACGATGCCCTCGAGGTGACTGATGTCGCTGAAAGCGACGTCTACGAGATTGAAGAAACCGAGTACGTTCGGAAAGCCGAGGTGGACGAAGATCGCAAGGAGACACGGCTCCAAGGGCTAAAAGACCAACTTGCGGCGAGCGATGCTGACGACGCCGACCAGCTTCGCGACGAAGTCGAAGAGCTCGAATCGCGGATCGAGGAACTGACCGAATTCAAGTCTGGACAGTCGTATCACACGCGCTCGAAAGCTGACCGGTGAGTCGGTCTGGTAACGTGACGAGGAGAGACACGCTACGGTCGACGTCGGCCCTAAGGTGAGTGTTTCTCAACGGTCAACGCAAGTCCCTTGAGGCTCTCCAGCACAGGTAGTTTATCTGTCTGATGTAAGAATTGATGGTATGGGTGACCCGGATTCTCCAACCGTCTCGGTATCTCTCTCTGGTCGCACGGATATTCCAGCAGTTCTGAATCGAGCTGGCATCGATCACGTGAGTGTCCATGATCACCGACTCCTTGCTATCTATCACACGGCAATTCTCAATGTGACGACTGATCCGCATCAGATATCGGATACACAAACACTCGAGATCGAATGCTGGGAAGATCCAATTCCATCCCGTGCTGATGGAAAGTCGTCACAAGATATTCTTCAGGATTTCACCGACGTGTTCGACTCTGCCGGGGACTATTGAGAGATTCACCCCGGTGGCTCAACCTGATAATCACGACCAATATCATAACTAGCGACAGAAAGAACGATTATAATGGATACACGTTAGCTGTTGGAATATGAGTGCGTCACAGGGTGAAACCGATCTATCGGCGGACGAGCGTGCGGGTCTTGAATTGGTCCGCGAGACGGGTGGGATTCACCAGAGCGACTTTTGGAAAGAGCTGGGTGTCTCTTCGCGAAAAGGAAGCCGAATAGTCGAAGCACTTGAGAGTGCCGAGCTGATTCAGCGTGAAGAAGCGGTGTACGAAGGTCAACGGACCTACTATCTCGAACCAACAGCATCTGAGCTTGACTTTTCACTGCTGATGGCGGGTGACATGCTCTCGCCATTCATCGGTGAGGAAGAGGTCGATCCGCAGGCAGACGCCTTCTCCCAATGGCTGATGAACCTCGCGTACGAGGAAGAGTGACTCTGTTCTGGAGGGCTTCTGACGGCTCTTAGTCACCAAAACTTAGCCACGATGGGCTTAATTCGTCTCACCGGAAGAGTTTGCCACCGCGTTGTTCATCTAATTCGGTTATTGTATCATCCTCGGTGAGACCGTCAACGATCATTTCAGGGCGTGCTGCGAGCGAGTAGCGGTAGTGGCGACCACCGCGCTGGCCGCGGTTGATCTCTTCCATCTTCGCGACGCCGTTGATCACGAGGTCATTCAATAGATCGCGGACCGTCCGTGCGGTGACCGTATCAGTCTCTGCGAGCCGTGCGGCGTGTTCGTACCACGCGTAGAAGGCGTCCATCTTCGCGGGTAGTTCGCCTTCATTATCGAGTGCAAGCAGAGTGTACGCAACGAGTTTGCCTTGGGGCGATAATGATGCAATTTCGCTCACAATCGCGCCCTGCTGGATCTCCTCTTCGGCCTGCCGGACGTGCTGTTCAGTAACGATATCGTCGTCGCTGGTGCGCGCCAGGTCGCCAGCCGTATACAACAGATCGAGTGCTGTCCGGGCATATCCAGAGCGCTTCGCGGCGAACGCGGCCGTTATCGGAACCACATCGTCAGTCAGCACACCATCATGAAACGCGTCGGCGGCACGATCTTTGAGGATCGTTCGCAGTTCGTTCGCATCATACGGTGGGAAATGAATCTCGTGTTCACAGAGCGTCGATTTGACTCGTGGATCCAGCGAGTCGCGGAACGTCGAGTCGTTCGTGATTCCAATGAGTCCGACTTTCGTATCGTCGGGATCGACAAATTTCGCAGAATTACGATTGTTACACCGCCCGAGCTTGTACAGGACGTTATCACTCGTTCCGATATTGTCAATTTCGTCTAGTGCGATCAGAACGTGCGTGGTATCGGCTTTGCGTAACTCGTCGAACAGCATGTCGTACACGTCCCCCTCGGGGTAGCCTGTCGTCGAGATACTCGATCGGGGCGTCGACTCCCGGAGGACGTTCACGAGATTCACAGCGACCTGATAGCTCGTATTGAGGTCACGACATTCCATTTGGACGGCCGTCACGTCGACATCGTCGACGCCATCGGCGTCCTCGCGAACACGATCGAGTACGAGATGGGTGCCAACAGTCTTCCCGACACCGGTCGGTCCGTAGACGAACACGTTACGCGGTCGCTTTCCACGAATCACTTCGGAGAACATCTGGAGGTAGCGATTCAACACCTCATCGCGTTCGAGGATGCGGGACGGATCGTAATCGTCCCGGAGCACGTCTTCATCGAGGAAGATTTCATCCTCGGGTGTGAGGTGACCGAGATTGTCCATATCGGTTCCATACACAGATACCATATAAAACCGGGCCTTCAACTGTTTCGAGTGACCCACACAGACACTCCACCGTTTCGAGTGTTCCAGGTGGAACAAGTAGGGGGGTCGGTTTCGGATGGATATTCGAGACCCTGTGCGACGCTAACATTTATCACAAATGTCTGCGTACCACACCCGCAAACCATTTTTTGTGAATGTAGTAGAATAAGAGAAGACGTAATAGAGACTCGATCAGCTGAAATCGTACGTAGCACTCGTCACTGTCTACTTGAACACTTGAAATAGTGGAGTGTGGGTGGTCCCGACTGGTGTCTCGTTTGTTCGACGCACTGTCCTGACGACGAACTGGCCTCGACAGGACCGACAGCAGATTGTACGCAATCGCGTCGGTGGTTATAGTTGAACACTTGAACGGGTGGTGTGTAAGGTCGACAATTAGAACGGCTGTCTGGTCATCGGAGACACTTGAAGACGTGGTGTGTGTGAGAGACGGTGTTCAGATAAGGATTGAAAGGTGAGGCGGTGCGTTTTCAAAGTGATCTATGCCCGAAAACGAC
>NZ_JAODIX010000006.1 GCF_026586675.1 Halorubrum yunnanense
CGGGTTAATCTGGCGGAATATTACAGTAAGAGCGTCCGAGACCGTCGTCACTAGGCGGTAAAACAAGGCAACCGACGTTCAATTCGGTCGAACCGATCAACGTCGACACCCCCGCAGAGTTCGGATACGGCGAGGGCCGTGACGACGCTGCCACCGAGACAACCGTCGAAAACGAGGGCGGCCCTGCCCATGATGCGCTCGGTCAGTTCTCCCGGCGCGTCTTCACTGAAGGTGGCGACGACATTGAAGAGGTCGAACAGACGACTGAGAATCTCCCAGACAATCGTCTCACCACATTAAACGGGACCATCGACACACTCGGCATCGAAGCCGATTCAGAAATCGCTCCTGTCGAGGTGGAAAGCAAAAATGCCACCAAAGCGGCGAATACCCTCCGGAACGCTGAACGAGGGATGGCTGCCGACCGGCACGTCATCTTCGTGTATAACCAATCTGACGTTGAGCGTGGGTACAATCACCTCGATGAGCCGTACAAAAAACGGCTCGAAGACAGAGTATCCCTCTACAACGGGACCGATCGCGCAACAGCCATCGATGGCCGGCCCCTCGTCCGCCGTGGCGACGGCGCCACTACCTACCATCTCAAATCGCAGACGCTCATCGCAAGCGATGATCAGGGTGAACTTACGCGGGGGCCAGCCCCCGACGACGTTGGAACCTTCGACTGGCCGATCATCGGCGAGAGCGACTCGATGGCGACCGAGGACGCACCGTCGAACCGGTGTGGCTACTACCGGAAGACCGACGACGGTGACCATCGTGTCGAAACAGCCGACGGCGACGCGATCGCAACGTACAGCGAAAAACAGGCATTTCTCGCCGACTGGACGTGGATTCGTGAACCGCACGTCCCGGTGGCACCGAGTTACCTGAACCACGTGACCATCACGTACCGCGACGAGGAGACGAATCAGCTCCACGTGTACGATCCATCCCCAGAGTGGGAGACGCACGATCGGACGGACTCGCAGGAGGCTGGTGTCCTCGCTTTCCATGACCGCCTCATCGTCGAGCGGAATGGCCCAGAGTTGACCTACGAGGAACTTGACGACACGTTTAGCTCGTGGTTTGAGGGCCAGTCGCAGTTTGACGCCCCGGTGCGGTCGGTGCTTGGCGGGTATCTCCCCGATCCGTTCAAAGACGCGAAAACGGGCGGGACAGGCAACGACTATCGCTACTTCGATGGGTACGACTGGCTGTTTGCCCCTGGGATCGACTCGCCCCATCAAGCAGGACCGCCCGCTGATTACGATCCGGACGATACGGAAGCACAATCCGAGACTGAGTAACAGAGCTTCGCCGCGTGAAGCACGACCACCGTTGCGGAGTCGACTTTCGACCCACGGAGGAACCGACATCCCATTTTTCGACCGCACTGTGAATTCCACACCAACCGAGACCAATAACATCATTAACGCCCATTATGTACAATACAGACCACACGTGGCAAGCGCTCGAGATTGTCCGCGATCCGCGAGCGTCGCGGCCCCGCCACGCCACAGCACTCCAGACAACGCTCGCCACGATCGTCCATAACGCGATTTGGACGTACGATTGTGGACCAGTCACCTACCTCTCGCTCCCCGGCGTTACTCGCCAGCGGACGCTGCTGCGGGCCGGCACACCCCCCGACCGGTCACCACCGCCACTCGCGGAGGTCGACACGAGCGACATCGCACCCGGGACACAGACCCTTGCGGCGCTTGCCGATCAGCATACCGCTGGTGACATCGGGCTTGCAATTGCCGATGTCGAAACGGCCCCAATTGGCCAAACGAGCGCGTACACCCAACGGCTACTCGCAGCAGACGCGAGCGCACCCGACTCATTCTCGACAACCCCAGCAGCGCTGGCGCCAGTCCTCGACAGCGTCAGCAGCCAGCCGCATGCGTTCAGTGTCGTCGCCGAGCGTGGCTCAGACGATCAGATCGAACTAGCGATTCGACTCGGTGAGTTTCCACCAGCTCGCCAGATTTACTCTCGAAAACGGCTGGCCCAGACAGAGCCCGGATCGCTCAGCAACGTGATTGACGCCCCCGGTCTCCTCACTAATTGGGACCTCCCAGCCCGAGCCGGGTGGACGCAACGGCACGAAGATCGACTCGCAACTGACCGCCCACTACTGCGACAGCGCCGTCACTCTCGGTTCACTGACACCCCGACGAAGCAAGCACTTGCCCAGACTGCGTCATTCCACGAGTACGCCCAACTGTGGCCCCGGGTACCCGCAGATCCCCTCGAACAAGTGTACACCAAGTGTGGGGTTACCGGGCGATTGACAGCGACAACGAGCCAGCTTCCAGCCGTCTATCCCGTTGTAGGCCGGCTTTACCCGACATCCGTCTGGGAGCAGGTGGATGGGCGCGCTCCCATCCGGATAACCCCCGTCACAACGATTGCGGTCCCACACGGGATGCGCATCGCAGAGACCGATCCGACCGCCCATGCAACGCGATCAACACCAGTGTCAGAGACAACATCGACGTTCGAACAGGCGGTGCGACGGTGGTGTCTCGAACATGGTGAAACGATCGCGTCGGTAGAAACGGCCCCGCCAGGCGGCGCGTTTCTCCGAACTGCAGCCGATGGCACCCGGACGCTCGCGTATCTTGCGACGACGGAGTCGCTTGCTCCGGGACGACTCCTTGCCGCCGTGTGGTGGGCATACCACGAATCAACTGTCGCAGGCGTGAGCGTCTTTGCCCCGTCACAGGCCCGCGCGACGGCAGCGGCGAGGATCATCGGCCGGCCATTCAAACCGGCCAGTCCGGACGCGTTGACCGAGCTATATCGCCAGCCAACGGCGCTCTCAAGGGGGGAAACGGTTGCAGTCCGTCCACTCGAACTCCCACCAGAACGATGGCACCTGACCCCGGACAACGACCTTCGCTGTGTGATCGATGGGACGGTTGTTGCACGGGGATCGCTGACGGCGCCGCTTGAGACGTTTCTCAAGCAGGTGACCCGCGTGACTCCAACCGACAAACACATCACCCTCACGTACCCTGACGGCTCAACACGGACCTATGAGAGCCGCGACGCGGTCCAGGACGTTGCGGCCCCACTCCGCGCTCCGGCCCGGCCCGTCCACCTCGCTATGGGGCGTGAATCAGCCAGTGTCTTCGCACAGGACGGACCGAATTTTACCGGGGTGCGATATCCGCCGACCGCCCGTGCGCTCTCGAACCGTGATCGGCAGGCCATCGCTACCGCGTTTTGGGAGACGTACACTGTTCCAGACACAACCAGCACCCTACAGCGGCAGACGATACGACCAGAGATTGTCTCGTACGCTCGTCACCAAACTGACCGGCCGGCTCGGCCGCCGGGATGGGTTCAGCTTCGTGATCAATATGGTGACACGTCCTCGGTGCCTCCGTCCAACTTATCGATCAGCATCGAAGGCCGAAGGCTCCGATATACACCACCTGCTCGCGACGATTGCGAGTAGATGTATCAGTTTTAGAATGTTCTTTCGTGTTGGCGGGACTGCCGTTGATACCGATCCTTCTAGAGGGCTGGCCGACAAAATAAAGGCACATATCGGTTCCGGTCTAATATATTAGTATCTTGGTGGATAGAGGTTAGTAAGTAAGAGATTGGTAGGCTGTTGCAGCGGTGGCGACGCAAATAAGAAGCATGATTGTCGGTTGTCTACGAGTGAGAGGGGGTACAATATGGGTGAGATGGACGGAGGGGGTATCAACGGGAGATCGACATCCCGTCAGCCAATTAGTGGGGTCAATTTCCGACTGATAAGAAGAATAAGCCCCTCCAACGGAATCATACTGAGACCTAACCAGTTGCGGCACGCCAGGGCGGAGCCACGAACATGACTTCCTCAGAGAGATCCCCAACAGAAGGTGGATACTTATTATTGGGTACGTGATGATTCTCCGTATTATTTGGTGTTTTCTCAGTCTCCGATCGGAGGCCCTCCGATCTGAATCGCTTGGTCCGTCCAGCGAGAGCGATCATATCTATCTGATTTTCTATGTATGATGAGTTGCCTGGTCATCGGTGTCGATCGATCTGTAACCGGTGTCTGAGAGGTACCGAAGCGCATTCGTCTTTAGTTAAGAGCAAAATCGCGGTACAGCGACGGGATTAGTTAGCAGAGAGCAGTCTTCTATTCGCCTAAGGCGGTGCCGATATTAACACAGTCAATTTGCGATTTCGGATAACGCTCTAAGAAGTTCGTGCACCGAGTGCACGGACTTCTCTACGAGTCAGATCGTTTCCGATTGCGGATAACCAGCTCTCGGGTCTTTTCTATTCTCTCTTCGTCATTCTGCAAATATGCTGTGAGGATCGCTTCAACGACCTCGGAGCGGCTTGCTCCGAGATCTGAGCATTCATCCACGAGTGTATCGAGCTCTTCGACGAGTTCAGTTCGTACGGAGACACCCATTTTGGTTCGAGCCATAATATTAGACGCTCTTAGAAACACGTGCACCAAGTGCACGGTAAGCTTATCGGCTTATCGCAATTCAGATCAAAATATTATCATAATAAATCTCAGCCGCTACTTGCACAGCAAAGTAATCGTGCTGCTGTCTTACGATTCCTTAACTAAAGACGAATGGTACCGAAGCGCGCCGTGTCGGATAGCGACTTCTTTCTGATCGAACGGGTGGTCGTCGGTCTCGCCTCCGCGCTGGACAGTGTCCCTGTACTCACACAGTCGGGGCTTTTTTGATCTGATCTTGTTCTTCTTATCAGCCGTATCTATACCCCTCTAACCGGCCCCCGTACGCGGGTTTGTCGTGATATCCCCTATCTCTTGATGGACTTCATCTAACTGGGGATCTAACTCTCTGACTAGTCGATTATCTTTCGAGAGTAGATCGGAAAGTGGTCAATAAGCCCGCTACACTGCTGTGAGCATGGGTAGTAGCCAACCTCATGTGTCTCCTTCAGAGAGATTTCTGCTTGTTCTCCCCGTAAACCTCTGGGTTGATGGCTTCGTCACAACCCGGTCCGGTGAGTGGGATTGTTATCTCGTATTCAATCGGCCACAGATAGTGTGAAGCACCCCATCATTGAGATTTAGCCTACTATCTGCATATCCGTGGATATCCCGTATTTTGAGATCGGTCCAGCCGATCTGTTTGTATCCCTCGCTAGGAGTGAGAGGGCGAAAGAGAGGGGAAGCAAAGCCTCCCGTTCGTCCGCTCAGTGCAATTATGAGTTGGAACACCCAGCAAGTCACGCCTCAAATCGACAGCGAGCCCTCTGTATCGTTTCGCTTGTCGATTCCGGGCGTGCCATGGACACCTGAATCGACATCAACCAACGCGACCGGTACCGTGTGGAGCTCAGATCTGAACGGCTCACTATCTCGATCACGATGACAGACGAATTCCGACAAGCAGTGTATGATGCATGGGGTCGTGAGTGCTTGATCTGCGGGCGGTCGCCGGAAGGTTGGCTCCAAGCGGCTGTCGGCGGTGGGCACCAGGACAAACTCTCGTTACACCACCTCAACGGCGACGATACAGACGATCGAGTCGCGAACGCCATCCCGCTGTGTCAGAGTTGTCATGTCCACATCCACCGGGTAGACGAGCCGCCGTACCGGCAGTGGCACCGCCAGCTCCCAATCGCGGATCGGCATGCGTGGAACGCCCACCGGGAAGAATACGCCGAGACACCACAGCTAACGGCAAAAGAAGCTTCGTGGCGGTACGGAGACGACGACGGCACCCCGCGGAGTACGTCGTATCTCCGGTACGAACGAGACGTCACTGACTCCGATGACGGGTTCAATACGGAGGCAATCTGGAGTGACGGCGGCCACCGTGAACAGCCAGCAGATATCCAGGAAGCCACCATCGAGTACACACTCGAAGACTCCGGACGCTACCGAATACGGTTCGTTGAACGTCACGACGGCCCCGGGTGGTGGCGTGTCGTCGATAAATGGACCGACAGTGTCTGGCACCCCGTCGACCGTAAACCGATCGCTGATGTCGACGTCATCCTCGAGTACGGCGCTAACGATGGCAAGCGATCGAACTGAACAGTAGGATAGTCATCAGTTGGTCTCCGAGAAGACGGGATCGTCCTCGTGACCTGCGAGGTCATGGGTTTCAGACCCACCGCCCTCCATCGAGACTGGATCGAAGTCGTCGAACGCGCCGTACCGCTGCTTGACGATTTCCACAGAGAGGTTCCCTTTTTCATCAGCGTTCCACCGGAGTTTGTCGCCCGGCTCGATGTCGAGCCGTCGACGGAGGTCCGCTGGGATCGTGACCATCCCTCGATCGCTGACCTTGGTTTCTGTGGGAGTTTCTTCAGTTGCCATACTCAGCGGTATACGTTCACGCACAATACATATTGCGCCGCATGTGGATGTTTGGAGAACGGTCAGACCTCGCTCCCATGCAAGCAGTCGTCCTCGCCGCGAGCAAGAGTACGCGCCTCCAGCCCTCACGGAAGACAAGCCGAGGGTGCTCGTCGAAGGTATCGGAACGTCCCTGATAGAGGATATCTTCGAGAGCCTGATCGACTCGGAAGCCACCGAACTCATCGTCGTCGGCTACGAGGTCGAGTAGAGTATGGAACTTACAAGGCTAAAACCCCGCCTTCAGGGCGGAGAGGATGCCAATTCGTCTGTTTCCGTGTTAGTAACCGAGAGTCGGAGCATGTCGGGCAGACACCCCTCATTTCGTCTGTTCTCGCAGTAGAGCGATGGGCGCTCCATGGGTAGCTATCGACCACACCCCTCATTTCGTCTGTTCTGTATCACATAGTTCGGGTACTGATCCTCCCGCCGGCTGCAACGAGAAAACAGACGAAACATAGTAAACAGACGAACGTTACTTTTAAGTTAGTAAGTAGTGTTACTCAAAATATCAACGATGTCTAAAGATCTCTTTGCGGAGATGACTGAGACGCTCTTTGAGGACAAAGCCATTCTCTCGGAGGAGTATCGTCCGGACGTTATCGTCGAACGAGACGACGAAATCGATGCGTATCGATCGGCGCTCAAAGACGTACTTTTCGGCCGGAATCCCGCGAACGTGTTTATTTATGGAAAAACTGGTGTCGGAAAGACGGCCGTCACGGAGTACATGATGAACGCTCTCCAGACGGAAGTACAACGACGGGACGAAGCCGAAGAACTCCACGTTCATTTCCGGAACTGTAACGACGACAGCGTCTACAGAACGGTTCGATCGCTCATAAATAGCATCCGTGAGGACGACGGAGAGACGTTTCCGGAAACCGGCCTCTCGACATCGCATGCCCTCGAAACGTTATACGAAGAAATGGAGACACGTGGCGGTACATTTCTGTTCATTCTTGACGAAATCGACCACCTTTCTGACCCTGATACACTACTGTACGAGCTCCCGCGCGCCCGAGCAAACGGTCATCTTGACGCTTCCCGAGTCGGCGTGATCGGGATCAGCAACAACTACACGTTCCGTTCGTCACTGAGCCCGAAAGTCAAAGACACGCTGATGGAGAAGGAACTGGCCTTTTCGCCGTACGACGCAGATGAACTCCAGTCGATTCTCACCGCTAGAGCTGAGAAGGCACTTGTTGATGGAGCATGTGAAGACTCCGCTATTAAGCTCGCAGCCGCGAAGGCCGCGAAAGATACCGGAAGCGCACGGCAGGCGATTGACCTCCTCCGCGAGGGCGGCGATGTCGCCGAAGAACAGGGAGCGACGGCGATCACCGACGACCATATCGAGGTAGCTGCCGCACGCGTTCAGCGAGGTCGTGTCCAAGACAAGCTGCGCGACCAGACCATGCACGGGCAGCTCATCTTAGAGTCGCTCGCACGGATCGAAGTGAATGGGGATGTTCCTGCACGGTCAAAAGAAATTCAGGCGGCGTACGAACGCGTCGCACGAAACTGGGGTCACGATCCACTAACCACGTTAAAAAGTATCCAGAACCATCTCGCGGATCTCACGATGCTCGGGTTTCTCGAACGGACCGAACAGAACGAGGGACGCGCAGGTGGTGTTCACTACCGATACGAACTCGCGTTGGATCCCGACATTATCTTGGAGACGCGCGAGTCGATCGAGAATCAGCCGTAGCCGTTTAAAACTGAAGAACAGACGAAACGAGGGGTGTGGTTCGAGTGAGACGGAGCCACCACTCACTGTAGAGACCAGAACAGACGAAATGAGGGGTGTCCGAGACCTCGAGACCGCTGTCGATCGGCGGTGGAGTGTCGTATTCTTTGAAAATAAAGTACTCTCTCACTCTTGGGTGACACGTTGTCCAAAGCCGAGAAACACTCCACCTTTGCAAGTGAAGTCAATTCTTCGGGCCCACTCGTCCCAGTTTCACCTGCGAAACTGGTGTGTGTCTAGCTTGTTCTTCCCATGCTGACCGAATTCGATCGAAGCATATCACACGAGTTCTATACGGGAGAACAGACGAAATGAGGGGTGTCCGAGAGCTACTAAAAGAATATAAAACTGCACCAAAATACTATTTTCCTCTATTTTGTATGTACCTGCATGAACGACCGACGCCCACCAGAGGAGTTTACAGATGTTAATGAGGCGGTCGGAGCGGAATGGGAGTCCGAAACGACGCCCTACGAGCGCATTCGACACGTCATTAGACGTAGGTACAGCCCGGTGTCAGCTGATGCGGTCGCTGACGATGCACGGACCGCTCCGAAGACCGCCCGAAAACACCTGAACACACTCGCGGACGAGGGATTCGTCGAGACGACACCCGGCGAGCACGGCAGCACGCTCTATCGTCGCTCACCCGAATCACTCGTCGTCCAACAGGCTGCCGATATCCTTGCGCATGTCTCGACTGATGAACTGGCCACACGTATCCAGGAGATGCGCGAGCAGCTCACCGAGTATCAGGCTGAGTTCGATGTCGATTCCCCTGAGGAGTTAGCCGTCAACCAAACGAACCAGGCTCTCGCCGAGTCTGGGTCGCAACCGGACGAGGTTGATCCAGAGCGGATTCGTGAGTGGAAGACGCTCCGTCGGAATCTCGCATTCGCGAACGCTGCCCTCTCGATCGGCAACGCCGAGCAGTTCGTCGACGGTGACCGTCGTTCGACTGACGAGAACGTCCCGGCCTGAGCGATGGAAGGCCCTCCAGATCAAGCGGAATCCCATACGCTTCGCGGAGCGACGGATCGGCCGGCACTCCTAACGATTCGCGACGTTGTAGAGGAAATGGAGCCGCTTGCGACAGCCGAACTCGATAACTACCTCCATCCGTCTGTCCTCGAAGTTGTGCTTGACGACGGGCTCTGTGCGGCCGAGGAGGCTCGGATTGACATCCAGTGGACGACACGGGCTGACTACAAATTTCACTACACGGACACGGAAGGCGTGAATTTCCGGTGGGGAAAGCATCCACATGCTGGAGACTACATCGACGTCAGTGGGCTCGAACACTATCACCCGCCGCCGACTGCGAGCTCAGATCCAGACGAGGTCGAAGAGTCCCGTATCAGACAATCTCTCGAAGCGTTGGTCACTCGCGCAGTCCTCAAACTCTGGCGGGTCGCCTACCACACGGATTCGTATGCGCCGCTCAATGCTGGCCGCAACCCACCGTGAACTCTTTTAGGGAGCATCCGGTCGTCTGGTTCACTCAGCCTCTAGCCCCCGTTCACACCCGAAGTCGTAGTCGCAGTCACGAGCGTCAATATATGCGCTGTTGCCCGTCCGATCGGGGACTTGACATCCTCCCCGCGCTGAAGCGCGAGGCTTTCTCCTCGATTCTCGGTAACCGGTAGCACTGCCGACCCTGTTCACAGTGTCCTAAAAAAGAAATCGTGAATTCAGAAATCGCAATTTCAAAAATCGTGAGTTCTATTTATGAGGAGATGGAACCGGGTGTATGGAGCACTTTGTTGATCGAGAGACTGAATTCAATCAACTCACGGACTGTTATCAATCTGAGACAGCCGACTTCGTCGTGATCTATGGACGACGCCGTCTAGGAAAGAGCGAACTCGTTCGTCAGTCTATTGCCGATCGGGACGACGCCGTCTACTATCAGGCTGTCGAGTCTACAGCAGAAAATCAGCTTGAACAGTTCGTGGAGACAGCGAGTGCACAGTTCCCTTCGTTGCGGAACGTCCGTCGCGACTGGGAAGCACTTTTCGAAGCACTCGGCGAGCAAGATGCCGTCGTCGTCATTGATGAATTCCCCTTCCTTATCGAAGAAGACGAGTCGCTTCCGTCCCGGCTACAACGAGCGTGGGATCTGAAATTACAGGAGACCGGGATGACGCTCGTGCTTGTCGGGTCCTCGATTAGCGTCATGGAAGACAAGGTACTGTCGGGGAGTGCACCACTGTATGGCCGGCGGACAGCAACTATCGATCTCAAACCTCTCTCAGTAGGTGACGCACGGGAGTTCTTCCCTGACTACGATGCTGAAACTGCAATTACAGCGTGGGCAATCTACGGTGGCACACCGTACTACCTCCAAACAATCGACCCTGGCCAAGAAGTCAGTCAGAACGTCCAAGAGTCAATCCTGTCGGAGCGTGGACTCTTGTATTCTGAACCGGAATTTCTCCTCCGAACTGAACTCCGTCAGCCGAACACGTACTACAGTATTCTCCGGGCACTTGCCCATGGCCGTCGGACGCCGAACGAGATCGCGGGGATGGCTGGCGTCGAGTCAGCCTCACTCAGTACGTATCTCCAGAAACTTCGCCGCCTACGCCTCGTTGAACGCCACATCCCAGTGACCGAGTCAGCAACCGCGTCGAAGCGCGGCCGCTATCGAATCTCAGCCCCGTTGTTCAGGTTTTGGTTCCGGTTCGTCTACGGCAACCAAGATCAGCTCCGCATACTCGGCGAGAAAGCCTACGAGGAGCTTGTTGCGTCTGAGCTAGCGGATTACGTAAGCCCGCTATTCGAACGACTCTGTCAACGAATGCTCCCCACTCTCGTCGATCGACAGTTCCGTGACGTCGGGCAATGGTGGTTTAAAGAACACGAACTGGATGTGCTCGGACTGACAACTGATGGCCTTGTTGCTGGAGAGTGTAAGTTCACGTCAAATCCCGTTGGTGAGGGGGTATTGGCTACTCTTGAGCAGACCGCCACAGAAGTACAATGGTCACAGGCCCCCACCGATGGGAAGCGCCTGTACGTGCTGTTCAGCCGAAGCGGATACACAGATGATCTCCGGCAAACTGCGAACACACGAACTGATGTTCGCCTCTTCGACCTCGACGATCTTTTGATCGCTCCTCACGCCTGAGCGGGATGGCCGAATACCTCAGGGGTCCACCTCAAGGCGGTTCACGAGAGGTGCCGCCAGATTGTCGTCGGATCGGCATCATTCAGTTCTGCGTTCGTCTCCATCTTCCGGAGTTCTGTGACACACCGCTTGGCGACGAGTGGGTAGACATTTGCGGGCGTGAACTCGAACTCGAGTCGCATGATCTCTCGCCAGTGTTCGGCCCAGATATCCTCAACAACGCGAGGATACAGGTCTTCCACGAGGTGAAGCCCGAACTCACGGTTCTCTTCGATGACGAGTGACCGAACCGTCTTGCGAATCCGGGCAGACGTACAGTACATCGCGACGAACTGTTCGGCGCCCATCTCCGCGTCGTCCGGATCACGACCGAACTGCTCGCGATTCAACTCCTCGAACGCGTCGCGGACCACTTTCACGCGGCGGTCCTGGCTGTCACTACGGATGACGACACCCTCCGCACGGAGATCGTCGGCAAGCGACGAACGCGGAATGGCGTAGTTCTCCGGATCCAGCTCAGTCATCTCGTCAAGGATCGTCGCAGGAACGAACGCTCGATCAGGCGACACACTCTCGATTCGGATCCGATCGAAGACACGCCAGGCCGCCTCTGTCGAGAGGAATCCCTCGAAGGTTTCAGCGTATGGACTTCCCGGTGGCGTCATCGAGTCGATGGCTGCGTACGGAAGGACATCGAAGCCGACGAGAGCGGGGAGGTCGCGTTCGGTGTATCCGTAGTCCAGCGTCGAGTACACCAAGTTCTCTGCGTACACGATGAGCGGCCCATCGTGTTCGTCGTGGACCCGACGGAGTGCGTTCGCGTCGATCCCATCACGGAGACACCGGACGGCTCGGTGAAGAGCCCCATCGATTTCCTCGAGATCGTCGCGATGACTCCCCATGATGGAGCGCCGCGTCCCGAAGACCAGACTTCCGTCTCCGTCGGCGGCGTCCACGACGGGATCGGGATACGACGACGCGTGACGCTCGTCATAGAGCGTGAAGCGGAACGAACTCCCGTCGAACTTCTCTAGGACGACCAAATCCTCGGCGTCGAAAAATGACTCGGGGACGACAGGATGATCGTATCGTGGAATTTTGGGATACACTTTCATTGGCTACTGGCAGAGTCCTGTGAGCGGTCAGGTGTCGCCGTTCGGTGTCCACTCAACTCCCTCCCACGTTCGAACGGCGTCGCCGACGACCGTCCGAAACTCATCGAGAGGCAGAGTACGGACATGAGAGGGCATCGGGCCATAGTCGTCCCACTCCGTCGCATAGCGGACGACTCTCGATCGGAGACGGCCGTCTGCCGAGTCCGGATCGTACGTTTCGAAGATGTGGTGAACGCCGAGTACGAGTACGGCTCTACGTTCGTCGTGGCGGTAGATTGTGTTCTCGGTGAGGTGCATGTGCGTTTGATGTGATCATTCGAGTTCCACATCCGGCCGATCGATACCATCTTCGAGATCGGCGAGATCGCGTTCAAGTCGATCGATATGCGTTTCGAGGTCGTCGACGCTCATCAGGGCGAGACGAAGGAACGCCTCGTCTCGGTCTGGCATCAACGGGAGGCGACTCTCCGATGATGGCAGGTCGCCCGATTGTCGTGTACGCTTACGGACGAGTTCTTCGCGAGCGCTTCGCAGTTCTCGACGGAGGAGTTCGTCGTCGTTCATGGGTAGACACACACCGGAGTACAGCCCGCTACGGCCCCGGAAGGGCGGTCGCACGGACCGTCTCACCGAGTGTGTGGCTTTCCGACCAGCGCTCGGAAGTTCATGTTAGCTAGCACCGAGAGCCACGGTAAATGCTTTCTGTGGTTCACACCGCATGTGTCATCCAATTCGATTCCCAATCAGCCATCCAACATGTCACAGTAAGAGTATAACTTCCAGACATGTCGAATGGCTCGGACTCCCGCAATAGGGTGGAATCCACCGTCAACGACAGCTATGGAACGACGATCGCGGTAGAGGTTCATCATGCGCTCGATAGCGTGCTTGAGCCGAGAGATACAGTTCGATGGGTCACTAATCGGGAAACTATTCTGTGAAGAAAGAATTATATCTGTCGTCTTGCAAGAACACGTATGTCCGACATAGCGTCCACGGACGGTCCCCCCGCTTTCGATGATCCGTTTAGCGGGGACGACGTCGAACAGCGTATCTACGGAACTATCCTCCAGATCCGGGACCCAACAACGGCAAGCGCTATCGCCGAGCAGGTAGAGTGTGACCCCAAAACTGCCCGAAAATACCTCCGCTGGTTCGCGGATCTCGGCATCGTCACACGCCATAACGGTCATCCGACCACCTATGAACGCAACGACGCGTACTTCCAGTGGCGACGCATCAACCAGCTCGCCGCAGACCACTCCGTCGAAGAACTACAGGCGCACGTCCGCGAGTTGACGACACGAATTTCGGACTACGAGGACGCGTACGACGCCGCAACACCGGCTGCGGTTGACGCCGTGGCCATGGCTGAGGCGAGTGACGAACGGACGATCGACGCCGTGTACAGTGACTTCGCCGACTGGGCAACCGCACGGGAAGCACGTGGGCGCTACGAACGTGCTCGCCAACAACGTGCCAGTGCCGACGGCGAACAAGCCTCCGGGTAGCTCGCTCGATGGTACCGCCAACAGGCGATGGGGGGAGCCCTGCCCCCATCGATCGCCCGATCCTTGAGTTCCTCCAGACGCGTCTCCGGGCGACAGAACAAGTCGAACAGGCGACTATCACGAACGGCAGTGGCCACCTCGAACTGCAGGTCTCACTCGCACTGCGATACTATCCAGCGACCGTCAGCGAGGCGATTTTGACTGTTCGCTGGTACACGAATGACGACTTCAAAATTCAGTATCGTGAAATACATCCTGAGAACGCCTGGGAGTGCCGGTGGGACCGTCACCCGAATTCCCACAACACACGAACTCACTTCCATCCCCCGCCCGATGCTTCGACGCCCGGAAACGATGCCTCCTGGCCGACCGACTATCGCGACGTGATCTCGCTTGTCCTCGATGAGATTGAAGAACGGATCGCGGCTCTCTGGAATAAATGATTACTGTCGAGACTGCTCTGTTGAATCCGCAGAAGGCGACGGGATAGCGTCGCTCTGAAGGTGAAAGCGAAGCGGAAGAGCCGAATGTGACTAACCTACTCTTCCGCTTCGTTAAGCAAGCCGCGTCGCTGGCTCAAAAGCGCTGTGCCGCCAGTCCAACGGCGGTAAGTGATCCGACTGGCCACGGATTTCCCGGCTGGAAGCATGTGACGCTGCACTTTTTGCGGGTTCACATGGATGCGACGTACCGCGAAATCGTGGACTGGGCGAGTGAAATGGATCGAGTTCGTGGTCTGTTACAGCTGTCGCGGACGGCATTTCCCGCACCCTCAACGCTGTACCGGTCGTTTGAGAGGGTGCCCATGTCCATATGGCGTGGCTTCCTTCGTGAGTCCGCGAACATCTGCGATCCGGGCTCGCACGGTGCCATCGATGCCACATTCTTCGACCGCGAAACGGCATCGAGACACTACCAACACCGCTCGGATCGCCACATACGCACGCTCAAAACGACGGCACTCGTCGATACGGACTCGTGTGCCATTCTCGATCTTCACTGCTCGGCACACTGGCCTCACGACACGCAAACCGGCCGTCGAGTCGCACTTCGTAACACCGAGAAAATCGAGAGTCTCGCCGGTGACAAAGGCTATGACGACCAATCTCTCCGGGACGACCTCCGATCAGAGGACGTCCGGCCCCTGCTGCGTCATCGGTTGTTCGCTGCGTACGATCACGCGCACAACGCACGGTTGGACAGCGGGCTATACGGCCAGCGCTGGATGGCCGAGACCGCCTTTTCGGCCATCAAGCGTCGATTCGGCCCCGCTGTCCAACCTCGCGCATGGTACCGCGAGTTCCGCGAACTCGTGTTGACCGCCGCAGTCTACAACCTCGAACAAGCACTCAAACAGTGACCCCGACGCCGTCATCGGATTCAACAAAGCAGTCGAGACTAACGCCAGTGTAGTGCAGAGAAAACAGCCAGTCGCCGAAGAGGACGTAACAAAGACGACACTGACCGTGGTGGCTGCTGCCGATCCAAGCGCAGATTTTTCGGAGTACCGACGAAAGGCTTCGTCCATCCATGGACGTGACAGAGGACGGGGTCCAAGACATCTGCACGAACGCGGTCTTCGAGCGCGGCGAGAGCTACCTCTCCGAGAACCGTATCCGCGAGATCCACCGCGTCGACAGCATCGTAAGCGCTGTCGTGAGCGGCAGTCGCCAGTACGACGTTCACGTCGACCTCGCGGCCGACGGGTTCGACCCGTGGTGCGATTGTCCGTACGACGGACCGGGAGCGTGCAAGCACGTCGTCGCCGTGCTGCTTCAGTGTCTCGACGAGGTCCCGGCGGACGAAGGCGACCGGCTCGACGCCGCACTCAACGCCGCCGACGCGGACGATCTACGAGCGTTCCTGCGCGACACGCTGGCGACCGACGCCGCCCTCCGCGAGCAGTTTTTCGCCCGGTTCGGCGAATCCTCGACGCGCTCTGTCGACGAGCTACGCGCCGCCATCGACCGGCGGTTCGAGGAGACGAACCCGGAGTACTACGTCGTCTTCGAGCCGATCGACTTTTCGGAGTGGTTCGACCTCGCGACCGAGTACCGCGAGCAGGGTCGGAACGCGTCGGCCGCCGCGGTCTACCGGGCACTCGCCGAGTCGCTCGACGACAACATGGAGCGCGTCGACGGCGCGTACGACAACTTCTCACAGGCGTTCACGCGAGCGCTCGACGGATACGTTGACTGCGCCGCGGCCGCAGACCATCAGGCCGACGGAGCCACAGACGCTGTCGACTTCCTTGAAGAACGGGTGGAGTCGGGAACGCCGTATCTCGCCGGCCAGTTCGAGCGGGCAGCGTCCGAACTGCAAGAGGAACTGACAACAGGATCGGATGGTGAGTGAATACGTTTGACGAGGTCAACGCTCGGATCAGTGGAAAAGTTAACTACGTTAGAGGAGAAACCATCGTGTATGTCGACGGCCGTGAAAATGGACGAGGAGGCGAAATCGAAACTAGAAGAGCTTCAGGCAGAAATTCGGCTGAAGACCGGGAAGAAAGTCACACAACAGGCGATTCTCACGCAGCTGATCGAATCGGCCGTCGATTCCCGGACAGAATTCGTCGACTCGTTTCGCGACGGGAAGACGAGTTTGAGCGAGACAGAGATTCAGCAGTTCAATGAGGGGACGATCGCGTCCGGCGTGGAGACGGACGAAGAGGACATCGACGACGTGCTGTACGGATGAGCATCTTCGTCGATACCGGAGTGTTTTACGCGCACCATGACACCGATGCCAGCCGACACGGGACCGCGACGGCAGCACTGAACACCGTTCTCAAATCGCCCGAGTACGGCCACGTAATGACGAGCGATTATATCTACGACGAGACGGTAACGCTGACCCAGCGACGAACGGGTGACGTTGACGCCAGGCTCGAGATCGGCCGGCGAATCCGAGGTGAGGGATACCCGTCGGCTATCGAGCTCCTCCACTCGTCCGCGTCACTTTTTGACCGTGCGGTGACGATACAGGAGGAATATGCCGAACACCGGCTGAGCTTCACCGACGCGATGAGTGTGGCCCACGTCGAACACCACGAGATCGACTCCGTGTTGAGTTTCGACGACGATTTCGACGGCATCGTCACCCGACTCGTGCCGAACACGCCCTCTTCCGGGAAGTAACAGCTGATGACCTTCAGTCGAGAGGATCTATCGGCGACGGCGAACCGAAGCCATAATCCTCCCGCCCTGACGACACATCCCCATGCAGAACAAACGCGTCCTCGTCACGGGCGGCGCGGGCTTCATCGGCTCAAACCTCGCGAACCGCCTCGCGGCCGACAACGACGTGATCGCCGTCGACGACACCTACCTCGGCACGCCCGAGAACCTCGACGACGACGTCGAGTTCGTCGAGGCGTCCGTCCTCGACGACGACTTCCCCGCCGACGTCGACGTGCTCTTTCACCTCGCCGCGCTCTCCTCGCGGAACATGCACGAGACCGACCCCCAGCGCGGCTGCCGCGTCAACGTCGAGGGGTTCGTCAACGCCGTCGAGCGCGCCCGCCAAGAGGGCTGTGAGACCGTCGTCTACGCCTCTACCTCCTCGATCTACGGCAGCCGCACCGAACCCTCCCCCGTCGACATGGACGTCGAAGCGCACACCGCCTACGAGGCCTCGAAGCTCGCCCGCGAGCGCTACGCCGAGTACTACGCCAACCACCACGAGATGAACATGGCGGGCCTGCGCTTCTTTTCCGTCTACCAGGGCTTCGGCGGCAACGAGGAACACAAAGGCGAGTACGCGAACACGGTCGCGCAGTTCGCGGACAAAATTGCCAGCGGCGAGGCGCCCGAGCTGTTCGGCGACGGCACCCAGACCCGCGACTTCACCCACGTCTCCGACGTCGCCCGCGCCTGCGAGCTCGCCGCCGACCACGAGATCACCGGCGTCTACAACGTCGGCACCGAGGAGGCGTACACGTTCAACGAGATGGTCGCGATGATCAACGACGCGCTCGGCACCGACGTCGACCCCGTGTACATCGAGTGTCCCTTCGACGGCTACGTCCACGACACGATGGCCGACTACTCGACGTTCCACGAGGCGACCGGCTGGGAGCCAGAGGTTAGCTTCGAGGAGGGCGTCGAACTGGTATGTGAGCCGTACAAGTAGATCAAATCCACCCGTCCGGGACGACCTCAACGATCTCCGTTCGGTCGGCGTACGCCTCGTCGATCCGGCGGATCGCAGTTAATACGTCACCGACAGGCGGCTGATCGAGCTGATGGAAGTACAGACAGCCACATCGATTTGAGAGTTCGAAGAAGTCATCGTCCGCGGTCAACACGACGTACCCGTTTTTGCGAGCGTACGCCGCGATGTCGGGATCGGTCGCACGCGGATCGAGCGCGTCACGAACGGTAACTGCCTGAATATCGGGCGCTTGAATGCAAGCGTCGATATAGCGGCGTGCGACGTTCTGGTCGCAGAGCAGCCGCATCACTGCGGCGCGCGACTCACGTCGGCCAGCCGGTCACGAGTCGCTACCGCTTCTTCGGCGATCGTTTCCATCTCGTCGGGGTTCGATTCGTAGTATTCGAGAGCGGCGTCAATCTCGTCGGCCGTCAGACCGAACTCCTCGGCCACGGCCGCCGTCGACCAACCGTGCTCGCGGACCAGCGATCCCATGTGGTAGACGCCGACGCGTGTCCCCTCCACTCGCGGCTTCCCACCGAGCACGTTCGGCGTCGAAACCACGGGAATGGTCACGCTCATAGCTGTACTTCTCCGTGAAGCGTCATAACGCTTTGGCGAAGGTCTCGTTCACCCGGGGTGATCTGCTCTGCATATCTATGGTCCTCCAACTGCGTGACCAAATTCGCTGAAACTCGGTGAATGTTTCTACGATCGGTGGTGGAGTCTCATCAAGTGGGTCATGTCGGTGAACAACGCGCTCGGCACCGACATCGACCCCGAGTACATCGAGTGCCACTTCGACGGCTACGTCCACGACACGATGGCCGACTACTCGACGTTCCACGGGGCGACCGGCTGGGAGCCCGAAATCGGCTTCGAGGAGGGCGTTGAGTTGGTGTGTGAGCCGTACTCCGAGGACGCTCCCGAAGAGGCGTGGCTCCCGCCCAGCGGGGAGGAGTGGATCCACCGACCGACGGGGGCTCCGCTGGACCCCACCGGTTTACCGCGTCGCCCCCGTAGCGGCACCTGAATGACCGACGCCGACCGGACACACGATATCGTGGTGTGGGGCGCGACGGGCGTCGCCGGACGCTTCGTGGCGGAGTACCTGACCGAACGGTACGCCCCGGACGAGCTCTCGCTGGCCGCCGGCGGGCGGAGCCCGGAGCGACTCGACGACGTCGTCAGCGACCTTACCGCCCGCAGCGACGCGTGGGACGACGTACCCGTCGTCGTGGGGGACGCGACCGATCCCGAGAGCCTGCGCGCTATCGCTCGGGACACCCGGGTCGTCTGCACGACCGTCGGCCCGTACACGACGTACGGGACCCCGCTGGTCGAGGCCTGCGTCGAGGCCGGCACGGACTACTGCGATCTCACCGGCGAGGTAAACTGGGTGCGCGAGATCGTCGACCGGTACCACGAGGCGGCGGTCGACGCCGACGCGCGGATCGTCCACAGCTGCGGGTTTGACTCCGTGCCCGCGGACCTCGGAACGCTCCTCGCCCAGTCGTTCGCGGCGGAGACGTTCGACGCGCCCTGTCAGACGGTCCGGATCTACCTCGAAGACGGGAGCGGGAGCGTCAGCGGCGGCACCCTCGCGAGCTTCGGCGAGCTGTTCGACGCGGCCGACGCCGACCCGCTGGCCCGGCAGACTCTCCAGAACCCCTACTCGCTGGCGCCGCCCGGCGAGCGGAGCGGCGTCGACCCCGGCGAGCAGCGACGCCCGCGGAAGGACTCCCTGCGCTCGGCGTGGACGGCGCCCTCGCCGATGGCGGCGGTGAACGAACGGGTGGTGCGACGGAGCAACGCGCTCCTCGAGTACCCGTGGGGACGCGAGTTCCGATGCACGGAGGTCGTGCCGACCGGAGACGGGCTCACCGGAGCGGTCACCGCCGGCCTCGTTGCCGGCGGGCTCGGCGCGTTCACGGCCGCCATGTCCGTCGGACCGCTGCGCTCGGCGCTCCGCGAGTACGTCTTCCCGGACCCTGGTGAGGGACCGACGAGAGCGGAGACCGAAGCCGGGCACTTCCTGATTCGCGTGCTCGGGCGGGGGATGGCTGCGGACGGCCCGTTTACCGTCGAGGTCGAGTTCGGCGCCGACCGGGACCCCGGGTACGGGGCCACCGCGCGGATGCTCGGCGAGGCGGCGACGTGTCTGGCGACCGGCGACGTTGACTCGCCGCTCGACGGCGGCGTGTTGACGCCGGCGTCGGGGATCGGACGCCCGCTCGCGGACCGGCTCCGCGACGTCGGCTTCACCGTGTCGGTCGGCGAGCCGTCCGACGACTGACGCGGAGGCTAAAGCCGAGACTGGGGCTAAGACCGGACAGGGAATCGAAACGGACTGCGAAACCGACTCGGAAGAGAGGTCCGAGGCCCGCCTTACATGTAGCCGAGGTCGCGCAGCCGCTCCATCAGGTCCTCCTTGTCCTGGGCGCGGCCGGCGCGCTCGGTCGTGCCCTCGAGGTCCTGTAACCACGCGGGCTCCTCGGTCGTCTTGTCGGTCGAGACCTCGCTGCCGAGCGAGCGGAACCCGGCGAAGTACTTCGGCGAGATGGGGACGTCTTCCTGCTCGACGCCCTCGGGCAGGTCGTCGTCGCTCTGCGGGACGTAGCCGTCGTCGGGGAAGGCGTCGACGGTGTCCGGGACGACGTAGTTCCAGAACGCTTCCCACACGTCGGCCTCGGCGAACTGCAGGATGGGCTGGATGCGGTCGTGCGGCGGGAACAGGTCGGGGTCGTGGCGCGGCGAGAAGAACGTCTCGTCGGCGCGCGCCTCCTGCTCGTCCCAACGGACCCCCGAAATGACGCCGTCGATGTCGTGGGCCTCGAGGGCGTTGTTGAGCGCGACCGTCTTCAGCAGGTGGTTCCCGACGTAGGTGTCGAGCAGGAACGGGAAGGTGTCCTCCTCGAACTCGAGGATGTCGCGGATGTGGTGCTGGTTCTGCTCGCCCAGCTCCGCGACCGGGATGTCGTCGCCCGGCTCCAGGCCGTGTTCCTCGACGTACGCGCCGACGTCGTCGTTGCGGGCGTACACGAGGTCGATATCCCACTCGTCGGCCCAGTGCTCGACGAAGTCAGTGATGTCGTCGAAGTGCTGGAAGTGGTCGATGAAGACGGCGGTCGGCTTCTCGTAGCCGTACTCCTCGGCCACCTGGTTGATGAAGTACAGCGTCAGCGTGGAGTCTTTGCCGCCCGTCCACATCACCGCGGGGTTGTCGTACTGTTCGAGGCCCTGGCGGGTGACCTCGATCGCCTTCTCGAGTTTGTGTTGCAGCGACGGGTAGTCCGCCGGATCCTCGCCCTCGCCGTCGGCGTAGTCGACGTCGACGCTCGCTGGGAAGTCGTCGGTCATACGCCGGATATGTTTCCGCCGATGGGAATAGGCCTTCTGAATCGGTGCGGTTTGCCAGGACCCACGGATAGCGGCGTCACTCGCCAGAACGCAAGGGATATGTCGGCGGCACCGGACGTTCCGCTTATGGGACTGTTCGACCGGCTGCGCGGCGACGACGACGAGCGCGTCGTCTTCCTCGGCATCGACGGCGTACCGTACGACCTCGTCCAAGACCACCCCGAGGTCTTCGAGACCCTCACCGACATCGCCGAGACCGGGTCGGCCGGACGCTTGGAGAGCATCGTGCCGCCCGAGTCGAGCGCGTGCTGGCCGAGCCTCACCACCGGCGTCAACCCCGGCGAGACGGGGGTCTACGGCTTCCAAGACCGCGAGGTCGACTCCTACGAGACGTACGTCCCGATGGGGAAACACGTGAAGGCGACGCGGCTGTGGGACCGCGTCACCGACGCGGGGCGAGACGCGACCGTCCTCAACGTCCCCGTCACCTTCCCGCCGTCGACGCGGATCCAGCGACAGGTCTCCGGCTTCCTCTCGCCCGGCCTCGACGCGGCCGCGAGCGACGACGCGGTCGAAGGCGTGCTCCGCGACCGCGACTACCGCATCGACGTGAACGCGAAGCTGGGCCACGACGACGACAAGAGCGACTTCGTCGAGAACGCCCACGCCACCCTCGACGCCCGCTACGACGTGTTCACGCACTACCTCGCCGAGGACGACTGGGGCCTCTTTTTCGGCGTCTTCATGAGCACCGACCGCGTCAACCACTTCCTGTTCGGCGACTACGCGAACGACGGGGAGTACGCCGAGGAGTTCCTCGAGTTCTACCGCACGCTCGACGGGTACATCGGCGAGATCCGCGACTCGCTCGACGACGATACGACGCTGATCGTCGCCTCCGACCACGGCTTCACCGAGCTGGAGTGGGAGGCGAACTGCAATCAGTTCCTCGCCGACGAGGGGTGGCTCTCCTACGAGGCCGACGACCCCGACTCGCTCGAGAACATCGACGACGAGACGCGGGCGTACTCGCTCATCCCCGGGCGCTTCTACCTCAACCTGGAGGGCCGCGAGCCCGAGGGAGTCGTCCCCGAGTCGGAGTACGAGGCGGTCCGCGACGAGCTCAGGAGCGACCTCGAGTCGCTCACCGGCCCCGACGGCCGGCAGGTGTGCAAGCGGATCGTGGACGGCGAGGACGCCTTCGACGGCGCCCACGACGAGATCGCGCCGGACCTCGTCGTCATCCCGGCCGACGGCTTCGACCTGAAGTCCGGCTTCGGCGGGAAGGAGGCCGTCTTCACCGAGGGCCCGCGCAACGGGATGCACAAGTTCGAGAACTCGCTTCTGTACACCACCGACCCCGCTATCGACGTCGCGGGCTCGAACCTTTTCGACGTGACCCCGACGATCCTCGACCTGCTGGACGTCGACGCCGACGCCCAGTTTGACGGCGAGAGCCTCCTCGCTGAGTAGCGCGGTCGGCGTCGTCGGCGGTCGGAATCAGGGGCAGCCGGAGTCGCCGGCGGTCGGCGTCGACCCCGAATCAGCGGGTTTCGGTCGGCGTCGAACAGCGCATACAGAGGACGTCGGTGCCCGCCCAGTTGACGTCGTTCGACCCGCAGTTCGGACACCGGTGCGTCTCGTTGCCGTACTCGGTCGTCCCCCGCGGCGCCGCGAGGTGGCCGTCCGCGACCGCCTTCTCGAGGAGCCCTGCGAACCGCTGTTTCTTAAACCGGGCGCGGTGCGCGAGGAAGTCGCCCGGGCGCGACGGGTCCGACCCGTGGAGGTCCTCCCACTCGATCGCGATCTCGCCGTTCGCCTGCCCGCGGGCGACCTGCTTGATCGTCGCGGCCGCGGCGCCGAACAGCGGGGTCGTCGCGAGCGCCTGCGGCGAGTCGATCGCGTCGCCGGCGGCCGCGTACCGCTCCGCGGCGTCGTCGTACGCCGCCTCGGCGCCGTCGAGCCCGCCGGCGACCCGGAAGTCGGCGACGAACTCCGCGAGGCAAGCGCCCTGTCCGGGCGCGTCGAGGACACGCTGGAAGTCGCGCGTCGCGGCGATTCCCTCGACCGCGCGCTGGGTGGCGCGGGCGTCGATATCGGCGACCCGATAGGCGACGGTCGCCGCGAGGAGCTGTTGGAGCCCCTGGCCGATCCAGCCCTTCTCGTCCGCCGCGAAGGGGTCCAAGTCCCGGCGGGGGTCGGCGAGCACTCGCCGCCCGCCGCGGGTGTATCGGTTCCCGGCCGTCTCGTACTCGCGAGCCGCGAGCGCGTCGACCGCGGCGTCGTGGTGACCGCCGTCCTGCGTGTTCATACCAATTCGAGGGCCTACGGCGGATTAGGGGTGGCGGTCGCGGCTGTTAACCGGGGCCGGCTTCCGGCCGAGTCGACTCGTAGAACGCGACCGAGTAGGTCGCGTAGAACGCGGCGAACGCGCTCGTTAAGAGGAGGTACGCGACCCCGGCGACGACGAGGACGGGGAGGGTCGGCTCGACCGACGCGAGGTCGGCGAACGGCGTCGCGGCCGCCCCCGCCGGCCGGGGGGCCAAGAGTATCGACGCGACCGCGGCCAGCGTCCCGAAGACGACGCTGCCGACCAGGAGGATCAGCGTGTAGCCGAGGACGCTCAGGAGGTTCGACCGGACGAGGCCGACGCTGCGACGGAACCCGTCGACCAGCTCCGCGTCGTCGAGGACGATGGCGTGGGCGTAGAACTGGACCAAGAAGGTGACGAGGAGGTACGCGAGGAGCAGCCCGCCCCCCACGACCGCGAGGAGACCGAGCAGCGTCGGATCGATACCGGCCCCGGGCGCGCCCGTGGGCATGGACGCGGCGCCGCCGACGACGACGACCAGGCCGCCCACGAACGCGACGAACCCGAAGGCGAGGTTGATCGCGAGCAGGACGAAGTACGCGAGCAGCAGCGCCAGGTAGTTGTCCGTCCCCTCGGCGACGAGCGTGCCGAGCCGGGTCCGGCCCGCGACCGCCTCGCTCGCCATCCCGAGCAGCCCGCCCTGGACGAAGGGGAGCGCGAGGACGACGACACCGAACGTGGCGAGCGAGACGATCGCCGACAGGATCGGCTGCGTCGGGGGCACGAAGAAGCTCGGAGCCTGCGCGAGCCCGTACAGCGCCGTAACGAGCAGGAGGACCGGGTTGCGAGCGATGCCGCCGACTGCCGGACGGAGGGCGTGGAGGGCCGCCATGGGCGCATATTTCACCCCTGATATATAAATTGGACTGTACGTCTCTCGACGCGTCGCCGGCGGCGTGGGCAGGAGTGGCGAAGTGTGCGGGAGCGGCGGCGTGTCCGAGATCGGCGTACCGGCGATCGGGACGGGGCCGGAGACGGCCCTACCAAGTCAGTCCTTCGTACGTCAGCCCGTCGCGCCGCTCGATGATCCGCCGGCCGTCGATCACGACGGGCTCGGCCATGGCGTCGAACGCGTCGTCGAGCGCCGCGAACTCGTCCCAGTCGGTGACGACGAGCGCGGCGCTCGCCCCGTCGAGCGCGGCGGCCGCGGACTCGGCGTACGCGACGTCGGCGAAGCGCTCGTGCATGTTGTCGGTCGCGACGGGGTCGTACCCCACGACGTCGGCGCCGCGCGCCTGCAGCCCCTCGATGATCGGGATGGCCCGGGAGTTCCGGACGTCGTCGGTGCCGGGTTTAAAAGCGAGGCCGAGTACGGCGACGCGCTCGTCCGCGACGTCGACGTGGGCGTCGAGGAGCTCCAGCATGCGCTCCGGCTGGCCGTCGTTCACCGCGACCGCGGCGTCGAGGAGGGCGGGCTCGTAGCCGGCCTCGCGGGCCGCGGCGCGGATGGCGTCGACATCTTTGGGGAAGCAGTTGTGCACCGCGAGCCCATCGGTCGTGACGAACGTGTGGTCATCGGCAACTTCGAGAGAGTAGACGGGTACCGACTCGTCCGGATCGAGCGTCTCAATGTCTCGAACGCGAACCGTCGTGTGCGTCCCGCCGTCGGTGTGCCCCGTGGGGGCGACTTGCCTCGCGTAGCTGTCGAGTCGGCGGTCGATCTTCGCGGTGTCGGCGTCCAAGAACAGCTCTTTGAGCTGGTCGATCTGCTCGCTGGAACTCACTCTGAGGAAGTGCGCCGGCTTGGTGGATTTCTCGGACGTCGAGGTCTTGTAGCTGGGGATGACACCGATGCTGTGCAACAGCAGCTGCATTCCCGCGATCAGATCTTCGCTCACTGAGCCGTAGTCGTACACGACCGCGTTCGAGTGACTCGGATACTCAATATGGCCGTCACCGCGGAACAGTCCAGACAGTACGGCTTTCCGGTGCGACTCCGGCTCTTGGTAGACGGCGTCGGGGAGCGCTGCGGTGTACGACCCCGTTCCGCAACCCAGAGACTCGAGGAACCGTGCGAAGATTCGGCTCGACACTTCAATCTGCATCGCGGTCTCCTGCTGCCGCGTTGTGTGCCGGATCCCCAGTGACTCAAAGTACGACTCCACGTCTGAGACGTATTCCGGTTCGTCCGTCGGGTGGAAGCTCAAGGCAACGCGTCGCCGCGTCGTCGACCCGTGTCCGGACTCGTCATCGTTGACGTGTCCCTCGCTGAGATAGTAGCCGATGAACCGCCAGAAGGCTTCATCAGCGGAAACGATCGCCGGGACGTAGGTCTGGCCGCCGCCTCTCGTCGTGTACAACGACACGTCTGTTCGACTGATCTCGAGTTCGTCCTCGAATTCGAGGAAGACGTCGAGTGAGAGGTAGTTGTTCCGAGCGAATTCGTGCACGCGGTCGTAGCTATGCCGCCGGTTGTAGCCGTCGAGTACGTTCCGCAGGTGATCTTTCCGGTCAGAGAGGTCGATGTCGGGTTTAAGATACACCTCGTCAGTCGGAAAGTCCGGATCGTCGACGACGAGATCGATCAGATCGAAGTGCCCGACCGGATCGACGGTGACCTCAGTTTGTACGGGAAGCCGATCCGTTTCTGTAAGCGATCCCGCTTCTCGAACGGCGAGGTCACCGTCTTCGACGACGAGCATCGGGTGGTCGTCAGTGACCGTCACCTCCTTGCTCATCTTGGTCTGGATGCGACGCAGTTCGCCGTCGTACTCACGGCGGGTCGCACCGAGCACTGATTTGAACGTGCTGTTCCCGTTGTCGTCATAGCTGAGCACGGCGACGTCGTCGACGAGCGCCGCATCCTCGTCCACGTATCGGTCGAAAAACGCCTCGAACGTCAGGAACCGCGTCCCCTCATCGTCCTTCGCCAGCACTCGCTGATCTCCGGTGAGACAACTCCCGCCCCAGCCGACCCCCGAGCGCAGGAATTTCGCCCCGATCCGGTCGTCGAGTCCGACCGCGTCCATCACCTCGTAAGCGTCGATCCCGAACTGCTTGCAGATGTTCCCCAAGTCGTTCGCCAGCGAGATCTTCGACGCGAGGAAGGCGTTGTTGGCGTACTTGATCATCACGGCGGTTTCGGGGTCGGTGCGGATGACCGAGACGTCGCCGTCGGTCGCGGCGACGAGCGGCTCGTAGAGGATCTCCAGCCGCTCCGTCGCCCACTCGGAGTCGGTTCCGAACACGAGCTTGTCCGGGCGTTGGAAGTCGTCGACGGCCGAGCCCTCGCGGAGGAACTCCGGGTTGGTCGCGAGCTCGACGCGATCCGCCGCGTCGCCGGCGCCCGCGCGGAGCGCCTCCCCGATCTCGCCGACGCCCGGCGGCGTGATCGTGCTCTTGACGACGACGGGGTGGCGGTCGTCGGGGGTCGCTCCCGAACCGCTCCCCCCGCCCGCCAGCGCCTCGCCGGTCATCTCGGCGGCGGCCGTGAGCGGCCCGAGGTCGATGCTCCCGTCCTCGCGGGAGGGAGTGCCGATCGCGAGGAACGTCACGTCGGCGTCGGGGACGCTGTCGTACTCGGTCGTCGCGCGGAGGCGGTCGTCGACGTGCTCGGCCAAGAGGTCGTCGAGGCCCGGTTCGTGGATCGCCGCGCGGCCGTCGTTCAGCGCGTCGACGACGTCCCGGTCGATGTCGATCGCGGTGACGTCGTGGCCCGCGTCCGCGAGGCAGGCCGCGAGGGTCGTTCCGACGTATCCGCTGCCGACGACGGTGACTCGCATACCGAGGCAAGCGCCCCCCGACACAAAGAGCGTTGCGCGTCCAGCCGCCGCCGAGTGCGTCGCGGGGACACGGCGGGCCCGTCCCGGGCGATTCTTACCGCCGCGACCCGGAGAGGTCGATATGTCGACGGGGCCATCGCGGGAGTCCGACGCGGGGCGATCCGACGTCAACGCGGGGCGATCCGACGTCAACGCGGGGCGATCCGACGCCAACGCGGGGCGATCCGACGCCAACGCGGGGCGATCCGACGCTGACGCGACCATGAGCACGCGCGGTTCGGTCGGGCGGTTCGGGTGGCTCCTGGCCCTCGGGCTCCTCGCAGTCCCGATGGCCGTCATTCCCGCCGACGGCGACGTCACGATCGTGAGTCTGTGGGGGTTCCTGAGCACGTCTGGGCCCGGTCTCGGCGCCGGCGGATACCCGGTTTGGGACTACTTCCTCGACCAGTCGCGGCCGTTCTCGGCGCTCCCGGCGTCGATCCGGGCGTGGCCGCTCGCAGTCGGCTTCCACCTCCTTGCGGCGACCAGCGCCGTCGCGGGCGCGGCGCTTGGCCGCGAGGACCGCCGCGTCACCGGCGGGCTCCTCGTGCTCGCGGCGACCGCGAGCCTGTGGGTCTCCGTCGGGCTCGCGACGCGGTTCGGGGTCGGAACCACGTCGGGGCTGCTCACCGTGCTCCCGACGGGCGCGGTCGCGACCCTCGCCGTCGCCGTCGCCGCCTACGGCCGCGACCTCCGGGCGGTGTTCGAGCGCGGCCCGGGACGTCGCCGACGCGAGTGACGCCGTCGGCGGGCGCATTTATGTATCGGTGGGGGAAACCGCGTTCCATGACGACGCTCTCGACCGTCGTGACCGTCAGCGGCGTGACGGGGCTCGCGACGGGTCTCGGGGCGCTCCCGGTGTTGCTCCGCGGTCGCGTCACGCACCGCGTCTACGACGCCGCGCTGGGGCTCGCGGCCGGGCTGATGGTCGCGGCCAGCGTCTTCGGCCTGATCATCCCCGGCATGGAAGAGGGGACGCTCACGGCGGTGATGGCCGGGCTCCTCCTCGGCGGTCTCGGCCTGCTCGCCGGCAACTACGCCGTCCCCCACCTCCACGCGCAGTACCGCGAGTGGCTCCCCGAGGGCGGCGCGACCGGCGGCGACGCCGCGGCGATACCGGTCGCCGACGGGAGCGAGGGACGGGACCGGGAGCTCTCGGAGTTCGCCGACCCGGTCGGGGGCGCCGGCACCGCAGAGTCCGCGGACTCCACCGAGTCCGCCGACGCGGCCGCGGAGCGAGCGGTGACGCTCCGAAAAGCGCTGCTCATCGGCACCGCGATCACCCTCCACAACGCCCCAGAGGGGCTGGCGATCGGTGTCGCCTTCGCCTCGGGGTTAGAGGAGATCGCGCTGGTTCTCGCGGTCGTGATCGGCCTCCAGAACGTGCCGGACGGGTTCGCGTTCGCGGTGCCGATGGTGGACACCGGGATGTCGAACCTACGGGTGATTTGGTACACCACGCTTTCGGGGGTCGTCCCGCAGGTCGCCGCGTCCGTCTTCGGCTTCCTGCTCGTCTCGGTCGCGGCCGGGCTGTTCCCCGTCGCCTCCGGGTTCGCCGCGGGCGCGATGCTCGCGGTCGTCTTCCGGGAGCTGATCCCCTCCTCGCACGGCCACGGGCACGCCGACGCCGCGACCGCGGCGTTCCTCCTCGGGTTCGTCCTCCTGGTCGTCGTCGACGCCGTCGTCGTGGCGTGAGTCGCGCGGACCCGCGACAGCTTTTCGAGCCGCGACCCGCGTGATCCGACCATGTCCACGACCGTTTCCACGCCGGACGCCGACGAGACGTGCGCGTACTGCGGCTCGCGGATCTTCGATCACGACCCGGTCTGCGTGCGCGACTGCGACGACGGCTGCGGCTCGCCCGTCTACTTCTGCAACTACGCGTGCCTCTCCGCCCACGTCGACGAGAACGACCTCACCGCGGGGAACGCCTGCGAGTGGTCGCCGGGGGAGTAAGTCGGCGATCCGCTAGGGATAGCGTGCTTCCCCCGTGCGGACATGCATTTAAGAACGTTGCCAAGCAACTCATCACCATGGCCGCAGAGATATCGGATCGAGTCCGAGAGATCGCGGAGGAGAACGATCTTCCGGAGTCCGAAGTGTTCGAACGCGCGCTTGAACGCGGTCTCGAAACCCTGTGGGAGGATGTCGTCCTGAAGCGATACCTCGATGGGGGGATCGATCGCGAGGAAGCGATCGAGCAGGTCGGGCGAGCGAAAGTCGAACGCGCGGAACGGGAGCAGCAGATCGTAGAGGAAGACACCGACTGGGGATTGAACGCGTGACACTCGCGGCCGTTTCGGATTCCGGCCCACTCATTCACCTCGCCGAGATCGACTCACTCGAACTCCTCTCCGCGTTCGACACCCTCCTCGTTCCGGAAACGGTGTACGCCGAGATCGAGGCGGGCGGCGTTCCGAGCGGGCTGGCCGATGTCTCGTACGAACTCGTCGACGTCGACGGCGAAGCGAGCGCGAAGGAGGAATTAGACGCCGGTGAGAGCGCGGCGATAGCAGTCGCGGCAGAGCGTGATATCGTCCTGTTAACCGATGATCTCGCGGCTCGCAGGTTCGCGTCGGACGGCGGCATCGAGGTTCACGGATCGATCGGCGTCATCGCGCTCGCTCACGGACGTGGACGCCTGGACGCCGACGAGGCGGCTGCCCGCATGCGAGCGCTTCAACGGGAGACGAGTCTGTTCGTCACGGAGGCGGTGATCGAGCGGGGTATCGAGCTGCTGAACGAGGAACGATAGCGCGACGAGGGAGCGGTCAAATCCGCGCGGCGTCGCTCGCCGCTCCGCTGTGAGCAGCAGTCCCCTACTCGTTATCCGGACTGCTCGGGTGGTAGTCGGTGTCGTACTGTCCGGGGTTGCCGTCGACGCGGTCGGGGTTGATCCGGCCGGCGAGCAGCATGAAGTCGAGGACGGTGCAGTACAGCATCGCCTCGACGACGGGGACGGCCCGCGGCGGGAGGACGGGGTCGTGGCGGCCGACGACCTGCACGTCCTTCTCCTCGTCCGTCTCCCAGTCGGCGGAGCGCTGCTTCTTCGGGATCGACGTGGGGGCGTGCCACGTCGCCTCGCCGTAGATCGGCTCGCCGGTGGTGATCCCACCCTGAAGCCCGCCGTGGTCGTTGCCGACGGGGACCGGGTCGCCCTCCTCGCTCTCGACGTGGTCGAACGACTCCCCGTCGTCGAACGTCCAGTCCTCGTTGCGCTCGCTGCCGGCGACGTCCGTCGTGTCCTTACCGAGTCCGTACTCGACGCCGGTCGTCGCCGGGATGGAGAACATCGCCTGGCCGAGCCGCGCCGGGAAGCTGTCGAAGCGGGGCGCGCCGAGCCCGCGGGGGACGCCGCGGCACTCGAAGTAGATGGAGCCGCCGATGGAGTCACCTCGCTCTTGGTACTCCTCGATCAGCTCCTGCATCTCGGCGGCGGCCTCGGGGTCGGCACAGCGCACGTCGTTCTCCTCGCTGTGTTCGAGGAGCTGGTCGAAGCTCACCTCGTCGGCCTCGACGTCGCCGATGCGGTTGACGTGCGCTTTGATCTCCACGTCGTGGTCGGAGGCGTCGAGCACCTGCTCGGCGACGGCGCCGGCCGCGACCCAGTTCACCGTCTCGCGCGCGGAGGAGCGCCCGCCGCCGCCCCAGTTGCGCGTGCCGAACTTCGCGGAGTAGGTGTAGTCGCCGTGGGAGGGGCGCGGCGCGGTGACGAACGGCTCGTACTTCCCCGAGCGCGCGTCCTTGTTCTGGATCACCATGCCGATCGGCGTCCCGGTGGTGTAGCCGTCCTGGACCCCGGAGTTGACGACGACCTCGTCCGGCTCGCCCCGCGAGGTGGTGATCATCGACTGCCCCGGCTTGCGCCGGTCGAGCTGCGCCTGGATCGCTTCCTCGTCGAGCTCGACGCCGGCGGGCACGCCCGAGACCGTCACGCCCATCGCGTCGCCGTGGCTCTCGCCGTACGTCGTCAGCTGGAAGAGTCGACCGAACCGGTTCCCGTTCATACTCTCACCTATGGCCGGGGGCATATATGGGTTGCAATCCGCGCAACCGGGCGTCGGGGCGGTCGGTCGCGTCCCCGCGATCGAACTCGGGGCGATTCCGCCCCCTCGCCGGGATCGATGGGCGTTAATAAACGGATCCCGTTGATGGGGGCGTGCGCGAACGTCTCACCGCCGACCTGGGCGTCTACGCCCTCTCGGGCCTGTTCTCGCTGGTCGTGTTCGCCGTGGCGCTCGGGATCCTCTCGCGGACGCTGCCGGACGGGCTCGGCTCCCGCCAGCTCGTCGGGCTCGTGGTCGGCTACCTGCTGTTCCTCGGCGCGTACACCACCGCGTGGTTCATCTACAGCGAGATCGACAGCCGCGAACAGATCTGACGCCGTCACGCGGCTTCCGCCTGCCGAACGACTTTCACCCCGGCCGCCGAGGGGCCGGTATGACCTGGGACACCATCACGCTCGATGTCGATACGGAGAGCGGCGTCGCGACGCTCACAATCGACCGCCCCGACCGGCTCAACGCGCTCACCGTCGACACGCTCGAAGCGATCGAGGCGGCGTTAGCGGAGGCCGAGGCGGACGGCGCCCGCGCGCTCGTGCTGGCCGGCGCGGGCGACGAGGCGTTCGTCGCGGGCGCTGACATCTCCTACATGGTCGAGCTGTCGACGCCGGCGGCGCAGGCGTACGCCGAGCTCGGCCACCGCGTCGCCGACGCGATCGAGTCGTTCCCGGCGCCGACGGTCGCGGCCATCGACGGCTACGCCTTCGGCGGGGGGTGCGAGCTGGCGCTGGCGTGCGACCTCCGGGTAGCCGGCGAGAGCGCCGTCGTCGGCCAGACCGAGATCGACCTCGGGATCGTTCCGGGGTGGGGCGGCACCCAGCGCCTCTCGCGGCTCGTCGGCGACGAGACGGCCAAGCGGCTCGTCTTCCTCGGCGAGCGGATCGACGCGACCGAGGCCGCCGAGGTCGGCGTCGTCGGCGAGGTGGTTGCAGACGACGACTTCGACGACCGGATCGACGAGCTGGCCGGGGAGCTGGCCGCGAAGCCGGCGTTCGCGATGCGCGCCGCCAAGGAGGCGCTCAACGCGGTCCACGACGGGACCCAGCGCGGCGGGCTCGCCTTAGAGCGCCGGGCGTGGTCCGGGCTGTTCGGCACGCACGACCAGCAGGAGGGGATGCGGGCGTTCTTAGAGAAGCGCGACCCCGAGTTCGAGTAGGGGCGAGCGCGGGATGGATTGGCATTGTAAGTGCGGTGGCGCGTGCCTCTGAGCGCCCATCGGGCGCGAGGAGCACGCGCGAGGTCGTCGGGCGAAGCCCGACTGCCAGAGGGACCTCCGGTCCCTCGCTGGAGTCGGTGGTCCGGAGCGACGCGGAGGACCACCGACAGGGCGAGAGCGAAGCTCTCGCTTGCAACCGGCGCGTAGCGCCGGTGACGAGGCTGGGGAGGCGTGAGGTGCGGGTGCTGTTGTGGTCGGGTGGGACTCAAAGGGGCAGTCGCCGGCGGCTTTGCCGCCGGCTGCCAGAGGCGCGAAGCGCCTCGCTGCCGCGAGGACGACGCACGGCGACGTAAGTGCCACAGGGAGCGAACGGAGTGAGCGACCGAGGAACGCAACGAGCCGCGCGAGTCGTCGCGGCTGGGGCTTTGGAACTGTTCGTCGTCGATCCATCAGCAACCATTTCTAACCGAGCGGCCGGGACTTTGGAGGGGTTCCCTGCCGATCCGCAATCATCTATTTATAAATGAGCGGCAAGCGTTTCGGCGGGAGCCGCACCCGATCGGGTGTCGGTTCGAAACGAGTCGCGACGGTACACGCAGCCGACCGCTGCGTGGTATCGGTCCGCATCGGCCGACGCAACCGCCACGCTTTATTAATCCGCCCGAGTACCGGCGACATGGACCAGTTGCGGCAGTCGCTCCTCGACGCGCCGATTATCGAGAAGGGCGAGTACGAGTACTTCGTCCACCCGATCAGCGACGGCGTCCCGATGCTCGAACCAGAGCTGCTCCGGGAGATCGTCATCCGACTGATCCGGAAGGCGGACCTGGAGAACGTCGACAAGATCGTCACCCCCGCCGCGATGGGGATCCACATCTCCACCGCGCTCTCCCTGATGACCGACATCCCGCTGGTCGTCATCCGCAAGCGTCAGTACGGCCTCGACGGCGAGGTCCCGCTGTTCCAGGAGACCGGCTACTCCGAGTCGGAGATGTACATCAACGACGTGGAGGCGGGCGACCGCGTGCTCGTGCTCGACGACGTGCTCTCGACGGGCGGCACCATGAAGGCGATCTTAGACGCGCTGACGAATGAGGTCGGCGCGGAGGTCGTCGACGTCGTCGCCGTGATCAAGAAGGCCGGAGACAACGAGCTCGACGACACCGACTACAACGTGAAGACGCTGATCAACGTCACCGTCGAGGACGGCGAGGTCGTGATCGTCGACGCGCAGGGCGACGAATAATACGTTCGCGCTTTTTCTGGGAAGGTAGCTGGACGCTCACGATTCGCTGCCGGCGGTGACACCGGTGAACACTTCTAAAGCCCCAGCCACGAGGCGGGCGCACGCTCGCTGCGCGCTTCAGTCGCTCACTACGTTCGCTCCTTGCAGTGCTTGCATCGCCTGCGCCCGCCTCGTGGCTGCCCCTTTGAATCCCGCCCGATCGCACCGCAACCGCACCTCACACCTCCCCAGCCTCGTCGCCGGCGCTACGCGCCGGCTGCCAGAGGCGCTTCGCGCCTCGCTGCCGCTCGCTCGGGGCTCCCTTCGGTCACCCACGTCGCTCGCGGCGTCCCTCGCGCGTGCTGGCTCACGGCCGCCAGAGGCGGCCGCTCGCAGGCACGCGCCACCGCACGTCCGTGAGCCATTTATAAACCCCGCGCCCGCCTAGCGTCGCTGCCGGGCGCGGACGCCTTTTATGTCGGGGTCATGAAGCGAGGGGTACACATGAGTAGCGCGCTATTCGTCGTGAGCGAGGAAGGGTACTGGGCCGAGGAGTGCATCGAACCGCTGACGACCCTGGAGTCGGAGGGCGTCGACGTGACGATCGCGACGCCGTCGGGGTCGCCGCCGGTCGTCGACGAGCGCTCGCTCGACCCCGAGGCCGCGGGCGGCGAGGAGCGCGTCGCGGAGCTCCGCGAGGTCGACGAGGAGCATCCGGGGCTCAACGATCCGGAGCCGATCGCGACCGTCGAGGCCGAGGGGTACGACGCGGTCGTCTTCCCCGGCGGCCACGGCACCGTCTGGGACGTGAACCAGGACCGACACGCCCGGCAGCTGCTGCTCGACGCGGTCGCGGGCGACGAGGCCGTCGCGCTCGTCGTCTGTCACGCGGCCGGGATCCTGGCGTTCACCCGCGAGGCCGACGGAACCCCTCTCGTGGAGGGCCGCTCCGTCACCGGCTTCCCGAACGACTGGGAGGACGGGATCGTCGACGACCACGACCGGATGCCGGACGGCCGGAAGCTCCCGTACTGGGTGGAAGACGAGGTCGTCCTCGCCGGCGCCGACTGGGACGCCGAACTCGACGCCGACACCAGCGTCACGGTCGACGGCGACCTGATCACCGCGCGCGGTCCGGGCTCGTCCGCGGCCGCGGCGGCGACGCTGCTTGACGAGCTGTAGAGCGTAGTTAGATAGAGCCGACGGTACTCACCGAATCACGAACGCCGGCTCGTCGATCCGCTCACTCTTACATTTCGGACACCGCGACGGCTCGTTGACCGGGTCGTCGAAGCGGTCGAAGCCGCAGTCGCGGCACTCCGGCGGCGCGACCAGGAACTCCTCGTCGGCGCCGTCGTCGGCGATCGACCGTGAGACGTGTTCTACGTGTTCGTACACGGCCGGCGTCGGAAGCGACAGGGACTCGCCGAGGTCGGTCGCGGTCGCCGGGCCCTCGCGGAGGGTCTCGGCGATCCGCTCGCGCGTCGTCTCCATGGCGGGCGTTCGACGGCGGTATATAAAACGGCAGCGGGGGATTCCCGCGGCCCTCCTCACTCCGCGGGCCGCGGCGACAACACCACCAGCGCGACGCTGTCCTCCCGCGCGGTCGGTTCGACCGCCGACTCGCCCTCGAACCGGAGGATCTCCCCGCCCTCGACGCGGTGCGGGTCGCCGTCGAGCGCGACGTCGACCGCGCCCTCCAACACGTGGAACAGGCCGGTTCGGTCCGGATGGTCGTGTTCGGGCACGCGCTCGCCCGCCTCCAGCGAGAGCCGGATCGCCTTCGGCTCCCGCCCGGGGAACGCGTCCGCGTGCGGTTCGCCGTCGAGGTCGGCGATACGGGCCAGCTCGGCCGCGGGAGAGCCGTCGCCGTCGGCCTTCGGGAACTCGGCGACGAACCGGGAGGGGCCTTCCCGCTCCATCGCGTAACTCGCTTCGTCGAACGCGGGCGTCTCGGCCGCCATCTCGTGGTACAGCGGCTTCGGGTCGTGGTCGTTGACGATCGTCAGCGTCTCGCCCGGCGCGAGCGCTGCGAACGCGTCGTGAATCCGTCCGTGTCGCTCGCTCGGCGGGAGGTCTCGAACGTCGAGTTCGGTCATGGTTCCGGGTCGTCCGCCGAGCGCCATGTGCGATGTCGCGAACACGTTCGGCTCGTGAGCGGGCGATCGCGTCGGCCGGGGCGCTGGCGGGCGAGCCCCTCAGGAGAGCCATAGGAGCCGGAGGTTGCTCGCGGTGAGGTAGCTCCCGACGAGCGTCAGGAGGACGGGCGGGAAGTAGTAGAGGAGCGCGTCGCCGTCGCGGGCGCCCGAGACGCTGATCCACAGCATCACGAGGTAGACGGCGATCTTCAGGAGGACGAGCCCGGAGAGCCCGAGCGAGTCGAGCGCGAGCGCGACGACCGGGTTCGCCTCGTCGATCGTCGGGACGTACTCCAGGAAGGCGATAGTGGAGACGACGTCGCCGACCCCGTACGTCGCCGTCGCGGCGATCCACAGCCAGTAGAACTCCTGAGTTCGGCGGCTGTACGCCGGGCGTCGCCGCCGCCGATCGCGGGACCGGGACACGTCTCGACGTGTCGGGGTACCGACGTGAATCTGCCGGTTCGGTGCCGCCCTCGTCGC
Source organism: Halorubrum yunnanense (assembly GCF_026586675.1). Classification (GTDB taxonomy): domain Archaea; phylum Halobacteriota; class Halobacteria; order Halobacteriales; family Haloferacaceae; genus Halorubrum; species Halorubrum yunnanense. The sequence goes on from NZ_JAODIX010000006.1 coordinate 36,590, forward strand.
CGCGGGGACCGACCGTCTCGGGAGCGCGAGCGCGTCGCTTCCGGATCGTTCAATGTCGGTCGGTCGGAGTTATTCCCATGGGCACGCCACTAGAGCCGCGGGACGAGCAGGTCGCCGAGGTCCTTGACCGACTGTACGAGGAGTACCCGGACTCGGCGATCTCGCTGAACTACTCGAACCGACTGGAGCTGCTCATCGCCGTGATCCTCTCCGCGCAGTGCACCGACGAGCGCGTGAACAAGGTGTGTGCCGACCTCTTCGAGGCGTACGAGACGCCCGAGGAGTACGCGGACGCCCCGCAAGAAGAGATGGCCGAGGCGATCAACTCCATCACCTACTACAACAACAAGGCGGAGTACATCCGCTCGGCCTGCGCGGACATCGCCGAGGAGCACGACGGCGAGGTGCCGGACACGATGTCCGAGCTGACCGACCTGATGGGCGTTGGCCGCAAGACCGCCAACGTCGTCCTCCAACACGGCCACGACGTCGTCGAGGGGATCGTCGTCGACACCCACGTCCAGCGGATCACCCGCCGGCTGGGCATTACGGAGGAGGAGCGTCCCGAGGCGATCGAGCGGGACCTCCTCGACGTCGTCCCCGAGAGCGACTGGCAACAGTTCACGCATCTCATGATCGACCACGGACGCGCCACCTGCACCGCGATCAACCCGGACTGCGACGACTGCGCGCTCGCGGACGTCTGCCCCTCCGAGAAGGGGGACAGCGACGTGGATCTGGCGAGCGGCGAGGCGTGGTGAGCCGGGGGAAAACGCGGCCGTCTCGTCGTGCACCGGCGACGGAGCGGTACCGAGGGGAGAGACGGAACCGACGCGACGCGGGGTCAGCTGACGCCGAGCAGCGAAGCGAGCCGCTCCGGGAGCGCCGCCCTGCTCGTCCGTTCGGTCGCAACCGACGCGTCGCCGGCGCCGAGCTCTTTGAATCCCGTCCCGGTCGGGAGAAGGACGACGGCGTCGTCGTCGTCGACCTCCCCGCGCTCCGACAGGCGAGCCACGCCCGCGAGCGACGCGGCCGACGCCGGCTCGACGCAGAAGCCGCCGTCGACGGCGAACCGCCGCTGCGCCGCCCGTATCTCGTCGTCGGTGACCGAGACGACGGCGCCGCCGGTGTCGCGGACCGCCGCGAGCGCGCGACCGCCGCTCGGCGGGTCCGGGTTCCCGATCGAATGAGCGATCGTCTCGCCGGTCTCCTCGGGTGAGAGCGGCGTCGGGTCGACCGCGCCGGCGTCGAACGCCCGGGTTATCGGGTCGGACGCGGCGGTCTGAACGAGGTAGAGCCGCGGGGGGTCGTCGAGCAGCCCGGCAGCCTCGAGGTCGCGGATCCCGCGCCAGAGCCCCGAGGCGAACCCCCCGGAGCTCGTCGGCAGCGCGAGCGCGTCCGGCGCGTCCGGGGCGAACGCCTCACAGATCTCGAAGAGAGCGGTCTTGTACCCGCTGATCCGAGCCGGGTCGTCACTGACGAGGAACCGGACCGGAAGCGCCGCGGACAGCTCGAGCGCGTCGCCGTAGAGGGCCCCGTAATCGCCGTCGACCCGCACGATCGTGGGCCCGTACTGGTCGATGAGCTCCAGCCGGACCGGCGAGATGTCGTCGGGCACGAGCACGACGCACTCGCGGCCCAAACTCGCGGCGTGCGCGGCCGTGCTCATCGCCATGTTGCCGTACGAGACGGTGCCGACGGCGCCGTCGCCCGCCGCGGTCGCGTGCGGGACGGCCGCGGCGCTGCCCCGGTCCTTGTACGCGCCGGTCGGGTGTTCGCCCTCGTCTTTGACGCACACGCGACAGCCCGCGGCGTCGTCGAGCCCCTCGCTCCTAACCAGCGGGGTGCCGCCCGCGGCCCAAGCGAGGCCGTCGGGCCCGTCGATCGGCAGGAGAGGCTCGTAGCGCCACATGCCCTCGTGGCTTCGGCGGTCCGCCCAGGTGAACGCCGCCGCGTCGGTCTCGAACCAGAGCGGCTCCCCGCACCCGCAGCGGACGCGGGTCGCGTCCTCGTATCGTTCCCCACACCGGTGACACCGCAACGCGGGAGACATGTCGCGTCCTGCGGCGCGCGGTCACCTATACTCTCCGACCGGGCGGGGGACACCGACGCTCCGTTTCGGGTTTCAATTCATATAAGAACGCGGGGGCGAAACGGAGCGGTAATGGATATCGGTTCGCGGAACGCGTTCACCCGGATGGGAACGCTCGGCATCGAGGAGGAGTTCTACATCGCCGATGCCGACGGCCGTCCGACGTCCGGAACCGACGACCTCGTCTACGGCCGGGACCCGCCGAGCGAGGTGCCGGAGGGGTTCGACCACGAGCTGTTCAAGTGCACTATCGAGGCGCAGACGGCGGTGATCGAGGACCCGGCTACCGCCGACGAGGCCCTGTCGACGGTGCGGGAGGCGCTCGTCGACCACGCCGCGGCCGACGGCTACCGGATCGCCGCCGCGGGGCTCCACCCGGCGGCGAAGTGGCGCGAGCTGGACCACGTCGAGAAGCCGCGCTACCAGGCGCAGCTGGATCGGATCCAGTACCCGCAACACCGCAACACCACGGCCGGGCTCCACGTCCACGTCGGCGTCGATGACGCGGACAAGGCGGTGTGGATCGCGAACCGGCTCCGGTGGCACTGCCTGGTCCTCCTCGCCCTGTCGGCGAACTCCCCGTTCTGGAACGGTTTCGACACCGGGCTCGCGTCGGCCCGGGCGAAGGTGTTCGAGAACCTGCCGAACACCGGGATCCCCTCCGCGTTCGACGACTTCGAGGCCTTCCAGCGCTACGAGCGGCGAATGGTCGAGCGGGGCTCCATCGCCGACCGCGGCGAGCTCTGGTTCGACGTCCGCCCGCACACCGGCCACGGCACGGTCGAGGTGCGCGCGCCCGACGCCCAGCGCGACCCCGCGGTCACCCTCGCCTTCGTCGAGTACGTCCACGCGCTCGTGGTCGACTACGCCGAGCGCTACGCGGACGGCGAGTCCGGGCCCGCGCTCCGGCGCGAGCTCCTCGACGAGAACAAGTGGCGCGCGATCCGTCACGGTCACGACGCCTCGTTCGTCGCCCGGAGCGGCGAGGAGACGGTCTCGCTCGGCGAGGTCGTCGACCGCGAGTGCGACCGGCTCGGGATCGGGGGGATCCGCGACGTGTACGACGCCGAGAGCGGCGCCGAGCGCCAGCGGCGGCTCCGCGAGGAGTCCGGGCTCGACGCGGTGTGCGAGGACCTGATCCTGTCGCCGTAGGGCGCGAGAGCGGGGACGGTCGGGCGGCGACGGCGGCGGAGTCGCCCCTGGCTCGGGGCACCGAGTTCCGTCGGAACGAAAGCGACGAGAAACCCTTTTGAGCGCGCGGGCCCCACGATACGCCATGACGAGCGACGAGTTCGACGCCGACCCCGCCGCCGACCCCGACGATGGCCTCGCCCTCGACCCGGGGGAGGGGGACGACGAGTCGGCGACCGAGCGAACCCGCGAGGAGCTCCGCAAGACCAGAGAGCGGCTCGGCGAGGGCGCCGGCAAGGCGGTCAAGGGGTTCGACGACAACGTCGTCGACCTGTTGGCGTGGCTCCTCGACACCGAGACGCGCGCCCGGATCTACGTCTACCTGCGGGACGACCCGCGGAGTACGAGCGACGAGGTCGCCGACGGTACCGGGCTCTACCCGAGCACGGTCCGCGAGGCGCTCGCGGAGCTCCACGACGAGGGAACGGTCGAGCGCGACAAGCGCGAGTCGAGCGGCGCCGGCAACAACCCCTACGAGTACGAGGCGATCGCGCCGAGCGATCTGGTCCGGGGCGTCGTCGGGGACGTCCAGGAGGAGCTGAACGCCGTCTTCAACCTCGACCGCCGGCTCGGGGGCGAGTCGCCCGACGGCGACGCGGAGCCGGTCCAGATCTCCGTCGGCGGCGGCGAGGAGAACGGGAAGGGCGGCGAGGAGGGCGACGCGGCCGCGGAGAGCGACGAGGACGGCGATCGGTAGCGACCGCGCGCCGAGCGCGGCCGACTCGATTCCTGCGTCGGTTCCGAGTTCGGGACAATTTAAGTTCCGCCCGCGCAAGCGACTGGCATGAACGTCGCGCTTGGTGGCACGTTCGATCCCGTTCACGACGGCCACCGGAAGCTGTTCGAACGGGCGTTCGAGCTGGGGGACGTCACCGTCGGCCTCACGTCCGACGAGCTCGCGCCGGAGACCCGCCACGTCGAGCGGTACGTCCGCCCGTACGACCGCCGTAAGCGCGACTTGGAGGCCGAACTGGAGCCGCGGGCCGAGGAGTACGGCCGGGAGTTCGCGGTCCGCGAGCTCACCGAGCCGACCGGCATCGCCGTCGAGCCCGAGTTCGACGCCCTGATCGTCTCCCCGGAGACGAGGGACGGCGGCGAGCGCATCAACGACATCCGCCGCGAGCGGGGCCGCGACCCGCTCGAGCTGGTCGTCGTCGACCACGTCCAGGCCGAGGACGGCGAGCGCATCTCCTCGACGCGGATCGTCGCGGGCGAGATCGACGAACACGGCGCCCTCACGCCCGAGCGCGAGGGGCGCGGCGCGACCCGCCCGGAATGACGGCGGACGACGACCCCGGGCGACTCACCCGCGTCGCCGTCGGAGAAACGGGGTTCGAGCGCGCGGCCGTCTGGAGCGCGGTCGGCTTCGCGGTCTCGTACGTCGCCTTCGACGCGGTCGCGCTCGTCGGGTCGATTGCGGGTCTCGCTGCCGACGCCTCCGGCGCGGTCGCCGCGGTCCTCGCGGCGCTGATCGGGGTCGGTGCGGCCGCGTTCGCCGCGGTCGGGGCCGGCGCGCTCCCCGCGGTGCTGCTCGCGTACGGTCCCCTCGCGGCGGTTCTCCTGCGGTCGGTCGGACCGACGCCCTACGCGGTCGGCCTCGCCGACCCGCTCTCCTTCGCGGTCGCGGTCGCCGAACCGCTCGGGCTCGCCCTCGCGGCCGCGGTGGCGGTCGGGCTCGCCGGCTACGCGGTCGGACGAGTCGCCGCCGGGACCGGCGGCGAGGAGGGGGACGGGGCGGCCGCGGCGGACGGAGACGCGAACGCGAGCGACTGACGACGACGGCGCCCCTTACTCCTCTTCCTCGAGCGTCCCGTTGAGCACCTTCGCCGCGACGAGGATCGGGTCCCACACCGGGCTGAAGGGGGGCGCGTACGCCAGGTCGAGCCGCTCGACCTCCGGGACGGTCATGTCGGCTTCCAGCGCGGTCGCGAGCGTGTCGATCCGGATCGCGGCGCGGTCGGGACCGGCGATGCTCCCGCCGATCAGGCGCCCGGTGTCGCGGTCGGCGACGAGCGTCACGTCGGTCGGCGCCGCGCCCGGGTAGTAGCCCGACCGGGAGCCGGCGGTGACGGTCTCACGGACCGGGTCGAAGCCGGCCGCGCGGGCCGCCGCGTCCTCGACGAGGCCGACCCGGCCGGCCTCCATCTCGAACGCCTTCACGACCGCGGTGCCCGCGATGTCGCCCACCGGCGAGGGGTCGCCGGCGACGGTGGCGCCGATCGCCCGCCCGGCGCGGTTCGCGGTGAGGCCGAGCGGCATCCACGCCGGCTCGCCGGTCACGGCGTGGAACGCGGTCGCGCAGTCGCCGGCGGCGTACACGTCCGGGAGGCTCGTTCGGCCGTGCTCGTCGGTCAGGACCGCGCCGCCCTCGCCGAGCTCGACGCCGGTCCCGTCGAGCAGCTCCGTGTTCGGGCGGATCCCGACGCCGACGACCGCGAGGTCAACCGGGAGCGTCTCGGCGTCCTCGCCGTCGGCGTCCCCGTCGGCGAACCGGATCGCCTCGATCCGGTCGTCGGCGACGAGCGCCTCGACGGGGGTGCCGGTGTGGACCGTCACGCCCTCCCCGGTCAGCGCCTCCTCGACGCGCTCGCCGACCGCCTCGCCGAAGTCCGAGAGGAGGTGCCCGGACCGATGGAAGAGGTGGACGTCGAGGCCGCGGCCGGAGAGCGCCTCCGCCATCTCGACGCCGACGTAGCCGCCACCAACGATCGCCGCCGTCTCCGGGGCGGACATGGCGGCGTTGCGCTCGACGCGTTCGCGGTCGACCGCGCTCACGTCGGCGCGGTCCGGGTCGTAGGCGTCCGGCTCGGCGATGTACGCGTCGATGGCGGCCGCGGCGTCCATGTCGTGGAGCGTGAAGGCGCCGTCGATCCCGCGCACGTCGAACGGGCCGGTCGACGCGCGGCCGCCGGTCGCCACGAGCAGGTCGCCGTAGGGCTGCTCGAAGGCGTCGCCGTCGGGGGTCTCGACGGCCACCCGCTTTTCGTCCGGGTCGACGCCGACGACCTCGCGGCCGCGCCGGAGGTCGATCCCCCGATCGTCGACCTCGGTCGGGGACAGCGAGAGGAGGTTCGACATGCGCTCGACGCGTCCCTCGATGAAGTAGGGCATCCCGCAGTAGGCGTACGAGATCCATCGGCCCTTCTCGAAGACGACGACCTCACGGTCGAGCGCCTCGCGGCGGAACTTGCTGGCCGCGCTCAGTCCGGCCGCGTCGGCGCCGACAACGACGAAGGGGTCGCTCATGCTCGGTCCGACGGGGTGACGAGACAAAAAGCCACGCCGGGGGTGCGGCCCGGGCGCGCGGCCCCCGTGCCCGCGTCGGGTTACGCTTCGTCGGCGGCGGCGTCGTTATCGTCGTCGCTGACGCCGTCGCCTTCGCCGGCGTCATCGTCGGCGGTGTCCTCGCCGTCGTTATCGTTATCGGCGCCGTCTTTGTCGTCTACCAGCCGCGAGAGCGTCTCGCGGGCGTTCTCGACGGCCGCCTCCTGCTTCGCCGGATACGCCTCCACCTTCGCGCGGACGGTGATCCCGGGGCCGAGCCGGACCTCGCCGCGGAACGCGGCCTGCTTGTCGACGCGGAGAAACAGCGCGCAGTTGTCGTCGACGCGCTGGTCGAGTTCGTCTAGCACGCGGTCGACGTCGTCGAGGTCGGCCAGCGCGTCGAGCACGTGGCGCATCCCGTCGGCGTTCTCGATCCGCGCGGAGAGGACGACGATCCGGTCCCCGTGGTGGCCGACGTTCTCGACGCGGTCGATCTCGGTATCCTCGGGGAGGAACCTGCGGAGGGCGTCCGCGACCCGCTTCTCGTCCTCGGTGGCGTACGAGAACGCCCGGAGGTCGACGTAGTGGAAGGGGACTTTGGCCATCGGGTCGGAAAAGGAGGGCGGTTACTCCTCGCTCTCGACGGCGTCGAGCGCGTCCTCGGGGACGCCCGTCTCCTGGCCGTCCTCGAAGCTGATCGTGTAGGTCGCGTCGTCGAACATCGTCTCCATCACCTGCGTGATCGTGCCCGTCTCGCCGTCGTACTCGCTGTGTTTGTCGTGGAGCACGACCTCGTCTTCCTTCTCGAAGCTCATGGCCGTTCGTACCGGTGGGACGCTTAAAAGCGCGCGGATCCGGACCGGCGGAACGGTCACGCGGCCGAGGCAGCTCAGCGACCGCCGGTCACACGGCTCCGAGCAGCACGGCGGCCAGCGACACCGTCAGGACCACGCCGACCGCGACCGAGACCACGACGCTCTCGACGGTGAGCGCGAAGGCGACGCCGGCGACGACGGCCAGGAGACCGAGGGCGGCCGCCGGCAGTCCCCCGCGCTCCACGACCCCGACGACCGCGTTCGCGGCGCGCTGCCGGGGCGGGGGGTCCGGCGGCCGTTCCGGCGGTTCCGCGAACGCCTCGTCGACGACGATCTCGTCGGCCTCGGCGGCCGGCGGCGGGTCGACCCTGACGTCGACGTACCGGGTGTTCGAGCCGTAGCCGGTGACGATCTTCAGCTTCCCCGTGATCGACTCCTCGACGTCGTCGGCGGTGACGTGGACCCGTCTGGTCGACTCGTCGTCGACGTAGTGGTTCGTCTCGCCGATCGAGCAGACCCGGTCGAGCTCGTCGTCGAAGTGCAGGTGGACGTGCGTCGACCGACCGAGGTTCTCGAGAGCGACCGAGAAGGGACCGCTCGCCTCGAACCGGTCCGGCGCCCGGATCGAGTGGACGGCGTCCCCGTTCAGTTCGACGGAGAGTGTCGGCACGTTCGGGACGACGGACGCACACTAAAAAAAGATGCAGTACGATTCGGACCGGGCGCGGGTCGATTCGGGCTAAGCGGACGCCTCCTCGCGCATGTCCGGCGGGAGGAGGTTCGGGATCCCGTCTTCGATGGGGTACGCCTCCCCGCACTCGGTGCAGGTGAGCGTGCCGGCGAGGATCTCCTCCTCGTCCCGATCGTCGGCGTCGAGTTCGAGGTCGGCCTTGTCGAGCGGGCAGCAGACGACGTCCATCAGAGACTCCTTCATACCACACACTTCGCGTGGACCGATAAAAAAGCGTGCGGGTCCGGCGCGTCGGGAGGGCGGGGCCGGACCTGTTGCGTGAGTGCCCCTCAATGGCAACGACTTTGCCGGTCCGTCACGCCCGGCGAGATATGGGGATCCCGTCGGAACGCATCGAGCGCCTGTCGACGCTCGCCCGCGAGGCGGTCGTCGACGGCGAGTACGACCGCTCTCGCGAGTACGTCGCGCTCGCGCGCCGGATCGCGGAGCGGAACCGCTGCGGGCTCCCGGCCGAGTTCTCCCGGCGGACCTGCGACGACTGCGACGTGTACCTCCGACCCGGGAAGACGGGCCGCGTCCGGCTCCGTCCCGGCCGCGTCGTCGTGCGCTGCCGCGAGTGCGGGTCGACGGCGCGCTACCCGTTCGACTGATTTCGAGGTCGCCACGGTTTATAAATCGCCGCCGAGAGAGACGGGTATGGACTACCGACGGCTCGGCAACACGGGACTCAGCGTCTCGGAGCTCTGTCTCGGGACGTGGCGGTTCGGACGGGAGACGAACGACGTGGTCGAGACGGGCCGGGAGGAGGCCCACGAGCTGCTCGACGCCGCGGCGGACCACGGGATCAACTTCATCGACACCGCCAACGTGTACGGGACCCCGAACGGGGAAAGCGAGGAGTACGTCGGCGAGTGGCTCGCGGAGCGCGAGCGCGAGGACTACGTGGTCGCCTCAAAGGTGTACTTCCCGTTCGACGGGCGCGGCGAGCCCGGCCCCAACGACTCGGGGCTCGGCCGCAAGCACATCCGCGCGCAGGTCGAGGGGACGCTCGACCGGCTCGACACCGATTACCTCGACATCTACTACATCCACCGCTGGGACGAGGAGACGCCCATCGAGGAGACGATGCGCGTCCTCGACGAACTCGTCTCGGAGGGGAAGGTGCACTACCTCGGCGCGTCGACGATGGCGGCGTGGCAGCTGACGAAGGCGCTGTGGACGTCCGACGTCAACGACTACGCGAGCTTCGACGTCGTCCAGCCGCTCCACCACGCCGGCTACTACGAGGACGTGAGCGAGTACCTCGACGTCTGTATCGATCAGGGGATCGCCGTCTGCCCGTACTCCCCGCTCGCGGGCGGGTTCCTCACCGGGAAGTACGAGCGCGCCGACCCCGACGACCCCGAGCAGGTGATCGCGCCGGACGGCTCGCGCGCCAGCTTCGACGACCGGTTCGAGCGCTTCTACCTCTCCGAGCGCGGCTGGGAGGTGCTCGACGCGGTGCGCGAGGTCGCCGACGAGCTCGACGCGACGCCCGCACAGACCGCGCTCGCGTGGCTGGCCGGGTGGGACGAGTTCACCTGCGTCCCCATCGTCGGCGCGCGGACGACCGACCAGTTGGCCGAGAACGTCGCCGCGGCCGACCTTGAGCTGTCCGACGCGCAGTGGGACCGGATCATGGACGCGCGGTACGCCCCGGACGGGACCCTCTGGGGACACTGAGCGGGCGAGAGGGGAAGCGATCGAAACGAACGCCGGCCGCTACTCCTCGAAGTCGGGGAGGTCGTCGGGCGCGTCGAACTCCGCCTCCCAGTCGATGTACTCCGATTTGAGCGTCTCGCAGACGATCTGCCCGAGCTCCGTGAGCCCCGCGTTGATCGCGGAGACGGTCCCCCACGAGTCGAGGTCGGGGTGGAGGTCGCGTTCCTTCCAGTCCTCCGGCAGCCCGGGCGCGTGGTAGCCGACGCGGTCGGCGAAGTCGTCTCAGTTTAACTAGACAACCCGTTCGTTATTCTCTGAATATATAGGTGCTACTCGACGTATGACATGACAAGCACCCACTAATACGCGAAAAGTGGGTGTGGCGGAGGCTCTAACCTATGACCGACACACCCGAAGAAAAGTACGCATCGATACAGCAAACCGTTTGGGGTGATGAGGACACCTTTGAGATTGACGGCTACGTTGATACTGGAAAATTAACCCAAGCCGAAGCCGAGCGGATCCAAGATCTGTGTGACGCCTTTGACGGCGAGAAGTTTGATCGTCAGAACCACACCCAAAAGAAACAGTACTTCGAGCCCGACAAGCGGAAGGACAAGAGCTATTCGACATTGTGGGGATGGATGTATCGCCTTTCGCGGATGGGGAGAGATCTAAAGAACGCCGATTTCACTATGGATACGTTGATCGAAGCCGATACAACGGACCTCAACGACTTGATGGAACGGGGCTACTACAAAGCGGAGGTTCCAAACTGTAACGGCATGAGCAAGGGGACTATCCGGACCTATCAGTTTGCTCTCCGCATTTTCTACCGATATCACTCCGATCTCGGCGTTGACCCGGAGCAAATAGCCATTTACAGCGAAGATGATGATAGCTCCGTGGACCCCGATGATATGCTCACACGGGACAAAATAGAACGGCTCAAAGACGCTGCGGACCACCCGCGTGACAAGATGATCCTGACGTTGCTTTTGTACACCGGGATGCGGAGCAACGCGCTCCGTACGCTCCGTGTGAAGGACGTGAAACACCTCAACGACGAGAATAAGACGGGCCGCTATCGCTTCAATCCCAGCGTGGACCACGGCCTGAAAGGTGCCGACGACAGGAACGGGTGGCGGCCACTCCTATTAGCCGAGGGGGCGGTTCGGCAGTGGGTGAATAACTACCACCCGGCAAGAGGGGATGACGATTTTGAAGAGTGTTACGGAGAATCGAGGAGAAAGCCCCGTGCTTTAGCGCGCGGATGAATCCGACAATTGATAACGCAATCCACCGCCGATAGCCGTTTGAGTTTGATTCTCAGCATTTATGTGGTGTTCGACCGTATTACATGGTGATGGTCTTCCTCACCCACGGGACAACGGCTTCGCCGTCTACTGGTTTTCGACCAGTGACCGAGGTGGGTAACAAAACCAGAACCAGTCCGCCACGTCCTCCATATGGAGACGCGAATGGCGGTACCCAAGAGGCTGAATACCCTCTCGTGGAGGGAATCGGTATTCCCGTCGAAGCGTCCAGTGCGTCTGGATGGGAAGGCCTTGTTGACAGGGCTGTACCCGTTGTAATGCACGTCCTCGGTCACAATTGGACGGCTACCGTTGACGGGGCACGCGAAAGCGTCTTTGAACCCCGAGGAAACACGGAACCTCAAACTCCACTTCGTGGAATCCTCGCCCTTTAGGGCGGGGAGGATGTCAATGGGAAACCGAACTACGGGAAGTCGAACCCAAGAAGCCCGGTCGGGAATAACTGTCTTCGGTACGTGTTGAACACGCTCCAAGATGAGACGGGTATTGAGAAGCCGCTCAACCCGCACTCACTTCGTCACAACTTCGTGACGATCTGCAAGCGCGATTACGACATGGACAATGATACGATCAAGTGGTTGATCGGACACACCAAAGACAGTCGGGTAATGGAAACAACCTATAGCCACCTGTCAGATATGGATTTTCGGGAGAAGGCCGAACAAAAGGCCGGATTGATTGACGAAACCAGCCGGAGCACGCTCACACCCAAGCAGTGTAGTTGTGGCGAGAAAGTCGCACCAACCGCGAAGGCGTGCCCAAACTGTGGGATGCTGTTCAGCCCCGATGCGCGGGCGGTTAAAGAGGAAACGGAACAGCAGGTCAAGGACACCTACAAAGAAGCAGGAAGGCCGGCGACGTTCAAGCCATTAACGACATTAACGACGTGGATGAACTACTTGAGAACCCCGCCGTAAAGAAAGCGCTAATCGAAAAGCTCCAAGAAGATTAGTCCTCTAGGGATACAATTCCTCAAGCCGATCAACGTCGGACAATTCTATTGATACCGACACGCCAGCCACTAGGTTATGCTTTTCCGCGAGATACTTTGAAACACCGTCTTCTAGCGCGTCAGAGAGATTATCGAACGCGGGTTGATTCGCTTGATATGGTGGGTAGATCATTTCATCATCGACGTTCAAGGCCCATGTTAAGAAGAGGGTGTCATAGAAGACTTCCCACACCCAACACCGATCGCTCAGTCGTAGTGTTCAGATAAGCTGATTCCATGCGAAAGCGAATGATCTGAGCCACTCGTCAGCAGTTTCTGCT
>NZ_JAODIX010000060.1 GCF_026586675.1 Halorubrum yunnanense
AAGCAGAAACTGCTGACGAGTGGCTCAGATCATTCGCTTTCGCATGGAATCAGCTTATCTGAACACTACGCCACAGGGGTGCCGGCCGCGGGTCGCCCCGAGCGGCGGCGCCGCGGCGATCGCGCGGGTCCGGTCTTGCGACGGCTACGGGAGTCCGGTCTCGCGACGGCTACGGGAGTCCGGTCTCGCGACGGCTACGGGGGTCCGGTGTCCCGTCGGCCGCGAGCCCGGTCTCGCGACGGGACCGCCGGCCCCGACCGGTCCGACCTACAGCGCCGGCGGCTCGTCGCGACCGATGACGATCTCCTGTCCCTCGACGTCCTCGAGGGCGGCGACGCGCCCGCCGATCTCGACCCGTCCGGACTCGGTCTCGACCATCAGCGAGGCGACCTCTTCGGACACCTCGAACGAGAGGTCGACCACGCGACCGCGGACGGTCACCGGTTCGCCGGTCTCGATGTCCCGGCCCTCGACGGTGGCGTAGAAGTCGTCGTCGCCGAACTCCTTGACGTCCTTGACTGCCCGCCGGATCGACGCGTACCGGCGCGGGAACGGGCGCGCCTCACCGTCGGTGGCGAGCGTCTCGGCCGTCGTCCACAGCACGGTGCCGAAGAAGCCGGAGACGAGGAAGCCGAGCGCGGACCGGTTGAAGATGACGCCGTAGCGCTCGCGGTCGTCGCGGAGCGCGTCCTGCGTGGCGTAGACGGAGTACTCCCCGTCGGCGACCGCGAGGATGGGCGTGGTGATCCCACGACGCGCGCGGGCGATGGTGGAGACCTCTAGGTAATCGAACTCGTCCGGATTCGGCGCCTTCGACGCGGGGGTGACGAGGAGCTCGACGCTGACGCCCTCCGCCACCTTCTCGGCGAGCTCGTCGCGGAAGCGCCGGAGCAGGCCGGGGGTCAGCGAGACGGCGAGCTCGTACTCCGCCCCGGCGATGATCTCCTCTACGTACCGGAGGATCGTCGAGCGCGACTTCACCAGGGAGACGGCCTCGGTCTCCCGGGTCGGCGCGGTGTAGCGCGCCTCCAGCTCGTCGACCATCTCCGCGAACGACGAGCGGAGGTCGCCGAACGCGTCGTCCGGGTCGACGGCGACGATCTTCATCGGGCGCGACTCGCGCAGCTCCACGAGCCCGCGGTCCGAGAGGCTCCGCACCGTGTCGTACACGCGCGGCTGCGGGATGTCCGTCCGGTCGGCGATGTCGCTCGCCGTCAGTTCGCCGTGTTCCAACACCGCGAGGTAGGCGTCGATCTCGTACTCGCCGAGGTTGAACCGGTCCCCGACGTGATCGAGGGTGTCGCGGAGATCGTCGGTCATACCAACGGTGACGCGTTCCTCCGATATAGCTTTTTACTATGAGTCGAGTAGCACGCGTTTTCGGAGTCCCGTTTTTGGGGTGGGCCGTCGACGAGGCCGTCGCTCGACGCGGTGTTACTGACTGCCCGGCCGCGTGCCGGGTCGCCCGAGCGCCGCGCGGGGAGAAACCCTTTTTCGGGTGGGCAACGCCGGGTTGGCTATGGCACCGCCCGCGGGCGCGACACCGATCCCGGGCCAGCTCCTTGACCCGGCGGCGAGCGCCCTCTCACGGCTGTCGTCGCTCCCCGGTTCGGGGCTGTTAGTGGTGATTCTCTCGGTCGGACTGGGCGTGCTCGCCTCCAAGTTCCTCGTCCGGCTCATCGGGCGCCCCGTGGCGCGGCGGGTCTCGAGGCAGAGCGTCGCGCAGACGATCGTCCGCGGGGTTCGAGTCGGGACGATCCTCGTCGCGCTCCTGATGGGGCTCAGAGCCGCCGGGTTCCAGTTCACCGACCTGCTCGTTGGGACGGCGGTGTTCTCGGCCGTGATCGGTATCATCCTCGCTCCGATCGTCGGGAACTTCATCAACGGCGTGTTCATCCTCGCTGACCAGCCGTTCGAGATCGGCGACATGATCGAGCTGGAGAACGGAACCGCGGGGTTCGTCGAGGACATCACGATCCGGTACACCAAGATATTCACGCTGGATAACACCTTCCTCGTCGTTCCGAACGGGTCGATGCGCGAGCGCGACGTGACCAACCTCTCGGCGGAAGACGAGCGCACGCGGCGCACCATCGACGTCCTCGTCACCTACGAGAGCGACGTCTCCGAGGGCCGGCGGCTCATCGAGCGGGCGGCTCGCGACTGCGACGCGGTGATCGACGGCGGCCCGGACATCCGGGTCGGAGTGGCGCGTTACGTCGCCAGCCCGGACTGCCGGATCCACGAGTTCGGTGACGACGGAGTGCTCCTTCGGCTCCGGTACTGGGTGAAGAAGCCGTACAAGCTCGCGAAGGTGCAGTCCGACGTGAACACGCGGATCCGAGAGCGGCTCATGGACGCCGATGTCGAGATGGCGTACCCGCACCGTCACCTCGTCTTCGACGACACGTCCGGCGTCGCGCGGGTCAGCGGCCCGGACGGAGGCCGTCCGCCGGGCGAGCGGGCGGGCGACAAACCCGACAGCGACGGCGAACGAGGCGCTCGGGCGGCCGCCGCCGACGCGTCGTTTGACGGGCCCGATCGCGAGGGTTCGGACGGGGGGGAATCCGACGGGGGACCAGCGGACCGAGGCGACAGGGCGAACGCCTCCGGGAACTGAGACCGTCGCGACGCGCGGGCCGCCGGAACCGGAACGCTGATTCACGGAGGAGCCCATTTATAAAGCAGTGAGCGACGAGTCCTCCGAAGACCGACCGGATTCCCCTCCAGAAGACCGCGAGAACGGTTCGCGCGACGACACCGGATTCGAGGCCGCCGGCGGACCCGATGGCGACGGCGGCGGACCCGATGGCGGCGGCGGCGGACCCGATGGCGACGACCCCGACAGCGACGGTGACGGACCCGACAGTGACGATGACGGGCGCGTCTCCGAGGAGTCGATCACCGAAGGAAGCTTGGTGCGGCCCCTGTTCCACCTCGCCTGGCCCATCGTCGTCATCCAGCTGTTGCAGGTGACGTACAACGTCGTCGACACGCTCTACCTCGGGCGACTGTCGGCGGAGGCGGTCGGGGCGATCAGTCTCGCGTTCCCGCTGATATTTCTCCTCATCGCCGTCGCCGGGGGGTTCACCACCGCGGGCGCCATCCTCGTGGCGCAGTACACCGGTGCCGACGGCGACGGGTCGGCGGGGCTGGTCGCGGGCCAGACCATCTTCACGGTCTCCGTGCTCTCCGTGTTCATCGGAATCGCGGGGTACTTGTACACGCGGCCGGCCCTGGAACTCCTCCCGAGCGACCCCGAGACGGCGGCGACGGTGATCCCGCTCGCGGCCGACTACATGGAGGTCATCTTCGCGGGGATCCCGTTGATGTTCGGCTTCTTCGTCTTCTCCGCGCTGATGCGCGGCTACGGCGACACCCGGACGCCCATGGCGGTGATGCTCGTCTCCGTGGTTCTGAACGTCTTCCTTGACCCGTTCCTCATCTTCGGGTTCGCGGACAACCCGCTGTTCGAGCTGCTCGCGGGGATCCCGGTCGTGGGGGCGCTCGACCCGATCGCGCTGGAGACGTCGCTGTTCGCGGTCACGGGCTTCACCGGATACGGCATCGAGGGGGCCGCGGTGGCGACGATCCTCTCGCGAGGGGTCGCCACCGCGATCGGTATCTGGCTGCTGTTCGGTACCGGGTTGGGGCCGGCGGTCACGGTGAGCCACCTCGTGCCGGACCTGGAGTTCATCCGCGACATCTTCAGGCTGGGGCTCCCCTCCAGCGTCGAGCAGACGACGAGCGCGCTCGCGATGATCACGCTCACGGCGATGGTCGTCACGTTCTCGCCGCCGGTGGTGGCGGCCTACGGGCTCGGGAACCGGCTCATCTCGCTCGTCTTCCTCCCGGCGATGGGGCTCGGGCGCGCGATCGACACGATGGTGGGGCAGAACCTCGGCGCTGACCGGGCGGACCGCGCCGGGCGGTCGGTCAAGCTCGCTGCCGGGACCGGGGCGGGCGTGATGTTCCTCGTCGCCGTCGTCGCGGTGACGTTCACGGAGCCGATCGTCGGGGCGTTCCTCGGCGACGTGCCGGACGCGCCGGCGACGATCGGGCACGCTGTCGAGTACGTCCGGATCCGCTCCGTTGAGTTCGCCTTCATCGGCGTCTCACAGGTGATCCTCGGCGCGTTCCGCGGCGCCGGCAACACGAAGACCGCGATGGTGATCTCGATACTCACCCTCTGGGTCGGCCGCGTCGCCAGCGTGGGCTACCTGGTCTTCGTTGCCGGGTGGGGCGAGACGGGGGTCTGGGTCGGGATGGCGCTGGGGAACGTACTCGGCGCGATCATCGGCGTCGCGTGGTTCGCCCGGGGGACGTGGACCGAGCGGTACATCGACGACCCGGACTCGGACGTCGATGCGGTCGCGAGCGACTGAGCTCGGCACCGCGACCGGACACTCAGTGCCGGAAGAGGTGGATCGCGTCGTCGTCGCGGAGGAGGCAAAACCTAGCGCCGTCGTTCTCGGGGAAGGTCGTTCTGGGGTCTCGCGTGGTGAACAGGCGGTCGAACGGCGCGTCACAGACCGGGCACGAGATGTCCTTCCGGTTCTCCCAGAGGGCCGTCGATCCCGTGTCCCTGAGCTGTTTCAGCGCGTGACGGTGGTCGTGGACGTCGAACCGCGGCATGCGTGGAGATCGGCGAGGCGGGGGTTGAATCTGACTCCGCGAGTATCAGGTGTGATTTCGGTGCGGCCGGCGCCTTTCAGGCGTCCGATTCGGGCAGTCCCGACCGCGCCCGTTCCAGCGCCGCGTCGTCGCCGGTTCGGACGTACTCGCCGAGGGCGTCCGCGGCGTCCGCGAGCGCGTCGGCGTCTGTCGCCGGGACGTCGCCGTTGAGCGCCTCGACGCGCTTCGCTCGGTCGCGGAGCCGTTCGAGGAGCCCTCTGGCTGGGGCAATCCGTGACTGAGGCTCATCGCCGGCGACGGATACCGTCGGCCCGTCGGCTCCGGAGTCGCCTTCGCCCTCGGAGTCGTCTCCGCCCCTGGCTTCGAGCTCGTCGAGGAACGCGAGGAAGTCGTTCCGGTACTCGTCGAGCGCGCGTGCTGCCGCCATCCCGCGCGCCTCGCGGAGCCGCTCGGGGACGTCCGCCGTCGCGGGGCGGTCGCCGTCGTCGGCGCCGGCCAGCAGGTTGAGAAGGTACTCGCGGTCCGAGTCGGTGGGGTCGCGGAGGCGGTCATAGCAGTCGACCGCCTGCAAGAGCTCTCTGGCCGCGAGGTACGTGCCGTCGAGCGGGAGCAGCTCCCCGCCGCGGATGAATCCGCGCTTGCGGACGTACTCGCGGAGGTCCGACTTGAGATCGTCGACGCCCTCGGTGGGGAGGGTCCCACCCGCGTCCCCAAATCGGGTGCGGTGGACACCGAGATCGAGCGACGCGGACGCGTCGGTGTGTGCGGTTCGGTCGTCGATCCCGACGCTCCGGAGGTCCCCGCAGTCCGGGCACTCGACGCTCCCCGTCTCGTAGTACGACCACCGGGCGCCGCACTCCTGGCATTCCCGTTCGCCGCGGACCTTCATACGCGGTCTCTCGTGCCGTTCGGCGTAAAGGGCTGTGGTCGGGGCGGGTCAGGGATGAGACAGGTCACGGATGGGGCAGGCCGGGGATGAGACAGGTCACGGATGGGGCGGGCCGGGGATGAGACAGGTCACGGATGGGGCGGGCCAGGGATGAGACAGGCCACGGATGGGGCGGGCCGGGGATGAGACGGGATACGGCCGGGACGGTCCCGACGCTCCGCCTTCCCAACACGTTATATAAGCGATCCGTGAGAATCGCCGGACATGAGTTGGCACGCCGTCGACGCCCTCGATGACGCGGTCGACGCCACGCGCCGGTTCCTGTTCCCGTTCGGCCTCGTTCGCTGGGCGAAGCTCGCCCTCCTCGTACTCCTGATGGGCGGCGGAGGCGCGGGCGTGAACGCGCCCCTCCTCGCAGGCCGCGGTGCAGGCGTGACGCCGCCGCAAGGAGCCGACTCGGGCTTCGGGGGAGTCGATTCGCCCTTCGGTGGGGTCGATTCGCCCTTCGGTGGGGTCGATTCGCCCTTCGGTGGGGTCGATTCGCCCTTCGGTGGGGTCGATTCGGGTTCGATGGCTCCCGGCGACGTCGCGGGGGTCGTCGACCCCGGGCCGCTTGCCGTCGTCGCCGTCAGCGTCGTTCTCCTGATCGTCGCGGCCTCGGTGGCCTCGCTGTCGCTGCGACTGGTTTTTTACGACGCGCTCCGAACGAACGAGCTCCGGATCTGGCGGCCGTTCCTTGCGCGACTGCGTCAGTCGCTGGGGTTGTTCCTGTTCGCCGCGGTACTGAGCGTCGCGGCGGCGGCGCCCGTCGCGATCGGGGTCCTCGTCGCGGTCGCCGCGGACACTCCGGTCGGGTGGGGACCGATTGATGCGGTCGCGGGGACGCTCGGGTCGCTATCGGTCGGGTTTCTGGTCGCCCTCGGTCTGATCGGGGGAGCGCTCGTCGCGGGTGCCGCGCTCGCGCTCCGCTTCACGTACGAGTTCGTCGTCCCGACGATGATCGTCGAGGACACCGGAATTATCGGGGGATGGCGTCGGTTTGGGGCGACGGCCCGCACCGAGTGGACCGAGCTATTGGTGTACCTCGTCGTCCACGTCGTCGTCGCGCTGGGGCTGTCGGTCGTGGAAGGAGTCGCCGTCGTGTTCGTCTTCGCGCTCGTGGCCACCGTCGCGGGCCTCGTGCTGCTTCTCGTGGCCGTCGCGTTGGGCGGGCTCGGCGCGCTGGCCGGGACCGCGGTCGGGACAGTAGCTGTCGCTCTCGTTGCGCTCGCGGGAGTGGCAGTTCTTCTGGCGCTCGTCTTGCCCGTCCAAGTCGTCACGCGCTCGTATCGGATCGCCTACGAGGTCTCGACGCTCGGCGAGATCGACTCGGAACTCGCGCTGCTCCACGCCGATATCGACCCCGGATCCCCGGACTTCGACGGTCCGCACGGATCGGCGATTAGTGCCGTTGACTCCGGTGAGCCGGATGACTCTGGTGATGCGAGCGAGTCAGGCGATTCAGCCGACTCCGATGACTCCGGCGAGTTCAGCGATCGCTGAACCGGTACCTGGTCTCCGCTCTTCGACTCTTGTATCGGTAGATCCGACTTTGACCGTTGTGTTTTATCCCGGATCGGGCGGGTGAACGTTTGGTTTCGAGCGCTAAACGTCGAACGTCGGACGGCCAGTTCGACGGGTTCACATACCTTTTTACTCCGTTCGTGAATGGAGGTGCATATGGGACTGGATGACGACGCGCGGGAATACCACCGCCAGGAGCCGCCAGGGAAGATCGCGATTGAGACGACGAAGCCGACGAACACCCAGCGGGACCTCTCGTTGGCGTATTCGCCGGGGGTCGCGGCGCCCTGTCGCGACATCGCCGCGGACCCGGAGTCCGTCTTCGAGTACACCGCAAAGGGGAATCTCGTCGCGGTCGTCTCGAACGGCTCGGCGGTCCTGGGGCTCGGCGACATCGGAGCCTCGGCGTCGAAGCCGGTCATGGAGGGCAAAGGCGTGCTGTTCAAGCGCTTCGCCGACATCGACGTCTTTGACATCGAGCTCGACATCGACTCGGTCGAGCCCTTCTGCGAGGCGGTCTCCGCGATGGAGCCGACCTTCGGCGGCGTGAACCTCGAGGATATCAAGGCCCCGGAGTGCTTCGAGATAGAGGAGCGCCTCCGAGACGAGATGGACGTCCCCGTGTTCCACGACGACCAGCACGGGACGGCGATCATCTCCGGCGCCGCGCTGACGAACGCCGTGGAGATATCGGGGAAGGACCTCTCCGATATCGAGATCGTCTTTTCGGGGGCGGGCGCGTCCGCGATCGCGACCGCCCGGTTCTACGTCTCGCTCGGCGCGCGCAAGGAGAACATCACCATGTGCGACTCCTCCGGGATCATCACGGCGGAGCGCGTCGCGAACGGCGACGTCAACGAGTACAAGAGCCAGTTCGCGAGCGAAGGTCCCGGCGGCGACCTGGCGGACGCGATGAAGGGCGCCGACGTCTTCGTCGGGCTCTCCGTCGGGGGGATCGTCTCGCAGGAAATGGTTCGATCGATGGACGACGACCCGATCATCTTCGCCATGGCGAACCCCGACCCGGAGATCACCTACGAGGACGCGAAGGATGCTCGCGACGACACGGTGATCATGGCGACTGGACGGTCGGACTACCCGAACATGGTGAACAACGTCCTCGGCTTCCCGTTCCTCTTCCGCGGCGCGCTAGACGTTCGCGCGACCGAGATCAACGAGGAGATGAAGCGGGCCGCCGCGGAGGCGCTCGCTGAGCTGGCGCGGAAGGACGTGCCCGACGCGGTCGTGAAGGCGTACGGCGACGACCCGCTCCAGTTCGGCCCGGACTACGTGATCCCCAAGCCGCTCGACCCGCGCGTCCTCTTCGAGGTCGCGCCGAGCGTCGCGGAGGCGGCGATGGAGTCCGGCGCCGCGCGGACCGAGATCGATCTTGAACGGTACCGCGAGGAGCTCGAGGCGCGGCTGGGCAAGTCTCGAGAGATGATGCGCGTCGTCCTGAACAAGGCCAAGAGCGACCCGAAGCGCATCGCGCTGGCGGAGGGGACCGACGAGAAGATGATCCGCGCGGCGCATCAGCTCTCGGAGCAGGGTATCGCGGACCCGGTGTTGCTCGGTGACGCCGACGAGATCGCCCGGACCGCCGACCGACTCGGGCTCTCGTTCCAGCCGGAGATCGTCGATCCGGACCACCGCGACGTGTCGCCGTACGGCGACCAGCTTCACGAGCTCCGGAAGCGGAAGGGTATCACCCGTCGCGAGGCGAACGAATTGGTCAAGGGGGACACGAACTACCTCGGGAGCGTTATGGTGAAGTCGGGCGACGTGGACGCCATGCTAACCGGGCTGACGCACCACTACCCGTCGGCGCTCCGCCCGCCGCTGCAGGTGATCGGGTCCGCCGACGACACCGACACGATCGCCGGCGTGTACATGCTTACGTTCAAGAACCGGGTAATCTTCTGTGCCGACACCACGGTGAACCAGGACCCGGACGCTGAGACGCTGGCGGAAGTCACACGTCACACCGCGGACCTCGCGCGGCGCTTCAACATCGAGCCTCGCGCGGCGATGCTGTCGTACTCCAACTTCGGTAGCGTCGACAACGAGGGAACGCAGAAGCCGCGCGAGGCGGTCGACATTCTCCACGGCGACGACGGGGCTGACTTCCCGGTCGACGGTGAGATGCAGGCCGACACCGCCGTCGTCGACGACATCCTCAACGGTACCTACGAGTTCTCGGAACTGGACGAGGCCGCGAACGTCCTCGTTTTCCCGAACCTCGAAGCCGGGAACATCGGGTATAAGCTCCTTCAGCGCCTCGGAGGAGCGGAGGCCATCGGCCCGATGCTGGTCGGCATGGACCAGCCGGTTCACGTCCTCCAGCGTGGTGACGAGGTAAAGGACATCGTCAACCTCGCGAGCGTCGCCGTCGTCGACGCGCAGGAGTAGGGGTTACCGGCTGATCGACCCTGCTGAATCATTTTGTAGGTGTTCTTCGTTTCCAGTGGGCGATGTGTTGAGGGTGGAGTGACACACCGTGTTTCCGGTGAAATAGTGGGTAGGTTGGTTGTGACGGGGCGGGTTTCTCCGAGGAATCGTCGAGAACTCACTCTGCCGATCTCACTCGATCTCATTTAGTCCTGTTTCGTCCCATAAAGAATTATAAACTGGTTTTGAGTACACTCCATTGACCCCAATAGTAGGGAGACATCTCTCGATAGTAGGGAGATTTCATCGGAAAGTCGGATGTTCCAGTACTCTACCGGTGAGTGCCCTGTTTTCGGTCCTTGAAAGGCTGCACTTCGGTGAATCGCCTCGGGGTCAAGCCCCGAGGCTTCCTGTTTCCACGACGCGCTTTGCAGACACCTGAATGGTGTCTGTAGGGAGCGCAGTCTCCACAGGCGTATCTTCGGGCCATCCCAGCCCTAACTCAGCAAAGCCGCGTTGCAGGACATTCATCGCTGCGTTCGCGTCACGGTCGCACTCGAAACCGCACGACGGACAAGAGTGTTCCCGAACCCAGATGGGTTTCTCTGTTTCCACACCACACGAGGCACACTCTTTCGTTGTTCCTCGGGCTTCGACTTGAACGACGTGAGTACCGTACAACTTAGCCTTGTATTCAAGCAGTGTAATGAACTGCCGCCACGCCGCATCCTGCTTGTTCCGGGCGTTGTGCGACTGCTCAAGCATTCCCTTTATCTCCAACTCTTCAACGAACACCGCGTCGTACTCGCGGACGAGCCACCTCGTTATCTTGTGCTGGTAGTCCAGAACCTTCCGCTTGATATGACGCTTCACCTTCGCCACTTCCCGGCGTTGTTTCTCGTAGTTGTTCGACCCCTTCTCCTTGCGTGAGAGTTCGCGTTGCTCACGCTGAAGACGCTCGTACGCGTCTTCGAGGTCGAGCCAATCCACGGTCTTCCCATCGCTGGTGTGGACGTAGTTGAGGATGCCGAGGTCGATACCGACGCTATTGCTCGCGTCCAAAGAGTTCACGTCGGATTTCTCGGGTAGGTTGGCGTCGTCGGTTTCCAATCCGAAGGAGACGAACCACTCACCGGTCGTCGCCTTCTCGAACGTGACTTCGTTAATCGTGGCACAGTCGGGAATCGGTCGGTGGTAGCGGATTTTCACCCAGCCGATTTTACTGAAGCGGACGTAAGCGAACCTGCCACGGCCCCTCTTTTCATCGAGGTCGAAACCGCTCTGGTTGTACGTCACACTTCGGTAGTCGGTGGATGCTTGTCGCTTGAGCCGACCGACGTTGTATCCCTTCTCTTTTTTCTTGCGAAGGTTTGAGAGATTGCGGTGGAAACGTGCGACCGTGGCTTGCGCGGCCTTTGAGTACAGTTCCGCGAACACAGGCCATTTGCGCTTCCACTCAGGGAGTTTGTTGTTCTGGTCGTACTCACTCGGTTTGTCGTCTTCGGGACTGTTCGTGTAATCCCATCGGACGTGGTTGTACAGTTGGCGATGAACGTTGAGATGGTGTTGCAGTCCTTCCGCTACCTCTTGTGTCGGGTAGGCGTGGTAGCGGTGACTGTGTTCCATCGCTGTCTTGTGATTATAGATATGTTGACTTAATGGTTTGTACCACGAGTTGTCGGCTTCATCCCCGAAGTCAAGCCTCGGGGTATTCGCCTTGTCCACTGATAAAAGAAGTCGCCGGATGGACACCGGGTTTCCGGTGAATTTGATGGACGCGATCGAGTGGATTTTGCCGCGTTGTTTCCCCTTTCCTCCTGTCACTTCACTTCCTGTCAGTCCGCTTCCCGTCACCTCACTTCCTGTCAGTCCGCTTCCCGTCACCTCACTTCCTGTCAGTCCGCTTCCCGTCACCTCACTTCGTGTAATTTCGCCTCCTACCATCCCCCCACGAAACACTACCCACCCACCAACCCCATTTCACCGGAAACACGGTGTGTGTCTCAACTCTCTCCACTCGCCACACGCTCAAAACGGAACGCATTTCACCGGAAACCCGGTGTCGATCCCATGGACGCAGCAGACGACCTCTTCACTCGGGAGGACCCGATATTCGCGAACAAGGAACTCCTCGAGATCAGTCATCTCCCCGGGGAGGGTCGGATCGTCGGTCGCGACGACGAGATCGCCGATCTCGCGAACGCGGTCAATCCGGCCATCTTCGGGCAGAGTCCGAGCAACGTGCTTATCTACGGGAAAACGGGAACCGGAAAATCGCTCTGTGCGAAGTACGTCTCAAAGCGACTCGTCTCGACCGCCGGTGAGGAGGGTGTCAACGCCACCTTCGCGTACGTCGACTGCGCGCAGGACACGACCGAGACGCAGGCCGTACAGACGATCGCTGACAGCGTAAACGACCCCGACGCGACCGGGATCAACGTCCCCGACAAGGGACTCTCGACGTCGACTTACTACAAGCGGCTCTGGCGCATTCTCGACCAGCGCTACGACGTCGTCCTCGTCATCCTTGATGAGATCGACAAACTCGATGACGACGCGATTCTGATGCAGCTCTCCCGCGCGGGAGAGGCCGGAAAGATCACCGACTGCAAGCTCGGCGTCGTCGGGATCAGCAACAAGATCCAGTACAAAGACCGGATGGATGAGCGGGTCAAGTCCAGCCTCTGTGAACGCGAGTTCGTATTCCCGCCGTACGACGCCAATCAGCTCCGAGAGATCATGCAGGCGCGGGCGGACGCGTTCCACGACGACGTCCTCGACCCCTCCACGATTCCGCGCGCCGCGGCGCTCGCGGCCCGGGAGCACGGGGACGCCAGAAAGGCGATCGACATCCTCAGGTACGCCGGCGAGATCGCACAGGGGAACGACGAGCCTACCGTTCGCGAAGAGTTCGTCACGCAGGCTCGCCAGCGCGCCGAGACCGACCGGTTCCGCGAACTCATTCGCGGGTCGACCCCGCACTCTCGGTACGTCCTGCAGGCGCTCGCGCTGTTGTCCCTCTCGAACGGCCGCAAAGACGGGTTCCGAACCAGCCGCGTGTACGAAATTTACGAGAACATCTGCCGACAGGAGGGGTCGGATAGCCTCTCGCTCCGTCGTGTCCGCGACCTCCTCAAGGAACACGCGTTCCTTGACATCATCGAGCAGTCGAAACACAGCGGCGGGAGTGCGGAGGGGAGTTACACGAAACACCAGCTGTTGGAGGACCCCAGCGTCGTCAAAGACGTACTGACAGAAGAAAGCGCCACGTAGCCGCTTCGGTGTAACCGGTTCTCCGACTCGCTCCTCCACGTCCAAACGGTATCCAATGGTCGGTTCCACCTCAGCGGCTCCTCTGATCGACCGAGCACTGCTGGTTCGACGTCCCGCGACGGATCGAGCCGATACGAACGGGTGAACGCTTAGCCGAGCAGACCGAGTCCTTCGATCCGCTCGACAATTTCCTCGACGGCCTCCTCGGCGTCGTCGGTGCGTTTTCCACCGGTAATAACGATCTTCCCGCTGCCGAACAGCAGAATAACGACCTCCGGCTCGTCCATCCGGTAAACGAGCCCGGGGAACTGCTCAGGCTCGTACTCGACGTCTTCCAAGCCGAGCCCGATTGCCAGCGCGTTGAGGTTGAGATTGTGACCGAGGTCGGCGCTCGACACGATGTTCTGTACCGTTATCTCCGGGTCTTCTTCGACGGGGATCTGGAGTCCGCGGAGCTTCTCGAAGATGATACCGAGCGCTTCGTGGACGTCGTCGATGCTCTTTGCGCCCGTACAGACGATCTTCCCCGACCGGAAGATGAGCGCGGCCGCTTTCGGCTCCTGGGTCCGGTAGACGAGTCCGGGGAAGTTGTCCGGGTTGAAATCGGCGCCCGGGAGGTCCTCCGCGAGCGCTTCCAAGTCGAGCTCTTGGCCGATTCCGGTCGATGCAACGACGTTCTGGATCTCGATCGAATCAGCAGGGTTCGTCATCGTTCGCTTTTATATGTGTCCCCCTCCCTTATAAACGCCCGTGGTATAAACGGT
This sequence comes from Halorubrum yunnanense, assembly GCF_026586675.1. GTDB lineage: Archaea > Halobacteriota > Halobacteria > Halobacteriales > Haloferacaceae > Halorubrum > Halorubrum yunnanense. Next base: position 13,513 of record NZ_JAODIX010000060.1, read on the forward strand.
CGCTCGCTGTGCGTTGCATCTTCCTTCTTTCTCTGCTCGCTGACCACTCTCGCGCACGCGCGAGGTCACCACCAACTCCACCAACTAACGCCCCACGAGAAATGACGATCGAAAGGATCCCACCACCCTCCACGGTGAGTCTCTCCCGAAGCGATTTCTATCCTGTCTGCACAGATTCGAATCTCGCTCGCCGTCCGCAGACCCCCGTAACAAGCTCAGATCTTCCGACTAATTCAGTGACAATACACTGATATATATGTGTGGGCCGGTTTCGAACACTCGGACGAAGGCCGCCTCGTTGAGACCGATCAAAGCGGACTCCTCCCGACTCGTCGTGGCAACCGATCTCATTGAAATCGCATGACGTGGCGGAGATAGTTCGACGGGGTTAAGTATAACCCGGGGTTTGTGATGAATGCGAAGGTCCCCCGACGCGGGGGACAACGGTCGGCCGCACCGCGGCCGGTCAAAGCGTTCCGACGTGCTTAAGTGTATAAGCCCGTTCGGTTGAAACGCGAAGAACGCACCGCGAATTCGGGCCGTTCAACTCGGCCCGGTTTCGCAGAGTCGGCTCGTCCGACTCACCGAAATGAGGATTTCGCCCCCTGCGCTCCGGCGTAAGAGGAAATCTGATGTGAGCCGTGGTCGTTCGGTGTCATCCAGGTCGCTGGCTGACTCGGACACCACATAGACCATGCAATGGTGTTTTGACTCACCGCGAGTCAAAACCCGCCAACACCCCCTCAGCGCCGGGAATCAGGCACTGAGGAATACATTCCGGTTGATCCTGCCGGAGGCCATTGCTATTGGGATTCGATTTAGCCATGCTAGTCGCACGAGTTCAGACTCGTGGCGAATAGCTCAGTAACACGTGGCCAAACTACCCTTCGGACCATCATACCCTCGGGAAACT
>NZ_JAODIX010000061.1 GCF_026586675.1 Halorubrum yunnanense
ACTTTCCCCAAGTGACGGCGCGTATCCACGGCGTGAACGCCGTGGTATTGCGCCTGTTCAGGGTATAAACTCCACAACGCACTTATAAACGGAGCGCCTACTGACGCCTCCATGGCCGTCGCCGACTACGACTTCCACCTGTTCGACCTTGACGGCACCCTCGTCGACGCGGAGTGGTCGTACACCCGGGCGGTGTTCGACCGCGTCGGCGACCGGCTCGGTCGCCGATTCTCCGACCGCGAGGCGCGCGTCCTCTGGCACGGGCTTGGCGGCCCCCGCGGCGACACCCTCCGCGAGATGGGCGTCGATCCCGACGCCTTCTGGTCGGCGTTCCACGGGGTCGAGGACCCGGTCGCCCGCGCCGAGTCGACGTACCTCCACGACGACGCCGGCCGGCTGCTCGACCGCGTCGACGACGCCGGCGGCCCGACCGGCCTCGTCACCCACTGCCAGCGGTTCCTCGCCGAGCCCGTCCTGGACCGAGTGGACCTCGACGACCGGTTCGACGCGGTGGTCTGCTGTACCGACGAGACGGGCTGGAAGCCGGACCCCGATCCGATCGAGTTGGCGATGCGCGAGCTCGGCGTCGACCCGCGCGCGGACCGCGGCTACTACGTCGGCGACGGCGAGAGCGACGTCGGCGCGGCGTGGAACGCCGGGCTCGACGCGGTCCACGTCGAGCGCGTCGGCCACGAGGACCGCGGGCGCTGCGTGCTCGGCGACCGGCGCGTCAGTCGGCTCGACGAGCTGGTCGGGCCGACGTGAACGGGCCCGAGACCGAGTCCGACGTCAGGGGCCGGCGTCCCGCCGGACCCGCTCTTTGCCGCACTTCGCACACGACTCCACGACCTCGTCGGGGTCGATAACCACCGCTCGGCGCTCGTACCGGTGTCGACAGAGCAGGCGTTGGAGCGTCATCGTGTCTCGACACGATCCGCGTTCGGATAAGTAGCTTTCGTGAACACACACTATTATCCGTAATAGGTTGTGGTATTCTGAATATTCTGCACACAATTAAAAAAGACAGTGTCTACCCGCGACGCGTTGCTCGCACGGTCACTTCCGGACGGGCGCGGAACGCCCGGCGCCGTGACGGCGGCGTCGCGACGACCGAGGCGGTACCCGCGGCGTCGAGTCGGCCGCGACCGAAACGGTCGTGAGTCGGCGCGCGTTAGCCGACGCATGACGAAGTGGTTCCACAGCGGTCGCCGGCGCGACCTCTGCGCGCTGCTGCACGACGCCGGCGAGCTGCGGGCGCAGTCGCTGAAGAACCGGCTGGAGTCCCACTACGACGAGCGGATCGACCCCGGCTCCTTCTACGCGACGCTCCGGTCGCTGGTGGAGTCGGGGTTCCTCGACCGCCGGACCGAGGGGATCGCCGACGTGTACGCGCTCACCGACGCCGGAGAGAGGGCCCTCCTCGACCACTACGAGTGGCTCTCCGAGCGCGTCGGCGACCCGGTAACGACCGAACGGGCGGGAGCCGACGACGCCGCGGACCTCAAGGATTAACAACATCGGCGGACTGAGTTATTACATGACGGTCGTCAGCGTCTCGATGCCGGAGGAGCTATTGGAGCGGATCGACGGGTTCGCCGACGAACACGGCTACACCGGGCGCAGCGAGGTCGTCCGCGAGGCCTCGCGGAACCTCCTCGGCGAGTTCGAGGACGCCAAGCTGGAGGACAGAGAGCTGATGGCGGTGGTGACGGTGCTGTTCGACTACGAGACCACGAGCGTCGAGGAGCGGATGATGCGGCTCCGGCACGAGCACGAGGGCCTCGTCGCCTCCAACTTCCACAACCACGTCGGCTCCCGCTACTGCATGGAGCTGTTCGTGCTGGAGGGCCGGCTGGAGGATATCTCGGCGTTCGTCGGGAAGATCCGCGCGACGACGGACACGCTCACCGTCGACTACAGCGTGACCCCGGTCGACGAGTTCGGCGCCGACGCAGCGGGCGAGGGGGCCGACGACGAAGGCGGACACGGCCACGGCGGACACGGGAACGACGACGGATAGCGGCCAACTTCTAACCACCGACCGCTGAATCGACCGTACCGAAATCCGCGCCACGATCGTCGAGTTCACAACTCCAGCAGAGGTACCAGCAAATCGATTTCCCGGGTCAGGCTCTCCCGAGCGAATCTCTCCCGCTCGCGAGTTGCTCGCGACAGCATGCGGGGGAAGGGATTCGAACCTCACTCACTCCGCTCGCTTTGCTCGCTCCGTTCCCTGCTTCGAATCCCTTCCGGTCGGACTGCTGTCGCTCGCGAATTGCTCGCGACAGCATGCGGGGGAAGGGATTCGAACCCTCGAACCTCTACAGGAGCGGATCTTAAGTCCGCCGCTTTTGGCCAGGCTCAGCCACCCCCGCGCGGATTTCGGTTCCGGCGGCGGGGTGAAACGCCTTTCGGATGGAGCCGGCGTCTGGCGCGAGACCCGCCGATCGCGACCCCGAATTACCAGTCGACGGAGAGCGTCCCGTCGCCGTGCGGATCGGGTGCGATTTCGTCGTCAGTGCGCCGGTCAACGACGTGGATGACGCCCTGGTCTTTCTTCGCGGGACACACCTCGGCCGCGCGCACATTTTCCTCCAGCTCGTCCTCGCCGATGTAGTACGACTGCGGCTTTCCCATCGCGGTCTGCATGTCCATCACCCAGTTGTCGGCGACCTCGGCGCACTTCCCCGCGCCGAAGCACTTGTTGGCCTCGAAGACGATCTTGTATGGCTTCTCCTCTATCGGCGGCCCCTCGCCGCCGATGTCGCTCGCGCGCAGCACCTCGTCGTCGGCGTCCGCCTCCTCGCTCATACCCTCTCGTCGGCGACCGCGGGACTTTCGTCTGTCGGTCGTTCCCGGAGGTTGCGGTCGCCCGCGGCGCGAGCCCCCGTCCGCCTCACTCCTCAACGTGCTCCGCGAGGAGTCGCTCCGCGTGCTCCGTCGAGTCGGCGAGCTCCCAGCGCACCCGATCCGCGTCCCCGTACGCCAGCGCTTCCTTCAGTTCGTCGCGCAGCACGCCCGTGCCGAACCCGACCGCGTCGCCGTCGGCGTCGCCCAGCTCATATACCCCGTAGCGGCTCGGCGCGCCCCCGACCGTCGAGCGGTCGAGGTCGCGCCAGGGCTTCGCGAGGCTCATCTGGGCTCCCCCGCGGCGGTCATCGGTGCGCGTCGAGGCCGTCTTCGGGCCCCTCGACGATCTCGAAGCTCCCCTCCGTCCAGCCGTCCTCGACGAAGACGAACACGCGGCCCCCGGCGATCTCGGGGTCCGCGACCACCTCGTTGCGCCGGTCGGTCCGACCAACGATGACGCCGGGGAACACCTCGTCGCGTTCCCCCTCATCCACCATGACGCGACCGACGCCGGAATCCTCCAAGATCTCGTCGTCGGTGTTGTAGTCGTTGACGTACGTCATCACGCCCTCCGTCTCGGTCGGGTCGGTGACGAGCACGTGGGTCTCCTTGCCGGGACCGGCAGTCACCGATCCCTTGACCGCGTCCGGGGCGCCGCGGTAGAGGGTCGTCCGCCCGTCGAGGTACTCGACGACGACCCCCTCCTCGCGGAGGTCGATCCCGATCGAGGTCGGCGGGACGTCGCTGCGTGAAGGCGCTGACATACGCGTCGCTCGGACCGCCCGCCTCAAAAGGGGCGCGCTGTGCGGCGACCCCGACACCGCTCTCAGTCGCGAGAACCGGGCATGGCACATTTAAGTCCCCGCCGACGGGAAGATACGCTATGCAACGGACGCGACGGGGGCTGCTGGGCGCCGGCGTCGGGCTCGCCGCGGGGGCGGCGGGGTGTCTCGGCGTCCAGGGCGTCGAGTATCCCGACGCGGTCCCGGACGAGAGCCCTCCGGACGCGGGCGACGAAGGAAGCGACGGCGACGACGAGGACGAGGATCAAGTCGAGAATCCCGATCCGGTGTTAAACGAGCCGCTCGCGACCGCGACCCGGAACGTCGTCGACGACGCCGTCTGGTTCGCGACCGAGTACCCCACCGCGGTCGCGACTTACCGGGACGCGATCGCCGACGTGGTCGCCGAAATCGACGCCGTCAGGGCGGAGGCCGACGAGAGCGGCGCGGTGTCGCTCACGATGGCCGACCGGCTGAACGCCGCCGGGCGCGACGCCGCCGAACGCGCCGCGGAGGCGCTGGAACCGCACTTCCACCCGGAGGCCATGATCCGCGGACGGGCGCGGCGGCACGTCGAGGAGCTCCGGACGGTCGCCCCTCGGAACGACGTGGACCGGTTCCTCGAGGAACTCGACCGCATGCGCCGGGCGTTCGCCGGAATTGGCACCGCAATCTACGTCGCCGAGGCGTTCTCCCGTGACCCGATCCACAACCGCCTGCTCGACCGCCTGCTGTACCCCCTCCCCGAGGACGATGAGCGGCGGCGAGAGCTCCGGAGCGAGGCGTTCGTCGAGGTCGCGCTCGCGAGCCGCGGGTTCGCGGCGTTCGCGCACGAGCCGTACGACGACGAGCGGTACGACCGCCCCGACATTCCGCGGTTCTACGGGAGCGCGTTCGGGGCGGACCGCCGCGAGGAGCTCCGCGCCCGCATGGGTCCGGTGCCCCGACCCGAGGACCGGACCGAGGAGCTGGTCGTCGCGTTTGCGACCCGCCCGCCCGCCGGCGATCGCCCGGGCGAGACGTTCGAGGGATGGGCCTACGAGCTCGACGGGACGCCCCTCTACGTGCAGCGGTACCCGGACGGCGAGACGGCGAGCGATCGGCTGGACGCGGTTCTCGACGACGCGTCGACGGAAGGTCGCGCGCCGATCGATCCCGACGCGACCGCCGTGGGTTCGGACTTCTCCGGGAACGAGTCGAGTGACGGCGGCGACGACGGCGCAGGCGACGACGGCTCGACCGACGACGGCCCCGCTCGCTGGCACCGGCTCTACCACGACGAGGCCGAGGGCGAGCGCTACGGCTTCGACGAGCACGCCGGGATCCAGTACGGCTACGTCGTACGGGCCGGCGAGTTCCTGCTCGCGGCCGGGTTCTCCGGGGACGCGTGGGAGGAGCGCACCGGGTGGCAAGGCCGACTGGCCGACGGGTGGGCGGTGGTCTGATGAACGCGAACGGAGTCGGCCTCACGGCGGCGGTGTTCGCGGTCGTCGGAGTCGGCGTCGGGCTGGTCGCCGCGGTCGGGATGGGCTGGGCCGAGACCGCGCTCGCGACCGCGGCGACCGGCGAGACCGCCCGGTTCGCCCCGGTGTTCGTCGCGCAGTCGTACCTCGTCGCCACCGCCGCGGCGCTCGTCGGCGCGCCGGTCCTCGCGGGCGTGCTCGGCGTGCTCTTCGGGTCGGGGGCGTACGACGTCCAGGAGGCGGCCGCGACCTCGGGGGTCGGCGGCGGACTCGGGGCGGTGATCTACGGACTCGTCGTCGTCGTGCTCATCGTCGCCTCGCAGGGCGAGGCCGCGACGCAGGCACACGGGATCGCCGACGCGCTCGGACCGCTTCTCACGACCGCGGTCGTCGCCGGCGTCGTCGGCGCGGCGACCGGCGCGCTCGGGTCGGTGACGGGGTGACGGCCGTGAACCGAAACCCACCTTTAGGTCGCTCCGCGACGAGGGGGCGCCCGTGACGCCCTCGCCCTCCCGCCGGCGCCTCCTGGCCGCGGCCGTTCCCGGCCTGCTCGCCGGCTGTCTCGTGGAGTCGGACGAGAGCGCGGACGGGGGCGCGGGGCCGGACGCCGCCGACGGTTCCGATTCCGGAGGCGGGGACGCCACCGGCGACGACTCCACGGACGGCGAGGGAGCGAGCGCGGGCGACTCGACCGCCCAACAGACCGGCGACGAGCCCGTCCCCGACGAGGTCGGGCCGGACGGCGCCGGACTCGTGGTCACGAACGCCGACGTGCGCGGCGTCACCGACGACGGCTACGAGACGACGGTCGACGCGCGGCTCATCGTCGAGAACGCCGGCCGGTTCACCTACGGAACGGTCGAGTTCCGCGTCGACGCGTACGCGACGCGCCCGAACTCCCCCGACCGCGACTCGGTCGGTTTCGCCTACGTCACCCGCCGGTTCACGTCCGGGAATCGGTTCGACGACGGGACCCGCCGGTTCGACGTCTCGATCACGTTCCGGAGCCGGGAGACGAACGCGCGGGCCGACGTCGACTGGTACGAGGTCGACGCCGCGGTGCGGCGCGCGGAGCCGGTCTGAACCGAGAGTCTCGCCGTAATCGCTACCTCTTTGTCCGCGCTCGCGAGCCGTGAGTGCATGGAGGGACGGGCCGCGGCGCTCGGCGCTGGAACCGTGTTGAACGCGCTCGCGACGGGGTCGGGCGCCGCCTTCGGTATCGACGTCGAGGCGCGCGCGACGGTGACGCTCGACTCGGACGCCGAGGGCATCGACGGGACCATCGCCGAAGACCCGGACGGCGACACCGCCCTGATCGAGCGCTGCGTCGCGCTCGCGACCGGCCGGTGGGGCGACGGCGAGGGCGGCGCCGTCCGGACCGACAGCGACGTGCCCCTCGCGGCCGGGCTCAAGAGCTCCAGTGCGGCCGCCAACGCGACCGTACTCGCGACCTGCGACGCGCTCGGTCTGACGGTCGGGGACGGGAGTGCCGGCACCGGAAACGCCGTGGACCCGGCCGTCGACGTCACCCGCTTGGAGGCCTGCCGACTCGGCGTGCGGGCCGCCCGCGAGGCTGGCGTGACGGTCACGGGCGCGTTCGACGACGCCACCGCCTCGATGCTCGGCGGCGTGACCGTCACCGACAACGCGAGCGACGAGCTGCGCTCGCGCGAGGCCGTCGACTGGGACGTCCTCGTCTGGACCCCGCCCGAGCGCGCCTACAGCGCGGACGCGGACGTGGCCCGCTGTGAGGCCGTCGCGCCGATGGCGGACCTCGTGGCGGACCTCGCGCTGGACGGCCGGTACGCCGAGGCGATGACCGTCAACGGGCTCGCCTTTTCCGCCGCGCTCGGCTTCGACGCCGACCCCGCGGTCGAGGCGATGCCGCACGCGACCGGGGTGTCGCTGTCGGGGACCGGCCCCAGCGTCGTCGCCGTCGCGGACCCCGACGACCCCGAGACGGACCCCGATCGGGTCGCCGACGCGTGGGGCGACCGCCCCGGAACGCTGCGACGCACGACCACCAGGAACGACGGTGCGACTATCGAGTGAGTACACTATCGACCGATCCACAATCCACCAATGAGCGACACACCCAACACCGAGGACCGAAGCCTCGACGAACTGCGACACGAGATCGAAGATATCGACCGCGAGATCGTGGAACTGATCGCCCGCCGGACGTACGTCGCCGACACGGTCGCGGCCGTCAAGGCGGAGCGCGACCTCCCGACGACCGACGAGGGCCAAGAAGAGCGCGTGATGGAGCGCGCCGGCGACAACGCCGAGCGCTTCGACGTCGACGCGAACCTCGTGAAAGCGATTTTCCGGCTGCTGATCGAGTTGAACAAGGTGGAACAGCGTGAGAGTCGGTAGAGGAAAGAACGGCGGTTACAGGGCTTTAACTCCCCGATAAGTGTGCTGGTACGTCGATTCTTGACGTGGCCTTACGAATTTTGGGCTCGAGGAGCAGCCGGAAGATTCGACTGTATCTGCCGCACTCGCGGTTATAATAACCGTTTTGAGAACCACGCTTCGTTCAGTTGGTATTCCGTTCTCTGTCCGGAGTTATAGAATACAAGGAGAATACCCGCGCCTTTACGCGCGGGATGAATCCGACACCACGGAATCAATCCACGTCTCGACACTTGTCTGAGATTTCCAATTCCTACTTTTAATCGGCAGGCAACCCTCGGAAAAGCTAGGAATCAGGCGAGAACAGAGTGATTCTACCTCGTCCTACGATGGCGGCTTCGCCGCCCCAAGCAACCAAGCAATAATCGGAACCAGTCGATAACCGGCGAACCCTCACAGGATTCGACCGGAGTTGACTGCTGTAAGCAGCGTTAAACTAACTCCGAGTCCGTCGAGGTCTGCCGGACTCCCTGAGGCAAAAACAACTCTGGGAGTCCCTGTATGACGGAGGATAGGAGTACCGGGGGCTTGGCACTCCCAGCAGTCCCACTCGCCACAGTCCGTGAATCTCACACGGATTCTCACCGTGTCGGGGTTCGGTGAAACTGCAAACCTGAAATCTCCAACACTCAGGATTCCTCCGTGTTCACGCGGAGGAGGATGTCAATCCTCGTCGGTTGGTTCGAGTGGGACTCGCTCGACTTCGACATCTTCGTAGTCCTTCTCAGAGGAGAGCACGTCCATCCCTCGCGTTTCCGCGGTCGCTGCGTGGAAGGCGTCGAACGGCGTCATTCCCTCCTCGTAGTAGTTGACGGCTTTCAGCACGACCTGTTTCTCTTCTTCGTCCCGCACGGGTACGAGTTCGAGCAGGTTCGCCACCAGCGGAACGTAGTCGAACTTGTAACGTTCCCGAGCGAGGAGGAGTTCGAGATACGAGAACGGTGACGTTTCGACATCGTATGCGGCGAGAGCGTCCTCTGCGGAACTCTGTAACCAATCGGTATCTTTGGCGAGTGCGAGCAGGAAATCCGTCTCGACGTACACCGTCATCGGTCGCCGCCGGCTTCCTCAGCCTCGTCTTTCGCCTCTGCCCCGATATCCTCCCGAATTTCCTCGACGGATGCGTCGTGTAGTTCGCCTGCCGCCTCCCGGACAGCGACGAGTGGGTCGTCCGCGACCGGAATCAGCTCGATTCTGTCCTCGTACATAACGATGTGATACTTTTGGCCGTACTTCTCGCGCACCTCTTTCGGGATGTATAGCCGTCCCTGCCCGTCCGTTTCTGTTGACATAGCTGGTACTACGTTACCATGAATAAAGAATCTTACCACCAAACCGTGGCTAGTGGTGTCGACGGGGCGTTTCAGTAGCCTGTATGGTGGAATTCATCCATTTGAACAAAAGTTGAAGTACGTGTTTACCCTGAGAAGGATTTCGGCACTCTCTCGTAGGTTGCCCCTGACCTAACAGTAGAGCAAT
>NZ_JAODIX010000062.1 GCF_026586675.1 Halorubrum yunnanense
CGGGTTAATCTGGCGGAATATTGCGGTAAGAACGTCTGAAGTTGCCGTCAGTCGGCGGCAAAACAAGGCACGCTGAGGTCAAGGCCGTCGAGCAGTTCGAGAAACTCAGCGAGGACATCGCTGGTGGTATCGCCAGCGACAAGCTGGCGAACCGCCAGCGTGTATCGTTTGTTGCGCATCCGCGCGTAGAGCGTCGCATACGTGTGAAATGTGGTCGTTCCACGTTTCGCCTGTGAAAAGTACAGCGCTTCTGTCTCGTCTTCGTCGCCGTAGTAGGGATCGAGGTGGAGGTCTGCGCAGACCTCCACCGGTCGATCTGGAAGTGTCGCAAGCGCATCTCGCTGCAGGAGCATGTCCCCAACTGCCTCAACCGAGTCAAGCTCAAACTGCTCGGTGAGATGTCCCCGGACGGTGTTGGCGTGTGGTGAGTCACCAGTCGTTTCGCAGACGTGGTTGATTGAGGTCCCGCCGGCGCTGGCGCCGGCGAGGACCTCGTACAACGTCTCTGTCGTGACCTCGACGTCATCACCGAGATCTATCGCAAGCTCTTCGTCGAGACTGTTGACGACAAAATTAAGCAGGTGCTCTTCTTCTATCTCGCTGTCTGCTTCGGTAGCTTTCACACCCTTCCCAAGCAGACACTTTCACTCAAACCCGATGTGATCGACTGATACTCTGTATCTCGCACCTCACTACTGACAGAAATGAGGGGATATCGTGGGCGATGCTGACTCGATGGAAACGCTGCTACTCCATGAGAGCGTGAAACAAGATATGGGGCGCAAGAGACCGACCTGGATTTCGTGCCACAGAGCACGTTCTGTTGACTGGTCCGTGTGCGAAAGAAGCCGAGTCATGGGCGTTACAGCCCGGATGCCGCGCCCCGCGGCATCCGGGAAAGCCCGAATAGGTGAATCTCTGCTTCACGCACTGGCGTCCCGGGTGAACCAACCATGTACCTCGGAATCGACGTCCACAAACGGTACGCACAGGTGGCAGTAATGGATGAGGCCGGGAAGATCGTCGAAGAGGTTCGCGTCGACCGCGACGTGCTTCGTGTGGTGTCAGCCCAAGAGGGAAGCGACTACGAGGACGATCTGGGACCGGTGATTGAGGAGGCCGACGACCTCTCCCAGCCGCTGGGAGAGGTCTGGACCGACGGCTTGCCAGCCTACCGAGGTATGGAGCATGATCACCAGTACGTCGTCCACGACGACGGATACGTCTCTGCTGAGGGCGTCCACACGAACCAAACAGAGTGTCTCTGGTCAGTGCTCCAGCCGTGGTTGGCGAAGTTCCGCGGCCTCTCCAAGCAGGGCTTGGAGCAGGCCGCTCAGACCTACGGCTTCCTCCGGTCACTGAATCTTACTGGGGCACCGATCCACGGTCTCGTGGATTGTATTGCCGTCAACGTATTCCACTAGTTCCGCCAGTCTACCGAAGAGTGTAACCGGATCAGTAATCTCATGGTACCGATGGCTGACACACACTCGCCGTGACCAGCAGGATCGCCATACCGACCGAGTTGTTCCGTGGCGACTTGATTATACTCCCATAGAACGTGTCTCATACGATAGTTCTCAACCAGAGTATTTTACAGACTGTTGAGGGAGTCCTATGACACCCTCCGCCGACGTCTACCTGAAACGCGCGGACACGCTCCCAACGGGCGCGTTCAAAGTCCGCGACGGAGTGACGGTCATCTCGCGGTTGGGAGAGGAGTTCCACGACCCCGACCTGATCGCCGCCAGCACGGGCAACCACGGGCAGTCGGTCGCCTACGCCGGCCGGGTGTTCGACGACGCCCGCGAGCGCGCCGAGGCGCTCGCAGCAGAACGGGGGTATCAGTACGTCCACTCCGCGAACAAGCCAGCGCTGGTCGCCGGCGTCGGGACCGCGAGGCTGGAAGTCGTCGAGGAACTGCCGGGGGTTGACTACCTGTTCTCGCCCGTCGGCGGGGGGGGCGGGTGCGACGGGCTACTGTCTCACCGTCGGAGAACTTACCGACGCCGACGTGATCAGCGTCCAGTTGGCGGCCGCACCGGCGATACACCGGGCCTGGTCAGAGGGCCACCTCGACCCCACGACCGGATGGAAACGTTCGCTGGAGGCGTCGCGACGCGGGTGCCGTTCGCGGTGAAGATGGGCGCACTCTGGGAGAGCCTCGACGAGTTCCGCCTCGTGAGCGAGACGGCGATTGAAATCGGCGTTCGGGAGATGCTGACCGAGGCGGGGACCCCCGCGGAGGGCGCCTCCGCGACGAGCCTTGCGGCGATGCGGGAGATGGAGGCGAAGATCCGTGTGAAGACGGACATGCTCCCCAGCACCGGCCGGAATGTTTCGCCGGGGAAGCTTCGAACGCTGCTCGCCGGCGAGTCGCTCGGGGAGTAGTTCGACTGCCGTCGCTCACTCCTCGGGGAGGATCTTCCCGGGGTTGAGCACGTTGTTTGGGTCAAGCGCGCGCTTGATCGCGCGCATGCTCTCTAAGCCGGCGTCGTCGTACTCCATGGTGAGGTAGTCGCGTTTCCCGAGGCCGACGCCGTGTTCGCCGGTGGCGGTGCCGCCGAGCTCGATGGCGCGCTCGACGAGCCGTTCGGAGATCTCTTCGCCGGTCGCTACCGACTCAGGGTCGTCGGGCTCGACCATGATGAAGTAGTGGACGTTGCCGTCGCCGGCGTGGCCGAAGCAGGCGACCGGGATCCCTTTTTCGGCTTCGAGCTGTTTGGCGTAATCGATGATCTCGGGGTAGCTGCTGATCGGGACGGTGATGTCGCCAGGGGTGAGCGGGGAGCGGTCCGGGTCGTACGGCTCGAACGCCTCCGCGAGCTCGCGGCGCGCCTCCCAGAGCGCTCGCATCTCGGTGTCATCGTCGGCGATCTCGAAGCGTGCGACGTCGTTGGCCTCGAACACCGCCCGGCAGAACTCGATCTCCTTCTCGACACTGTGATTGGCGTGGAACTCAAGGAACACCATCGGCGAGTCGGGGAGATCGGTGTCGAGGAACGCGTTCGACACCTCGGCGCTGAATGCGTCGATGAGCTCGATCTTCGCAACGTCGACGCCGGACTGGACGGCGTCGGCGACGGCGGCGGTGGCCGAGCCAAGGTCGTCAAAGATCGCCCGCCCGCCACGGATCTGCTCGGGCCGGCCCGTGAGTTCGATCGTGGCCCGGGTGACGACGCCGAGGGTGCCCTCGCTGCCGATAACGAGCTCCTTGAGGTTGTAGCCGGCGGAGGTCTTGGCGGCCTTGCTCCCGACGGTGATCAGCTCCCCGGTCGGCAGGACGACTTCGAGTTCGAGGACCCAGTCGGCGACCTCGCCGTACTTCACGGTCTTCGTCCCGCTGGCGTCGTTGGCAATCATCCCGCCGATGGTCGAGATGTCGCTGGAGGCGGGGAGCGACGGGACGAAGAGGCCGTAGTCGGCGACAGCCTCGTTGAGGTCGTCGCCAAAGATGCCGGGCTGAACGTCGACCTGGAGGTCGTCGGGTCTGACATCGAGCACCGCGTCCATCTCGGAGAGATCGAGCGTGATGCCGCGCTCGACGGGGACAGCGTTGCCTTCGAGGCTGGTTCCGGCGGCGTAGGGGGTGACCGGAACCCCGTGTTCGTTCGCGGCCGTGAGCACCGCGGCGATGTCGGCCGTCGACTCCGGCCACACGACGACGTCCGGGGTGACGGCGTCTGCGTCGTCGGTCCCCCAGTCGGCCGCTCGCTGCTCGCGCTCTGCCGTGCCGTACGAGATTTGGTCGGCGTCGAGGATCCCCTCGACGAACTCGGTTGTAGGTGCCATGTATTCGGGTGAATCGTTCGCCGCATCGGTGCGACGGGTTCGTTCTGGGAGGCCAGCGAAGGTAAAACCACCGAGCAGCCGCCAGCTCGCGTCGCGATCGAAGGCTTAAAGAACTTTACCCCAGTTTACTTCGCCATGGTTAATGGTGACAAACAGGTAGACAGGCGCACGTTTCTACAGACGACCGCAGTCGCCGGGGGAGCATTCTCCGTCGCCGGCTGTATGGGTGGCGGGGGAAGCGATACGGCGGTTCTGGGCATGCTCCAGCCGTTCACGGGCGAGGTCGCCTGGGTCGGCGAGTCCAGCGAGGTGGCGATGAACATCGCCGTAGACCAGATCAACGAAGCCGGCGGGATGAACGGGACCGATATCGAGATCGTGACCGAGGACACGGAGACGAACCAACAGACGGCGATCTCGGCGCTCCGGAAGCTGACCGACTCCGACGGCGCCAGCGCGATCCTCGGCCCAACCTCATTCACGCTGCCCGCGGTGATGGACATCGCCCAGGAGAGTCAGGTGCCGATCATCTCGCCGACTGCGGGGACGAGTGTCCTCGACGACCGCGGCGGCAACTACATCTTCCGGACATCGGCGTCGGACTCGCTGGGCGGGAAGGCGATGGCACGGATCGCCCGGGACAACGGCTACGAGGAGATCGCGGTCATGTACGTCGACAACCAGGGGGGCCGGTCGTTCGGCCAGACAGTCATCGAGGGATTCGAGGCGCTGGGCGGCACCATCACCACCGAGGTCGCGCTCACGCCGGGAAAGAGCTCGTACCGCTCCGAACTGACCGAAGCATTCCAGGACGAGCCCGAGTTCGTCTCGCTGACCGCCGGCACCCAGACCGGCCAGATCATTCTGGACCAGTGGGACGAGCAGGGGCTAGGCGGCGTCTGGGGGCTGTCCAACGACATGCAGACCGACAGCTTCGCGGCCGACGTCGGCGCCCCGCTGGAGGACTCCTACGCGATCGGGCCGCTCCCGGGCGGCGAGAAGTACGACGAGTTCGCCGCGGAGTACGAGTCCCGCGCAGGCGAGAGCCCGCAGCCGTTCACCCCGGAGGCGTACGACGCCGCGATGCTGGCCGCGCTCGCCGCCGAGGCCGCCGAGAGCAACAGCGGGAGCGACCTAGCGGGGGAGATCCCCGCCGTCTCGAAGGACGGTGAGACTGTGACCAGCTTCCAGGCCGGCGCGGACGCGCTCGACAACGGGACGGAAATCGACTACGACGGCGCGAGCGGCCCCGTCGACATTACCAGCCAGGGGAACATCCGGTCGTCGTTCGCGGTGTTCCAGTCGACCGGAAGCGAATGGGAACAGGTGGGAGAGATCGCGGCAGACTCGCTCGACTTCTGATGCTCGAGCAGCTGTCGTTTATGACCAGCGTCGCCACGGTCGCGGGGATCTACGCCGTCCTCGCGCTCGGCCTGAACATCCATTGGGGGGAGACGGGCCTGCTCAACTTCGGGCATGTGGCGTTTTTCGCGGTCGGCGCATACACGACTGCAATCCTGACCATCCCGTCGCCGACCGCGACGCAGGCGTACTCCTTCGGCTTCGGCCTGCCTGTCGTCGTCGGCATCGTCGGCGGTTGTATCGCTGCGGGGCTGGTCGCCGTCTTGCTCGGGATCCCCACGCTCCAGCTGGACGAGGAGTATCTCGCCATCGTGAGCATCGGGCTCGCAGAGATCCTCCGACACGTGATGATGAACGAGAACTGGCTGACCGGCGGCGTCGCCGGGCTCTACGGGATCGATCGCCCCCTCAGGGGCGTGATCCCGCCTGAGGCGTACGACTTCTTCTACCTCGGGCTCGTGGTGCTCGCGGTCGGGCTGTGTTACGCCTACTCGCGACGGCTGAAGCAGTCGCCATTCGGCCGCGTGCTCCGGAGCATCCGGGACGACGAGGAGGCGTCGATCGCGCTCGGGAAGCACACGTTCCGCTACCGGATGCAGGCGTTCGTCGTCGGTGGCGTGATGGCCGGGCTCGCCGGCGCGCTATGGGCTCACTACGCGACAGCGCTGACTCCGACCGCGTTCGGGGCGAACATCACGTTCCTGACCTGGGTCGGCCTTATCGTCGGCGGGAGCGGGAACTCCAAGGGCGCGATCTTGGGCGCCGGCCTCATCATCGCGTTCCGGGAGGCGACGCGGTATCTCCCCGACCTGTACGGGCTGGGTGACATCATCCCGACGCTGCGGCTGATACTCGTCGGTGCTCTCGTGATCGTCACGATCCGCTACCGGCCCGACGGCCTGCTGCCGGAGCGTGACATCTCCTACGCGGAGTACTGCAAGCGCGTCGAGTACGGAGGTGAGTAGCCGGTGGCGTTCGATCCACAGTTCTTGCTCAACGGCGTCATCGTCGGGAGTACCATCGCGCTTGCCGCGATCGGGCTAACGCTCATTTTTGGCATCCTTGATTTTATCAACTTCGCTCACGGCGAGTATCTCACTCTCGGGGCGTATGCGGCGCTGGTCGCGAACGTCGCGCTTGGCCTCCCGTTCGTCGTCGCTGCTGTCGTGGCGATCCCAATCACGGTGGCGCTCGCGCTCGCCCTTGACCGGGTGGTGTTCTACCCGCTCCGTCGGGAGGGCGCCGGCGCGCTCTCGCTGCTGATCACGAGCTTCGGGCTGAGCATCATCCTGCGCAACGCCGTCGAGATGGTCTGGTCGAGCGACCCGCGACGGTTCGACGTTGGCGGCGCCGAGGCGATGGCCATCGCGGGCGTGCGGATCACGGCGGTCCAGATCGCGATCGTCGTCGTCTCGCTTGTGTTGATGATCGCCATCCACCTGCTGTTGACGCGGACGACCCTCGGCGTCACGATGCGGGCGACGGCGTCGAACCGCTCGCTCGCGCTCTCCTCAGGAGTGAACACCGAGCGGATCGTCACCTGGACGTGGGTCATCGGGGCAGGGCTGACCGCCATCGCGGGCGTGCTGATCGGCCTCAACACGGTCGTCCGGCCGTCGATGGGGTTCGGCCTGCTGCTGGTGATGTTTGCCGCCGTGATCCTCGGCGGCATCGGCGACCCCTACGGCGCGATGCTCGGCGGGCTCTCGATCGGCATCGCCCAGGAGGTGAGCGTCGCGTTCATCTCGGCGTCGTACAAGCCGGCGGTCGCGTTCACGATCATGGTGGTGTTGCTGCTGTGGAAGCCCGAAGGGCTCCGTGGGGCTGACACATGAGCGACGACGGGCTGCTAGAGGTACGTGACCTCAACAAGTACTTCGGCGGGGTCACCGCCGTCGACGGGTTCGATATGACCGTCGAGCGGAACTCGATCACGGGGCTGATCGGCCCGAACGGCGCCGGGAAGACGACGGTGTTCCGGACCATCTCCGGGTTCCACGACCCGGACGGCGGCAAGGTCGTCTTCGACGGCGAGGAGATTACCGGCAAGCCGGTGTACGAGATCGTTGAGGCTGGCATCACGCGGACGTTCCAGGAGGCACGGACGTTTCCAGAGATGACCGTCTTCGAGAACCTCCTCGTGGGGAAGACAGGCCACCGCGGCGAGAAGCTGCTGCCCACGACCGCGGGACCGAAGGCGTACGCGGAGGACGAACGCGCCGCCGTCGAGCACGCCGATCAACTGCTCGGCTACATGGAACTGGCGGAGAAACGCGACCAGCGGGCCGACCGGCTGGCCGTCGGGGAGCGAAAGCTGCTCGAGATCGCGCGGGCGCTGATGACCAACCCCGACCTTATCTTGCTCGACGAGCCGATGGCGGGGCTGCCCAGCGACTTGACGACGGACATCGTCGACTACATCGAGCGTATCCGCGAGGAGCGCGATCAGACGTTCCTCATCGTCGAACACGACATGGACACTATCATGAACATCTGTGACTCGATCACCGTGATGGAGGCCGGCCAGACCATCGCGTCCGGGACGCCGGAGGAGGTCCGTAACGATGAGCGGGTCGTCGAGGCCTACCTCGGGGAGGAGTCGGCATGAGCGACCCGCTGCTCTCGCTGTCGGCGGTCACCGCGGGCTACGGCGACCTTTACGTGTTGGAGGACGTCTCGCTCCGCGTCGACGAGGGCAATTTCGTCGCCATCGTCGGCCCGAACGGCGCCGGGAAGTCGACGCTGCTGCGGACCATCGTCGGCGGGACGACGCTCCACGACGGCACGATCCGGTACGGGAACGACGACATCTCCCGGACGCCTCGCCACGAGATCGTCGACGCCGGCGTCGGATACGTTCCCCAGGACGACGCCGTGTTCCCTGACCTCACCGTTCGTGAGAACCTTCGGATGGGCGGCTACACCGGGGACGGCGATGTCGACGCCCGGATTGGGGAGATATACGACCTGTTCCCCCGCTTGGAGGAGCGCCCCGACCAGGCGGCGAAGACGCTGTCAGGCGGGGAGAGCCGGATGCTCGCGATCGGGCGGGCGCTCATGCCCGGCCCAGATCTGCTGTTGATCGACGAGCCCTCGACGGGGCTCGCCCCCCAGATCGTCGACCGGATGTTCGAGCGGATCGATAAGATCCACACGGAGGGGACGACCGTCCTGCTCGTCGAGCAGGACGTCTCCGCCGTCGTCGATAGCTCCGAGCGCGTGTACACGCTCCAGAACGGGGAGATCGGGTTCGAGGGCTCCGTCGAGGAGTTCCAAGCGTCCGACGACGCCGAGAGCCTCGGCTGGTGATCGGTGGAAGGATATCGATCTCGCCCCGATGGCGTCGGCCACACCGGGGGTAGTTCGGAGGGCTGAGCATCGCCGGGGGAGGCGCTGGCTACCCGTCGACGATCAACCCTGTAACATCGGTCGCCGTCTCGTTACTGGCCTCGCCGTACAGCGTGTACGGCTGGTCGGTTTCCCAGTACAACAGCGTGAACGCCTCGTAGCTGGTGAGATAGCCCCCCAATCGCCGACGGCGACTTCCTCGTAGGTGTCGAGTTCGTCGTAGTTCTGCTCGCCGATCGGCTCGGCCTGCGTGTTGACAGTGATTGCTCGGTCGGCGGCATCATAGCGGAGCGTGACCGCGTAGTAGCTCTCGCCGTCGAGGATTGTTCCCTCCTCGAAGCTGAACCCGTTGCCGATCTCGGCGGCCGACACCGACGCGTTCGGGGCGGCGACAAGATTGTCGTAGCTTCCGTAGTCTGTGATCTCGGGGCCGAGGTTCGCCGTCGGATCGGTCGCGTTCGCGGGCACGTCGAGCTCGAACATCTAGTCGGGGATCGCCTCATAGTGATTACTGCGAATAGTTTCAGAGGCGGCGTCGAGGGACGCTGGTTCAGCCGCCCTCAATGCCGATACGGATCGTCACGGCGGTAAAGACTTACAGTAATCACTATCATTCAGCGTGACGTTCTCGAAGCGACCGCAGAGCTGTGAGTGTACTCCTCGGTCCGGATCTCGCTATCGATCCGAGCCTGGAAGTACGTCTCCGCGTCGACGTACACCGTCGTCGACATCTCGATGTCGCTCCGGTACTGCTCTGTCGGGGCCGCGTTCAGCACGTACTTCTCCCGGCCGTCGACGGTCTCGGTGCCGCGGTACTCGTAGCTGAGCAGCGACTCGTTGGCCAGCAGCTCGATCTGGGGGAGGAGCGTTTTCGCCCAGACTTCGTACTCCGAGACGTGGTTCTCCTCGGCGTTGTAGGTGACTGCTATACTTTCGTTCAGCACCGTCGTGACCGAGTCGCTTCCGTAGCAGTAGACTCGACTTTGCCGACTATGTTGCGTGTCGAATAATTTATGTATTATTCAAAAATGTGCCCAGTAATAGATCCCGGCCGATTTCGAACCTCGAACCGCGCCCCTGCGGCTCCTTGTCTCCTGAATAACACGATGAGTAGGTCGGATAGCCGCCGATTTGGGAGTGATAACCGCGTCTGTCGTCGGTATATATAAATGGACCCATTCAGCTGGCAATAGGCTGTAGTACCACGTTTCGGGCCTGCGGCCCTAATCTCGGTCATAAGTCACCCAGAAGCCAGACGTACTAATATTGTCATGTGTTGTCCGGGTCTCCACCGATTCTCGGACACGCACCTATGAGAACTCACCTTGTGATGTGTTTCAACGGCTGTGTTGAATCGCCATACAGCAGCGAGGTAGGCCGCTAAATCAAAGGAGTTGAAGCGAGAGAATGCGGTTGTTCATGACGCAAATCTCCCGCTTCATCGGGGAGGTTGTACCGGTTGCTCAAAGAGTTACTGGCGATGGAGGCGAATCCGCCGCCCCGAAAGGTGGCGGCGGATTCGCCGACTATGCACTCGTTTCCCTCCACTGTCTGCGGATTTACCTCGATTCATCGTACCGCATGACGATCGACTTGCTCAAAGAAATGCCACAAATAACCGGAGAGATCGGCCTCAACGCGGCCGATCTCCCCGCGCCGTCCACGTTGTGTAAGGCGTTCGACCGGATCAGCATGAGCATCTGTCGAGTGCTGCTGCGCCAGTCGGCGCAGCTGCACGAACTCTCTGAACACGCCGCGATCGACGCCACGTTCTACGACCGCTCACCAGCCAGCCGCCACTACTGCCAGCGAATCAGCTACCGCGTTCAAAAGCTCAAAGTCACGAAACTTGTCGATACAGCGTCTCAAGCCGTCCTTGACGTTCACTGTTCAACAAACCGAGAAGGAAGCGACGCAGACCTCGCTGAGCAGATCGCCCGCCGGAACGCGGGCGATCTGCGGTCTCTCGCCGCCGATAAAGGCTATGACAGGCTGTGTTGAATCGCCATACGGAGGCGAGGTAGGCCGCTAAATCAAAGGAGTTGAAGCGGGAGAATGC
>NZ_JAODIX010000063.1 GCF_026586675.1 Halorubrum yunnanense
GACAGGTAGTCCCAACGATATTCAGATCAGCAGACGGCGCTGGCGTGAGGCGTTAAACTACAACGAATGGCAGGCCCACAGGCCGGTCGCGTTAACTTTGGCGTGAATTGTGGTAGACGGCGAGGGCTTCGAGCCAGTTTTGAGCTGTCTCTGACGCGACATTGCTAAAACTATTCGCAAACGATGATGTTCGTTGTTCTATTTTCCAAAACACATCTTCGATGGCATTCCGATTTCCATGACGAATCACTCGAAATCGATAGCCGTCTTCAGCAAGGACTGATCGGAGATAGTCTGCGTCATCAACGAGGAATTCGACGTTATTTAGCTGGTAACGCCGGTGTAGCTCGGTTAGAGACCACCGCGTTGTCTGTTTATTTGCGGTCGGATAGAGACTCACGTGGAGGATCTCGTTCGTCTGTGGATCAACCGCGCCGTACAGCCAGAACTTCTGGCCGTGGAGGCGAATCATCTTTTCGTCAATCGTAAGTTGATCCTCTGAGACGGTCGAGATCGGCTGTAAATCGGCTTCATGAACCCAACTATGGATCGCGACGTGACTCCGATCGATCCCAAACCTTTCGGGATACTTACTTACCTCGCGTAGTGACATACCAGCTAAATGACAGCGGGTCCCTACTTCAATGCCCCAGCGCGGCGTCCGATCTCGCTTCACAAATGACAAGTCGATCCACGCGATACTCTCGCTGAGGCGTTCGATTTCGGTCATAAACACTCTGAACTCGAGCGCCTCATCCTCTAACTTAACGCGACCGGCGAGTCCCGAACAACGCTTTTGTAGCTACGGCGACCAGCGACGAGCATGACAGAGGGTTCGGTGTCCGTTCCGCCCGAGCAGTACGAGCGGCTCGCGGCGCTCGCGGCCGCCCGCGGCGTGACGCCCGAGACCCAGGTCGCCCGCCTCATCGACGACGCCTACGAGGGGCTCGCCAGCGACGCGGAGCCGCCGGAGACGCTCCCGCTCGGCGTCTGCGACCCCGACGACGACGAGGAGGAGTGAGGGCGCGCCGCGCGCCGTCGTCCGACGGGACGGCCCCTGGGCTCACTCGTCGTACGGCCAGCGACCCCCCGTCTTCAGCTCGGTGACGTAACCGTCGGCGATCGACTCGCGGACCGCCGACCGCGACCGGTGCGCGACCCGCTCGCCGCCCGCCGCGCCGCCGCCGTCCGTGGCGAATCGGTACGTCGCCGCCGCGACCAGCGCCGCCACCTCCCGGAGGTCGCGGGGGTCGAGCTTGTCGAGCGTGTCGGCGTGGGTGTGCCCCCACCCCCGCCCCGACTGCTCGGAGGTCGTCGACGCCATCACCGCCGGGATCCCCTCCTGAACGAACGCCCACTGGTCGCCGTGCGGCGAGATCGCCTCGCCGGTCTCCAGCGGGGCGTCGAACGCGTCGGCGACCGCCTCGAAGACCGCGCCCATCCCGTCGAACTCGTTCGTCCCGACCCTGAGATTCCGGGAGTTGCAGGCGCCGTCGAGGTTGACCACGCAGGCGATCTCGTCGCGCGGCGTCGTCTCGGCGGCGTGGTACGCGCCCCACAGGCCGACCTCCTCCGCGCCGAAGGTGACGAGCCGAACCCGGGTGTCGAGGTCGCCCTCGACCGACGCGAGCAGGCGACCGACCTCGGCGACGAGCGCCGCCCCCGCGCCGTTGTCATTCGCGCCGTCGCTGACGTCGTGGGCGTCGACGTGCGCGGTGAGGAACACCGCTTCGTCGGTGTCGGGGCCCACGTCGGCGACGGCGTTGACCGACGTGGTCGGCTCGTTTCGGCAGTCGACCTCGATCGAGAGCTCGAGGGCGTCGGCGTCGCTCGTCTCGCCCTCCTCCGCCAGCCGCGCCAGCCGTCCGCCCACCTCCTTCGAGACGCCGACTGCGGGGATCGGTCCCGGCCGGTTGTGGTAGCCGACCTCGCCGGTCGGCGGGAGCGCCCCCTCGACGTGGTTCCGGAAGACGAAGCCGACCGCGCCGTGCTCGGACGCGGTGACGTACTTCTCCATTCGGTGGATCCACCGGTCGTGCGAGTCCGGCGTGCGCGAGGAGGCCATCGCGATCGCGCCGTCAAGCCGGTCGCTCGCCGCCTCGAACGCCTCGTACGTCCCGTCGCCGACGTCGACGAGGGGGGCCGTCACGTCGCCCGCCGGCGTGCCGGGGAGCGCGATGACCTCGTGGGACCGCTCGTGTCGGCGCTCGACGGGGCCGGCCAGTTTGACGGCGGACTCGCCGCGCCACCAGCCGGGGATCTCGAACTCGTCGAGGCCGGCGTTCCGGAGGCCGGCCGCCTCGAACGCCGCGACGACCCGCTCGGCGCCGCGGCGCTCACCGACGGACCCCGCCATCCGGTCCCCGATGTCCGTCAGGTCCGTGAGGAGGTCCCAGCCGAAGTCGCTCGTGCGGGCGTCGCCGACGACGCGGTCCGGTAACGCTGTCATACGGCTCCGTTAGGCCGAGCGCGAAAAGGGGTTGCGGGAGGCGGAACCCTCTCGGATCCGGTTCGCCGGCGCCTCAGGCCGGGTCCGCCTTCGTCGTCTCGACCGCGACGTCCCCCGGAGCGACGCCGATCCGAGCGAACTGCGTGCGGACGTGCTCCTCGGCGGCGTCGACCGCGGCCGACTTGGTGTCGAACCCGCGGGGCATCGGCTCCTCGAAGGCGACCCGGATCTCCTCGCCGTCGACGGTGAGCGCCGACCCGCCGCTCTCGACCTGATAGAAGGAGTCGCACACCCAGACGTAGGCGGCGTCCTCGTCGGGCGCGCCCTTGTACGTCGGCGGGTCCTCCCCGCGCTCGAACACCGTTCCGGTGAGGTTTGTCCCCCCGCCGGCGCCGCGAACTAATATCATGTGTGGGATACGGGCCCGACGCGGAAAAGGGGCGCGTGATGCCCGCGAGTCGCCCGCGCCGACGCGGAGGGGGAAACGCTTTCGGCGTGGCGGGCGCTGGTGTACTCATGACGCTGGAGGACTTCACCGAGTTCACCGACGAGGGCGACGGCGGGGGGGACGCCGCCGGCTCGCCCGGCGACGGGGTCGCGGCCGACGGCGACGGCCACGGGCCGCGCGCGGCGGCGGGCCGCGACGGCGGGCGCGCGGCGTCACCGGGAGGCGACGCCGACGGTCCGAGGGACGACCGCGACGTCGCGGCCGGCGACGCGTTCGCCGCGTACGACGTGGAGCCGGCGGGGGAGGACACCGGCCTCGGGGTCGTCTCGGTCTCGCAGGGGCTCCGGGTCGCCGAGGAGGCCGAGGAGACGACGCTGCGGGCGTTCGTCACCACCGGGAACCGCGAGGCGGTCCGGCTCGGGAAGTACCTCCTGATCCCGTATCCGGACGGAGAACGGCTGTTCTGCCGGATAACGGGGCTGGAGTACGCCCAGGAGTTCCGGTCGGACGACGCCACCGAGATCCACGCCCGCCGACAGATGCGCCGCGACGACTTCGCCGAGCGCGACTACAAGTTCATGGCCGAGCTGGAGCCGATGTCGGTCGTGTACGGCGAGGGCGATGAGATGAAACGCCGGATGACCGACCGGGTGCCGAAGCCGGGCGCGGTCGTCGAGGAGGCCTCCGACGACGCCGAGATCAAGACCGGCCTGAAGATCCCCGAGGACGGCGTCTTCCTCGGCCACCTCTCGGTCGGCGGCGAGAAGGTCCGAACCGCGGCCGAGCCGCCCACGGTCGACTACCGGGTGACGGACGACTACACCGACGGCGACCCCCTCGCGTTCCGGCACACCCTCGTCGCCGGCGGGACGGGGTCGGGGAAGACGCACGCCTCAAAGAACGTCCTCCGGCAGTACCTCGACTCCGACCGCACCTACCCGACCGGCGACGGCCGGGAGTCGCGGATGGCGGTCGTCCAGTTCGACCCGCAGGACGAGTACGCGCAGATGCACGACGACAACCCCGACCTCGACGACGACTTCGCCCGGCGGCTGGACCGGGAAGGGATCGCCCACGGCGGCCACGACGACACCGTCGCCCTCGTGCCGCGGGTCGCGAACGCGACGTACCCCGGCGAGGGTCACCGCGCGGAGCGCGTGGAGTTCACAATCCCCTTCTCGCTCGCGCGGGACATGCCGTGGCTGGTCGCCGGCTCCGGGCTCAACGACAACCAGTACCCCGCTCTGTTGACCCTCCTCAACCGTTTCTTCGCCGACTACGGCGACTCGGGGACCTACGGCCAGTTCCTCTCGTACCTCGACGACCCGGCGCTCAAAGAGCAGCTCGACGAGAGCGGTCGGGTCCACGAGGCGACGTTCGACGCGGTCAAGCGGCGGGTGCGCGCGGTTCCCGGCGGCGTCTTCGACCAGGACGCGAAGCCGATCACTGAGCTGGACCACACCCTCGTCCGACCCGGGGGGCTCTCCGTGGTCCCGACCTACCACCTGCCGACCTCCCGACAGAAGGAGATCGTCGTGCTCGCCGTAGCGGGGCTGCTGGTCGACGACAAGCTCTCGAACGACCCCGACAGCGACCGGATCGAGGAGACACCCCTCCTCGTCGGCATGGACGAGGCGCACAACTTCCTCGCGGACGCCGACAACGTGCAGGCGCGGAAGGTCGTCCAGAAGTTCACGGAGGCCGCCAAACAGGGCCGCAAGGAGCGGCTCGGCCTCTTCCTGATCACACAGGACCCGCAGGACGTCGCGGAGTCGGTATTTAAACAAGTGAACACGAAAGTCGTCCTCAACCTCGGGGACGAGGACGCCATCTCCAGCGTGAACATCCCCTCGAACCTCGCCGGCAAGGTCCCGTACATGGAGAAGGGACAGATGGTGGTGTACTCGCCGGACAACTCCGAACCCGTCGAACTGATCGGGCTCTCGAAGTGCGTGACGCGCCACGGCGACTAAGGGGACTGGGCTCGCCTCTCGGAGCCGCCGAGCCCGCGTCGCGCGTTTCCACGCGGCCGGAGCCGCCGTCGGCCTTTTTAAATCGAGCGGGCGAAGCGCCGCGTATGACCAAACGCATCCTGGTGGCGGTCGACGGGTCGGAGGAGGCGATCGAGGCGCTGCGGTTCGCGGCCACGGAGTGGCCGGACGCTGACGTGACGGCGCTCCACGTCATCAACCCGGCGGACTCGACGACCGGCGCGGAGGGCGGGTTCCCGGGCGCGGTCGACCAGTGGTTCGACAGCGCGAAGGGGCGCGGCGAGCGGATCCTCCGCGAGGCGAGCGAGGCGGTGGACGGCGACGTCGACACCAGGCTGGAGGTGGGTCGCCCGACGGCGACGATCCTCACGGTCGCGGGCGGCGAGGCCGCCGTCGGCGACGGCGCGGAGGGAACCGGAGCGCCGTTCGACCACCTCGTGCTCGCGAGCCGCGGGCGGACGGGGCTCTCGCGCATCCTGCTCGGCAGCGTGGCCGAGGCGGTCGTCCGGCGCGCGGAGGTGCCGGTGACGGTCGTGCGGTAGCCGAAGCGGACACCGGTCGGGGGAGGGCCGGGACGCCCCCGCCGAGTGGCTCACTCCTCGACGCGCTCGGCCTCGGCGACCTCGCCGACGACGGTCCAGCCCTCCTCGTCGGACCCGGACCGACCCAACAGCACCGACTCGTAGTCGTCGGAGGTGAGGAGCCGGAACTCGGCGTCCGGATCGGCGTCCGTGCGAACGCCCTCGCCGCGGAACTCCCGCTGGAAGAACTCGGTGGAGGAGAACTCGAAGACGCCGGTCTCGCCGTCGTCGAGGGTGAGCCGGACCGGTCGCGGCTGGACGTTGTGGATCCGCTTCGCGATCGGGTGGAGATCGGGCATGTCGGATCGTCCGCGAGAGGTGGAAATAAAAGCGCCGCCCGCGCCGTCGACGCCGCCCGCGCCGTCGACGCCGCTCGCGCTGTGTCGCCGTTCTGTCGTTCGCTGCCGCACAGACGGCATCGACGGCTGCGCTCTCCCGGTGAACCGACCGTACGAGGTTAAGCTCTCTCGGCGCGTGGGTACAGGGGATCGTCCATGATGTCAGCTTCCCTAACCTACCTGCGCGACGGCGACGCCGTCGTCGTCACCGTCCTGATCGGCGGACTGCTCCTGCTCGCGAGCCCGCTCGTCGTCCCGTCCGTCCTCGCGCTCGGCTACGTCTCCCGCGTCCTTCGGCGGACGGCGGACGGCGACGACGCGCCGCCAGCCTTCGAGGCGTGGGGCGACCTGCTCGTCGAGGGAGCGAAGGCGTTCGTCGTCGCGTTCGTCTACTCGCTACTGCCGATCGCGGCCCTCGCGATCGCCGGACTCGCGGCCTCGCTCGCCGGGCTCTACGTGACGCCCGCGGCGCTGGCCGCCGTCGCCGACTCCGGGCGGATCGGGGACGGGTTCGCGGTCGGGACGCTCTGGACCGTAGTCACGAAGCGGGCGTACGCGACCGGGTGGCTCACCGCCGCCGCGGTCGCGCTGGGCGGCGCACTGGCGGTCGGCGTGCTCTCCGTGGTTCCGGTCCTCGGGACGATCGCCGGGTTCTTTGTTCAGTTCTACGCGCTCGTCGCCGCGGCCGCCGTCATCGGCTGGACGTGGAGCGACGTGCGGCCCGTCTCGTCCGATCCGCCGGAGCCCGAGGCCGCGGAGCGGGCCGCGGTGTAGGCGTCGGAGAAAGCGAACGCGACGGGGCTCGACAGAAAAGCCGCGAAAACCGCCTTACGCCTCGAGGACGTCGTCGTAGTCGCCGGCGTCGACGCGGTCGTCGAACGTCCGGGCGTCCTCGTCCTCAATGGTGACGCCGAGGGAGGCGCAGGTGCCGCCGACCTCCTTGGCGGCGTTTTTCACGTCGTACGAGAGCAGGTCGCTCGACTTCTGCTCGGCGACCTTCTTCACCTGTTCGACCGACATGTCCGCGACGAAGTCCTCCTGGGGCTCGCCGGAGCCCGTCTCGAACCCGGCCTCGTCTTTGATCAGCTCGGCCGTCGGCGGGACGCCGACCTCGATGGTGAACGAGCCGTCGTCGTCGTACTCGACCGTGACGGGGACCTCCATCCCGTCGAACGCGGCGGTCTCCTCGTTGATCTGCGCCACGACGTCCTGAACGTCCACCGGCGTCGGCCCGAGCTCCGGACCGAGCGGCGGACCGGGGGTGGCCTGCCCGCCGGGGACGAGCGCTTCGATAGTTCCAGCCATGTCCGTACGAACCCGTCGCCGACTTTTAACGGTTGTTCTTTCGGGTAGGGGGAGTCAGCCGTTCGCACACCACCGGTATCGGGAGGGCGCGACCGACGGGCTCGGGGGACGCGAGTCGAGCCGGGCCGGAGATCATTTATAAGCAGTCGGCGGCGGCGGTGCGGTGTTCGGAGCTGACTTCCGGCTTCACGCGTGCGCAGCCGAACCGCTCGCAGAGCGCGTCCGAAGCCCCGACCGTCGGGCGTGAATCGTCGAGTGCGACCGGTCACGACTTCGCCCCGGTCGCGTCGCCCGCGGCGGTCGCCGTGTCGCCCTCGGTGCGCCCCGGGAGGAACGTCCCGGTCTCGCGGCGGACGCCGAGCCCCCACAGCACCCGCACGAGGAGGAACCACGTCTCGGACGCGACGGCGACGGAGAGTGGCGCGAACCACCAGTCCGGTCCGACTGCGAGCGGACCGACCGCGACCCGCGGCAGCGACGCCGCGAGGGGACGGAGCGACTCGGCCGGCGGGGTCGCGAGCGCGGCGACGTAGCCGAGCGTCGCGATCCCCTCGAGCAAGAGCCCGTAGACGAACGGCTTGCGCGTCCCGTACCTGTCGACGAGGGCGCCGGCCGGCCCGTTCGCGACGAGCCGCACCCAGCGGTTCGCCGAGAGGATGACGCCCACCATGAACGCCGAGATGCCGAGGACGGCGCCGAGGTTCGGGAGGATCGGGAAGAGGACGCCCCCGCCGAACCCGACGAAAAAGGTGCTGGCGATCACCGCGAGCAGGACGGTCGGCGGCCGGTCGAAGCCGAACCAGCCCACCTCAGGGGCCCCGTGAAGGCGCCGCGGTCATTCGGCGTCGTCGTCGCGAGTCATGGAGTCGATGCCGGCTTCCAGCGAGGGGAGCGCCACCCCTTCAGCGAGGATGGGCTCGACGATCCGCCGGAGCGCCGCCTCGGCGACCCGACGCGTGTACGTCGGCTCCGGGAGCCCATCGGCGGGCGCGTCGCCCTCGCCCCCACTCTCCGAGTCGGCGCTACCCTCGTCCGTCCCGCCGATGAGGGTGATCTGTCGAGTCCGCGCGCCGTCGAGGGTGGCGACGACGAGCGCCGCCGTCTCCTCGACGTCGACCTCGCGGAACGTCCCCGCCTCGATCCCCGACTCGAGGATGTCGGCGACGGTGCCGCGGAGCAGGCGGTCGCTCCTGACCAGCTGCTCCCGGATGCGCTCGTTGAACGGGCCCTGCGTCCGCAGCTCCAGGAGGGCGATGTGGAACGCCTCGCGGTCGACGGCGTCAGCCTCGAAGACGAACCAGCCGACGAACCCCGCCAGCCGCTCGGCCGGGGGGTCGTCCGCGTGGGCCCGGATCCGCGCCTCGGAGTCGGTGATGACGTAGTCGAGGAAGGCGACGAGCAGGTCCTCTTTCGTGTCGTAGTGGTAGTGAAGCAGCGACTTGCTCTTCGAGCACTCGTCGGCGATGTCCTGCATCGTGACGTCGGCGTAGCCGTGGGCGCGGAGCGCGCGGTAGACCCCGTCCATGATCTCGTCGGCCGCGCTCGGCTGCTCGCTCATTGACTGACCGGTCAGTCAGCAACCGGTAAATTCCTATCGGTCGGGGGCCGAACGCGGCTGCCGCTCGCGGGCGGAGAACAGTCGAAAAGCCGATACAACCTTGAACGTCGTCGCCAGCGGTTACAGACGGGTGACGTTCGTGGCGCGCGGACCCTTGTCCGCCTCCTCGATGTCGAACTCGACTTCCTGACCCTCCTCTAGGTCCGGGCCGCCGACGTCCTCCATGTGGAAGAACACGTCCTCGTCCGCGTCGTCAGTCTCGATGAATCCGTAGCCGCCAGTGTCGTTGAAGAAGTCAACTTCGCCTTTCGCCATTGCGTCCGTAAAACTGGGAGGAACACATAAAAGGCTTCCGCGAGCGAGAGCGCCGTGCCAAGGCGACTCAGGCCCGGACACGGCGGCGGGTCCGTCGGGGTCGATCCCGCCGTGTTAGTAACTACTATACGACCCCGGTGGAAAGCGGTACGTATGAGTCAGTCGTACAATCGAGGCCTCATTGAGGACTTCAGCCGGTGGCGGGAGTTCGAGGCGGGGATGTGGGCCTGGATCTTCCATAAGTTCACGGGGTGGGTGCTCATCGGCTACCTGTTCACCCACATCGCCGTGTTGAGCACCGGTATCCCGGCGGCGGGCGCGAGCGAAGCCGCGATCATGGCGGGAGAAGACGTGTACACCCAGACGATCGTCAGCCTCGAGAGCCTGCTCTTGGTGCGACTCCTCGAGGTCGGCCTGCTCGCCGTGGCCGTCTTCCACATGCTCAACGGCACCCGGCTCCTCCTCGTCGACCTCGGCGTCGGCCTGGAGTCGCAGAACAAGAGCTTCTACGCGTCGCTCATCCTAACCGGAGCGATCACCGTCGCGTCGGTGCCGACGTTCATCGCGGGGGCGTTCTGAGATGGCCGAGCGCTACTCCTCGTTCGAGTCGGGCGGCCGGATGTGGCTGTTCCAGCGGGTCACGGCGGCGTTCCTGCTTGTCGTGCTGGCGTTCCACTTCTTCCTGCTCCACTTCGTCCACCACGCCGACGAGGTCTCGTTCCTCGCCAGCTCGGCGCGGATGGAGCAGATAAGCTACTACTCGCTGATGATCCTCTTCCTCGTGACGGCGACGTTCCACGGGGTCAACGGCGTCTACAACGCCCTCGTCAACCAGGGGCTCACCGGCACCAAACGCACCGTCATCAAATGGACCCTCGTCGCCGCGAGCGCGGTCCTCGTCGTGCAGGGCGTGCGCACCGCGAACGCGTGGGCGGGCATCGGACTCTACTGAACCGACCATGAGCACACAGATACCCAAGCAGACCGAGGAATCGAGCGAGACCGACGCCGAGACCGACGTGGCCTCCAGAGGCGACGAGCGGCGGACGGAGAAGCGTCGCCGGGCCGCGGAGGAGCAGGCGCGGCGGCAGGCCGAGGAGGCCGAGAAGGCCGCGGCCGACGACGACACGATCGAGCTGAAGGTGTTCCGGTACGACCCCGAGGTGGAGGGGAAACAGGATCCCCGGTTCGACACGTTCCACGTCCCGTTCACCAAGGGGATGACCGTCCTCGACGCGCTGATGTACTCGCGGGACAACTACGACTCCTCGCTCACGTTCCGCCACTCCTGCCGGCAGGCGGTGTGCGGCTCGGACGCCATGTTCGTCAACGGCGGCCAGAAGCTGGCGTGTAAGACGCAGATCGTCGAGCTCGAGGAGCCGATCCGGGTCGAGCCCCTCCCGCACGCCGAGGTCCGGAAGGACCTCGTCGTCGACATGGAGCACTTCTACGACCAGATGGAGGCCGTCGAGCCCTACTTCCAGACGAACGAGTACCCCGACGGCGAGCTGGAAGAGCAGCGCCAGACGCGGGAGAACCGCGAGAAGGTGAAGATGTCGACACGCTGCATCTGGTGTGGCGCGTGCATGTCTTCGTGTAACATCGCCGCCGGCGACAACGAGTACCTGGGACCTGCCGCGATCAACAAGGCGTACCGGTTCGCCATGGACGAGCGGGAGGGCGAGGATATCAAGCAGAAGCGGCTGGAGATCATCGAGCAGGAGCACGGCGTCTGGCGGTGTCAGACCCAGTTCTCCTGTACCGAGGTGTGCCCGAAGGACATCCCACTCACCGAACACATCCAGGAGCTGAAGCGCGAAGCGGTCAAGAACAACCTGAAATTCTGGTAGCGACGGGAGACACCCCTAAGTCACTCCAGAACCAACCGATTATTATACTACCAATGCACGAACACGACGTCATCGTTGTCGGCGCCGGGGGGGCGGGACTCCGGGCGGCGATCGCGGCACAGGAAGCCGGGGCCGACGTGGCCATCGTCTCGAAACTCCACCCGGTCCGCTCGCACACGGGCGCGGCCGAAGGCGGAATCAACGCGGCGCTGCGCGACGCCGACTCCTGGCAGGACCACGCGTACGACACCATGAAGGGGTCGGACTACCTCGGCGACGCGCCGGCGGTCGAGGCCCTCTGTCAGGAGAGCCCCGAAGAGGTCATCCAGCTCGAACACTGGGGGATGCCGTTCTCCCGCGAGGAGGACGGGCGCGTCTCCCAGCGGCCGTTCGGCGGCCTTTCTTTCCCCCGGACGACGTACGCCGGCGCGGAGACCGGCCACCAGATGCTCCACACGATGTACGAGCAGGTGGTCAAACGCGGGGTCACGGTGTACGACGAGTGGCACGTGATGGACCTCGCCGTCACGGACGAGGACGACCCGGCGGACCGCACCTGCCACGGCGTCGTCGCCTACGATATCCAGAGCGGTGAGGTCAGCGGCTTCCGCGCCGATAACGGCGTCATCCTCGCGACGGGCGGGATGGGACAGGTGTTCGACCACACCACGAACGCGGTCGCGAACACCGGCGACGGCGTGGCGATGGCGTACCGCGCCGGCGTCCCGATGGAGGACATGGAGTTCATCCAGTTCCACCCGACGACGCTGCCGTCGACGGGCGTCCTGATCTCGGAGGGGGTCCGCGGCGAGGGCGGCATCCTCTACAACGAGAACGGCGAGCGCTTCATGTTCGAGCACGGCTACGCCAACAACGACGGCGAGCTCGCCTCCCGCGACGTGGTCTCGCGCGCCGAGCTGACCGAGGTCAACGAGGGGCGCGGCATCGAGGACGAGTACGTCCACCTCGACATGCGCCACCTCGGCGAGGAGCGCATCCTCGACCGGCTGGAG
Source organism: Halorubrum yunnanense (assembly GCF_026586675.1). Taxonomy (GTDB): domain Archaea; phylum Halobacteriota; class Halobacteria; order Halobacteriales; family Haloferacaceae; genus Halorubrum; species Halorubrum yunnanense. Next base: position 11,849 of record NZ_JAODIX010000063.1, read on the forward strand.
AACATTCTCCACCTCGCGGAGGACTTCGAGGGCGCCGACGGGCTCACGGAGCCGATGCCCGTCAAGCCCGGCCAGCACTACGCGATGGGCGGTATCGAGACGAACGAGCACGGCGAGACCGTCATCGGGGGCCTCTACGCCGCCGGCGAGTGCGCCTGCGCCTCGGTCCACGGCGCGAACCGCCTCGGCGGCAACGCCCTCCCCGAGCTCATCGTCTTCGGCAAGCGCGCCGGTCGCCACGCGGCCGGCGAGGACATGGGCGAGGCGAAGGTCACGACCGGCAAGGACGGCGAGTGGGAGCCCGCGGACTACGAGTTCGGGGTCGAGGTCGGCGAGACGGGCGGAAGGGGCCCGGCCGCGGCCGACGGCGGCGCGGTGGCGACGGACCCCGAGGGCGTGCTCGGCGCCGCCGTCGAGCGCGCCAAGGACCGCGTCGACGCGCTGCTCTCGCGGAAGGGCCGCAACCACGCCGAGATCCGCTCGAAGGTCCAGCAGACGATGACCGCCAACGTCAACGTGTTCCGCGAGGAGGAGCGTCTCGAGGAGACCCTCGGCGACCTCCGCGAGGCGCGCGAGGCGTACAAGGACGTCGCCGTCTCCGACCCGTCCCGGACGTTCAACACCGACCTCATCCACACGATGGAGACCCGGAACATCCTCGACATCGCCGAGGCGCTCACGATGGGAGCGCTCGCTCGCGAGGAGTTCCGCGGCGCCCACTGGCGGAAGGAACACCAGGAGCGGAAAGACGAGAATTGGCTGAAACACACCTTGGTCTCGTGGAACGACGGCGAGCCCGATCTCTGGTACAAGCCGGCGATCATCGAGGGCGAGAACAAGACGTACGAGCCGAAAAGCCGCTCGTACTGAGCCGCCGACCGCGGCGGGGTCGTTCGGGCACGATCGTTCCGGACCGTTCACGGTTTCGCATCCGTCATCGGTCGAAACGGACGCCGGATCCGGGCGGGGTTTCCGCCCGTGCGACGGTACGACCCTGACCGAACCGTCGTCGTTGACGCCGGATGCGCCGTTATCCCATCGCTTTCGATATTTTCGACGATCGTTGAATGGGGGATTTATTATCGTCGAACTCGACGGTTCGAACAAGATGATAGAGACACGCACCGCGGCGCCGGCCCTCCCGCCGGAGCTACAGTCCCCCCGCGCGAAGCTCGTGTACCTGTACCTGACGACGAGCGGCGACGCCACCGTCTCGGAGATGGGCGACTCGCTCGGGATGAAGAAGATCTCGCTGTACAGCATCCTGAAGACCCTCAAGCGAGAGGGCATGGTCGACTGCGACGGCGACACCTACGTGCTGAACTGAGCCGGACGACGAGGCCGTTCTCGCCGACGACTCCCGCCCCCGTCAGCGGAGCGTTTAGGGTCTCGGGGGACGCAGTAGACCCGTGGACGCGAACCAAGAGCAGTTCCGGAACCCGTTCGGGATGGACGCCGAGTGCGAGAACTGTCCCGAGCTGTGCGGCGAGCGGGAGCGCGTCGTCCACGGCTACGGCGACGTGGGCGCCGAGTTCCTCGTCGTCGGAACCGGACCGACGGCGGCCGCCGAGGAGAACGGCGTGCCGTTCACCGGAGCCGGCGGCGGCGAGCGGGTCCAGTCGATATTCGGCGACCTCGGATTCGTCCGGTCGCCGCCGGACGCGACGGAACCGGACGTCCAGAACCTCTTCTTCACGGACCTGACGCGGTGTCGGCATCCCGACCGGGAGCCGACCGACCGCGAGGTCGACACCTGCGAGCCGTTCCTCAACGCGGAGATCCGGATGATCAACCCGCAGATCATCGTTCCCGTCGGGCAGCGCCCCCTCCGAGAGCTTGCGGTCGAGTACACGACGCGGCGGCCCGACTCCTTCGACGTCGACGCCGAACACGCGACGACGGTCCGCGGACGCGGGTTCGAGCTAGTGCCGATGAAAGAACCGGCGACGATGACCGACGACGAGGCCGACGCCTTCCGCGAGCACATGCGCGAGAGCGTGCTGAGTCGGGACTATCGGCAGACGAAGGGCCGCCAGAACCGGTGAAGGGGGCGTCTCACGCTCCCGCGGCGCTCAGTCGCCGAGGTCGACGTCGTCGAGGATCCCCTCGGTCGCGTCCTCGCTGTCCGCGCCGAACGCGCAGTCGACGATGATGTGCCCCCCGAGCGTCGACGGGGAGATCACCTGGTCGGCGCCGGCGCGGCGGAGCTTATCGACGTTCTCCCGCTGGGTCACCGCCGCGACGATCCGCACGTGGGGGTTGAGCTGTCGGGCGGTGAGGATCGCGAGCGCGTCGCGCGCGTCGTCCTCGGTCGCGGCGACCACCGCGCGGGCGCCGTCGAGGTTGACCCGCTCGAGCGGCTCCACGTCGCTGGGGTCCGCGGTGTACACGGGAATGTCGCGGTCGGCGAGGCGGCGGGCGGCGGTCTCGTCGGGTGTCACCACGGCGTACTCGACGCCGTCGCGGGCGTCGAGCTCTTCGAGTATCGGTTCCGTCAAGTCCCCGTAGCCGAGCACGAGGACGTGGTCGTCGAGGAGGTCGATCTGTCTGTCTGTCATCTTTCCGAGCGCCTTGGAGAGCTGCGCCTCGATGGCGGGCGTGAGGATGACGCCAAGCGCCACCGCGAAGGCGGCGACGTTCATCACGAGCGAGGAGAGCACGAACAGCTGGGCGATGTCGGCGGCCGCCCCGGCCTTGGGCGTCACGTCCCCGTAGCCGACCGTGGAGGCGGTGACGACGGTGAAGTAGAAGGCGTCGACGATCGTCTCCACCCCGTTGAACTGGTCGCGGAGCGCGTACGTGCCGACCGTCCCGTACGAGACCGCGGTCAAGAGCGCGGCGGTCGCCGCGAGCTGCGTCGGCGACGGGGAGAAGTCCCTGTCGAACCGCCGCCGGTTGTACGCCAGCGCGGGCACCGACAGGGCCGACAGCGCCACCAGCGGGAACGACAGGATCGACGCCTGCATCAGCCCCTGAATCGCCGTCAGCGGCAGCAGGACCGCGGTGGAGTACCACCCGACGCGATACCCGTTCTTCAGGGCGAAGCCGCTCCCGAACATCGCGAAGCCGGTGATCGTCCCCGTGAAGCCGACCGTCTGGCGGACGACGTCGGGGACGTAGGGGGCGAGCGGCCCGTCGACGCCGAGCCCGCCGATCTGGGCGAGCCCGGCGAGGATCGACAGGACCGCGACCGCGAACGTCAGGGCGATGGACGCCCGCACGGTCACCCAGTCGCGGGTCAGCTCCATATCGGCTCCTCGCCGAGGTCGAAGTTAAACCTCGCGAGTGCGGAGCGCCGGCGTTACCGGCGAGGGCGGCCGCGATCCGAGGGCGACCGCGACGCGCTCGACGGGTTCGCGGAGGTCGCGCGGGTGAGAAGCGATCACGGGATCGCCCACGTCGACGTCGACGTCACCGACGACGGGGAAACCGAGTACTTCGCGGTCGGCTCCCGCGCGGCGGGGCTCGGGCCGACGCTCGCGCCCGGATCGGCCGCGGTCGCCGTGTCCGGTGAGGAGGACGCCGACACCAGACCGGGCGACGGGACGCAACGCTCTTGAGGCGTCCGCGCGGGGGTCACGTATGGAGTGGAAGCTGTTCGCGGACCTCGCTGAGATCGCCGGCGGCCGCGCCGTCAAGGTGGAGTCGTCGCCCGGCGACACGGTCGACGACGCGCTCGACGCCCTCCTCGACGCGCACCCCGACCTCCGGGACCGCGTGATCGAGGACGAAGCGGTGGCCGACCACATCAACGTCCTCCGGAACGGGAGGAACGTCCGCCAGGACGACGGGCTGGAGACGACGCTGGATGCCGGCGACGAACTGGCGCTGTTCCCGCCGGTGAGCGGGGGGTCGGGCGGGCGGTAGACCGGTCGTTTCAAACGGTCGCCCGCCGCATCACACCACATGAGCGACGGCGACGAACACGACGAGAGCGACGGGCACGACGGCCACCACGAGAGCGACGGGCACGACGGCCACCACGAGAGCGACGGCGACGAACACGACGACCACGCCGGCGACCCCCACCGCGAGGAGTTTCACGAGGACCCGGTCAGCCACACCCGCGCGACGGCCGACATGACGGTCGGTCAGCTCGTGGAGGGGTACGGCGACGCCGGGATCGGCGCGGCGTCGGTGAACGAGGCGGGCGACGTCCTCGCAGAGATGTTCGCGAACGAGGACTGCACCGTCTTTCTCTCGCTCGCCGGCGCGATGGTCCCCGCGGGGATGCGCCGGATCGTCTCCGACCTCATCCGCGACGGCTACGTCGACGCCGTGGTGACGACCGGGGCGAACCTCACCCACGACGCCATCGAGGCCATCGGCGGAAAACACCACCACGGGCGGACCCATGACCCCGAGAAGAGCCTCCGCGAGCACGACGAGGGGCTTCGCGACGAGGGCGTCGACCGCATCTACAACGTCTACCTCCCGCAGGAGCACTTCGCCGAGTTCGAGGGCCACCTCCGCGAGGAGGTGTTCCCGGAGTTAGTCGGAGACGACCCCGTCTCCATCGCCGACCTCACGCGCGAGCTCGGGCGCGCGAACGCCGCGGTCAACGAGCGCGACGACGTGGCCGAAGACCCCGGCGTCGCCGCCGCGGCCTCCGACTGCGACGTGCCGATCTACTGCCCCGCCGTGCAGGACTCCGTGCTCGGCCTGCAGGCGTGGATGTACGCGCAGACCGCCGACTTCACGCTCGACGCCCTCGCCGACATGACGGAGCTGACCGACCTCGCGTTCGACGCCGACGACGCGGGCTGCCTGCTCGTCGGCGGCGGCGTCCCGAAGAACTTCACCCTCCAGACGATGCTCGTCACCCCCCGCGCCTACGACTACGCCGTCCAGATCACGATGGACCCGGAGGCGACCGGCGGGCTCTCGGGCGCCACCCTCGAGGAGGCACGCTCGTGGGGGAAGTTGGAGAAGGACGCGCGCAACGCCTCCGTCTACGGCGACGCGACCGTCATGCTGCCGATGCTGATCGCGGCGGCCCGCGAGCGCGTTGAATAGGATCCCGAGTGCGGCCCCGGCCGCGTCATCATTCATAAATGGAGCTGCGGTGGCGTCGCCGGCGCTGCGCGCCGGCTGCAAGCGAGAGCTTCGCTCTCGCCCTGCGCGCCTTCGAGCGCCCATCGGGCGCGAGGAGCACGCGCGAGGGACGCCGCGAGCGAAGCGAGCGGCGAGGCTGGGGAGGTGTGAGGTGCGGTTGCGGTGCGGGCGGGGTGGACTCAAAGGGGCAGCCGCGAGGCGGGCGCAGGCGACGTAAGCACCGCAGGGAGCGAGTGAAACGAGCGACCGAGGAGCGCAACGAGCGTGCGCCCGCCTCGCGGCTGGGGCTTTGGAGGTGTTCTCCGTCGATCCAGTAGCAATCATTTATAAGCGAGCGGCTGGGGCTTTGGAGGTGTTCTCCGTCGATCCAGTAGCAATCATTTATAAGCGAGCGGCTGGGGCTTTGGATGTGTTCTCCGTCGATCCAGTAGCAATCATTTATAAGCGAGCGGCTGGGGCTTTGGATGTGTTCTCCGTCGATCCAGTAGCAATCATTTATAAGCGAGCGGCTGGGGCTTTGGAGGTGTTCTGTGTCGCTCCGTCGCCACGGATCGAATAGAACCGGCGCCCGCACTCTGGATCAACGTCACGCAGACGCGACCCGGCCGAACTCGTGCGGCCATGAGCTGTAATTACATGTAATTAGACTTTTCACCCCGGAGCGAGTCACCCGAGCCAATGAGCGAGTACACGACCATCTCTCTGCGGAAGGAGTTCGTCGCGGACGTCGAGGAGTACGTCGAGGACGAGCCGTTCGGCTCGGTGAAAGAGTTCGTGAAACACGTCGTCGTCCAGGAGATGGAGTCGGACGAGGAGATCAGCGAGTCGGAGGCCCGTCAGATCGGCCAGCGGCTCCGGGACCTGGGGTACGTGGACTGATGAGCGTCGCCGACGGCAAGCCGATCGACTTGCCCGAGCGGATGACTCGGGCGGACGCCGTCCTCGCGGGCATGCCGCTGCTGTTCGCCGGCGGGTACGGCGTCGGCGCGGCGGTGTTCGGCGGGTGGGTGGCCGCCACCGCGAACGCGTCGATCGCGTGTACCGCGTTGATGCTCGACGCGCTCGTCCGGAATCCGCCGCGCGCTCAGTGAGCAGGGCGGCGACACGGGCGCGTCATTCGCTTCTCGATGTCAGTCCGACCGCCTCGGCCAACAGCGCGTGCGACTCCAAGGCGTCCTCGTGGTCCGGCACCGCGTGTTGGATCATCACCTCGTCGACGCCGAGGCGGTCGGCGAACTGGTCGAGGATCCCCGATATCGTCTCCGGACTCCCGGAGACCGACCGCGGCCACTCGTCGGCGTCGAGCGTCGCGGGGGTCGGCTCCGGGACCCCGCCGAGCTCGTCGATCGCCTCCTCGACGCTCGGGGTCGAGTCTCCGAGTTCGCCGCGCCGCATCCGCCGGAAGGTCGCCTCCGCGGGCGCGCGCCGACGGGCCGCGGCCGCGTCGGTCTCGCCGGCGACCGCGTTGACCGCGACCATCCCTGTGGGCTCGTCGGGACCGCCGGGGAGGACTCCGGGGTCAAACGCCTCGCGGTAGGCGACGAGGGCGCGCTCCGCGAACCCGGGGCGGATGAAGGCGGCGAAGCAGTAGCGGAGCCCGAGTTCGCCGGCGATCTGGCCGCTCGACGGGCTCGACCCGAGCACCCATGGGACCGGCGGGCCGTCCCCGGAGCGCGGGACGCCGAGGTCGGCGTACTCGTGGCCGTCAGGGTAGTCGTCGTAGAGGTGGCTCACGAGCGCGCGAATCCGCTCCTCGTGGTCCTCGTTCGGGGTCTCGACGCGGCGGCTCGTCCCGAGCGCGCGGTCGGCGGCCGCCGGACCGTTCGCCCGCCCCACGCCGACGTCGACGCGGCCCGGGGCGAGCCCGTCCAGGGTCCCGAACGCCTCGGCGATCTTGAACGGGCTGTAGTGGTTGAGCAGGATGGCGCCGCTGCCGAGTCGGATACCGTCGGTCGCCGCCGCGAGTCGACCGAGGAGTACCTCCGGGGTCGTCCCCGCGAGGCGGTCGGTCCGACCGTGGTGCTCGGCGACCCAGAACCGCGAGTAGCCGAGTCGCTCCGCCTGCTCGGCGGCCGCGACCGTGTTCGCGAAGGCGTCGGCGGCGGTCCCGTCCGCGGGGACCGGAGAGAGGTCGACGACGGAGAGGTCCATGTCCGGGCTCGACGACCGCCGGTGGTAAGGGTTGGGCCGGCGGTGGGGCCGTGGGGATCCGAGCGACGCGGCGGGCCGTGGCGATCCGAGGAGAGCGGTCGCTACGCGGTCGGAGCGGAAACGAGATATCGAGAAAACGGCGTCGTCAGTTGTCGCCGGTCTTCGACTGCCACGCGTAGTCGCGACGCTTCGCGGACTTGCCGAAGCCGCAGGAGGAGCAGCGCTCCTTCTTGATGTGGTAGGACTTCTCGCCGCAGCGGCGGCACTTCACGTGAACCGTCTTGTTCTTCTTCCCCTGAGAGGGCGTTCCGGAGCCGGTCATGCTTTAATGGTGACGACGTTATCGCCGCGTATAATCGTTGTGTCTTCGATCGCGACGGCGAACTCCCCGTCGAGATCGTCGTCGACGCGGTCACCCACGTCGTCCTCGGGCTCGATGACGACGTTCATGTGCTGGTCGTAGCCGGCCAAGGTCCCGTAGTAGGTCGTCCCGTCCTTCAGGTGTACCGTCACCGGCTCCTCGAGCGACGCTTCGAGTACGTCGAGGGGTCGTCCACTCATTGTACGTATCGCCTCCCGTCGCGGTAATAAAAATATCGGGACGCGAGCCGGACGGATCGAAACGGGATCGCGTTCGCGCCGGCCGAAGCGCCCGGAGACCGTCGTGTTACCGCGCAACTCGGTCCCGACCGAACCCCGGTGTTTTTAAGATAGGCACCTGTACCTCGAGATACCACACTCCCGCGGGACACGGTGAGTCGCGACGACTCGGCCGTAGCGGGGCCTCAACGACGCGCGGACAAACGTAGCGCTGACGGCTCCTTGCGGGGTTTCAGTGACCGGCGCCGACCACGGCGTCAGACACGAACACACCATGGAAATAGAAATTGCGACACTCGGCGGTTACGAAGAGGTCGGTCGACAGATGACGGCGGTCCGAGCGGGCGACGACATCGTCATCTTCGACATGGGCCTGAACCTCAGTAAGGTCCTCATCCACGACAACGTGGAGACCGAGAGCATGCACAGCCTCGACCTGATCGACATGGGCGCGATTCCGGACGACCGCGTCATGAGCGAGCTCGAAGGCGACGTCCAGGCGATCGTCCCCACCCACGGCCACCTCGACCACATCGCGGGCATCCCGAAGCTCGCCCACCGGTACGACGCCCCGATCGTCGGCTCCCCGTACACGATCGAGCTGGTCAAACAGCAGATCGCCGACGAGGGGAAGTTCCAGGTCGACAACGACCTCGTGAAGATGAAGGCGGGCGGCACGATGGCCATCGGCGACTCCGAGCAGGTCGAGATGGAGTTCGTCAACGTCACCCACTCGATCATCGACGCGATCAACCCGGTCCTCCACACGCCCGAGGGCGCGATCGTCTACGGGCTCGACAAGCGACTGGACCACACGCCCGTCATCGGCGACCCGGTCGACATGGACCGGTTCCGCGAGATCGGGCGCCAGGACGAGGGCGTCCTCTGTTACATCGAGGACTGCACGAACGCCGGCCGCAAGGGCCGGACGCCCTCCGAGTCGTACGCGAAGAAGCACGTCGAGGACACGCTCAAGTCGATGGAGGACTACTCGGGCGGGATCGTCGCCACGACGTTCTCCTCTCACATCGCCCGCGTGAAGACCCTCGTCGAGTACGCCCGCGAGATCGGCCGCCAGCCGGTCCTGCTCGGGCGCTCGATGGAGAAGTACTCGGGCACCGCGGAGCGGCTCGACTTCGTCGACTTCCAGGGCGACGTCGGCATGTACGGCCACCGGAAGTCCGTCGACCGCGCGTTCAAGCGCATCATGAAGGAGGGGAAGGGGAACTTCCTCCCCATCGTGACTGGCCACCAGGGCGAGCCCCGCGCGATGTTGACGCGCATGGGCCGCGGCGAGACGCCGTACGAAATCGACGACGGTGACAAGGTCGTCTTCAGCGCCAGCGTCATCCCGGAGCCGACGAACGAGGGGCAGCGCTACCAGAGCGAGCAGCTCCTCCGGATGCAGGGCGCGCGCCTCTACGACGACATCCACGTCTCCGGCCACCTCCGCGAGGAGGGGCACTACGAGATGCTGCAGGCGCTCCAGCCGCAGCACGTCATCCCCGGTCACCAGTCGCTGGAGGGCCGCTCGCCGTACGTGAACCTCGCGACGTCGCAGGGGTACAAGCTCGGTCGTGACATCCACGTCACGCAGAACGGGAGCGTCATCCAACTCGTCGAATGACGAGCGAGACGAAGGAGGCGCGGGTGCTCGACGCCATCCGCGAGCGGCGGGAACTGGTCAACGCCGCTATCGACGAGGAGCTGCCGATACAGCATCCGGAACGCCTCTACGAGGCGACGCGGTACATCCTCGAAGCGGGCGGGAAGCGGCTCCGGCCGACGGTGGCGACGCTCGCCGCTGAGGCCGTCACGGGCACCGAGCCGATGGGCGTCGACTTCCGCGAGTTCGCCGCCCTCGACGGGACCGAGGTGGACGTGATGCGCGCGGCGGTCGCCATCGAAGTGATCCAGTCGTTCACCCTGATCCACGACGATATCATGGACGAAGACGAGCTCCGGCGCGGGGTCCCCGCCGTCCACGAGCGGTACGATACGTCGACGGCGATCCTCGCCGGCGACACCCTCTACTCGAAGGCGTTCGAGTTCATGACGGAGACGGGCGCGGCCCCGGCGAACGGGCTGGAGGCGATGCGGATGCTCGCGTCCACCTGCACGGAGATCTGCGAGGGACAGGCGCTCGACGTCTCCTTCGAGTCCCGCGACGACATCCTGCCGGAGGAGTACTTAGAGATGGTCGAGCTGAAGACCGCGGTCCTCTACGGGGCGTCGGCGGCCACGCCGGGCATCCTGCTCGGCGCCGACGAGGAGATCGTCGACGCGCTCTACAAGTACGGGATCGACTCGGGGCGGGCGTTCCAGATCCAGGACGACGTCCTCGATCTCACCGTCCCTTCCGAGGAGCTCGGCAAGCAGCGCGGCTCCGACCTCGTCGAGGGGAAAGAGACGCTGATCACGCTCCACGCGCGCCAGGAGGGCGTCGACGTCGACGGGCTCGTCGACGCCGACACCCCGGCCGAGGTCACGGAGCCGGCCATCGAGGACGCGGTCGCCGCCTTGGAGGCGGCCGGCTCCATCGCGTACGCTCGCGAAACGGCTGAGGACCTCACCGAGCGCTCGAAGGAACACCTCGAACTGCTCCCCGAGAGCGGCTCCCGCGAGCTCCTCGAGGACCTCGCGGACTACCTGATCGTCCGCGGCTACTGAGCGGGGCCGCGGCGCGAGCGTCGGCGTCCCGCTGACGACCCGATCCGGCGGCGTCGTCCGCAACGGACACCGCTTTATCCCCAGTCGCCCTTCTCCCCGTGTGCCCCGGTATCGAGACGTCGTCCTGTTCTTCACCCTCGCCACGCTGTGGGGCGGCTCCTTCGTGGCCATCGAGGTCGGCCTCAACTACTACCCCCCGATACTGTACGCCGCCTTCCGGTTCGACGTGGCGGCGCTGGTGTTGGTCTCGTACGTCCTCCTGACCGAGTCGGGGCCGCTCCCGCGCACTCGCGGCGACCTGGCCGCGATCTGCTTCAGCGGGGGGCTCTCCGTCGCCGCGAACAACTCGCTGCTGTTCGTCGGCCAGCAGTACACGACAAGCGGTATCGCCTCCATCACCTACAGCCTCGTCCCGATCGCCACCGCGGCGGTCGCGGCCGCCTGGATCGGCGGCTCGGACCTCGACGCGCGAGGGGTCCTCGGCGTGGTGCTGGCGTTCGTCGGCGTCGGGCTCGTCGCCCAGCCGGATCCCGCGAACCTCGCCGGCGGCGTCACGATCGGCGTCGGGCTCATCTCGGTCGGCGTGCTCGCGGTCGCGGTCGGGAGCGTCGGGCTCCGCACCGTGGAGACGAGCTTCTCCAGCATCGCGCTCACGGGGTGGGCGATGCTGTTCGGCGCCCTACTGATCCACGGGCTCAGCGTCGGGCTCGGCGAGACGCAGCAGGCTCCGGTCGCCGACCTCCCGGCGGTCGCCTCGCTGCTGTTCCTCGGAGTGTTGTCGTCGGCGGTCGCGTACACCATCTACTTCACGCTCCTCGACCGGCTGGGCGCCTTCGAGATCAACCTCGTCTCCTACGTCGTCCCGGTCGTCGCGACCGTGGCGGGCGCGGTCCTCCTCTCCGAGCCCGTGACGCCGCTGACGGTCGTCGGCTTCGCCGTCATCGTCGTGGGGTTTGGGCTTCTCAAACGGCACGCGATCGCCGACGAGGTGCCGCGGCTCCTCTCGCGGGTCGGCGGGCTGTTTTGAACCGGGTGTTGAGCTGAACGCTGGAGGGTACCGCTTGCTCAAAAGCCCCAGCCGCGACGGCTCGCGCACTTCGCTGCGGTCCTCAGTCGCTCGCGCACTTCGCTGCGGTCCTCAGTCGCTCGCGCACTTCGCTGCGGTCCTCAGTCGCTCGCGCACTTCGCTGCGGTCCTCAGTCGCTCGCGCACTTCGCTGCGGTCCTCAGTCGCTCGCGGTGCTCGCTCCTTGCGGTCCTTCCGTCGGTGTGCTTCGCCCTCGCGGCTGCCCCTCCGAGTCCCGCCCGCACAGCACCGCACCTCACGCCCCCCCAGCCTCGTCGGTCGTCCTCCGCGTTGCTCCGGACGACCGACTCCCTCGCACCGTCGGTTCGCGGCCCTTCGGGCCACTCACCGGGGCGCGCCGCAGCACCGTTTATTTATAACTGTTCGTCGCCGTCGTTCATCAGCCGTCCAGCGCGGCGATGTCTTCGACAATCTCGGTCGCGTGGTCCTCGGGCGAGACGCCCTCGTACGCGAGGACGACGACGCCCTCGCCGTCGAGCACGTACGTGTTCCGGAACACCCCGTCGAAGCTGTTTCCGAACATCTGCTTCTCGCCGTAGGAGTCGTACGCGCCAGCGACCTCACCGTCCGGATCGGAGAGCAGCGTGAACGGGAGGTCGTGCTTCTCGGCGAACGGCTCCAAGTCCTCGGGCGGGTCGTCGCTGATCCCGACGACGGCGACGTCCGCCCCCTCGAAGGCGTCCCACTCGTCGCGGAAGCCACACGCCTCGGCGGTACAGCCCGGCGTGTCGGCGCGCGGGTAGAAGTAGACCACCGTGTACCGCGCGTCGGCGGGGTCGACGCTGACCGTGTCGCCGTGCTGGTCGGAGAGCGCGATCGGGGGTGCGGAGGCGCCCGGTTCGAGCATATCTCCAGTCGGTTCGGCGGCGTCTTATGGCGTTCGGTCCGGCGAGTTCGACGGGCGTGACGCCCGCCCCGGACTGCCCCCGGTCGTCGTCGCTCCGCAACCTCTTTGCGGTCGCTGACCGAATCGACGGCCATGAGCCACGGATCCCTGGACGACGACGCGGTCGAGAGCTATCGAGAGGCCGGCGCGGTGTTGACGGAGGCGATGAACGAGGCCCGCGAGATGGTCGAGCCGGGGCGGACCCACCTGGAGGTCGCGGAGTGGACGGAGGACTTCGTCCGCGAGCGGGGGGCGGGGCTCGCGTTCCCCGTCAACATCAGCGTCGACCCCGAAGCGTCGCACGCGACCCCCGGCCGCGACGATGACACCGAGTTCGGGGAGGAGATGGTGTGTCTCGACGTCGGCGTCCACGTCGACGGTCACATCGCCGACGCGGCCGTGACGGTCGACCACACGGGCACCCCGGAGCTCGTCGAGGCCGCCGAGATGGCGCTGGAGGCGGCGGTCGACGAGGCCGGCCCGGGCGTCGAGGTCGGCGTCGTCGGTGAGGCGATCGAGGACGTGATCCGCGGGTACGGCTACACGCCCGTCCTGAACCTCTCCGGCCACGGCGTCGAGCGCTACGACGCCCACACCGGCCCGACGATCCCGAATCGGGGGGTCGACCGCTCCGTCGAGCTGGAGCCGGGACAGGCCGTCGCCATCGAGCCGTTCGCCACCGACGGGCGGGGGAAGGTCGGCGAGGGGACCGTCGAGGAGATCTTCGAGCGGGAGGGATCGGGGAGCGTCCGCGACCGACGCGCGCGGCAGGCCTTAGAGGAGATCGAGGCGTTCGACGACCTCCCGTTCGCGGCGCGGTGGCTGGAGGGCGACCGCGTCGAGATGGCGCTGCGCCGGCTGAAGCAGGCGAACGCGGTGAAGGGGTACCCCGTCCTAAAAGAGGACGACGGCGCCCTCGTGAGCCAGGCGGAGCACACTCTCCTGATCACGGGGGACGGGGTCGAGGTGACGACCGCGGGGATCCACGGGTTCGACGACTGATGGACCGGATCTACGCCCCGTGGCGGATCGAGTGGGTCGAGCGCAACTCCGACCCGATCGACGGTTGCCCGTTCTGCGTCCTGCCCAAGCGGGAGGACGACCGCGAGTCGCGGATCGTCGCGAGGAGCGAGCGCAACTACGTCCTGCTGAACAACGCCCCGTACAACCCGGGCCACGCGATGGTGATCCCGCGCGAGCATCACGAGGACCCGACGGACCTCGACGACGGGGCCCTGCTCGACCACGCGCGGCTGAAGGCGGCGACGCTGACCGCGATGCGCCGCGACGTCGACCCCGACGGGGTCAACACGGGGCAGAACCTCGGCGCCTCGGCGGCCGGCGGCTCGGTCGACCACCTCCACACGCACGTCGTTCCGCGGTGGGAGGGCGACACGAACTTCATGCCCGTCACGGGCGAGACGAAGGTGATCGTGGAGGCGATCGACCGCACCTACGGGCACCTCCACGCCGGCTTTGCCGCCGGTGACGACGTGGTCGATCCGGGCGACGCCGAGAGCGGCGAGGCGGTCGAACTCGACTTCGACGTCTGAGGCGACGGCGGTGTCGATCGCTTATAAACAAGCGGTGCGGTGGCGCGCGCCTCCGAGTGGCCGACAGGCCACGAGGAGCGCGTGCGAGGGAGTCGGCCGACCGGAGCGAAGCGACGGGAGGCCGACGAGGCTGGGGAGGCGTGAGGCGCTATGTGGTTGCGGTCGGGTGGGGTTCAAAGGGGCAGCCGCGAGGACGAAGACGGGCGACGTAAGGACCGCAAGGAGGGAGCGCAAGCGACCGACTGAGGACCGCAACGAGCCCATCGAATCCTCGCGGCTGGGGCTTTGGAGGTGCTCACCGCGCCGTCGACGACGTATAAACAGCCGGTAGCAACAACGCAATTCGACTTATAAATATCCACACTACCACAGTGATTCACATACTCTAAGTACGAGTCAGTATACCAGTTCCCCGGAGATGAACTTCCGGGTGCGCTCGTCAGACGGGTCCTCGAAGATCCGCTCCGTCGGGCCGACCTCGGTGATCCCGTTGTCGAGCAGGACCGCGACGCGGTCCGCGACGCGCTCCGCCTGATGCATGTCGTGCGTGGCCACGACGACGCCGATCCCGCGGTCCCGGGCCTTCGCCGTCGCCTCCTCGATGACCGCGGTGTTCCTTGGGTCGAGGTCCGAGGTGGGCTCGTCCAAGAGCAGGACGTCGGGGTCGTACGCCAGCGCGCGGGCGAACGACACCCGCTGGGCCTCGCCGCCCGAGAGCGACGCCGCCGGCTGATCCGCCATCTCCGACAGTCCGACCACGTCGAGCGCGTCGCGGACGGCGTCGGCTGGCTCGCGGCTCCCGACCAGCCCGCGGAGCTGGGCCCGCAGCCTGTCGGTCCACGACCGGCGGATCCGGAGCCCGTACTCAACGTTCCGCGCGACGGTGGCGCCGAAGAGACTCGCCTCCTGGAACACCATCCCGACCCGCCGTCGGAGGGCGAGCCGCTCGGCCTTCTCGACGGCCCAGGCGTCCGTGCCGTCGAGCGCGACGGCCCCCTCGTCGGGTTCGAGCGAGAGCGCGAGCGTTCGGAGCAGGGTCGACTTGCCGACGCCGGAGGGGCCGATCACCGCGACGGTCTCGCCCGACCGGACCTCGAGGGAGAGGTCGCGGAACACCCGCTCGTCGCCGTACGAGTGCGAGACGCCACTAACCCGGAGCATCAGCGGTGCACCCCCTGGTCGCCGAGCCGGATCACGACGGCGTTGACGGTCAACACGAGCGCGACGAGGACGGCGCCGAGGATCATCGCGGTCTCGTACTGCCCCTGCCTAGCCTCGAGCTGGATCGCGGTCGTCAGCGTCCGAGTCTTCGAGATCCCGTCCGCGCCCGTGATGTTGCCGCCGACGATGAGCACGGAGCCGACCTCGCTGACGGCGCGGCCGAAGCCCGCCAGGATCGCGGTCGCGATACCGTACCGCGCCTCCTTGAGGACGACCAGGGCCACGTCGAGGCGGGTCCCGCCGAGCACGCGGGCGGCGTCGCGGACGGTCTCGTCGACGCCGGTTATCGCCGCGAGGCTGATCGCCGTGATCGGCGGCGTCGCGAGCACGAACTGCGACGCGATCATCGCCTCCCTCGTGAAGACGAGGTTCAGCGCCCCGAGCGGCCCCTGGTTCGAGACGGCGAACAGCACGAGGAGGCCGACGACGACGCTCGGGAACCCCATCCCGGTGTTGATCACCGACTTCGCGAACTGCTTACCGGGGAAGTCGGAGAGCCCCATCGCGACGGCCAGCGGAACGGAGAACAACGTGCTCAGCGCCACCGCCGTGAGGCTCACGTACAGGGAGACGTAGATGATACTCCAGACGTAGCCGTCCCTGAACGGGAGATCGAGGAGCCCCGAGAGCAGCGGGACGACCGGTTCGAGCGGCACGCTCATTCGTCGGACGAGTCGGCACTCCACCCGTCCGGAACGTACTGCTGGAAGTCGGGGTCCTCGGAGACCGCCTCGGGGAAGAAGAGCTGCTTACCGTTTACCTGGTAGTCGGCGATCGCGTCCTGGGCCCCGGGGCTCGTGATCCAGCCGACGTACGCCATCGCGAGGTCGTAGTTGACGGCGTCGTGAACCGCGGGGTTGACGGCCATGATCCCGTAGGGGTTCGCGAGGGTCTCCGGACCGCCCTCGATGGGGCCCTGGACGAGGACCACGAGGTCGAGCTCGGAGCGCTGCGAGAGGAACGTCCCGCGGTCCGCGAGGGTGTAGGCGCCCTGCTCGTTGGCGATGTTGAGCACCTCGCCCATCCCCTGACCGGTCTCGCGGTACCAGCCGCCGCCGGGGTCGGCCCCCGCGGCCTCCCAGAGGGCCAGCTCCTTGGTGTGGGTCCCGGAGCGGTCCCCCCGCGAGACGAACGGGGCCTCCTCGTCGGCGACGGCGGTCAGCGCCTCGGTGGCCGACGAGAGCCCTTCGATCCCCGCCGGGTCGCTCTCGGGCCCGACGATCACGAAGTCGTTGAACATCAGGTCCCGGCGGTTGACCCCGTACCCGTCGCGCAGGAACTCGTCTTCGAGGTCGCGGGCGTGGACCATCACCACATCGCTGTCGCCGTTGCGGGCCGTTTCGAGGGCCGCGCCCGTTCCCTTGGGAACAGCGTCGACCGTCACGCCGTACAGCTCCTCGAAGTCGAGGTGGATCGCGTCGAGCAGCCCCGTGTCGTAGGTGCTCGTCGTCGTCGTGAGCGTGAGCGTCTCGCCGGCCACGCCAGCGCCGTCGTCCGGCTGCCCGGAGCTCCCGCCGATCGCGGAGCACCCGGCGGTACCGACGACCCCGCCGGTCCCGAGCGCCGCGACGAACCGGCGTCGATGTATCGACATAGACACACCGAAGGACCGATAATAAAAATAGCTTCTGCACACGGATAACCGCGATCGGTTACGGTCCGCCCGCGAGGGGGAGCCCGGATCCACGCTCGCCGCGCCGACCGTGTCCGATCGCGTCCCGAACACGGTCCGGGCCGGAGCCCGAACCGATCCGCGACCGGTTACGCCGGCGTCGCGGCCGACGACCTCGGCGCGGGAGGGAAAACGCCAACACCGTCCGAGCCGAGGCCTTCGGTATGGGAGAACGCGGAGAGGGGAGCGTCGCGGACGAGGAGGTCGCCGGGGCTGGAGCGGGCCGCGGCCGCGCGGCGCTCATCGAGGGCGACGCCGAGTTCGACGGGCGCGACGCGGCGCTCCTCCGGGCGGTCCACGAGACGGGGTCGGTCGCGGGCGCGGCCGCCGAGCTGGGTCGCTCGCGGGCCCGAGCGCTCTCGCGGATCGAGAGCTTGGAGGACGCGTTCGGCCGGTTAGTCGAGCGCCAGCGGGGGGGCTCCGGCGGCGGCGGCAGCCGACTCGCGGACGCCGGCCGCGGGCTCCTCGACCGCTACGACCGGCTCCAGGCGGTGCTCGCCGCGACCGCGAGCGTCCCCGAGACGGTGCTCGACGGGACGGTCGCGAGCGTCGAGGGCGAGCTGGCCGACGTCGACACCGCGGTCGGCGCGGTGCGGGGGCTCTGCGACGGCGGCGCGGTCGGGGGCGACACCCGCGACGGGGCGAGCGTCGGGGACGCGGTGCAGGTGCGAATCGGGGCCGACGCGGTGACCGTTTATAAAGGGGACGCGGGCGTGGACCCGAACGCGACGAGCGCGCGGAACCGGCTCCGCGGCGAAGTCGTCGAGATCGAGGCGGGCGAGACGGTGTCGACGGTTCGGGTCGCGGTGGGGGAGGCAGTCTTTCGGGCGTTGATCACGGCCGAGAGCGCGTCCCGATTGGCGCTCGCGGCGGGCGACGACGTGTCGATCCGCTGGAAAGCGACGGCCACCCGACTGGTGGCCCACACGACGGACGCCGGGTACTCCGAGGCCCCGGAGGGCTAACTCCGGCGCGGACCGGGGCGGTCACTCGGACCGAGCCGCCTCGCGGGATCGCTTCCAGGCGGGGTAAATCTCGAGCACGGCGATCAGGCTGAGCACGACGCCGAAGGCGATCATCAGCAAATCCGGGTCGATGTCTTTCATACGCCTACAACGGGGCGTAACGGTGTAATCGTTTGCCATGCGCTGGACCGTCGCCGGCGGGTGCGGCGCTCGATCCCCGTCGAGGCGGCCGAGCGGTTACGGCGTTGCGCGGCGAGTCGACGGGCGAAGTGGTATGTACGCGGGGGCCCTACTGTGGCTATCATGTCTGCGACAGGTGAAGAATCCGACGACGGGAACGAACTGCTGTTTGCCGTCGTCATGATCGCGCTCTCGCTGCTCATCTTCCTCGCGATCCGCGAGACGGAGGGCTCGCGTTCCGGGTAGCGTGGCCGGCGCGGTAGGGAGCGTGGCCGGCGGATGCAACCGGCACCGTCGAATGGGTCTCCCGGACTCGACCCCTGCGACGTCGGCGAGCCGAGCGTAACGTGCAGAGTGTCCGATCGGGATGACACAAAGTGATTTACACGTACAGACCGTACCTGTGGTGTGAGCGACTCAACCGAAGATATAGTAAGCGGAACTGCGGATGGAATCGGTGCCGACGGTCTCAGCCCCGCGGTGCTGGCGTCGATCGGCTCCGTCGCCCTCGCGCTGTACTTCTACTACGTGCGCGGCGACAAGCAGCGCGGCCAGTTCATCGGCCTATGGCCAGGTACCATACTCGGCCTCACCACCTACCTCCAATTAGAAGAGGTCAAACAGACGCTCGGCGAAGGCGACGACTGAGATCGGCAACGAGCGGTGGCGCCTTTCTGCCCGAAAACGCCGGGAGCTTCGAGCCCCTGGCGGAGTCAGTCAGTATCGGGAATCCGACTCAGTTACGAGAAATTCGAGGCGAAAGCCTCGCCCTTCACAGTAGTTGCCGAATCAGCTTGTGTCGGCCACCAATCTGGCGTGAACAACGGCCTTCATTTATATGAGTAATAAAGGGATATATAAATGGAATGCGCCGAGTTTGACGATCAGCATCCTCGATATGCGGCGTGTTGAGAGGTTCGGTAACTACTGTCCAGGGCGGGGATGAAGCCGACCAACAGTATTCAACC
The DNA here is from genome assembly GCF_026586675.1 of Halorubrum yunnanense. Taxonomy (GTDB): domain Archaea; phylum Halobacteriota; class Halobacteria; order Halobacteriales; family Haloferacaceae; genus Halorubrum; species Halorubrum yunnanense. Next base: position 30,856 of record NZ_JAODIX010000063.1, read on the forward strand.
GCCGTCGATGGCACAGAACACGCTCGTACGCGATCTCGTTGAACGGCTGTACGACGAGGGCGTGGGGATGGTGTACGTTGGCGATCTGACAGGCGTGCTGGAAACACACTGGTCGGTCAGAGTGAACGAGAAGACGCACAGCTTCTGGGCGTTCAAACTAGGTAGCGAGGCGGATTCCCCGCCCCACCGTGGGCGGGGTTGAAGAAGTTCATCCACCGTCTCAGGTGCGTCTGTGAGGAGTACGGTATCTCTCTCGAAACCGAGTCAGAAGCATGGACGAGTCAAACGTGCCCGAAGTGTGGCGACCACGAGGAGACGGTTCGTCACAGGGATACGCTGACGTGTCCATGCGGGTTCGAGGGGCACGCTGATCTCACGGCGTCAGAGACGTTCCTTCGAGAAAACAGCGATTGCGAAGTCAGGCCGATGGCACGGCCCGTCCGATTCGAGTGGGACGACCACGACTGGTCGGGGAAATCACACCCTCATGAAACTCCCAAAGAAGTGCGCACAAACCCGCAAGTTGCCTCCGTGGGTCGGTAGTTGAACCCCCGACGGAGGAATCCTCGCGCTTCAGCGCGGGGAGGATGTCAACGCGGGAAACCAATCGCCCCTCCGAGCATCCTGACCGAGAGAATCAACGAAGACGGTTCTCGTCCGCTGAGCCGCTACTGGAACTGACTTCCGAGCGTTGCCTGTCCGTGAGTTTCCGACTCCGGTTCGATCGAGTCGGACTCGTTGTACGCGGAGTGTGTCACGGAGTATCCGGTTTCCGTCTGTTCCACCCCGCCGATGGTGTAGAGTTGGAGCGGTTTCTCCTGTTTCGTCGTAACCGGAAAGTCGTAGTTTTCGGCGTCGTACTTGAACTCCTTCCCGTCATGTAGCCGCTGCTCGACGAACTCCTCGTGACGTTGGATTCGCTTCGAGACCGTAGCGTGAGCGAGCTCGCTGACCTCGGAGACCTCGGCGTCGAAGACCTCTCTGAACTCCTCTTGCACTTCGTATCCGACGGAGTTCCGACCGGCGATCATCGCCGCCAGGGAGGTCGTTCCGGTTCCCCAGAACGGGTCGAGAACGGTGTCCCCGTACACGCTGTACATGTTGATGAGTCTGTACGGGACTTCCAGTGGATACGCCGCCGAACGGTCTCTGAGTTCCTCGTCGGCGTTCTCTAACCCTTGGAACGTTCCCGTAATGCCCTCCCAAACGTCGGAGAACCACTCGTTTCGCTCCTCCCAGAAGTACGCCGACTTATACCGCACGTCGTTCCCGGACGGGAAGTTCCGGCTCTGTTTCCCGTTCCTGAATATGAGCAGATATTCGTGTTCGAGAGTCGCGTAGGCATTCGGCGGCATCATGCCGCTTCCCATGAACTTCGCCGCCGAGTTAGTGGGCTTCCGCCAGAGAATATCGGGGAGTGGCTCGAACCCCATACCGTCGAAGTACTCGGTTATGTGCGCGTGGTTCTGGTAGACTCTGAAGCTATCGTCCACCTTCCGGGTCGCGTCTCCGATATTGATACACGCGATGCCGCCGTCCACGAGAACCCGATCGATTTCCTCCCACGTCCTGTTGAGTTCCTCGTGCATCAGCTCGAAGGCCCTCCGCCCGTCGCCCTCGTCGAGAGCCGTGTCGATGTCCGAGTTGAGCGAGGAGAAGAGGTCGTCCCACATCTCGATCATCGGGTACGGCGGAGAAGTTACGACGAGTTCGACTCCGTCGTCTTCTATCTCGCCGAGAGTGTTTGAGTTGCCGATAAAAACATCGTGGGCGGTCTCCATACGCACACGCTGTTCGTGCGAGCGTTTGTAGTTACTGGTGCAGTTCAGAACCGGTCGTTCGTATCGCTACCTCCGACGTCCGTCGCATCCGATAACTCGGACGTATCGACCGTCATCGTCTTGTTGGATTTGTTCTCGTCGTAGAAGACAATCGGGACCTCGATGCTCTCTTGGAGGTTGTCCTTGTAGGTTACCGGCTTCACCTGGACGGGCTGGTCCCCGAGGTATCCGTCGATGCCTTCGCTTTCGTCCCGAGCGTCAGCCCGGTGAACTTCCACGTCGTACATCTCGCTCAGTTTCTTCAGGACCGCCTCCTGGATGTCGAACCCCTCGTATGACTTGAACAGAACCAAGTCCCGAAGGTATTGGCGGGTCATCTCCTTGTCTATCTGTTCGAACGCCTCTCGCATTTTCTCGACCATCGGATACGCCATCTCGGTGGCTTCCTCGAGTCGGTCGTCCCCGTCGTACTCCTCCTCGTAGTAGTTCACCCAGTCCTCGAATGTCCCCTCCGGGTGTTCCCGCCGAAACTCCTCTACGATGTCGCTCATCTGTCCGACGACGTGCGGGCGATTGGACTGTGAGAGGTTGATCGCGGGGTTCAGGAGGTAGGTAGTGTACTTCGGAGTGTCGAAGGGGAACTCTTCGACGTCTTCAGCGACCAACCGTTCTCTCTCGTCTTCGGTCAGTTTGAACTCGTCTCCGTCAGTCACGTCCTGCCGTGAATATTGACGGATAAAGAGTTTCGGATTACAGAGACAACTCGTCTATTTTCGATGTCCTCCTCGGCCTGAAAGGGGAGGAACCCCAAGCGTTGAGATATTAGGGTTTACACTCCTCCTGTTCTCTCGGTGTGAACCGCCCGCTCTCACGATCGAACAGGAAGACTCCGGGCCGTGCCAACCAGCCGTTACTCGTATCCCCTGTCGGGGCACTCTGTGTTATTTTCGGCGGATGGTTACGCTCGCGCTGTACGGGCTCTTTCTGGCCACGAAACCGCCCGTCGATTACGCCGGGTAGGCCCACGCCTCCGCGTTCCTCCCCGGACCGGTCGGATATCTGGGACACACGCTTCGTCAGGCGCTCTCGGTCCTGGCTGAATGACGCTCGATGGCGGCAATCTGACCCGTACGCGCCCCGTATTTCGATCACTAATCAGAACCATATCCGCGGACTGTCTCGGCCGATACGAACATAAACTCTGACCGAGAGTCCACAGACTCCCACATAAAAGTCGGACTCCTCGCAAGTAGTTCTATGACGCGTGAACTACCCTACCCTACTTCGCTCACCCCATATGGGGTTCGCTCGTTGAGGGTAGGGTAGTTCACTCGCCGTACACGTCCGCGACCCGCTCCGCCAGCGCCGACGGGTCCGTTCGGCCGGTGATCACGTCCACGGCCGCTCCGTCCTCGAACAGCACGAACGCGGGGGCCGCGTTGACCCCGACCGACTGACAGAACCCCGGCGAGCGCTCGCCGGCGATTCCACCGACCGCTGCGTCGTCCGGGAACGCCGCCAGCACCTCGTCGAGCTCCGCTTTCATCGCCTCGCAGGGGTCACAGAACAGCTTCCAGACGGTGACGACGCACCGCTCGTGCTCGTCGACGAAGGAGTCGTAGCTCTCGTCGTCGAGGTGTTCGACCCCGTCGGGGACCGGCGTCTCCGGTCCCAACTCGGTCGCCATCTGTGCCATCGCGGTCAGTTCGGGGGTCGCGTACGAGCCGTCGACGTTCGACCGGAGCGTCAGGAACGTGGCGAACTCCTCGCGAGAGACATCGAGTTCCGCGACCCGGCTCGCGGCCTCGGCCGCCGAGTCGAGACCGAACACGTCGGCGACGGACTCGTGGAACTCGTCGTCGGGCATCGCGACGTACGTGTCGTAGTACACCTCCCGGTCGGCCTCGAACGCCTCGGTCGTGGCCACCTCGTCCGTTCCCTCGTCGATGCGAACGACGCCCTCGTCGCGGAGGTCGTCGAGTAGCGCCTCGGGGGATAGCGCGTCCGCCATCTCAGACACCGAGGTACTTGTCGCGCGTTTCTTGATCCGCCTGGAGCTCCTCGGCGGGCCCCTCGAAGACGACCTGGCCGCGGTCCAGCACGTAACACCGGTCGGCGATCTTCATCGCGGCCACGGCGTTCTGTTCGACCAACAGTATCGTGGTGCCGGCCTCGCTGATGCGACGGATCGCGTTCTCGACGGCCTCGATGATCTGCGGGGCCAACCCCTCGTACGGCTCGTCGAGCATCAGCAGGTCGGTGCTCTGGTGGAGCGCCCGGGCGATCGCGAGCATCTGCTGCTCGCCGCCCGACAGCGTCCCCGCCTTCTGCGTGCGCCGCTCGTCGAGCCGGGGGAAGTACTCGTAGATGTCCGACGTGGACATCCCGTCGTCGCGGAAGTCGAGATCTCGCCCCAGCGTATTCGCTTTGTTGCGGACGGTGTCCGCGAGGTGGAGGTTCTCGGCGACGGTGAGGTCGGAGAACACGCGCCGTTCCTCCGGGACCAGCGAGATGCCCCTGACGGCGATGTCCTCGGGCGGCTCGTCGGTAATGTCGACCCCGTCGAACCGGATCCGACCGCTTCGGACGTCCGGCGGCGTCGCCCCCGAGATACACCGCAACGTCGACGTCTTCCCCGCACCGTTGCGCCCCAAGAGAGCCGTGATCTCGCCGTCGTCAACGCTCAGCGACAGGTCCTGGATGATGTGGCTCTCGCCGTAGTAACCGTCGATCGCCTCGACGTCGAGCAGCGTCACTCCTCGACACCTCCGAGATACGCTTCCTGGACGGCCGGATCGTTTTGTACTTCCTCCGGCGTCCCCGTGGAGATGACCGATCCGCGGTTGAGAACGACGATACGGTCGGAGATGTCGAAGACGATCTCCATGTCGTGCTCGACGAGGAGGAACGTCAGGTCCAGTTCGTCTTTCACCCGCTTGATGAGCTCGACGGTCGACTGCGTCTCGTCGGGCGACATCCCGGCGGTCGGTTCGTCCATCAGCAGCATGTCCGGTTCCGCGGCGAGCGCGATGCCGAGTTCGAGGCGGCGCTTGTTGCCGTAGTCCAGACTGTCCGCCTGGGTCTCCCGCTCGCCGTACAGCCCGACCGATCTGAGAACGTCGTTCGTCAACTCCTCGACCGCCGGGTAGCTGTTCCGGTGTCGGAAGAAGTTGACCCGGAACGACCCGTGTTCGGCGGCTAACGCGGCGATAGTCGCGTTCTCCTTGACGCTCAGTTCCGGGAAGACCGAGGCCGTCTGGAACGACTTGCTCATGCCCTGTTGGACGACCTCGTGGGGGTCCATTCCGACGATGGACTCCCCTTTGAACGAGACGTCGCCGTAACTCGGTTCCAGCCGTCTGGTGACGAGGTTGATAAGCGTCGATTTCCCCGCCCCGTTGGGACCGATGAGGCTTACGCCCTCGCCCTGTTCGATCTCCATGTCCACCTCGTCGACCGCTGTGAGACCGCCGAACTGCTTCGTGAGTTGTTCAGTTTGTAGAAGCGTCATGACTCGTCACCTCCGGTGACCTTGTCACGCAGATACTCGATACCGCCCCAGATGCCGTCGGGGAAAACGACGACGGCGACGACGAACACGATCCCGAGGATGAGATGCCAGAACGAACCGAGCGTTTCGAACCCGCTGACGATGTTCTCGATGTACAGGTACAGGCCGGCGCCGAACAACGGCCCGAACAGCGACCCGACACCGCCGAGCACGGTCATGATGACGATCGCGCCGGACTCGGTCCAGTACAGCGATCCCAGCGGCACGTAGTTCCCTTCAATAGCGAACAGGCTCCCGGCGATACCGGCGAAGGCGGCCGAGATGATGAACGCCATCAGCTTGTACCGCCAGACGTGCAGGCCGACGAACTCGGCCCGTCGCTCGTTCTCCCGGATCGCACGGAACACGATTCCGTACGGCGAATGCAGGATGCGATTCGCCATCGCGACCGACAGTACGGTAACGACGGCCACAAACACGTACAGCATGTTGTCGACCGCGATCGATAACGGGAACGGGACTCCCCCGTGAAGGTCGATGACGCCCAGTAACGGGGCGATGGTGACCGACGTGAACCCGTTCTCACCGTTCGTGAGGAACGCGAGCGGCGACGCCGCGAGGTAGAACGCCATCTGGCCGAACGTCAGCGTGAGGATGGCGAAGTAGATCCCGCCGCGCCGCAGCGACAGGAAGCCGACGACCCACGCCAGCAACACCGCGAACACCGTGCCGGCAAGCAACACCAGCAACGGTTGGCTGCTGACGCTCGCACTGAAGATACCGGCCGCATAGGCCGCACCCCCCCAGAAGACGGCGTGACCGAACGACAGCAGTCCGGTGTACCCCAGCAGGATGTCGAACCCGACGGCGAAGATGCCCCAGATGAGCATCAGCGTCGCGAGCTGCGTGTAGCCGTTGAGGAGGTTGTTGAAGATGAACGGGAAGACGAGTACGCCGACGATCGTTATCAGTACCGTCGAGCTCTCCCGTTCGCGGAACCTCGACAGTCGAGCTGCGAACCCGTCGCTGACGTCGGCGCCCGATTCGCTCGCCGCCGCCGGTGTCGCGTCGCGTGGCTCGTCGCTCATGCGACGTCCACCTCCGAACCGAGGAGCCCCTGCGGACGCACCAACAGGATGACCGCGGCGAGGGCGTAGATGCCGACCTGGCTCCACGCGGCGTAGCCGGTTTGGATGAGCGCCACCTGCAGCGTGCCGAGCATTAGCCCGGCCACCACCGCGCCCTCGATCTTCCCGACGCCGCCGATAACGACGGTCAGGAAGGCCGGCACCAACTGTTCGGTGCCGATGTTGGGGTTAACGTTCGCGAGCGGCCCGCCGACGACGCCGGCCACGCCGGCGAGCGCGGCACCGATCCCGAAGACGACGAGATAGGGGCGGCTGAGCCGGATCCCCAGCAGCCGGACCATTTCCTCGTCGAGCGTCCCCGCTTGGACGATGAGTCCGAAGTCGGTGTACTCGACCAGCGCGTACACGCCGATCACGAGCACTGCGGTAATCGCGATGACGCCGAGGCGCCATCGCGGGAAGTTCCCGATGATCGGCAGCGAGATCGGCCCGGACGCCCACCCCGGCTGCGGGAACGGTTGGCTGCTCCCGCCGAGCAGCGCTCGGAGCAGCTCCTGAACGATGACCGCGAGCCCGAACGTGACGAGAATCTGGTCGGTGTCGGGTCGGTCGTAGAACGACCGGGCGACGAACCGCTCCATCAGGATGCCGATGATGAACACGATGATCGGCACCAGAACGAGCGCGGCGGTGAACCCGAGGCCGATCCCGTACGCTTCGATCCCCCAGTCCGCGAGCTGTCCGTTCGACAGGGGGACCTGCCCGGTGATGAACAGCCCGAGGTACGCGCCGATGAGGTATAACGCTCCGTGGGCGAAGTTAACGAATTTGAGCGTCCCGAGGATGATCGACAGCCCGACCGCCAGCAGGACGTATATCGCTCCCTGTTGCAGCCCGTTTAACAGGATTGTTAGTATATCTGCAAGCACCGTCACGTGTGAGATTCCTCGTCGAACGTCGTTTTCGACCGGTCAGCGGTCCTGTCCGCGGGACCTCCTGTACCGGGGAGCGCGGCTCCGTGCAGCGTCCTCCCCGAGGCGACCCCGTGCTGTTCAGCCGGCTCGTCGACCATTACTCGTCACCGTACTCTCCGAGTTCGCACTCGGCGGCCGGCCCGGAGTCACAGGCGTATCCGACGTCGTCTCTGGACGTAACCTGGACGAGATCGATGAAGTTCCCGTCGGACTGTTCGCTCTCCGGCAGCCCCCGTGCGACCGGAATCGATCGCTGCGCCTGGTGGTCGCACGCGCGCATCGTCTCCTGACCCAGACCGACGTTGTCGTACTCGTAGTCCTCGAGCTCGCGGATGACCTCGGGCGGGTAGAACGTGCCCGCTCGCTCGGCCGCGGCCGCGTACTGCAGCGTCTGCGCGTAGGCGAGCTGGGCCGGTCCGGAGGGGACGCGGTCGTACTCGTCTTCGAACGCCGTGGTGAAGCTGTTCGAGGCGTCGTTGTCGATCTGTGAGTCCCACGCGATCGTCCCGAACACGCCTTCGATGGATCCGCCGGCCGCCTGTGCCATCGGTCGGTTGTACAGCGGAACGACGATTTCCATGTCCTCGTCGAGGCCGGCGTTGACGGCTTGGGAAACGGAGTTCGCGCCGTCGAGACCGTAGTGGTCGAGCAGGAGCACGTCTGCGCCGCTGTTCGCGGCCTCCGAGAGGTACGAGGAGAAGTCGCTGGTCCCCAGCGGGGTCGGCACGCTGTTGAGTTCCTCCCACCCGACGTCCGAGAGGAACTGGTTCATCGACTCCTGAACGGTCTGGCCCCAGGAGTAGTCCGCGTACAGCTGGTAGAAGGTGTTGTCGGAGCCGTACTCCTCTTCGAGCACCGGCGCGAGCGCCTGTCCCGTCATGTACGCGTTGAACATCTCACGGAACCCGTACCGGACGCAGTCCTTCCCGGTGGTGTCGTTCGAGTGGGTCAGGCAGGCCATGAACATGACGTTCTCCTGCTGACAGAGGCCCTGCACGGCGATGGCCACCGCGCTCGACGAACCGCCGGAGACCATCACGGCGTCGTCGCGGTTTATCATCCGCTGTGCGGACTGCCGGGCGGTGTCGGCGTCGGTCGCCGTGTCGCCGTTCACCGAGTCGACCGTGTAGCCGAGAACGCCGTCGCCGCTGAGGTCCTCGAAGTCCTCTATCCAGCCGCCTCCGTTGTTGAGGTGCTTCTTCGCCAGCTGGTACGCTCGGAGCTCGTCTTGCCCCTCGGACGAGTACGGGCCTGACTGGGGAACGTTGAATCCGAACGTGACCGTGTCGCCTTCGACTGGGAAGTTCCCGAGCGCGGGGTAGCTGTCGCTGTCACCGCCGTCACCGCCGTCACCGCCGCCCCCGCCGCCGTCGCCACCGTCGCCCGAACAACCGGCTAAGCCGGCGATGCCCACTGTGCCCGCGGCACCTGTAGTTTGCAACAACTGTCGTCGACTCACCGAGCTGCCATTGGTTGGCATGCTACACACGGTGGTCTGATCTATCATAATAGTTTGGAATAATGAAACGGAAATTCCACATATGAGGGGACGAAAATAATATCCGATGCTAAACCGTCCGCGGGATGAAAACACGATATACTAAGTTTAAAAGACAGTTACCAATCGTCTTCGCTCAGAAACACCTTGGAGCGGACCAGGGAATCACGTTCGCAGTGACCGGAGGCCGATCAGCGCGGAGCGCTGCGGCGGTTCGGGGGAGAGAGCGATAGCTTCAACACTCCCGAGGTTGTGTTCATTTATATACCCGGCACGACCGTAATCGAAGCAGTCTCGGTGTAACTCACCCGAGACACGGTGAGATGCGCCGGGTTAGCGCGACTCGCCTCCACAGGCGCCGGACTCGCGTGACGTATCGGAGACAATCGAAACCACAGCGGTGGGATGGCAGAGTGGCCCATTGCGCTAATCTTGACAGATTAGCCCCACCCTCCAAGCACCTACCCCCCGCAGATTGCCGATACAAGCTCTCTAAGTGCAACTATCTCAACCCAACGGTATAAAACCACAGGAACACTAATCTGACATTATGTGCGGCTATATTGAAAATGACCCCCACATTTTGAGTTAGAAGTGGGCCGATTTTCCAGCGTCATAGAGCGCGTCATCCGGATTTCATCAGTCTACACTCGTAGAGAATACAGAGATCATTTGAGATACACGACTCTGAAATCCTTGAGCAGTGATATGTTTTGGAGTGCGTGCTGACTATAGAGCGTGAATACAGCAGCAAGTCCGGTGATTGTATTACTCAGTAGCGGATAGACATAGCAATGAATCAGCAGGATCGTGCTGTCACACCTGCTATTTCGACTATTCTTATGGTCGCAATTGTCGTTATTTTAGCTGCGGCAGTCTCTGTGTTTTTTCTCGGTGTGGTAGAAGATGTTAATGAACCTGCGCCGAATGTCGCGGATACAACTGGTGAGTTTGTCATTGACGAGGAGGACGCCGGGGACAATCAGATCGTCCGAATTACACATTTGGGTGGAGATAGCGTTGCTATGGAAGAAATCGAAATTATTGTTCGGGCAGATGCCTCTGGCGACGATGATTTTCCCAAAGAGGCTCGGTTGATTAATTTTCCGAACCCTGATGAAGATGACCCTGATAATATAATAGATTCTGGAGAGAGTAGTGTTGGGTTTGAAAAATGGGCTGCGAGCCGTACGATTGAATTCCGAATAAACACAGGCGACGCTGACTTTCGTGTTGATGATAATAACACTGGCCCAGAAGCCGATACACTCGAAGTAATCATCGTACACACTCCATCGGACGCGATCATCTCGAAAAACACATTCACTCCATAGTGTTAAGAAGGTACCCAGCACACACAAGTTGGATCGGATATTTTCAGTGCTACATACGCGCCCGCTATTCAGCAGGCCGTTTGTATCAGCCGCTGAGGATTTCAACAAATCCAGATACACACACTTTGAGCAGGCCGGATCAATCCGCCGGGAGTCGCTACTTTGCGGGCAAACGAGGAAGGGATTCACAACGCGAAAGAACAGCTCCGACACAAGCAGATTGAGACGACGGAACGTTACGTCAACGCCGGAGTAGAACAGCGAGGGAAGATGGCCGACTCCAAGTGGTGAAATAGAAACTACTGTTCCAAATGAGCTAATCGATCTGTAGTTCCCGAGCGGCATCTGCAGAGATGGTAATTCTCTCACCACTACTCGTGACTCTCCCATCACACACTCCATCAAGGAGTTTCCAGAGATCTTTTATGAACGAAACCGGGCGCTTGACTTGGACTTGTGTGGTCGCTTTCTGTTTATGATCCAGCCCACGATGGCGGAGATAAATCTGCGCAAACGAGCGTCGAACACTCACAGGCACATCCCACACGGCAGGTGGCAGCCGGTCAAGCTTCGTTTTTTGACCGTTTGGCACACCCATCGTAACGAGACAACGTCCAAGTACTGAACCATCGTTTGCTGGAACAACCTCGGTTGATCTACTCTTAGAATCTTCATGACGAGTTACAGTCTCAACACCCACACTCTCGAAGGCTTGTCGTATCTCTTGTATTTCAACTCGCTTTCCGGGTGCTACGGCAGGGACAAAAAATTTCTCTGAAATACTCCCACCTGAGAGAACATGTGCGAGTAGTTCGACAAGAGAGGCGGCAATCTTCCCATTCGGATTAGGTTCGACCCAACTGTGTTGGATCGCCGTGTTGATTCCACGAACTGGATCTGGTACGGAATCGTTAATCCATCCACGAACACGACTACTGGGGAGGTCAAGCGCATTACCAATTCGGACCCGACCAGCGTTCGGATGTTCAGCAGAATATTCGCGAACCCGTCGGTAGTCAAGAACCTTTTCCCATGGGTCTGGATATACTCGGTCACTATAGGTTCGAGCGATTCCCTGTGCTGTCGGTTGCATGTAGAGATTATAGTCGAAACGATGGTTTCAGTATCAGTCGATCACATCGACAGCCGCGTAATCTCGTCTGATGGCGATGAATCAGATGGAACTGGTCGTGGCGCGTCTTCGAAGCGCTGGTGAGTGTGATCTTCAGGATGGACCGTCGCTGTCGGCGGCGCACTGCCGCCGACGCGACAGTGTCGTCACTCACGACCGCTATCTAAATCGGTGGACAGCTACCGGAAGAATCGGCTGTCGAGTGGCTGGTTCGCTGGAATGGACCTACGTACACCAAGCGCTGTCCAAGCGGCCCGCAGCACCATCTCACAGAACTCCGTGAACGGCCACCTCCAGAGGCGGCGCCCCCCGCGGCGGGGCGCCGCCACGTACCGCCAGTGTAGATACCGCCAGCTATTCTGGAGCAGTAGGCTCACCACAAACATCACCAGCCGTAGCCCAGCGTCCTGAGAACTGGTGAATGCGAGGCTCTGCTTGGCTAATCGGTAGCTCGACTCGATGCCGAAGCGCTTGCTGTAGTGTTCTCGGGCATCCCGTGGTGTGTCGATAAACGGCGCGTCAGCGGCGTAGCCGTGACGCGCCACCCCGTGTTCGTCGTATCGTCCCTGTTGGTAGACGCAGTCGATGAACACAGGGAACGTTACCTTGCCGGCGAGATCGTGTTCGATCTCGCGGCTCCAGCCGCTACTGAGTTCGTCTTGGATCGTTTCACCCCACTTGACGATCGGCATCACGTAGGCGTAGTTGTGCGTGGACAACAGCCCAAGACAGGTGCTGTTGTAGAATCCGCGATCGAGATAGACGGCCTTGACGCCGAGGTCAAGGCCGTCGAGGAGTTCGAGAAACTCACCAAGGACGTCGCTGGTGGTGTCGCCAGCGACAAGCTGGCGCACCGCCAGCGTGTACCGCTTGTTGCGTACCCGCGCGTACAGCGTCGCGTACGCGTGAAACGTTGTGGTTCCTCGTTTCGCCTGTGAGAAGTACAGCGCTTCTGTTTCGTCTTCATCGCCGTAGTAGGGGTCGAGGTGGAGGTCTGCACAGACCTCCACCGGTCGATCTGGAAGCGTCTCAAGCGTATCTCGTTGAAGTAGCGTGTCCCCAACCGCCTCAACGGAGTCAAGTTCGAACTGCTCGGTGAGATGTCCTCGAACGGTGTTGGCGTGTGGCGAGTCCTCGGTCGTTTCGCAGACGTGATTGATCGAGGTCCCGCCGGCGCTGGCGCCGGCGAGGACCTCGTACAACGTCTCTGTCGTGACCTTGACGTTCTCGTCGAGATCTATCGCAAGCTCTTCGTTGAGGCTGTTGACGACAAAATTAAGGAGGTGCTCTTCTTCTATCTCGCTGTCTGCTTCGGTAGCTTCCACACCCTTCCCAAGCAGACACTTTCACTCAAACCCGATGTGATCGACTGAGTATACCTGCTCCATTATCCAAATTGATATGCAAGCCATTAAGTACTTATGTGATCCGGGGGTATCTTATGTTAACCAGCGAATGATTGAGATAGTCAATCGGGACTCTCAAATTGGCATGAGCCAGTCAAAGAGTCTTTAGATGATTATCTCAATCGGCTGGGTTGACAATAATGAAACCAACAAATCTATTCAACACTGACGACCGGGCAGTAAGTCCTGTCATCGGAGTGATACTCATGGTTGCAATAACCGTGATACTGGCGGCCGTGATCGGGACATTCGTACTCGGTCTGGGTGACTCGCTTGGAGATAGTCAGCCGACAGCATCGATTGGTATTGAAGCGGGATCTGAAACTGGTGAGGTGGTGATTTCCCATAACGGCGGTGACGCTCTTACAGGGAGTGAGTTGGACGTAGTGGATGGATCCGGAAACAGTCTGAGCGGCAGTCCGCCTGGTGATCTTAGTGTCGGTGGATCAGTTACAGTCAGTAGCGAAAAAGCCACGGAAACCACTGTTCGAGTAATCCACACGCCTTCGGAAACGATCCTCGCAGAGAACACTGTCGATCTATCATAATATCATGAATTCAAACAAATTTATTACTACGAGTGACCGAGCCGTGAGTCCTGTCATCGGAGTGATACTCATGGTTGCAATAACTGTGATATTGGCCGCAGTGATTGGGACATTTGTGCTCGGTTTGGGTGACTCACTTGGAGATAATCAGCCAACTGCACAGCTTAGCGTCGAAAATGCCAGTAGTTCAACTGATCTTGACGTATCACATTCTGGCGGTGATAGTATTGATCAAGCCGATCTCGAAATTGTCGCATATAATGGAGACACTGCTGTTGATCCAAGCAACGTAGATAACGACGCGAGAACCAAGCTTGGTAGTAGTGGTACTATAAGTGTTGGCGATAGCGTTTCTGTGAGCTATTCCGGCACTGGTACTAATAGTGTTACTGTCACCAAAATTAAGATAATCCACACTCCTTCAGATTCAATTATCCTGGACAGAAATGTGGAAATTAACAATTTTCATGGTTGGGACTAAGCAGTAGGATCAGCCAGTCTTACTACCTCTTCTGTTCCTGTTCGATATTTAGGATCGAATTCATACAGATAGAGTATCGGTACAATACTCTTTAACCGGTCCAGCAACCTAATCGATATATCTCTGTTCAGAATCTATCTCAGCGATTGACAATTGACGCCGTCCGTTCCCGTCTAAATAAAACGATCCAGCAAGCATTCGAGCAAGATGGAACCACTCTCGTCGAAGCTCTCCCTGCGATGGGAAAGAGCTACCACGCCGTCAAGTGGGCTGAAAGTACGGGTAGCCCACTGACGATCTTCACTTCTCGACGAGAGTTGTACGGACAGTACGAGAAGTGGTGTGAGGAACAAGGATTAGACTACCTCGTACTACCGGCGTTTCACCATGAGTGCGAAACGATTGGGGAGGATCATCCCATTGAGGGGAGGATTGATGACCTGTATGAATCTGGAATCTCAGGAGCAGAAATCCACCGAGAAGCAAAACGATACTTTGGCAGAGATCTCCCGTGCCAGCTTGACGGACCCTGTCAGTACATGGAGAAACGGGAGTTCGATCCTGAGAACTACGACGTGCTGATCGGCCACTACCTCCAAGCTCACAATAGAGATTATATCGAAGAGCGATACGTCGCCATCGACGAGTTCCCTGGAGACTCCTACTTCTTTGAGCCAACTCACAACGAAGCGACGAGGGCGGTGAGTAACTACCTGCGAGCTGAGGATACCCTTCCGTTTGAGAACTGGAAAGACCTCCATCGCCGGCATGATAACGAGGAACACGAGACTGTCGTCTCTGAATGGAAGGAGGAGATGGGATTCTATTCTCATCGAGATACACGAATCACTCTCCAACGAAGTCCACACTTCCATGCCCATGCTCCGCTTCTAACTCATGCTGCCATCGAGTTCGATCTTTTGGAGAACGAATGGGAATATGCCGAACTCGGTTCCGGTCGAGTAGCAGTCAGAACTCCCGAAGACGAGTGGACAATCCTGATCCCTCCCCCATTCTACGCCGCAGAGAGCGTTGTCGCCCTGGATGGTACTCCAACTATCGCGAAGTGGCGGATGGTCCTTGGAGGTGACTGGATAGAGCATGAAGAGGTCTTAGACTCGGACGAAGAGAAGCGAGAATACCTCGGAGACGTTCTTGGCCTCAAAATCAAGCAGACAGACGCTGGTGCGAAGCCATATCAGAGTGGTTCTCACGTCAATGTTGACTCTGACGGCGCACTCTTAGAGAGTATTCACGAGGAGGAAGGCTCTCGTCCAGCTGTCATCACCTCAAAGCAAGCAAAAGAGCAGTACAAATCAACTGACGTACAACAGCATGTTGAGGTCGCGGAACACTATGGGAACCTCAAAGGGAGTAACAAGTTCGCGGAAACACGGCTTGGAGCGATCATAGGAAGTCCACATCCTCCGGAGGGAGAGGCTGTTATCCGGTGGGGAGCAATCGACGGCGAAGCAATTTCACGGAAGGTGGGTGAAGACGGTCGCGTCACGAAGGGTATGAACTTGGACTTCGGGGGATACGGGAACGCACTCTTCCGAGACGTCGTCGAGAAAGAGGTCCTCCAAGCAATCATGCGCTTTAGCCGAACCCCGAGTGAAGATGAGCATGGAGCGACAGTGTACGCTCACACCTCCCGTCTTCCGTACTGGGTGGAAGCTGACGAACGCTTGGAGGTCAACACATGGTCTAAAGGGATGGTCGAAGTTGTTGGCGCGATCCGTGACTCAGAGAAGTGGCCCGATGGTGAGTGGAAGAACGGCGAGATCGCGGCGGAAACCTCAGTTGGAGATCGACAGGTGGGTGAGCTGATGAAGGAACTGGACGAAGAGGGATACGTCACTCATCGTCGCGGCGGGCGCGGGAACGCGTATCACTGGTCGAACGAACGCCTCGACGAGTTCTCGCGATACGGGCGCGTGGTGTAGGGTTATCGAACTCTGACGTACTAAGATCATACGTGATACCTCAGAAATAGTCGTTCGCGAGTAGAAACGCATTGAGTGGGACTGATACCCCGGCGATTCCATACCCGCCAGGACACTTTATTGGAGATACGCTGCATATTTACCAAATTTACATAATATAAATAAATATTATATTTATCCAGATCGGAACCGAGGACTCGTCTTTGCCTGTTGGTGGCAGGCCGTGAACGTGTGACACGATCCCACACTGTTCATAGATATATCCGTTGACAAATAGGAATCCTTTGAGCGATGTGTTGTGCGTGAAGCTGTACTTGGTAATTAGTATCAACAGCAACGGCGGGACACTTGCACGCGCTTGCCGCAACGCAACAGCAGCGCCCCCGCTCGCCCGTACGCGATAACAGTTATAATTCTACTACGCTCTTGTGTAGCACATTGTTGATTTCAGAGAGTAGCTTTGACAGCGTGTTTGAGCGCTTCTCGTCCG
>NZ_JAODIX010000064.1:0-21816 GCF_026586675.1 Halorubrum yunnanense
TCTCAAAAGATCGCCTCACACAGTATCTCCGAGCGTTCCAACTCAGACGAGAACTCTACCGCAAACCCGGACGAAAAGCGCTCAAACACGCCGTCAAAGCAACTCTCTGAAATCAACAATGTGCTACACAAGAGCGTTATAAATAAGCGGCTGGGATTCCGAACCAACCCTATTCGCCGTCGGCGTTCGCGAAGAACTCCACGTCACCGGCGATGACGGCGCTCGCGACCACGCCGCCGCCCACCAACAGCGCGACGACGAGCGTCGTCAGCGTCGCCGCGAGCGCGGTCTCCCCGACCGCGACGCCGACGAACGCACCGACGGAGCCGCCGACGCCGCCGGCGATGACCGCGAGCGTCTGTGCTTCACCCATAGGTGTTAGTTCTCCAACACGCATTATAAGCATTTGCGTCGGGGTCTCACCGGTGATAACGGGCGGCCGTCCCGCAGCCGTCCACTCGAGCTCCCATCAGCGCGGGTAGCGCCGGCCGAGGTCGGGGCTCGCCGCCTCCGTCTCGCCGTCTCCACGGCCGTCCGCCTCCGTCTCGCCGTCTCCACGGCCGTCCGCCTCCGTCTCGCCGTCCTCTTCGCCGCCCGGACTCACGCTCCCGGTCCGGTAGCCGGCCATGTCGAGGGTGACGTAGTCGAAGCCGAGGTCGGTGAGGTGCTCGTGGACGGCGTCGGCGAACGCCGGGTCGAGCGCGCGCTCCAGCTCGTCCGGCGCGATCTCGACGCGCGCGAGCCCGTCGTGGTCGCGGACGCGGAACCCCTCGAACCCCCACTCGCGGAGCACGCGCTCGGCCTTCTCCACTCGGTCGAGTCGCTCCTCGGTCACCTCGAGCCCGGTCGGGATCCGCGAGGAGAGACACGCCATCGACGGCTTGTCGGCGACCGACAGGTCGTACGCCTCGGCGATCTCGCGGACCTCGTCCTTCGAAATCCCGGCGTCCAGCAGCGGCGAGAACACGTCCAGCTCCTCGACCGCGCGCAGGCCGGGGCGGTGGCCCTCGCCGGGGTCGTCGGCGTTCGTCCCGTCGCAGACCGTCCCGATCCCCAGCTCTTGGGCCGTCTCGTACATCCGTCCGAGCCGCATCGTCCGGCAGTGGTAACAGCGGTCGCCGTCGTTGGCGACGAAGTTCGGGTCGTCGAGCTCGGAGAACGTCACGGTCTCGTGGCGGATCCCGATCTCGCCGGCGACCCGCCTCGCGTCGTCGAGCTCCGCGGCCGGCAGCGTCTCGCTCCGCGCCGTGCACGCGACCGCGTCGTCGCCGAGGGCGTCCCGCGCGAGCGCCGCGACGACCGCGGAGTCGACCCCGCCCGAGAAGGCGACGAGGACCCGGTCGCGCTCGCCGAGGGCGTCGCGGGCGGCCGTCGCCTTCGCCGCCGTCTCCGGGTCGAGCGCGTCCCGGTCGGCGGCGAGCGTGTGGTGGCTCATGGCCTCGATTCGGGAGCGGCGGGAAAAAGCGCGTCGGCCGCGTCGCGGGGACGGACTCGCGCGCTCCGGCGGGACGCCCCTCCCGTCCCGCCGCAGTCCGTCCGACCGCGCCGGGACCCCCCATCCTTTTGCGCGTTGCCCCGATAGCGGCGGGTAGATGGAGCTGGAGGCGATCCCCGGCGTCGGGGCGAAGACGGCCGCCGCGCTGCGCGAGCTCGACGACCCGGCCGACACCGTCGAGTCCGGCGACGTCGCCGCGATCGCCCGCGCCCCCGGCGTCAACGAGGCCCGCGCCGCACGGATCGCCCGCGGCGCGATCCGCCGGCGACACGGCGACGACGGCCGCGTGCTGGCGACCGATCGCGCCCGCGAGGTGTACCGCGAGGCGATCGACCTGCTCCGCGAGCGCACGGTCACCGACTACGCCGCCAAGCGGCTGGAGACCTTTTACCCGAGCGCCTCGGCCTCGCGGATCGACGAGGCGCAGTCGTTCGTCGAGTCGGCGATTGAGCGCGACCCCGACCCGGCGGTCTGCGAGGCGCTCGCCGGGGTCGAGCCCCTCACCGATCCGCCGACGGTCCGGGTGCGCGACCGCTGTCTCGCGACCGCCGACGCCGAGACGCTCGCCCGCGCCGAGTCGACGATCCCGGAGCTGTCGGTCGAGACGGTCGAGGACACGCGTGACGTCTCCGAGCTCGCGCGGTCGTACGCGACCGTGATCGTCTTGGACGAGAAGTTCGCCGGGCTCGACGTCGAGGGCGACGTCCACGTCCGCCCGGACGCCCTCGACGAGCCCGCGGAGACCGTGCCCGAGCGGCTGCTCGCCTTCTTCGCCGCGAACCGCGAGCGGCTGGAGGCGGCCGCGGCGGTCCACGAGGCGGCCGCGGCCGCCGGCGACCCCGTCGCTGACGACGACACCGCGGCGGACACCGACGCCCTCCGCGACGCCCTCGCGCGGCTCGACGACGACGGGACGATCGTCGGCGACGGGGAGCTGGAACGGCTGACGGCCGCCGTCGACGACCTCGACGCGGCGGTGTCGACCGCGGAGTCGGTCGCCGACGACCGCCTCAGGGAGGCGATCCGCGAGCGTGACGTGACCATCGAGGGGACCGACTTCCTCTCGCTCGTCGAGCAGGGCGCCCGCGTCGACTCGCTGCTCGACCGCGAGCTCGCCGACGAGTACGACGAGGCGATCGCCAGCGCCCGCGAGCACCTCGTCGACGCGCTCCGCCTGGAGCCCGAGGAAGCGGAGCTCGCCGAGCGAGTCTTCGGCGGCGACCCCTCGTTCCCGGTCGACCACGACGAGAGCGCCGTCTCGCGGCTCAACACCGAGCTCGCTGCGGCGCGCGACCGGCGGGCCGCCCGGCTGAAAGCCGAGCTCGCGAGCGACCTCGGGGAGCTCCGCGAGCCGGTGGCGTCGCTCGTCCGAGACGCGCTCGAACTCGACGTGGAGCTCGCGCTCGCGCGGTTCGCCCGCGACTTCGAGTGCGCGATGCCTGAGGTGGTCGCCCCCGAGTCGTCCGACTCTGGCTTCCGCATCGAGCGCGGTCGCTCCCCGCTCCTCGACGTCGACTTCGCCGACGCGGAGCCGGTCGACTACGCCGTGTCGGGCGCGACGCTCCTCTCCGGGGTCAACTCCGGCGGCAAGACCTCCACGCTCGACCTGGTCGCCCTGGTCGTCGTGCTCGCGCAGATGGGGATGCCGGTGCCGGCCGAGTCGGCGACCGTCGAACGCTTCGAGGAGGTCCACTACTACGCCAAATCGCAGGGCACCCTCGACGCGGGCGCGTTCGAGGCGACGCTTCGGGACTTCGGCGACCTCGTCGAGGGCGCGGACGGCCGGCTCGTCCTCGTCGACGAGCTGGAGTCGATCACCGAGCCCGGCGCCTCCGCGAAGATCATCGCGGGTATCCTGGAGGCGCTGGACGGCCAGGACGCTACCGCCGTCTTCGTCTCGCACCTCGCCCGCGAGATCCGCGACGCGGCCGACTTCGACGTCGCCGTCGACGGGATCGAGGCGGCCGGGCTCGTCGACGGGGAGCTCCGGGTGAACCGCTCGCCGCGGAAGGGGCACCTCGCGCGATCGACGCCGGAGCTCATCGTCGAGAAGCTCGCCGGCGACCGCGACACCGACTTCTACGGGGACTTGCTGGAGAAGTTCTGAGGCCGGGGCACCCGTCGCCGAGCGAGGCCCCGGTACGCCCCCGTAGCGGTCACCCGATCCCCGAGTTCGTGACGGCGAAGACCTGCGGTCTCGGCCGAACGGCAATACGTTTATTACTCAATTGCCCGAACTGTCGGTGTTGACCGATCCGATCATCGCCGATTTCGGTGCCGTCGTCGGGTTCAGCAAATCGACGAGCAGTGAGACCGGCCGGGGTCGCGTCGCGATGACGGAGACGGAACTTCAGGTCACGACCGGCGACGCGACGCACCGCATCGACGTCGAGGACGTCTTCGATATTGTGCGGGACGTCTCGGGGACGGCTCCCCCCGACTCGACGGAGACGGTCACGCTCGCGTTCGACGGGGGCACCGACCGCGGCACGCTCAGCGTCCAGGCGGACGCCGCGACGCTCGTGAAATTCCAGCGCGTCCTGTTCAAGCGACTCCTCATCGACACCGAAGTAAGCGTCTCGCACCGAGGCGCGAACGACGACACCGAAGAGCGACGGCCGTGTCGTCTCCGCGTTTCGGCCACCGAGATCCGGTTCGAACCGGCCGACGACGGCCCGCGTATCGCGGTCCAGCGCGACGAGGTCGCGCGCTTCAGCCTCTCCGGGACCGAGGCCCCGGAGGTCGTCCTGTACCTGCGGGCACCCGATCGGGTCGAACGCGTCAGCGTCCGCTTCCCGTCGTTCCGTTCGTTGAACCTCTTCGGTCGGTACCTCCGCACCGACCTGCTGGCGACCGATGCGATCGGTTCGGCCTCACAGCGAGAGAGCCCGATCGAGGTCCTGTTGGTCGACGACGACGAACAGAGCAGAGAGCTGACGACGGTGTTCCTGAACGAGCAGTCCGACCGGCTGTCGGTAACCGAAGCGCCGAACGCCCGCGCGGCCCTCGATATCCTCTCCGACGACGGCCGTGCGAGGACCATCGACTGTGTCGTCAGCGACTTCAAAATGCCGGTCATGGACGGTATCGACTTCCTCAACGCGGTCCGCGACGAGCGCCCGACGCTCCCCTTCATCCTGTACACCGGCCAGGGTAGCGAGCGCGTCGCCAAGAAAGCGATCCTCGACGACGTGACCGACTACGTCGAAAAGGACGTCGGCCCGGGCCAGTACGAGGTCCTCGCGGCGCGGATCGAGAAAGCGGTCCGGTGAGCGGCGCCGTCCGGACCCGTCAGTCGTCGTCCGCGGCCGCGGGCTTCCGCCGGTCGTCGCGCGGGCCCGCGATGTCGACGTCGGGGAGCAGGTCGCGCAGGTAGCGCCCGGTGTGCGACTCCTCCTCGCGGGCGACCTGCTCCGGCGTCCCGCTGGCGACGAGCTCCCCGCCGCCCTCGCCGCCCTCGGGGCCGAGGTCGACGATGCGGTCGGCGTTCTTCACCAGGTCGAGCTCGTGTTCGATGACGACGACCGTGTTGCCGCCGTCGACGAGGCGGTGGAGCACGTCGATCAGCTTGCGCTCGTCTTCCTTGTGCAGGCCCGTGGTCGGCTCGTCGAGCAGGTAGAGCGTGTCGCCGGTCGCCTTCTTGCCGAGCTCCTCGGCGAGCTTCACGCGCTGGGCCTCGCCGCCGGAGAGCGTGGTGGAGGGCTGGCCGAGCTCCATGTAGCCGAGCCCGACGTCCTTCAGGAGCTTCAGGCGGCGCTGGAGCCCCTGGTGGCTCTCGAAGAAGTCGTACGCCTCCTCGACGCTCATGTCGAGCACGTCGGAGATGGTCGCGCCCTTGTACGTGACGTCGAGCGTCTCGTCGTTGTAGCGCGCCCCGCCGCACTGCTCGCAGGGGACGTACACGTCCGAGAGGAAGTTCATCTCGATCTTCACGGTCCCCTGGCCGCCGCACTCCTCGCAGCGCCCGCCCTTCACGTTGAACGAGAAGCGCCCCTTCTCGTAGCCGCGGCGCTTCGAGAGCTTGGTCTCCGCGAACAGCTCGCGGACGTAGTCGAACACGTCGGTGTACGTCGCGGGGTTCGACCGAGGCGTCCGGCCGATCGGCGACTGGTCGATGAGCCGCACCGTCTCGATCCCCTCGATCCCCTCGATCGCGTCGTGCTCGCCGGGGTCGACCGAGGTGTTGTCGTTCATCTCGCGGGCGAGTCCCTTATAAAGAATGTCGTTGACGAGCGTCGACTTCCCGGAGCCGGAGACGCCGGTGACGGTCGTCAGCGTGCCGAGCGGGACCGACACGTCGAGGTCCTTGAGGTTGTGCTGGCGGGCGCCTCGCACGGTCAGTTCGCCGTCCGGCTCGCGGCGCTCCTCGGGCACCGGAATCTCCCTGCGCCCCGCGAGGTAGTCGGCGGTGACCGACTCGTCGACCGCGACGATGTCGTCGAAGTCCCCCTGCGCGACGACCTCGCCGCCGCGCTTGCCGGGGCCGGGCCCCATGTCGATGATCTCGTCGGCGCGGCGCATCGTCTCCTCGTCGTGCTCGACAACGACGAGGGTGTTCCCCAGGTCGCGGAGCCCGGCCAAGGTGTTCAGGAGGCGGTCGTTGTCGCGCTGGTGAAGCCCGATCGACGGCTCGTCGAGCACGTAGAGCACGCCCACGAGCCCGGAGCCGACCTGCGTCGCGAGCCGGATGCGCTGGCTCTCGCCGCCCGAGAGCGTCGACGCCTCCCGGTCGAGCGTGATGTACTCCAGGCCGACCTCCTCCATGAAGCCGAGCCGGGCGCGGATCTCTTTTAAAATCTCCGTCGCGATCGTCGTGTCTCGCTCGTTCAGCTCGGACTCCATCCCCTCGAAGTGTTCGCGAGCGCCGGCGATGGACAGCTCGCTCACCTCGGTGATCGCGGCATCTCCCACCAGCACGTGCCGCGACTGCTCTTTCAGGCGGGTCCCCTCGCACTCCGGGCACGTCGTCACGGCCATGAACTCCTCGATGTGGTCCCGAGCGCGCTCGGAGTCGGTCTCGACGTGGCGACGCTCCAGGTTCGGGATGACGCCCTCGAAGCGCTCGGTCTTCTCGCGGGTGCCGTTCTTCGTGGTCCACTCGAAGTGGACCAGGTCGTCGGTGCCGTAGAGGAACTGCCGCCGGATCGACTCGTCCAGCTCCTCGAAGGGCGTCTCGAGCGAGACGCCGAAGTGGTCGGCGACGTTATCGAGCTGGCGGGAGTAGTAGGTGCGGTCGTAGCTCCACGGCTCGAAGACGTGTTTGAGGGGCTTCGAGGGGTCGGTGACCACGAGCCCCTCGTCGACCTCCTTCGTGGAACCGATCCCCTCGCACTCGGGGCAGGCGCCGTACGGGCTGTTGAACGAGAACGAGCGCGTCTCGATCTCGGAGAACTGGAAGTCGGAGTTGGGGTTGCCGAGCTCCTCGGAGAACTCGATGACCAGCCGGTCGTCGCCGTCGGCGTCCGCCGCGAGCGACCCGGTCGAGCGCGCGTTGGAGGCGAAGGGGACGTCCGCGGGCGGGTCCGGGACGATCAGCTTGAGCGCGCCGCCGGCCTCCTCCAAGGCGGTCTCGACGGAGTCGGTGATCCGCGACCGGGCGTCGGGCGAGACGGTCACGCGGTCGACGATCACGTCGATCGTGTGGTCGTAGTTCTGGTCGAGCTCCGGGTCGTCGAGCGTCAGGTCGACCGGCTCGCCGTCGACCTCGACGCGGGCGTACCCGTCGCTCGCGAGCTCCTCGAACAGCTCCTCGAAGGCGCCCTTCTGGTCGCGGACGACCGGCGCGGCGATCTTCGCGCGGGTCCCCTCCGGGAGCTCCAGGATCTGTTTCACCATGTCCTGGGCGGACTGCTCGCCGACCTCCTCGCCGGTGACGGGGTCGTACTGCGTGCCGACCCGGGCGTACAGCAGTCGGAGGTAGTCGTGGAGTTCGGTGACGGTCCCCACGGTCGAGCGGGGGTTGTTCGCCGCGTTCTTCTGGTCGATGGAAATCGCCGGCGAGAGCCCCTCGACGGCCTCCACCTGCGGTTTGTCCATCTGTCCGAGGAAGTTGCGGGCGTACGCCGACAGCGACTCAATGTACCGGCGCTGCCCTTCGGCGTAAACGGTGTCGAACGCGAGCGACGACTTCCCCGACCCGGAGAGCCCGGTGACGACGGTGAACTCCTCGCGCGGGATCCGGACGTCGAGGTCCTTGAGGTTGTGCTCCTCGGCGCCGCGGACCTCGATGTAGTCCTTGCTCATCTTGTCCCCCCGTTGCGTGCGCGCGCGGGAATACCCGTCGGTCGGGGCGGCCTCGCGCTTGGTCACCCCTCGACGCCCCCGCCGATCAGCGCTCGACGACCTTCGAGGGCGGCGAGAGGTTCCGGCGCCCGCCGAACGTGACGAGGAACAGGAGGCCGACGCCGACCCCGTACGCTGCCATCAGCGGCAGCGTCGCGAGGAACATCGTGATCACGTCCGCCGGGGTGAACACCGCGGCGACGAGCATGATCCCGACCGTGACCTCGCGCCAGCGGTTCCGGAAGGTCCGGTAGGGCACCCCGGTGTTGTTCAACAGCACCATCGCGATCGGGATGTCGGCGAGGAAGCCGATCCCGATCGTCGTGTAGACGACGAGCCAGAGGAAGTCGCTCACCTGGTAGGTGATCACCATGTCCGCGAGCCGCGCGTCGGTGACGAGCCAGCCGATGAGCCCCGGCGCGATGTAGGCGTACCCGAGCGCGAAGCCGCCGAGCAGCCCGCCGAGCAGCGCGCCGGCCCAGAGGTACACCTGCCAGATCCGCCCGGCGACGAAGCCGCGCTCGCGGAGGGCCGGCCACGCGTAGTAGAGCGCGACCGGGAACACCGCGACGATCCCGAGCAGGATCGAGAACTTCACCATGAAGATCAGCGCCTCGACCGGGTGGAGCGTGATGATGTTGATCCCGCCCTCGATCTCTGCCGGGACGCGCGACTCGAGGTCGTTGCGCACCGTCGCCAGCCCGCCGAGGTACAGCCACGTGAACGCGGCCGCCATCACGCTCCCGAAGACGGCGACGAGCCGGAACGACCGCGACCGCAGGGAGTCGAAGATGAACCGGACGTCCTTGTAGTAACCGCCGATATCGTCCTCGGCGTCTCCGTCCTCGTCCTCGGTGAGCTCGGAGAGGAACGTCGAACTCGCGCGGGAGGTCCGGTCCTGTACCGTTCCCATTAGCCCGTCCTGACCGCCGGCGCCGCCGGCCCCGCCGGAGTCGGTCGCGCCCGTGTCGCCGCTTCCGTCGGCGTCCTCGCTTCCGTCTCCGTTCTCACCGTTCTCGCGTACCCCGTCGAAGCGGTCGAGGATCGCCTCCGCCTTCTCCGGGTCGTCGTCGTCGATCGCGGCCTGCGCGAGCGCGAGCGACTCCCCTTCGTCCATCTCCGCGAAGGCGGCGTCGGGGGCGGCCCGGACGCCCGCGGCGTCCAGTTCACCCACGTCGATGGCGGCCGGATCCCCGTACTGGTACCCCGCGCTCGTCGTGTCGAGGTCGGCGTAGACGGCCCACAGCGTCGCGACGGTGACGAACGCGAGCGCCCAGACGGCGGCGTAGATCGCGGTCGCCGTCACCGGGTCGACCCCGAAGCCCGCACCTGGTTCGAGGAAGCGCCAGTTGCTGTTGGCGAGTCTGAGGAGGTCGTTGAGCGCGGTCCGTCCGCCGTACTCGTAGAAGGCGTACACGAGCCCGCCGCCGAGGACGGCCGCGCCGCCGACGACGTTCCAGTGGTTCCGGGCCGCGTCGAGCACGTCGATGCGGTCGGAGCTCCGCTGGGCCGTCACGACGAGCTTCGCGAGGTAGAGGCTGAAGCCGTACAAGGCGATCAGCGGGAACGCCCACATCAGCTGCGTGAACGGGTCCGGCGGCGAGAACACGGCGCCGAAGACGAAGATGGCGACGATCGCGTAGCGCCACTTGTCTCGGAACGTCTCGTACTGGACGATCCCCGAGTAGGAAAGCCCGGTGATCAGGAGGGGCATCTGGCCGGCGAGCCCGAACGACAGCGAGAGGAAGACGATGAACTCCGTCCACATCACGATGGAGTAGGTCGGCTGGATGCCGGCCTCCAGCCCAAAGCCGGCCAGGAAGGAGAACATGATCGGGAAGAAGGCGTAGACGCCGTAGGCGACGCCGACGCTGAACAGGCCGCCGCCGAGGAGGCCGATCCCAGCGAGCTTCCAGCGCGCGATTGGCGACTGCGGCCACGCGCCCCGGGCGCGGAGTTCGTCGCGCGAGACGTAGATCAGCGGCGGGATCGCGACGATCACCCCGACGATCAGCCCGATCTTCGCCTGCAGGAGGATCACCTCGAACGGGGTCGTCGCGATGACGTCGGTCTCGGCGGCGATCGCGGGGGGCATGTTCGACTTCGTCACGTTGTAGAGGAACTCCCAGACGTACGTGCGGAGCGCCCAGAACGTCGCGAGGAAGCCCAGCAGGAAGACGACGAACACCTTCTGGAGGTCCTTCTGAATCGATCGAAGGAACGCCTTCGCCGACTCGCGTCCCTCCGCGAGCGACTGCTGGGTATCCTCGTCGAGGGCACTCGCCATACGGGAGTGGAAGTCCGTCCCCGTTATCAACCTTTTCGACCCGCTCTGCGCGCCCCGAGTCTCCGCCCGGCTCGGCTCTATCCGAAAAGGCCTATAATCGCCCGGTCGCGATGGAGAACTGAATGGACGACTCGGACCGGTCGCGCGACGACTCATCGGCCCCCGAGGACGACTCGGCCGCCGGTGACCCCCCCAGCCACCCCGACGGCACCGATGCGGACGATGAGTCCACCGGCGACCAGGACCCCTCCGTCGAATCCGAGGTCTCTCCGGAGGTCACGGCCGAGGTCGACGGCGCCGCCGAGGGCGCCGAGCCCGGTGATCACCCGGGTAGCGAAAGCGACGAGGCGAGCGACGGAAGCGACGAGATGAGTGACGACGAGGCGAGCGACGGAAGCGACGAGATGAGTGACGACGAGGCGAGCGACGGAAGCGACGAGATGAGTGACGACGAGGCGAGCGACGGAAGCGACGAGATGAGTGACGACGAGGCGAGCGACGGAAGCGGTGACGCGAGCGACGTCTTCGACGTCCACGAGTCCGAGAGCGCGCAGAGCCTCGGCGACGGCGGAACGCCGGCAACGGCCGGGGACGCGGCCGCCGCCGGGACGGTCGAGGACGCGACGATCGCGGACGACGGTACCGACGGCGACTCCTTCGAGGGGTTGGAGGCGCCGGAGTCGGACGAGGAGATGCCGCTCGCGGCCCACATCGAGGAGATGATGCGGCGGCTCGCGGTCGTCTTCCTCTTCGGCGGGCTCGCGACGCTCGTGGTGGTGACGGAGTCGACGGAGCTCATCAACTACTTCTGGAGCTACCACATCCCCGCGCCGCTGGAGAACCGCCCGCGGCTGTACGGCCCCCTCGAACTCCCGCTCACGCGGCTGAAGGTCGCCGGGCTCGCGGGCGTCGTCGTCGGGCTCCCGGCGTTCGTCTACCAGACCTACCGGTTCATGAAGCCCGGGCTGTACGAGAACGAGCGGCGCTACTACCTCGCGGCGGTCCCGACCAGCCTGGTGCTCGGCGGGATCGGCATCGCGTTCGCGCACTTCCTCGTGTTGCCCGCGATCTTCTCGTATTTCACCACCTACACCGCCGACGCCGCGACGATCGCCTTCGGGCTCGCGGAGACGTTCAACCTCATCGTCATCATGCTCGCGTTCATGGCGATCGTTTTCCAGATCCCGCTCTTCATCATGCTCGCGATCATGATGAACCTCGTCACCCGACAGTGGCTGGAGGCGAAGCGCCTGCTGTTCTGGGGGGCGTTCCTCGGGATCGCGTTCCTCTTCAGCCCCGACCCGACCGGGATGGCGCCGATCATCGTGACGCTCACGATGATCGTGCTGTACGAGGGGACGCTGGCGGTCCTGCGCTGGACCGGGAACTAAACCGCGAACCAGCGTTTTATAAGCGATTTGTTGTCGCGGAGAAGAGCTCTAAAGCCGCAGTCGCTCGGTGATAACTGTTCGATGGTGAATCGGCGGTGAACACCTCCAAAGCCCCAGTCGCGAGGACTCGGTGGGCTCGCTGCGGTCCTCGTCGCTCACTTCGTTCGCTCCTGTGGTCCTTGTGTCGCCCGCCTTCGTCCTCGCGACTGCCCCTTTGAGTCCCACCCGACCGCACGACTCCGCACCTCACGCCTCCCCAGCCTCGCGGTTCGCGCTCTCCGAGCGCTCACCGCGTCCCTCGCGCGGCGCCGTTCGCGAGCCGAAGGCTCGCTCACGGGCGCACGCCACCGCACATCTCTTTATAAATGAGTCCGCGGTTCGATCGCCGCCGCCGTTCGCCTACTCCCCGCCGAGCAGCTCGACGAGCAGCGCGTTCTGCGCGTGCATCCGGTTCTCGGCCTGGTCCCAGACGAGGGCGCGATCGGACTCCAACACGTCGTCGGTGACCTCCTCGCCGCGGTGGGCGGGCAGGCAGTGCATCACCGCCGCGTCGGTGCCGGCGAGCAGGTCCGCGTTCAGCTGGAACCCCTCGAAGGCGGCGAGCTTCTCCTCGCGCTGGTCCTCCTGTCCCATCGAGATCCACACGTCGGTGTAGACGACGTCGGCGCCGTCGATCGCGGCCTCGGGGTCGGTCGTCGGCTCCACGTCGGCGCCGAACTCGGCGGCGCGGTCGAAGACCCCGGGGTCCATCCCGTAGTCGGCGGGGGTGGCGACTTCCACGTCGATCCCGGCCATCGCGGCGCCGACGACGAACGACTGCCCAACGTTGTTGCCGTCGCCGACCCACGCCACGGTGGCGTCCTCGCCGACCGTCTCCCGGATCGTGAGCAGGTCGGCGAGCGTCTGACAGGGGTGTGCCTCGTCGGTCAGTCCGTTGACGACGGGGCAGTCGGCGTATGCGGCGAGCGTCTCGACGTCCGCGTGGTCGAAGAGCCTGGCCATCACGCCGTCGACGTACCGGCCGAGCACGCGCGCGGTGTCCTTCAGCGGCTCGCCGTGGCCGAGCTGGATGTCGTCGGGCCCGAGGAACATCGCGTGGCCCCCGAGTCGGGTCATCCCCGTCTCGAAGGAGACGCGGGTGCGCGTCGAGGGTTTCTCGAAGATCATCCCCAGCGTCGCGTCCGCCAGTCGCGGGTCGGCCTCGCCCGCCTTCATCGCGGCGGCGCGGTCGAGCAACGCGTCCAGTTCGGCGGGCGTCACGTCGTCGATGTCGAGGAAGTCGTCGGTGGCGAGTGGCATCGTTGTGGTGTGTGGGATAGTGGTGTCGTGTCGTTCGAAAACGGTCGCGTGTCCGGTGGTCGACGCGGCGGTAGTTACAGTCGCTTCCGACAGACGTCGGTCAGGACGGTCACGGCGCGGTCCAGCTCGGAGAGCGGGAGCCGCTCGTCCGGCGCGTGGTCCAGGTCGGAGTTCCCGGGGCCGTAGGTGACCATCGGGCGGTCCCACGCGGCCGCGAAGAGGTTCATGTCGCTCGTGCCGGTCTTCCGGAGCAGGCGCACGTCCCCGCCGCCGCCGCGGATCGCGACGCGGAACGCCCGCGCCAGCTCCGTCCGCGGGCTCTCCATCACGGGGGGCATCGGGTCGCCCCATTGCACCGACCCGGTGGAGAGCTCCGCCTCCGCGAGCTCGTGGACCTCGTCGACCGGGCGAGAGGGCGGGACCCGCAGCTGGACCTCCATCGTCGTCTCCACGGCGAGCCCGTCGTCGCTCAGCCCGCCGTCGACCGAGATGGGCTTGGTCGTCACCTGGTCGAACACCGCTGTCTCCGGGTCCTCGGGGGTGAACGCCTCCTCGACGCCGTGCCACCAGTCGATCGCGTGTTGGATCGCGTTCGGCTCCGGCCGCGAGGAGTGGCCCGACTCGCTCGTGTTCACGTACGTCCCCTCCAACAGGCCCCGGTAGCCGAGGGTGATCCCCTGCCAGCCCGAGGGCTCGCCGTTGATGACGGCCTCGGGCGCGTCGCGGTCGCCGATGAGGTGGCGCGCGCCGCCGGAGTCGACCTCTTCGCGGACGACGCCGACGAAGGAGACGCCCGTCTTCACCGCCGCGACCGCCATCGCGACCAGCGGCCCCGTCGCGTCGACTGCCCCGCGCCCCCACAGCACGGGCTCGCCGGGCTCGCCGACGCGGACGTCGGACGGCTCCGGCAGCTCCCCGTCCGGCGGCGCCGGCCGCACCTCCACCGGGATGTCGCCCGGCACCGTGTCAACGTGCGAGGTCAGGAGGACGGCGTCGCTCGCGGGCGCCCGGACGTTCCCGACCTCGTCGATCCACGCCTCTCGACCGTTCGCCTCGAAGAAGTCGACGAGGCGCTCGGCCGCTCGCTCCTCCTCGCCCGACGGCGAGGGGATCGACACCATGTCGTACAGCAGCTTCCGGGCGGGCGTGTCGCAGGCCGCGGGGTAGCCGCCGCCGGCGACGACGTCGCTCCCGGCCGCGGACGACTCGACCGCCTCCCGCTCGTCGCCCGCCTCCGACCCCGGGTCGCTCTCGCGCCCCTTCCCGGTCGCCATCACCCGATCACCTCCGCGAGGGCGTCGACCACCGCGTCCGCGTGCTCCCGCTCGATCGTCAGCGGCGGCAGCAGGCGTAACACGGTGCGGCCAGCCGGCAGCGCGAGTATTTGATGGTCGATCGCGAGGTCGCGGAGCAGGCGGTTCGAGCCGCGCCTCACCTCGATCCCGATCATCAGCCCGTCGCCGCGCACGTCGCGGACGTCGTCGCCGAGGCGCTCCTCGACCTGTCCGCGGAGGTACGCGCCGACTTCGGTGGCGTGCTCGGGGAGCTCCTCGCGCTCGATGACGTCGAGCGTGGCGCCCGCGGCCGCGGAGACGACGGGGCCTCCCGAGAACGTTGAGCCGTGGTTGCCGGCGTCCTCGGCGATCCAGTCGCGACACAGCGTCGCCCCGATCGGGAGCCCGCTGCCGAGCCCCTTCGCGGTCGTGAGGACGTCGGGGACGACGTCGTGCTTGTCGGCCGCCCACAGCGACCCCGTGCGTCCGAGCCCGGTCTGGATCTCGTCGAGGATCATCGCCGCGCCCGACGTCGCCGTCGCGACGCGGACCGCCTGCAGGTACTCGGTCGAGACAGGGTTGATCCCGCCCTCCCCCTGGAGCGGTTCCAGGATCACCGCGGCGGTCTCGTCGTCGACGGCCTCGCGCATCGCGTCGGCGTCGCCGTACTCGACGAACTCCACGCCGCCAGCGAGCGGCTCGAACCCCGCTTTGTACTTCTGTTTCCAGGTGGTCGCGAGCGCGCCCATCGTCCGGCCGTGGAACCCCTGGGTCGTCGCGACGATCTTCTCTCGGCCCGTCGCGTGCCGGGCGAACTTCAGCGCGGCCTCGTTGGCCTCCGTGCCGGAGTTGCAGAGCCAGACGTTGTCGACGTCGACGGGCCCCGTCTCGGCCAGCCGCTCGTACAGCGCCGTCCGCGCCGCGTGCGGGTACGACGCCTGCACGTACATCAGCTCCTCGAGCTGGCTCGTCGCGGCGTCGACGACTTCGGGGTGGGAGTGCCCGACCGGCGTGCAGGCGTAGCTCGCCCCGAAGTCGAGGTACTCGGTGCCGTTCGCGTCCGTGACGCGGACGCCGTCGCCCGAGACGATCTCGATCGGCTTCTCGGCGAAGACGAACCCGCTCACGCGGTCTCACCTCCTCCGGTTTCGGCCTCTTCCGCGTCCCCCGGGTCGCCGCCGAGCGCGGACCGCTCGATCGTCGTCCCCGCGCCGCCGAGCGCGGCGACGATTGGGTCGCTGACGTTGGCGTCGGCGACGACGACGCGCCCGGAGCCGCCGGAGAGCGCCTCCGTCGCGGCCATCACCTTCTTGCCCATGAACCCCTCGGCGGCGTCCTCGACCGCCCTCAGCTCATCCGCCGTCGCCGCCGACGCGATGAGCGTGTCGGGGTCGTCCGGGTCGGCGTACACGCCGGCCACGTCCGTCAGCAGGACGAGGTCGGCGCCGAGCGCGCCCGCGACCGCGGCGGCCGCCCGGTCGGCGTCAGTGTTGACCGGGGTGACGCCGCCGTCGCTCTCCGTCCCCTCCATCGGGGGCGAGACGACGGGCGTGTAGCCGTCGTCGAGCAGCCCGGAGAGGAGGTCGGCGTTCACCGACTCGATCCGACCGGAGTGTTCGCCGCGACGGATCTTCTTCTTCCCGTCCTCGATCACCCGGACCGCCGACTTGCGGGGCCCGGAGAGGAGCCCGCCGTCGACCCCTGAGAGGCCGACCGCGTCGACGCCCGCCTCGCGGAACAGCGCCGTCAGCTCGGTGTTGAGCTTGCCGGCCATCGCCATCGTGAACGCCTCCATCGCCTCGGCGTCGGTGAACCGACCCGTGACGCCGGAGGCGGACTCGACGTACT
This sequence comes from Halorubrum yunnanense, assembly GCF_026586675.1. Taxonomy (GTDB): domain Archaea; phylum Halobacteriota; class Halobacteria; order Halobacteriales; family Haloferacaceae; genus Halorubrum; species Halorubrum yunnanense. Next base: position 15,877 of record NZ_JAODIX010000064.1, read on the forward strand.
CGGGCTCCATCCCGAGCCGCTCGATGACCTCGTCGACGACCGTCGAGCCGCCGTGGACGACGACGAGCTCGCGCCCGGCGCCGACGAGGTTGGCGACGTCGCCGACCGCGCCGGCCGGGTCGACCGCCTTCGCGCCGCCGATCTTGACGACGACGGGCGGGTCGTCGGGAGTCTCGTTCTCTCCGCTCATGGCGATCCCACCGGGTGAAGTCCCCCGAACTCGAGGCCGGCGGTCTCGGGCAGCCCGAGCGCGACGTTCGCCGCGTGGACCGCCTGGCCGGCCGATCCCTTGGTCATGTTGTCGATCGCCGAGAAGACGACGACGCGCCGGTTGCCGGGGTCGAGCTCGAAGCCGACCTCGCCGTGGTTCGTGCCGGCGACCGACTTCGGCTCGGGGTAGCGGTAGACGCCGCCCCCGCCGGAGACGATCCGCATGAACGGCTCGTCGGCGTAGGCGTCGCGGTACGCCCCCCACAGGTCCCCCTTCGAGACGGGCTCGTCGGGGAAGACGTGGCAGGTCGCGCTCGCGCCGCGCACCATGTCGACCGCGTGCACCGTGAAGGAGACGTCGAGCCCGAGGTACGCCTCGATCTCCGCCTCGTGGCGGTGCCCGGTCGGGGCGTACGGGCGCACGACGCCCGAGCGCTCCGGGTGCGAGGAGGCCGCGCCGCCGCCGGCGCCGCCTTCCGAGGAGCCGACCTTCACGTCGACGACGACCTCGCCCGCGTCGGGGCCGAGTGCGCCCGCGTCCACGAGCGGTTTCAGCCCGAGGATCGTCGCGGTCGCGTTACAGCCGCCGCCGGCGATCAGGTCGGCCCCGGAGAGCCTCTCCCGGTTGATCTCGGGGAGCGCGTACTCCGCGCGCTCCAGGTACTCCGGCGACTCGTGGCCGTCGTACCACTCGTCGTAGGCCTCGGCCTCGGGCAGCCGGAAGTCCGCCGAGAGGTCGACCACCGTGTCCGCGGCCTCGAAGTACTCGTCGATGCGTCCCATCGAGACGCCGTGAGGCGTCGCCGAGAAGAGGACGTCGACGGACTCCAGGTCGTCGGGATCGGAGAACCGCAGGTCGAGTCCGCGTAGGTTCGGGTGCGACCGGCCGACGGTCATGTTGTCGGCCGAGCGCGACGTGGCCTGCACGACGTCGAAGCCGGGGTGGCCGGCGAGGATCCGCAGCAGCTCCCCGCCGGTGAAGCCCGTGCCGCCGACGACGCTCGCGGTGTACGTCTCGTCGGTCATGCCGTGACCTCCTCGCCACCGTCGTCCGCGGCGTCGTCATCGGCCGCCGCGGCCGCCCTCGCCTCCAGCCAGTCGACGACCCTTCCCGGGACGTCGACGTCGGTGGCCGAGTCGAGCGCCTTGAACTCGACCGTGTGGTTCACCTCGTGGACGGTGTACTCGCCGGAGCCCTCGCCGCCGGTCTCGCCGGTGTCCGCTTCCGGCTCGACTCCCACCTCCATCAGGTCGACGCCGAGCATGCCGCCGCCGACCGCGTCGGAGGCGCGCTCGACCAGCTCCCTCGCGCGGTCGTCGAGTTCGAACGCCTCCGTCTCGCCGCCCTTCGCGGCGTTGGTGAGCCAGTGGTCCGAGGCGCGCGTCATCGCGGCGACCGGCTCGCCGTCGACCGCCAGCGCGCGGACGTCGCGGCCGGGCTTGTCGACGAACTCCTGGACGTAGAACACCTTGTGTTCGTAGTGGCCGAGCGTCTCCTTGTGCTCTAAGATCGCCTCCGCGGCGTTCCGGGTGTCGATCTTCGCCATCAGCCGGCCCCACGAGCCGACGACGGGCTTGAGCACGCAGGGGTAGCCGAACCCCTCGATGGCCTCCATCGCGGCCTCCTTCGTGAACGCGACCTCCGTCGCCGGGGTGGGGATATCGGCCTCCGCGAGCGCGAGCGAGTTCTTCGCCTTGTCGGCGCAGACGTCGCCCGTCTCGGGGCCGTTCACCACTGGGACGCCGTAGCTGTCGATAAAGCGCGTCGCGTACAGCGACCGGCTCGTCGACAGGCAGCGGTCGACGACGATATCGAGGTCGTCGACCGCGGCCGTCGTCGACTCCAGGCCGAACCGCTCCTTGCGCACGTCGATCTTCTCGACCTCGTGGCCCCGGTCGCGGAGCTCGTTGAGCAGTAGCTTCTCGTCCTTCCGGATCCGGGAGTAGAGGATCCCTATTTGCATGTCGACCACTCGGGAGTCGCGGCCGCGGCGGTCGTCGCCATCTACTCGCCCCAGTCCTCCTCCAGTTCGGGAGCCTCCTCCAACACGACGGGGTCCAGCGAGATGACCTCCAGCTCGGTCCCGGTGACCGGGCTGTCGATGATCTCGCCGACCTCGACGTCGGCCGGAAGCTCGATCTCCTCGCCCGTGATCGGGTCCTCTGCCAGCAGCGTGTCGGTGTCGCTCGTCATCGTGGGAGACACTCCGCCGCGAACGGTCATAAAGGCTTCGAACTTATTAGATAGTTTACATAAAACGGATCGGCCGCTAACCGGAGCAGTTCGACGAAATAGCGCCGTATCGAGATCGAATGTCAGATCTCGGTAGTACGTGTGTCCCCCTTACGGGGACGGTCGTCGGCGTCGGTCAGGTCGACGCCGATCGAGCGGGCGACCACTCGTCGGTCGTCGCGGCTCAGACATAGCTCTCGACCTCCGCGTCCAGCGCCTCGCTCGCGTCGCCGAGCGCCCCGCGCGCCGTCGCTAGCGCGGCGTCGTCCTCCTCGATCCCGGCCTCGGCGGTTGCGAGCTCGTCGGCGACCGCCTCGGGGGCCGGTCCCCCGGCGGAGTCGCGGCTCGCTACGCTGGCGGCCGGATCGAGCGCCGATTCCACGTCCTCGCGGCTCACGTACGCGGAGAGGGGCTCGCCGGTCACCTTTCGAGCGGCCTCGTCAACTTTTGCGGCCGCCGCGTCCGGCGAGTCGCCGTCCTCGACCGCCTCCGCGGCCGCCGCGACGATCTCGTGGGCGGTCCGGAAGGGTATCCCGCCCATCGCGAGCAGGTCGGCGACGCCCGTCGCGGTCGAGAAGCCCTCGCCCGCGGCGTCCGCGAGCGTCCCCTCGTCCCAGTCGGCGGTCGCGACCGCGCCGGCGGCGACTTCGGTCGCCTCTCGCACGTCGTCCGCGATCTCGAAGACGCCCGCGTGGGCGCGCTGGAGGTCGCGGTTGTACGCGCGGGGGAGCCCCTTCAGCAGGCTCAGCGTCCCCGTCGCCTCGCCGATCGCGTCGCCGGCGACGCCGCGGGTTAGCTCCAGCGTGTCGGGGTTCTTCTTCTGGGGCATGATCGAGGAGGTGGACGCGTACGCGTCCGACAGCTCCACGAACCCCTTGTTCGAGAAGAGGACGAGGTCCTCCGCGAGCCCCGACAGCGTCGTCGCGAGCGTGGCGCACGCGGTCGCCCCCTCCGCTAGGAAGTCGCGCGCCGACGCCGCGTCCGTCGAGTTGCGGACCTGACCGTCGAACCCGAGCAGCTCGGCGGTGCGGTCGCGGTCGACGTCGAAGGGCGTCCCCGCGAACGCGGCCGCGCCGAGCGGCGACCGGTTGACCCGGTCGTACGCGTCGAGCAGGCGCTCGGTGTCGCGGGCGACCCCGCCCTCGTACGAGAGCAGGTAGTGCGCGACCGTCGTCGGCTGGGCCGGCTGGAGGTGGGTGTACCCCGGCATCACAGTCTCCGTGTGCTCGCTCGCCACGTCGAGGAGGGCCTCGCGGAGCGCGACCGTGGCCTCCGCGGCCGCGAGCAGGTCCTCGCGCAGCCGGTACCGGATGCAGGTCGCCACCTCGTCGTTGCGCGAGCGGGCGGTGTGCATCCGCCCGCCGTCCGGCCCGATCCGGTCGATGACGGCCGTCTCGATCGCCTCGTGGACGTCCTCGCCGTCGGGGAGCTCGGCATGCCCGGCGGCCTCCACGTCGTCGAGCGCTCCGATGATCTCGCCCGCGACCGCGCTATCGACGATCCCTTGCTCGGCGAGCATCACCGTGTGCGCGCGGTCGACCGCGAGGTCGGCCGCGAAGATGGCCGCGTCGGCCGGGAGGCTCGACAGGAACTCGCGGGCGGGGCCGCCGCTGAAGCGGTCGCGGCGGACGGCGGTGCCGCTCTCACCCGCCTCGCCCTCCGCGTTCGCGGCGGCGTCCGTCGCCGTGCCGGGGTCGTCGTCGGTCATTCAGTTCCCGTCGGTCCCGTCGTCGCTTCCGCTCCCGTCCGTCGCGAGCTCGGGCTTTTCCACGCCCGCCTTGACGTCGTTGGCGAGGCGCTCCTGGAGCCCGTGGTACTTCGCGACGCCGGTGGCGTCCTCCTGGGCGATGCCGGCGACGTCCTCGGTGTTGAACGAGGCCATCTCCTCGGAGTAGACGGCGTACTCGGAATCGCGGGCGACGACGCGGCAGTTGCCGCCGGAAACCTTCACCGTCGCGGTGCCGGTCACCACGTCCTGGGTCTCGTCGACGAACGCGTCGAGAGCGTCCACGACGGGCGCGAACACGAGCCCCTGGTACGCCTTCTCCGACCACTCCTGCTCGATCCCCTTCTTGAACGAGCGCTCGTTCTTGGTCAAGACGAGGTCCTCAAGCGCCTGGTGGGCCGTCAGCAGGACGGTCGCGGCCGGGTGCTCGTAGTTCTCGCGCACCTTCAGCCCGAGCATGCGGTCCTCCATCACGTCGGTGCGGCCGATGCCGTAGCCGCCGGCGTACTCGTTGAGGTGCTGGATGAGCGGAACCGGGTCCATCGCCTCGCCGTCGACGGCGACCGGGACGCCCGCCTCGAAGGCCACTTCGATGGTGGTCTCGCCCTCCGGCTCCGCGGTCCACTCGTAGATGTCCGCCGGCGGCTCGTAGTTCGGGTCCTCGAGCTTGCCGCCCTCGACCGCGCGCGACCAGATGTTCTCGTCGATGGACCAGACGCCGCCGTCGCCGGCCTCGACGGGCAGGTCCTTCTCAGCGGCGTAGTCGATCTCCCACTCGCGGGTGAGCCCCAGCTCGCGCACGGGGGCGATCACTTCGAGGTCGGAGCCGCGCCAGACGGCCTCGAACCGGAGCTGGTCGTTCCCCTTCCCCGTGCAGCCGTGGGCGATGGCGTCACAGCCCTGCTCCTCGGCGACGGCCAGGATGGACTCGGCGATGACGGGGCGCGCGAGCGCGGTCCCGAGCGGGTAGCCCTGGTACGTCGCGTTCGCCTTCACCGCGTCGAAACAGAGGTCCGCGAACTCCGCTTTCGCGTCGACGACGTGGATGTCGAGCCCGAGCGCCTCGGCGGTCTCCTCGGCCTCGTCGAACTCCTCGGTCGGCTGCCCGACGTCGACGTTGACGCCGATGACCTCGTCGTAGCCGTACTCCTCTTTCAGGAGCGGCACGCAGACTGTCGTGTCGAGTCCCCCACTGAACGCGAGTGCAACGGTTGCCATTACCGGAGTAAAGTGGACTCTACCCCTTAAATTCGACGATTTAAATACTGTAAGAAATTGGCAGGGCCGACGCTACCGGAGGACGTAGCTGTCTCTCTGCGAGACGAAACGGCGCGAACGCGACGAGGTGTGAAGATTACTGGCCCGAGGGGGCCCGTCGTCGCGCCGCGCCGGAAGCCGGTCGCGGCGGTCGGACGACTCGTCGCGGTCGCAGGGCTCGTCGGCCTCGGAAGAAGACGGCGTCGAGACGAGCCGCTGCGGTCATCAGCCGTATGTACCCGATTCTCGGTATAAAAGCGTTCCGTAACTCCGTTATGAACGCGCGCGACTGCGACCGAGAGTACGTGGCGAAGGTCGACGATACGGGCGCTCACAAATCGGATTCGGGCGTTGTCGTCTGCTGTTTATAAGCGATCGACAGCGGCTCGACGGCGAACACCTCCAAAGCCCCAGTCGCTCGGCTATACGTGATTGGTAGCGGCTCGACGGCGAACACCTCCAAAGCCCCAGTCGCTCGGCTATACGTGATTGGTAGCGGCTCGACGGCGAACAC
>NZ_JAODIX010000064.1:21824-87125 GCF_026586675.1 Halorubrum yunnanense
CTGCGCCGCCCTCGCGACTGCCCCTTTGAGTCCCACCCGGCCCCGCACCTCACGCCTCCCCAGCCTCGCGGTTCGCGCTCTCCGAGCGCTCACCGCGTCCCTCGCGCGTGCGACTCGCGCCCTTCCGGGCGCTCGCCGGCACGCGCCACCGCGCCGTTGTTATTTATAAGCAATCGTCGCCGTGGCTCTCGTATTTAAATACCGTATCGACGACCGTACTCTCGGGTACTCGCTCCCGCCGTCGATCAGATCGCTTGCCGATACGCCTCCAGCGTCCGTTCGACGTCCTCCTCGGTGTGCGCGTAGGAGGTGAACTGGCACTCGAACTGGTTCGCGGTGAGGAACACCCCCTGCTCTTTCATCGCCTGCCAGAACACCCGCTCCCAGCGGTCGGTGGCCGCGTTGGCGACGTCGGCGCCGGTCTTCGGACAGGAATCGTATCGGGCGCAGTCGGGGTCCTGGCGACAGCCGCCCGGACAGCAGGCGTCCGGGTCGTCGGGGGCGTCCCGGGTGAATATCGTCTTGAACATCGAGTCGGTGCCGACGACGGTGTACTCGGGCGCGCGCTCCGCGCAGATGTCGGCGATCCCCTCGCGGAGCTTCCGGCCGAGGCGGTTAACGTGTTCGTACACGTCGTTCTCGGCGGCGTACTCCAGCCCGGCCTTCCCCGCCGCCATCGTCACCGGGTGCCCGGAGAAGGTGCCGGACTGGAACACGTCGCCCGCGGGCGTGAACCCCTCGATGATCTCCGCTTTCCCGCCGATCGCGCCGACCGGGAAGCCGCCGCCGATGATCTTCCCGAAGGTGGTGACGTCCGGCGTGACGCCGAGCTTCGACTGCGCGCAGCCGAGGCCGCCGACGCGGAACCCGGTGATCACCTCGTCGAAGATCAGGAGCGAACCGTGACCGTCACACAGCTCGCGGAGCGTCTCGTGGTAGCCGTCGACGGGCATCACGATCCCCGTGTTGGCGAGGATCGGCTCGACGAGGACGCCGGCGATCTCGTCGCCGTGCTCCGCGAACACCTCCTTGGCGGCCTCCGTGTCGTTGAACGGGATCGGGAGGGTGTGTTGGGCGAACTCCTCGGGGATCCCCGCCGTCGACGGGTGTGCGTCCCCGGGTGACCCCTCGACGAGCGTCGACTCCTGTGCGCCGTGGTAGCCGCCCTGCATGACGACGATCTTGTCGCGGCCGGTGTGGCCACGCGCGAGCCGCACCGCCGAGACCGTCGCCTCCGTCCCCGAGTTGACGAACCGAATCGACTCGACGCTCGGGACGTGTCGCGCCACGAACTCCGCGTGCTCGACCTCGATCTCGGTCGGCGCGCCGTACATCGGCCCCTCGGCGGCGTGTGACTGGACCGCCGCCTCGACCGGGTCGGGCAGGTCGTGGCCGTACAGGAGCGGCCCGTACCCCATCACCCAGTCGACGTACCGGTTGCCGTCGGCGTCGATCACGTGGCCGCCGTCGCCGCGCTCGACGAAGAAGGGGTGCGGCATCGTCGCCCGGACCGAGGAGTTGACCCCGCCCGGCATGACCGACAGCGCGCGGTCGTACAGCGCGCGGGAGCGCTCGTGGTTCATGTCCGACGGTTGGGCCGGAGGGATGAAAGTAGTTGCCGACCGCGTCGCGAGCCCGGCGTCGGACCGCCGGTTTCGTCCCGGCCCGTGCCGCGGCTCGCTGCCTCGGAGTCACCGAAAAAGCGCGCGTCGAGGTCGACCGCTCGATTCGCCTCTCTCCGAGTGCCGGGGCTGACGCCGACTTACACCGCCTCCGGACCGGTCGCGCCGGTGCGGACCTGCAGCGCGTCCTCGACCGGCATGATGAACACCTTGCCGTCGCCCGGCTCGCCGGTCTTCGCGGCGCCGGCGATCGCCTCCGCGACCTCGTCGGCCGGGATATCGGCGACGACGATTTCGACCTTCACCTTCTGGTGAAGGTCGACCGTGAACTCCTCGCCGCGCCACTGGCCCTTCTTCGCGGGCTGGGAGCCGCGACCGGAGACGTTCGTCACGGTGAGCGAGGGGGCGTTGACCTCCGCGAGCGCCTGCTTGATGGCCCCGAGCTTGTCGGGGCGGACGACCGCGGTGACCATCTTGATCTCCGAGCCGACCTCACTGCCGCCGTCGGCGCGCGGGGAGTCGTCGGTGGTGTCGACGACCGAGGGACCGCCGTCGGTCGCGACGCGGTCGCCGCCGAACTCGGGATAGGTCTCGACGCCGTGTTCGGAGATGTCGAGGCCCTCCTGTTCGTGTTCGGGCGTGACGCGAGCCTCGCCGGACAGCTTGAGGACGTACCAGACGGCCGCGGTCGCGGTGAGCGTCCAGCCGCCGATGATGACGACGCCGGTCAGCTGGGCGACGAAGTGTGCGCCGACGCCGGCGCTGAGGGTGCCGGGAGCGGCGACGAACGGGAACAGCAGCGTCCCGAGTACGCCCGCGCTGCCGTGGACCGGGAACACCGCGCAGACGTCGTCGATCTTGAGCGTGTCCGAGACGAACTCGAAGACGAGCGGGAGCTGTCCGCCGGCGAGGAGGCCGACGACCAGCGCACCCCACCACGCCGTGGTGTCGGGGATGGCGGTGATGCCGACGAGCCCGGCCAGCAGGCCGTTGGCGACGTACAGCGTGTCGACCTTCCCGGTGCGGAGCCACACGACGAGCGCGGCGCCGATCCCGCCGGCCGCCATCGCGACCGTCGTTCCCATCGCGACGAGGTTGACGGTCAGCGTGTTGAACATCCCGCCGCTGACCACGGAGGCCGTCCCGACGTTGAAGCCGTACCAGCCGAACGCGAGGATGAGCGTCCCGAGGACGGCGAACGTCAGCGAGTGACCGGGAATAACGTTCGTCGAGCCGTTCTCGGCGTAGCGGTCCATCCGCGGGCCGAGCACGGCCGCCGCGGTGAGTCCCGCGATACCGCCCATGCCGTGGACGATCATGCCGCCGGCGAAGTCGTGGAACGCGGTGCCAGTCAGCTGCGCGACGAGCCCGTCCCCGGACGCCGACCAGGTGAACGCGATGACCATCGGGTAGATGACGGCGGCCAGCAGGAACGTGTAGGTGACGTACGCGCGGAGCTTCGCGCGACCGGCGACCGCGCCGGACACGATAGTCGCCGCCGTCATGGCGAACACCGCGCCGTAGAGCCAGTTGACGTACGGGCCGACCGTGCCGGCATCGACGGCGAGTTCACCGCCGGAGAACAGCGTCCCGGCGGCCGAGACGGGCCCCCCGGAGCCGCTCATCACACTGGTGAACGCCGTCCCGATCAGGAAGAACACCGTCACCCCGACGCTCCACGTCAGGAGGTTCTTTGTCAGCTGGTTGGCGACGTTCTTCGAGCGAACCTGCCCGGCTTCGAGCATGGCGAAGCCCGCGTGCATGAAGAAGATCAGGAACGTCACCATCAGGATCCACGTCCCGTTCACCGCGGACGCGAACGTGCTCGGGTCGACCGTCGCGAGTACGCCGGTCGTCACGCTCTGACCACCTCAACTGAACATACGTCTCCTAAACAGCGCGTTTCGTCCGTGTTCATGTGTTGAATCACGTTCCGACAAGGAGTAGTGGAAGTACATAAACCTTTGACTTGGGTTTCACAAAAAATGGCTTTGATAATGCGGCGTCTGTCAGATATAATGACGGATACATTGTGTATAAGGACGTATGTCCGGCGAAGTTTCCGCAATCCTTGCGATCGAATCGAACGAGTGTTTTATACTTATTCTGTCACTACGCGTCGGATCGGACTGTTTCGGGGCCCACGGCGCCGGGCGCGGCCGCTACTGGCGATTTTTGCCGTCGGATATTCCGGCGATATCTGCGTTATAGCCTCACACGGCCGATCTCGGCCATTTCGGGGGTTTCTCAAGGAAGTTTACGTTCGTCAACCGGATCCGAGATCCGGTTTTCACTCGGGCGGCGCGCCGCTCGTTCGCGTTTGGATCGATAACTGAGAGCCGATCGAAGGGGGCGGTTCCGGCTACTCCGGCTTCAGCCCCTCGCCCTCCACGCGCATCACGGCCTCGCCGTCGGCGAGGTTCGGCGCGTCGACGAGCCGGACGATCCGCTTGTTGCCCTTCGACTTGCGGAGGTAGATCCGGAAAGTGGAGGCGTGCCCGAGGATGTTGCCGCCGATCGCCTGCGTCGGATCGCCGAAGTAGGAGTCCGGGTTCGACGCCACCTGGTTGGTGACGAGGATGGCGGTGTTGTACAGGTCGCCGAGCCGCATCAGGTCGTGGAGGTGCTTGTTGAGCTTCTGCTGTCGCTCGGCGAGCTCGCCCCGCCCGACGTACTCGGCGCGGAAGTGGGCGGTCAGCGAGTCCACGCAGACGATCCGGATGGGCCACTCCGTCTCCTCGTGTTCACCGGCGAGCTCCTTCGCCTTCTCCGCGAGCAGGATCTGGTGGTTGGAGTTGAACGCCTTCGCGACGTGGATCTGATCGAGGAAGGCCTCGATGAGCTCCTCCATCGCCGCGTCGTCGCTCGGGGTGCCCTCGATTTCGCGACGCTCCATCTCGTCGGCGAGGATCTCGTCGTCGAGTCCGCGGACCATGTCGTCGATCCGCTCCGGGCGGAACGTGTCCTCGGAGTCGACGAAGATACAGCCGCCCTCCAGCCCGCCGTTCTCCTTGGAGAGCTGGACGTTGACGGCCATCTGGTGGGTCACCTGCGACTTCCCGGACCCGAACTCGCCGTACACCTCGGTGATCGACTGCGTCTCGATGCCGCCGCCGAGCAGGTCGTCCACCTCGTCGATCTGCCAGGAGAGCTTGCCGATCTCCTCGCGGCGTTCGAGCACGGCCGCGCCAGTCTCGAAGCCGCCGACGTCGGCGGCCTCGCGGGCGGCGTTGATGATGTCGCTGGCGGACGACTCGCCGATGTCCGCGGTGTTCGACATCTCGCCGGGGCTGGCGACGGCGATCGACTGGTAGCTCTCGAACCCGTTGTCGACGAGCTTGTCCGCGGTGGCGGGGCCGACTCCGGGGAGGTCCTCGAGTTCGTCTTCAGGCATGTACACGACCCTTGTTCGCCATCCCGTATAAAGACTGGTTTACACCCAGGTGAAAGTGAAATATCCGGCGGCGGTGCGCTCGGCCCCCGTAGGTTCCGTATATAAGCGTCCGCGCTGGAGCGGCTCGTCGCTTCGTGGGCGAAACTGGTCGTCAGAAACCGATTCGACCGATCAGAACCCCACGCGACGGACGTAGCCGAGCTCCCGGATCTCGACGAGCAGCTCTCCGGGTAACTCCGCGTCCGTGATCACGTACAGCTTCGGGTCGTCGGTGAACTCGGGGTCCTCGCTCAGCACCTGTCGGATCGAAACGTCGTGGTCGGCGAGGATTCCGGTCACCTCGGCCACGATCCCGGCCTCGTCGGCGGCCGCGACTTCGATCGTGAGGACCGTGAGATCGAGGACCGGCGCCAGGTCCATCAGGCTCGGCACCGACGAGATGTTGGTGAAGATGCGCTTCAGCTCGGGGTCCTCCAAGATGGCGTCCGTCGTGGAGTCGACCACACGCCGGTCGACGTCGAGTTCGCGCGCGATCCCGGTGTACGGGATCTCGATCCCGCCGGAGACGACGCGGCCCTCCTCGTTGACGGAGAAGCCGCGCTCTAAGAACAGGCGGATGACGGCCTGCTGGCTCGGTGACCCCTCGAACTTCTCGAGGATCTCGTCGAACATTCGTTACTACGGCCGGTGGCGGCGCGTCGGTATAAATGAGGGTGCGTCGGACCCGCGGCGGCCGTCGGCGTCGCCAATCAGTTCGCGAGCGCGCCGTAGGCGCCGCCGAGGACGACTCCGTACGCGAGGTGACCGACCGCGCTCATCGCGCTGATGTTGGGCAGGGGCGGGTTCGCCGGCGAGCCGACCGCGGAGAGCCAGATCGGCATCGCGATCACGGCCAGGGCGACCCAGACCACCAGGCCGTACGCCGCGCCGGCGCCGAGCGACGTCCCGACGCTCTCGCCGACCGAGGGCTTCAGCCCGACCAGGGCGGCGAAGCCGACGCCGAGGACCGCGCCGTGCGCCATGTGTATCACCCAGCCGACGAACGGCGCCGCCGGCGGTGCGAGCCCGTACATCGACGGGATCACGACCTCCAGCAGCGGGGCCGGAATCACGTACGTCATCAGGAGCCCGAAGACCACGCTCCCCGCGAGCCCGCCGGCCACGCCGGCCTTCCAGTCGCCCGTCGCGGTCGATACCTCGCCCGTCGTCGTCGCCGTTTCGGTTGCCATGTCGGTTCGCTGTTGGCTCAAGAACCGGTAGTATATGCCGGTATTATGTGTTGCTTGCGCACACACCCCGAAGCCATATAAATTTCAAAATTAACTGGTAACAAAATTGTAACTCGGGCGGCGCCGGACCACTTCCGCCGCGGCACCCCACCCCTTTTAGCCGGTGGCGACGAACTCCGTCCCGTGTCAGAGTCGCCGCATCTGCGGTTCTTCCCGTACGAGGAGCCGTATCCGAACCAGCGCGAGGCGATGGACAGGATCGCCAACGCGCTGGACCGCGGGCAGGACGTGCTGTTCGAGGGCGCGCCCGGGACGGGGAAGACCCTCTCGGCGCTCGTGCCCGCCTTGGAGCACGCCCGTGAGCACGACCGCACGGTCGTGATCACGACCAACGTCCACCAGCAGATGCGGCAGTTCGTCGAGGACGCCCGCGCGATCACCCGGGAGGAGCCCATCCGCGCGGTCGTATTTAAAGGCAAATCGTCGATGTGCCACATCGACGTCGACTACCAGGAGTGTCAGACCCTCCGGGACACCACCCGCGAGCTGGTGGAGACGGAGAGCGACGTCCGCGAGCTGGAGGCCCGCCAGCGTGAGCTGCTCGCCGAGAGCCGCGAGGGCGACGCCGGGGCGGCGGAGTCCCGCGAGGCGGTCATGGAGGAGCTCGACGAGCTGGAAGACGAGATCGACGAGTACGAGGCCGCGAACGTCTGCGCCCACTACCGCAACAACCTCGTCGAGGACACCGACGAGTTCTTCCGGTGGCTGTTCGAGGACGTCCGCACCCCGGAAGACGTGTATGCGTACGCGGACGAGCGCGAGCTCTGCGGCTACGAGCTGCTCAAGGAGGGAATGGAGGGAGTCGATCTGGTGGTGTGTAACTACCACCACCTGCTCGATCCGAACATTCGCGAGCAGTTCTTCCGGTGGATCGACCGCGACCCCTCCGAGATAATCACCGTCTTCGACGAGGCCCACAACGTGGAGGACGCCGCCCGCGACCACGCCACCCAAACCCTCACGGAGACCACGCTTGACGCCGCGTTAGAGGAGCTCGCCGACAGCGACGACTCCCGCGCGGAGGCGGCCGAGAACGTCGTCCGCGCGTTCCGCGACGCCCTGGCCGAGACGTACGACGACGCGCTCGGGTTCGGCCAGCGCGAGTCGGTCGGCGAGAGCTGGGAGGACCTCTCTATCGCCAACGAGGACCGTCGCGACGACCTCACCCTCGCGTTCCTCCGCAACTACGAGGGGAACGGGATCGACACGGAAACGGAGCTCGCCGTGCAGCTCGGGGGCGCCTTAGACGAGGAGTACGAGCGCCGCTACCGCGACGGCGAGACGACGACTCGGACCGAGTGTCAGACCCTGCAGGTCGCTCGGTTCGTCTCGACGTGGATGGAGGAGGGCACCGAGCTCGGCCAGTACCCGGTGGTCTCCGTGCGCCGCGACGGCGCGACCGACGAGGTGTACGGCCGCGCGGAGCTGTACACGTGCATCCCTCGCGAGGTGACCGAGGAGCTGTTCGACGAGGTCGCCGCCTCGGTGCTGATGAGCGCCACGCTCCGCCCCTTCGACGTCACGAAGGACGTGCTCGGCTTGGCGGACGTGGCGGCGCTCGCGTACGAGATGGGCTACCCCGAGGAGAACCGCCGGACGTTCGCGGTCGACACGCCGCCGCTGTTCGCCTCGGAGCGAAACGACCCGGAGACCCAGGAGACGGTGTCGTCGGTGCTGCGCGACGCGATCCGATTCACCCCGGGAAACACGCTCGCCTTCTTCCCCTCGTACGCCGAGGCCGAGCGCTACCACGAGCGACTCGGCGGGTCCGCGGGGACCGGCGCCGGCGCCGACGTCGGCTCGGGCGGCGGGCTCGCGGGCGCCGACCTCGGCTCGCTCTACCTCGACGGTCCCGGCGAGGACGAGGAGGACCTGCGCCGGACGTTCGTCGAGAGCGACGACGCCGCGCTGTTCACCTCGCTGTGGGGCACGCTCGCCGAGGGCGTGAGCTTCGACGACGACGACGCCCGGACGGTCGTGGTCGTCGGCGTCCCGTACCCGCACCTCTCCGACCGGATGGAGGCGGTCCAGGACGCGTACAACCGGGCGTTCGCCGACCGCGACCGCGCCCGCGACCCCGGGTGGGCGTACGCCGTCGAGATCCCGACGATCCGCAAGACGCGGCAGGCGATCGGCCGCGTGGTCCGCGGTCCCGACGACTTCGGCGTCCGGATCCTCGCCGACCGCCGGTACACGACCGCTGACATGGGGAAGTACTCGGTCCGCGGCGCGTTCCCGCCGGAGGAGCGCGAGGAGCTGCTCGACGTCGACCCCGAGAAGCTGAAGTTCGCGACGCTGAATTTCTACGCCGACCGCGACGCGTACGACGGGGCGCCGCCGGAGCCCTAATCTCACCCCGGCATCGTCCCCAGCAGCACCGTGACACCGAACAGCACGATGGTGAGAAGCGTCGTGATCACGGCGTGGATCGCCGTCATCGCGATCACGACCCGCCTGGGCTGGTCGTAGCTCCACGCGAACATCGCGCCGTCGACGAGGAGCGCGGCCGGGACGAGCAGCGCCCCGGAGACGGAGAACGCTCCGCCGACGATGCCGATCACCGCGGGGAGCGGGCCGACGTAGAGCGCGCGGCGCGGGTTGACGTCACCGAGAACGTTCCGGGCGGCGAGGTGGGCGGTCACGGAGAGGAACAGCGCGAACAGGAGGGTCGTCCCCAGCACCGTGATCGGCGTCACCGTCTGTAGGAGCATACGCGGGCTACGGGACGGCGGGTAAAAGTGATCGCGGGATCGGGCGAGCGGGCCCGGCGGTCAGCCGAGCAGCCCGAGGCCGTTCAGCTCCTCGACGATCACGTCGACGGCCGCCGCCGCGTCGTCCGGGCTCGTCCCCCCCGTGACGACGAGTTTTCCGCTGCCGAACAAAAGCGCCACGACGTCCGGCTCGTCGAGCCGGTAGACGAGCCCGGGGAACTGCTCCGGCTCGTACTCGATGTGTTCGAGCCCGAGCCCGATCGCGATCGCGTTGAGGTTGAGGCTCTCGCCGAGGTCGGCGGACGTGACGATGTTCTGCACCGTGATCTCGGGGTCGTCGATCGGGATCTGGAGCGCGCCCAGCTCCTCGAACACGATCGCGAGGCTCTCGTGGACGGCGTCGATGGAGTTCGCGCCCGTACACACGATCTTTCCGGACCGGAAGATCAGCGCGGCCGATTTCGGGTCCGTGGTGCGGTAGACGAGCCCGGGGAACTGCTCGGGGTCGTAGTCGGCGCCTTCCAGATCCATCGCGACGCTCTGGAGATCGAGCTCCTGCCCGATCCCCGTGGAGGCAACGACGTTCTCTATCGTGATCGTCTCCTTCGGATCGGCCATCACTACCACCACAATCGCTTGAAATATTTAAAAAGGTGCGTGGTCGGAACCGCTATCCTCTTGCGAGCGGCCGCCCGACCCGGGAGCGTGTACTGGCTCGAACTCGCCGGGGAGACAGACCCGTTCGCTGCCCGGGAGGCCGCGACCGCGGCGACCGGCGTGGAGCTGACCGCGCCCGGGGTCGCGAGGGCCGGGAGCGTCGGATCCGGCCGTCACGGGGGGTCGTCCCCTGTCAGCCGGCTCGCCTACACCCGCGCCGCCCACGAGGCGATCGCCCGGACGGACGCCGACGTTGACGCGGCCGCCGCCGCGCTCGACGCGGCGCCCCTCGACCGCTCCGGAACGGTCGCGGTGCGGGCCCGCAACGTCCGGAACACGACCGACGCCTCGACGACCGACGCCGAGCGCGAGCTCGGGAGCGTCCTCGTCGACCGCGGGTTCGACGTCGACCTCGACGACCCCGACCACGTCCTGCGCGCGCTGTTCGCCGCGGGCGAGCGCGCCGCCCACGAGGCGGTCCCCGGCGCCGACGGCGGCGACGCGTCGGTCTGCGCGCTCGGCTGGGTGGCCGCGGAGGCCGCCCGCGATTTCGCCCCGAAGCCGACCGATCGACCGTTCTTCCAGCCGGGGAGCATGGCCCCCGCCGACGCCCGCGCGTACGCCAACCTCGCGGGCGCCGCGCCCGGTCGGACGCTGCTCGATCCGATGTGCGGCACCGGCGGGCTCCCGCTCGAAGCCGGGCTCGTCGGAAGCGACGCCGTCGCCTGCGACGCCCAGCGGAAGATGGTCCGCGGGACGCGGGAGAACCTCCGGGAGTACGTGGACGCCCGTTCCGAGAGCCCCGACTGGCACGTCGCCCGGGGCGACGCCACGGCCCTCCCCCTGCGCGACGACGCGGTCGACGGGGTCGCCTTCGACGCGCCGTACGGCCGGCAGTCGAAGGTCGCCACCCACGAGCTCGGAGACCTCGTCTCGGGCGCGCTCGCGGAGGCCGCCCGGGTCGCGCCCCGCGCCGTCGTCGTCGCCGACCGCGACTGGCGCGGGCCGGCGCGCGCCGCGGGCTGGACCGTCGACGCCGCCTTCGAGCGCCGGGTCCACCGGTCGCTCACCCGGCACGTGCTGGTACTCGACCGGGCGTGACCGCGGTCGCTCTCGGGGCGCGACAAGCCTGAATTTGGCGCGATCGCACCGTCCCGAGAGTGAACGACCGGTCGGTGATACTCGGCATCTGAGCGTCGCAGCCGACAAGTTTCAGTTTCACTCTCCCTCCGGGCAACGGTTAAGTGGACGGCCTCTCGTGGTGTGCATATGACCGGGGACGCCGGCGGCGACATGCTCTCGTGGGACGAGTCGGTGTTCCGCGACGAGTCGGTGTTCGAGATCGACCACGTCCCCGAGACGTTCCGCCACCGCGAGAGCCAACTGGAGAGCCTGAAGTACGCGCTCCGCCCCGCGGTGCGCGGCTCCCGCCCGCTCAACACGATGGTTCGCGGCCCGCCCGGGACCGGGAAGACGACCGCGGTCCAGAAGCTGTTCAGCGAGCTCGGCGCCCGCACCGACGTCCGGACGGTCCGGGTCAACTGCCAGGTCGACTCGACCCGCTACGCCGTCTTCTCGCGGCTGTTCGAGAGGATATTCGACTACGAGCCGCCCTCCTCCGGGATCTCGTTCAAGAAGCTGTTCGGCCAGATCACCGACCGGCTCGTCGAGGCGGACGACGTACTCGTCGTCGCCCTCGACGACGTGAACTACCTCTTCTACGAGAACGAGGCGTCCGACACCCTCTACTCGTTGCTCCGCGCGCACGAGGCGCACTCCGGCGCGAAGATCGGCGTCATCGTCGTCTCCTCCGATCTGGGCCTCGACGTGATCGACGACCTCGACACCCGCGTGCAGTCGGTGTTCCGCCCGGAGGAGGTGTACTTTCCCGTCTACGACGCGACCGAGATCTACGACATCCTCCTCGAGCGCGCGAAGCGCGGGTTCCACGACGGGGTCATCGGTGACGCCGAACTGGAGCGGGTCGCCGACCTCACCGCCGAGAGCGGTGACCTCAGGGTCGGGATCGACCTGCTCCGCCGCGCCGGCCTGAACGCGGAGATGCGCGCCTCGAAGACGATCGCCGAGGAGGACGTGGAGTCGGCGTACGAGAAGTCCAAACACGTCCACCTCTCGCGGTCGCTCCGCGGGCTCTCGGAGTCCGAGCGCGCCCTCGTCCGCGTGCTCGCGGAGAACGACGGCGAGCGCGCCGGGGCGGTGTACGAGGCGTTCCACGACGAGACCGACCTCGGCTACACCCGCTACTCCGAGATCATCAACAAGCTCGATCAGCTCGGCGTGATCGAGGCCGAGTACGCCGACGTGGAGGGACGCGGCCGCTCCCGCGAGCTCTCTCTAGCGTACGACGCGGAAGCGGTGCTGGACCGGCTGGAGTAGCCCGACGCCTTTTCAGTCTCCCCCCGCCCAATCGACGGTATGAAGACGAGCGGCGGGAGCGACGCGGCGAAGCGACGCGCCGGCGAGTCGGCGGCCGGGGCGGTCGACGACGGCGACGTGGTCGGACTCGGCACAGGCTCGACTGCGGCACACGCGATCCGACGGCTGGGCGACCGGGTTGATGGCGGGCTGAGCGTACGGGGCGTCCCGACTTCCTTCGCGAGCCGCGAGCTCGCCGCTTCTCGGGGGATCCCCCTGCTCGACCTCGACGAGGCGGTGGGTCCGGACGCGCCCGGGATCGACGTCGCGATCGACGGCGCGGACCAGGTCGCGGTCGGCGACGGCGACGAGCCGACCGCGGGGGCCCTGATAAAGGGCGGCGGCGCCGCCCACGCCCGCGAGAAGCTGGTGGACGCCACGGCCGACCGCTTCCTCGTCGTCGCCGACCCCTCGAAGGAAGCCCCGGTGCTCGACCGGGCCGTCCCCGTCGAGGCCCTCCCCGCCGGTCGGTCGGCCGTCGCCCAGGCGGTCCGCGCGGCCGGCGGCGAGCCGACGCTCCGCGCGGCGGAGCGGAAAGACGGGCCGGTCGTCACCGACAACGGGAACCTCGTGCTCGACTGCGCGTTCGGCGAGATCGCGGCGCCGTCGGAGCTCGCCGCGACCCTCTCCGCGACGCCGGGCGTCGTCGAACACGGGCTGTTCGTCGACCTCGCCGATGAGGTCCACGTCGGGACGGAGTCGGGGGTTCGGGTGCTTACGCGCTGACCGCGCGGGAGTCGGCCACCGAGGACGACCGGGACAGGCGCGTCGCCGCCGAGACGGGCGGACGGACGCGTCGCTCGCCGGTCGGCCTGGGATAAAAAAATCGGGTCGAGAGTCGCGTCCGCCTTAGAGGTCGCGCGGCTGCACCGTCTTCCGGTCGTTGGCCTCGGCGCGGCGCGCGGCGTCTTCGAGCAGCTCGTCCACTTCGTCGTCCAGCGCGTCGTAGAAGTCCGAAGCGACGTTCTTGTCGTCCAGCGCTTCCTTGACGGCCGCTTTGACAATAAGGTCTGCCATGCGATCGGTGGTATCCGTCGATAGTTAATAAGAGTTCCTGAATTCGCCCGCGAGGGGCTCCGTGCGGCCCGTTCGCGAGGGGTTGCCGGATTGGTGACTTATAAACTTTGTGAGAACGGTCGGCGAGCGAGAACTATCCCGGCGAGATCGACCCGGAATCGACCCGGAGTGGTCCCGATTTCGCTCCGAACTCGGGTCGAACCGCCCTCGCGGGTCCGCCCGTCCGCCGCGGACCGATAGGTTCGACCCCCTCCGACTCCGACGGGCGTTCATGCGCGACACGCTCGAGGCGCTCGACGCCGGGGAGATCGGCGTCGCGGAGGCGGAATCGCGGCTCGCGGGCTACGCGACCACGGCGGCCGGTCGCTTCGACGCCGCCCGCGAGCACCGGCGGGGGATCCCCGAGGCGGTCCTCGCGGAGGGGAAGACGCCGGCCGAGGTCGCGGCGCTGGCGACGACCGCGGTCGAGACGACCGGCCGCGCGCTCGTCACCCGGGCCGACGCGGAGGACGCGGCCGCGATCCGGACGGCGGCGGCGGACCTCGATCTCGACGCGGCGGACTCGATCGACCCCGCCGTCACTCACGACGAGCGGGCCGGGACGGTCGTCGTCCACGCGGCCGACTTCGATCCGCCCGCGTTCGACGCCACGATCGCGGTCGTCGCCGCCGGTACCGCGGACGCGGCGGTCGCGGGCGAGGCGGCGGTCGTCGCCGGCGAGGTCGGCGCGGAGATCGATCGCGTCGACGACGTCGGTGTCGCGAACCTCGACCGGATCTTAGACCAGCGCGACCGGATCCGCGAGGCCGACGTCGTCGTGGTCGCCGCGGGCCGCGAGGGGGCGCTCCCCACGGTCGTCGCGGGGCTCGTCGCGGCGCCGGTGATCGCGCTCCCGGTCTCCACCGGGTACGGCGTCGGCGGCGAGGGCGTCGCCGCGCTACAGGGCGC
Source organism: Halorubrum yunnanense (assembly GCF_026586675.1). Lineage (GTDB taxonomy): Archaea > Halobacteriota > Halobacteria > Halobacteriales > Haloferacaceae > Halorubrum > Halorubrum yunnanense. The sequence goes on from NZ_JAODIX010000064.1 coordinate 35,899, forward strand.
GCTCCAGTCCTGCTCGGTGCTCACGACCGTGAACGTCGACGCCGGCTTCGTCGCCGGCGCGCAGGCGGGGCTGATCGCCCGCGCGATCGACGCGGGGCGGGGCGAGTGACCGGCGGTTCGACACCCGACTTATGACGGGGGTTTATATGCGATTCTCCGGAAGCTGGCGGGGGTGAGAAAGGGTATTTGTTCGTCGAACCCATACAGTAGTACGCCGGTGAACACCGGTACCGAATGCCACGCTGTGACCACTGCGGGTCGCACGTCTCGGACCGTTTCGCGCGCGTCTTCACGGACGAGTACGGCGACCTGAACGCCTGTCCGGACTGTTCCGCGAACGCCGGGATCGCCGAGGTCTCTCGGGAGCGCGCCCGTACCGGAGACTGAACCGGTCGAGCCCCCGCGACGCCGGACCGAGACCGCCAGCTATTCGTCTCGGTCGCGTCGATCCCGCACCGTGTCGACGTCGAATCGAGACTCCCGCCACCACGTCTACGTGATCGAGTGCGCGGACGGAACGCTTTACACCGGCTACACCACCGACGTCGAGCGACGCGTCGCCGAGCACGACGCCGGCGAGGGCGCGAAGTACACCCGGGGGCGGACCCCCGTGACGCTCCGGCACGTCGAGTCGTTCGACTCGCAGTCGGCGGCGATGTCGCGCGAGTACGCGGTCAAGTCGCTCACCCGCGCGGAGAAGGAGGCGCTGATCGGGGCCGAAGACGACTGAGAAGGCGGGCTTCCGACTACTCGATCAGCCGCTCGATCTCGGTAACGAGGATCCCGCTGGCGCCGACGGCCTTCAGTTCCGAGATGGTCGCGAACACGTCGTGCTCCTCGACGACGGCGTGGACCGCTACCATCCCGTTGCCCTCTTCGTCGGCCTCGACGTCCATCACCGTCGGGCCGCCGAGCCCGGGGATCACGTCTTTCACCTCGTCGAGCCGCGCCTTCGGGGCGTTCATCATCAGGTAGCGGCGGCCGTCCGCGGCGAGGACGGACTCGAAGGCGGTCACCACCTGCTCGACCTTTGGGTCGTCGACCACGTCGGGGCGGGCGAACAGCCGCACCGAGGAGTCGAGCACGTCGTCGATCACCGCCAGCCGGTTCACCTTCAGCGTCGTCCCCGTGGAGGTGATGTCGACGATGGCGTCCGCCATGTCGACGTGGGGGGTCAGCTCCGTCGCGCCGGTCACGGTGACCACGTCGGCGTCGACGCCCACCCGGTCGAGGTAGTCGCGGGTGACCGCCGGGAACTCGGTGGCGATCGTCCCGCCGTCGAGGTCCGAGACGACAGAGATGTCGCCGTCTTCCGGCGCCGCGAGGACGAGCTTACAGGAGCCGTACCCCAAATCGAGCAGGTCGACGAGGTCGTCCTCGCCCGCCTCGCTCGCGGAGTCGGGGACGCCGCCGGACTCCGCGGCTTGGTCGAGGCCCGTGATCCCGAGGTCGGCCGCACCGTCGCGGACGTACTCGGGGATATCGGCCGCGCGCGCGAAGAGGATCGACACGTCGGGGTCGACGGTGTCGGCGTACAGCTGACGGTCGGCGGTCTCCTCGACGTGAAGCCCCGCGCGCTCCAACAGCGAGAGCGTCGGCTCGTGTAGGCGGCCCTTGTTGGGGACGGCGATGCGCATACGGAACGCGTCGCGGGGACAGGGGGAAACGTTTTCGTCCGGCGGGCGGAACGGATGTCGACGCGAGATCGCTTATAAATAGTCGCGGTGGCGCGTGCCGACGAGCGCCCGCAGGGCGCGAGTCGCACGCGCGAGGGAGTCGCTGGCGCCATTACTGGTAGTCATAACTTTTGAAAAGATAAGAAGCGATCAACCCACGCTCTCGCAAAGCTGAGGCGATGAGCATATTTACGAAAAATGTCACAGATGAGCGTTCGATACGTTTCTACATCGGGTGCATCAAGCGGCGACAGATCGCGTTTTACACTCTTCCAGATCTGTTCGATCGGATTGAGATCTGGTGAATACCGCGGTAATGCTACTCTCGTCAGATCGAGCTGTTCTACTATATTATCGACATACTCAGCAAAATGAGACGAAAAGTTGTCGCAAACGATGATGATCGGTCGCTTAGGATTCTTCTCGCGGATCTTGTGGGAAAAAATCGCCCACAGATTCCTTGCTTAGATCCGCTTTGCAGTCGACGACACTCGTTCCATTAAGCGCGTAAAATCCGAAGACGACATCGTCAAAATTCTCTGTCGGCGTCTCCTTTTGGATCGTTGGTTTCTCGAAGGCCCACAACCGCCGGCTGTTGTCCGTCGGTCGAGGCCACGCTTCGTCAAGAAACCCGACGACGACACCGCCGTCAGTCATCGCGTCGTCATCAAGATCGTCGAGAGCGGCCTCAAGACGTTCTTCGAGCTGCTCTTCAGCATCATCAGGGCGATCCGGAGATTCTGGTCGAGGGATCGCGTATTTAAGTCCAAGATCTTTGAGAACTCGTGAAAGATGTCGTTGTGAGTAAGATACGTTAAATCCATCTTCGATAAGCCGCTGAACTTCGTGGGTGGTGAGCGGTTGATGCCGTTCAAGCACCTCTCGAAGTCTTTCGCGCTGGTGCTCGTCAAGTTTTGGCGGACGGCCATCACCGAACTCGGGTCGAAGACCGTCGACAGCGCCGTCGTTCCAGCGATCGATCCAGCGGCTCGCGGTCGGCGTCGAGACGCCGACACGCGTCGCCGCTTCGGTGACTGTATCGCCGAGATAGACGTTTTTAATCAAGCATAATCGCCGGACGAGACGAGGTTCTTCGTCCGATTGAGCTTGATCAATCGTCTCGTCGATCTCCTCTTCAGTGAGATGTTTGACGAGCTGCTTCGACGGTCCAGGCATACCTGACGATCTCACGCGAACATTACAAATTTTTCGACTATCACTATCGGCGCCAGCGACGAGGTTGGGGAGGCGTGAGGTGCGGGGCGGTGCCGTGCGGGGTGGGACTCAAAGGGGCAGTCGCGAGGCGGGCGCAGGCGACGTAAGCACCGCAACGAAGGAGCGTAAGCGACTGAGTGAGGAGCACAGCGAGCGTGCGTCCGCCTCGCAGCTGGGGCTTTGGCGGTGTTCGCCGCCGATCTGCTGTCAACCATTTATAAGCGGCCGGCTGGGACTTTGGACGCGTTCGACGGCGATCTGCTATCAGCTATTTATAAGCAAGCGGCTGGGATGTCGGAGGAGATCACAGTTGCCGACCTACACGCTCTGGTCTCGGAACCGACGAACGTCGACCTCGATGGGCAGGTCGTCGAAGTCGTCGTCCGCGCCGGCGACGAGCGTCGCGTCGCGATCACGAGCGAGCGCGACGGCGTACGCGTCGGCGAGCGAGATGTTCCCGTGAGCTTTCACCTCGGCCGCCAGTCGCCAGTCCGCCGACTCGATGTCCAATCCTCGCCGCTCAAGCGCGCGGAGGTCCCGGTCGGCCTCCCGAAGCGAGGCGTCCGTCGGGACGTCGTCGACGCCCTCGAACCGGGAGACGAGGTAGAACACCTCGCCGGCGTTCGTCTCGGCGAGCGCCCCCGCCGATTCGCCGGCGAACACGTCGTCGAGGAGCGCGGCGACCGCTTCGTGACCGGGTTCTCCGTAAAGGTACGCGACGATCGCCTCGGTGTCGAAGACGTAGCCGCCGCTCATTCGTCCTCGGACGGGCGGAGCCGGTCGGCCCGCTCGGCTTCCCGACGCTTCTCCTCGTCTCGCAGCTCACGGAGCCGCTCCGTTGCTTCCCCGCGCTCGTGGCCCTCGGCGTGGATCCCGTGGAGTTCGTCCGGCGAGGGGACCGGTTCGACGACGATTCGCCCCTCCTCCTCGTAGATGAACACCTCGCCGGGCGCCTCGATCCCGAACTTCTCGCGGAGCCCCTTCGGGATCGTGGCCTGCCCTTTCTGTGAGACACGTACTACCATTGGTTCACTTGTACTACTCATCTGTCTTAGTTGTACCTACGAGTTCGGTATTACTAAAGGCACCGCCGATCGAGTCGCGTACTCTCTCGGTGAACGTCCGCGCGGAACCGGTTTCGCCGCAGTCACCGACGTAGCCCCGCCGCTCAAGTGTTTCGCCGCCCAACAGGGCGTATCGTGAGCGACGCCGACTCCCCCCTCTCCGAGGACCGCCCCACCGTCGACCGCCCCCTCCGCGTCGACGCCCCGTTCGAGCCCGCGGGCGACCAGCCGGAGGCGATCGAGCAACTGGTCGAGGGGTTCGAGTCGGGCGCCGACAAGCAGACGCTGCTCGGCGTCACCGGCTCCGGGAAGACGAACACCGTCTCGTGGGTCGCCGAGGAGTTAGACCAGCCGACGCTCGTCTTAGCGCACAACAAGACGCTCGCGGCCCAGCTGTACGAGGAGTTCCGCGAGCTGTTCCCGGACAACGCCGTCGAGTACTTCGTCTCCTACTACGACTACTACCAGCCGGAGGCGTACGTCGAACAGACGGACACGTTCATCGACAAGGAGATGTCGATAAACGAGGAGATCGACCGCCTGCGCCACTCGGCGACGCGCTCGCTGCTGACGCGCGACGACGTGATCGTGGTCGCGAGCGTCTCGGCCATCTACGGGCTCGGCGACCCGGGGAACTACCGCGATATGGCGCTCCGCTTGGAGGTCGGCGAGGCGGTCGGCCGCGAGGAGCTGCTCACCCGGCTCGTCGACCTGAACTACGAGCGCAACGACGTGGACTTCACGCAGGGCACCTTCCGCGTCCGGGGCGACACGGTTGAGATCTACCCGATGTACGGGCGCTACGCGGTGCGAGTCGAGCTGTGGGGCGAGGAGATCGACCGGATCATCAAGGTCGATCCGATGCACGGCGAGGTCGTGAGCGAGGAGCCCGCGGTGATGCTCCACCCGGCGGAACACTACTCGATCCCCGACGACAAGCTGGAGCAGGCGGTCGCGGAGATCGAGGACCTGATGGAGAAGCGCGTGAGCTACTTCGAGCGCCAAGGCGATCTCGTGGCGGCCCAGCGCATCGAGGAGCGCACCACCTTCGACATCGAGATGCTCCGGGAGGCGGGCTACTGTTCCGGGATCGAGAACTACTCGGTCCACATGGACGACCGGGAGTCGGGCGACGCCCCGTACACTCTGATGGACTACTTCCCCGACGACTTCCTCACCGTGATCGACGAGTCTCATCAGACGATCCCGCAGATCAAAGGACAGTACGAGGGCGACAAGTCGCGGAAGGACTCCTTAGTCGAGAACGGGTTCCGCCTGCCGACCGCCTACGACAACCGCCCGCTGACGTTCGAGGAGTTCGAGGAGAAGACGGACCGCACGCTCTACGTGTCGGCGACGCCGGCCGACTACGAGCGCGAGACCTCCGACCGGATCGTCGAGCAGATTGTCCGCCCGACCCACCTCGTCGACCCCAAGGTGGAGATCGCGGAGGCGACGGGGCAGGTCGAGGACCTCCTCGATCGCGTCGACGAGCGGATCGAGCGCGACGAGCGCGTCCTCGTCACGACCCTCACGAAGCGCATGGCCGAGGACCTCACAGAGTACTTCGAGGAAGCCGGAGTCGACGTCGCGTACATGCACGACGAGACGGACACCCTCGAACGCCACGAGATCATCCGCGACCTCCGGCTCGGCAACATCGACGTGCTCGTCGGCATTAACCTGCTCCGCGAGGGGCTCGACATCCCGGAGGTGAGCCTCGTCGCCATCCTCGACGCCGACCAGGAGGGGTTCCTGCGCTCCACCACGACGCTCGTCCAGACGATGGGGCGAGCCGCCCGCAACGTCAACGGCGAGGTCGTCCTCTACGCCGACCGAACCACCGACTCGATGCAGGAAGCCATCGACGAGACCCAGCGCCGCCGCGAGATCCAGCTCGAGTACAACGTCGAACACGGCTACGAGGCGACGACCATCGACAAGCCGGTCACCGAGACGAATCTCCCGGGGTCGAAGACGGACACCTCGAGCGTCAGCGTCGGCGACGTGGAGAGCGAAGCCGAGGCGGAGGCGCAGATCGAGGCGCTCGAAGATCGCATGGACGAGGCCGCGAGCAACCTGGAGTTCGAGCTGGCGGCCGACATCCGCGACCGGATCGCCGAGCTCCGCCGCGCCTTCGAGCTTGACGCCGACGACGGGGGGGTCCCCGCGCCGGTGGCCGACGAGTAGCCGGGCCCGGCGGTCCAGTCGATCGTCCTCGCGTCGGCTCCGATTCTCACTCCCCGACACGCGCGACGACGGGGTTTTTACCCGCGAGCCGTGGAGGCTGTCACATGTATCGCCGCGCGGTCGTGGCCGTCGCCGTCTCCGCCGCCACCGCGGGCTGCGTTGACCGCCTCCACGACCTCGCGGCGTCGACGCCCCGAGACCTCGCGGTCCGGAGCCGCTACGTCGACGGCAACCCCCTCGCCGACGGGCAGAGCGTCCTCAGCCGTCCCGCGGAGCTCATCACTCACGCCGCCTCCTTCCGATCGACCGCGGCGGCGAGGAGCGCTCTCCGTCCCGGCGCCGCGGAGGCGCGAGCGTTCGTCGACGCGACCGCGTTCGTCGACGACGGCGGGGAGGCCGTGCTCGTCGCCGCACAGCGCCTCACGGTCCCCGAAGTCGAGCTCCGCCTCGGCGCGATCAGCCGCACCGGCGACCGATCCCTCCGGATCGCTGTCGACCGCATCGGCGTCCGCGGCGACGTTGAGCCCGACGACCCGGTGGTCAAGACGCTCCTGGTCCGACTGACGGACGAACGGGGGCCGCCGAAGCGGATCGTCGTCTCGATCGACGGCGACCGCGCCGGCGTGACCGTTTAGATCCCCGCTCGCGATCCCGTCCCCGTCCCGCGATCGTTTTGTGTCTTGCCGGCCTCTTCGCCGATATAATGTCGCTCCGTCGCCGCCTCCTCGGACTCGCTCTCCTCGCGCTCGCCGCCGTCGCGTTCGCGGGCGCGGCCGCCGTCGCGCCCGTGGTCGTCCCGAGAACCGGAACCGTCTCCGGCGGCGTCGACCTCGTCGCGCCGTCTCCGGTGTCGCTGCTGGCCGCGCCCGCGCTCCTCGCGGTCGGCTCAGTGCTGCTGGTCTCCGGCGCCGCCGCGCTCGCCGCCGTCGACCTCTCCGCGCGCGCCGCGCTCTCCGCGCCCGCGCTCGGCGCCGTCGGCGCGCTGGCGCTCGGCGCGGGAATCGGAACCGACGTCGGGGCGCCCCTCGCCGCCTTCGTCGGGTCGGAGACGCTCGCGGCGCTGCGTTCCGGGCCGCCCGCCGCGGTCGCGGCCGGCGCCGTCGTCGGCGGCGCCGTGGCGCCCGTCGTGCGCGCGTCGACCACGGAGGACACGGTCGCGCTGCTCGTCGCCGCGGTCCTGCTGCTCGCGTCGTTCGTCGCGGTCCCTGGCTCCGCGCTCGCGCTCGTCGCCGGCGGCGTCGGCGGCGTCATCGCGGTGAGCGCGCTCTGGGCGGTCGATCCGGCAAACTGGCGACCGTAGGTCGGTCGGATTCGTTCGAGGCCGACTCCGACCCTCGTTCACCGGGCGCTCGCTTTCGGCCTCCAGCTTGATGTCGCCGTTGACCTCGCGGGTCTCGTCCTCCTGCCGGGCGAGGTCGACGTTGTCCGAGTCTCACGTCTCGTCGGTCTCTCGCTCGCGTCCGGCCCCGGGTTCGCGCTTCTCGCCGAACTGCTCGACGGAGTCATCGCGGTTGGACTAGTGTGGGTGCTTGACGCTGCCAGTTGGGCACTGTAGCGACCACCCGTAGCCGGAGATCACCGCTCAGTCCCCGTCTCGGCACCGCCCATTTGTGGATCGGAGGAACGACTCCGTCCTTTCAGTGTGAAAGTGAGTTTGTTATACTACAATTTTGTTAGTAATACTTATACCGGCGGAGTCTGTGTGGTCTGATACGGTTCATACGGCTACACTCAGGTTACGCTGTAAGACCGTCTCCCGAGCAACACGACTGCGGTCGGACTCACCAGACTGATGCTAGACAGTGGCAGCGGCAATCCAACGCGATCGGTCACGTTCGACATGGGCAACGATGAGTGAAAGCGAAGACACAATCACGAACGCGAGTGCAGGCACAGACGTAGAGACGGACATCTTCTCGGAGCGGAAACAGCTGAAGCCCTACGAATACAGCGACTTTCTCGACTACGTCGAGGCAATCCGGAACAGCTACTGGGTACACACGGAGTTTAATTTCGACGGAGACGTCCAAGACTTCAAGGTCAACACGACGCCAGCTGAGCAGACCGTTATCAAGCGGACGATGTTGGCTATCGCGCAGATCGAGGTGCAGGTGAAGACGTTCTGGTCGGACATCTACGAGGAGATGCCGAAAGCCGAGGTCGGGAACGTGGGTATGACCTTTGCGGAAAGCGAGGTGCGGCACATGGACGCCTACAGTCACCTACTCGACGTCTTGGGAATCACGGACGATTTTGAGCAGGTGACTGCGGAGCCGGCGATGAAAAAGCGGATCGAGTACCTCGACGAGTATCTGGAGAAGAGCGAGAGCGACGACGAGCGGGAGTACGTGATGAGCATCCTGCTGTTCAGTACGTTCGTCGAACACGTATCGCTATTCAGCCAGTTCCTCATAATGACGAGCTTCGACAAGCACGAAAAGAAGTTCAAGGGAATAGCGAACGCTGTCGAAGCAACCAGCAAAGAGGAGCAGATTCACGGTCTGTTCGGGATCGAGCTGGTGGAGACGATCAGAGAGGAGAATCCGGACCTCTTCGATGATGACTTCGAGGATGACGTCCAGGAGGCCTGTCTGCAGGCCTACGAGGCAGAGACCGAAATACTGGATTGGATATTCGCTGACGGCGAGCTGGATTTCCTTCCTCGAACGCACGTCGACGCGTTTCTGCGAGATCGGTTCAATCAGAGCCTCGAAACTGTCGGCGTGGAACCGATATTCGAGACGGACGACGACCTGCTCGAGGAGACGCGCTGGTTCGACGAGGACATTATGATGACCAAGGACAACGACTTCTTCAGCAAGCGGTCGACCACGTACAACAAACACACGCAGAGCGTTACCGCCGAGGACATGTTCTAACAATGGCACAAACAGAACTCGATAGCGTTGCGCAACGGCATAACGAACCGTTCTACTGGCTGAACGAGGACAGCAGAGAGTTCCTCAGAGACGGATACCTCCTTGAGGGCGTCGAAGCGGAGGAGCGAGTCAGACAGATAGCGGAGCGCGCCGAGGAGATCCTCGGTGAGGAGGGGTTCGCGGACAAGTTCTACGAGTACATGAGCCGCGGCTTCTATAGTCTCGCCAGCCCAGTGTGGTCCAACTTCGGACTGGATAGGGGCCTTCCTATCAGCTGCTTCGGTAGCTACATACAGGATAACATCGAGAGCATCCTCCACACCCAAGCCGAGGTGGGTGAGATGACCAAGCAGGGCGGCGGCACGAGCGGGTACTTCGGTGAACTGCGGCCGCGGGGCAGTCCGATAACGAACAACGGCAAGAGCAACGGGAGTTACAGCTTCACGGAACTGTTCGATACGATCATTAACGTCATCAGCCAGGGCGAAACCCGACGAGGGCAGTTCGCCGGCTATATCGATGTCGAACACGACGACTTGGACGAATGGCTTAATATCAAAACCGAAGGGGACCCAGTACAGGACATCTACTACGGCGTCATCATCGGTGACGACTGGTTTCAGGCGATGATTGACGGCGATGAAGAGAAGCGAGAGACTTGGGCGGATATCATCGAGACCCGAATCAATATCGGCGTTCCGTATATAATCTTCCGGGGGAACATGAACGAGGGTAAACCACAGGTCTACAAGGACAAGGACTACCAGATAAACGCGTCCAACCTGTGTACTGAGATAGCGCTGCCGGCCACGGAAGACGAGAGCTTCGTCTGCTGTCTCTCGAGTATGAACGCTCTCCACTACGACGAATGGAAGGACACCGACGCAGTGGAGACGTTGACGCGGTTCCTGGACGCGGTGATGGAGGAGTTCATCCAGCGCACGGAGGGCGTACGGTTCATGGAGCGGGCCGTTCGGTTTGCGAAGCGACACAGGGCGATAGGGATCGGCGTCCTCGGGTGGCACAGCTATCTCCAGCGCAACATGATCCCCTTCGACAGCATGGAGGCGATGGAGAAGAACGGGGAGATATTCCGGACGATCAGAGAACGGAGCTACGAGGCGAGTGAAGCGCTCGCCGACGAGTTCGGGGAACCGGAGGTTCTCGAGGGCTACGGCAGGCGAAACACGACGACGATGAGCGTGGCTCCGACGAAGTCGAGCAGCGTCATTCTGGGCCAAGTCAGTCCGAGTATTGAGCCGCTGAAATCGAACTACTTCGTGCGAGACGGTGCGAAGCTAAAGTCGACGCAAAAGAACAGATTCCTTCAAGAGATACTGGCGGAACGGGGCAAAGATACGCGCGAAGTCTGGGACAGCATCGCGAACAAAGACGGGAGCGTTCAACATCTCGACTGTCTGACGGACAAAGAGAAAGAGGTGTTCAAGACCTTCGCCGAGATACCGCAGATGGCGATCATAAACCAGGCGGCACAGAGACAGACGTACATCGACCAAGCGCAGAGCGTGAACGTCTCGATCGATCCGAGTGAAGTGAGCGTCAAGGAGATCAATCAGCTCTACATAGAAGCTTGGAAGAAGGGGGTCAAGAGCCTCTACTATCAGAACAGCGTGAATGCCGCACAGAAATTCAGTCGGGATATTCTCGAGTGTAGAGCCTGTGAGAGCTGATCGCTACTCGTAGCGGCTCGCCTCTCGTCTCAATCACTCTGTCTCCGACTCCAGCTCGATGTCCCGGTCCGCCACGGGGTGGACATCTTCGGCTCTGGGAACGTCAGCGATCGTCTCCATCGACGATGTGTGGCAGCCGCGAGTCGGGCTTACGTCCCCGGCCGCTCGCTTTCGGCCTCCAGCTCGATGTCCCGGTCCGCCTCCCGGGTCTCCTCCTCCTGCCGGGCGAGGTCGACGTCGTCGACCGCCTCGGCGTCGCGGGTCTCGTCGGTCCGCAGGTCGCTGTCGGCCACCGTGTCGAGCTGCTCGAGGGCGCTCTCGATGTCCTCCAAGCCGAGCATCTTCTCCGTCTCTTCGTCGAACTCCTTGCTCTCTAACCCCTCCATGTCCTGCACGTCGGAACCGGAGAGGGCCTTGCCGTAGCGGCCGACGAGGCTGGTGAGCTCCTGCGGGAGGACGAACGTCGTGGACTCGCCTTTCCCGATCTCCTCGAGAGTCTCCATCCCGCGCTCGATGATGGCGCGCTCGCCCATCGACTCGGCGGAGCGGGCCCGCAGCACCGTCGAGATCGCGTCCCCCTGCGCCTCGAGGATCTGGCTCTGCTTTTCGCCCTGCGCGCGGATGATGTTCGACTGCTTGTCACCCTCGGCCTGCTCGACCGCGGAGCGGCGTTCCCCCTGCGCTTCGAGGATCATCGCGCGGCGCCGACGCTCGGCGCCGGTCTGCTGCTCCATCGCGCGCTGGACCTCCTGAGACGGACTCACCTCGCGGACCTCGACGGCCTCGACGCGGATCCCCCACTCGTCGGTCGGCTCGTCCAGCTCCTCGTTGATCCGGTCGTTGATCTGGTCGCGTCGGGAGAGCGTGTCGTCGAGCTCCATGTCGCCGAGGACGGCCCGGAGGGTCGTCTGCGCGAGGTTCGAGACGGCGTTTTTGTAGTCGTCGACCTCCAGAAACGCCTTCTTGGCGTCCATCACCTTGATGTAGACGACCGCGTCCGCCGTCACCGGCGAGTTGTCCCGCGTGATCGCCGACTGGCTCGGCACGTCGATCGTCTGGGTCCGCATGTCGAACGCGTACGTCCGCGAGACGAACGGCGGGACGAGGTGGACGCCCGGTTCGAGCAGTTTCCGGAACTCGCCGAACACCGTGAGCGCCTCCTTCTCGTAGGCGTCGACGATCTCGACCGCGCTGACGACCGTGACGGCCGCCAGCAACACCGCGAGCGCCGCGACGCCGAAGACGAGACTCCGGCTGAGGAGGGCGAATCCGACGAGCAGCGCGGCTCCCAGGGCCGTGTACTGCCAGACGGAGTCCGGGATGCCGCCCATCGCGTCCTCCAACTCGAGGGTATCGTCGCGCGGACCTTGGGTTCCCATACTCGACGTTACGGGCCGACGCTGTTAACGGTTGTCACGAGAGGGATCGCTCGATCCGGAACCGCCGGCGCGCCGCCGAGATCCGTCCCCAAGCCCCGTCTCCGAGGTACCGGAAACGTCCGCAAGGTCCGGGCGGGTTTAAGCGCACGGCGCGCCCACGAAAGAGTATGCCAGCCGACGAAGACGACGTCGACCGCGAGTTCCGCACGCGAAGCGTCCACGCGGGGTCAGATCCGGACCCGGCGACCGGCGCCCGCGCCACGCCCATCTACCAGACGACCTCCTACGAGTTCGAGGACGCCGACCACGCCGCTCGGCTGTTCGCGCTGGAGGAGGCGGGCAACGTCTACTCCCGGATCATGAACCCGACGAACGCCGCCCTCGAAGAGCGGATCGCCTCCCTCGAGAATGGCGTCGGCGCGGTCGCCACCTCGTCGGGGATGGCGTCGCTCGACCTGGCGACGTTCATGCTCGCGTCCGCCGGCGACAACATCGTCTCCTCGTCGGCGCTGTACGGCGGCACGTACACGTACTTCACCCACTCCGTCGAGCGGCGCGGGGTCTCGACCCGGTTCGTCGACCCGCTCGACTACGAGGGGTACGCCGACGCGATCGACGAGGACACCGCCTACGTCCACCTCGAGACCATCGGGAACCCGGCCCTGGTCACGCCCGACATCGAGCGAATTGCCGACATCGCTCACGAGCACGGTGTCCCCCTGTTCGTCGACAACACGTTTGCGACGCCGTACCTGTGCCGCCCGCTCGATCACGGCGCGGACCTCGTCTGGGAGTCGACGACGAAGTGGCTGACCGGTAACGGGACCACCGTCGGCGGCGTCCTCGTCGACGGCGGCTCCTTCCCGTGGGCCGACTACCCCGAGAAGTTCCCGGAGATCGCGCAGGACAACCCGGCGTACCACGGGATCAACTTCGTCGAGGCGTTCGGCGACGCGGCGTTCACCTTCGCCGCGACGACGCGGGGGCTCCGAGACCTGGGCGACCAGCAGTCGCCGTTCGATGCGTGGAACACGCTCCAGCAGACGGAGTCGCTCCCGCTCCGGATGGAGCGCCACTGCGAGAACGCCGGCATCGTCGCGGAGTACCTCGAGGAGCACGAAGACGTGGCGTGGGTGAACTACCCCGGACTGGAGAGCCACGAGACCCACAACGAGGCGAGCGAGTACCTGGAGGGTGGCTACGGCGGCATGATCACCTTCGGGCTGGAGGGCGGCTACGACGCCGCGAGGGGAACCGTCGAGAACGCCGACCTCGCCTCGCTGCTCGCGAACGTCGGCGACGCGAAGACGCTCATCATCCACCCGGCGTCGACGACCCACCAGCAGCTAACGGAGGAAGAACAGGAGGCCGCCGGCGTCACCGGCGACATGGTGCGGCTCTCCGTGGGCATCGAGGACCCGGCCGACATCGTCGCGGACCTCGAGGCCGCGATCGAGCGCGCGTCGGCGTAGCCGGTCCCGAGGCGGCCGTTCCCTCTTATAAACCGTCGGTGTCGAACTTCCAGAGCCCGACCAGCGGCGGCGCGATCGTCCAGAACACGAGCATCGACGCCGCCGAGATCTGCCGGTTGACGGTCTCGCCCGTGAACAGCTGCCCGCCGAGGAACGCGTTCGACAGGATCTCCACGCCGGTCTTCGGGTTCGACACGCGGAGGAACATCCGGACCTGCTCCGTCGACAGCGGGAGCGGGTCGACGATCCCGCCCGCGGCGCCGAGGAACTGCCCGGTGACGGCGCCCCACAGCAGCACGAAGAGGACGTAGATCGAGACGCCCCCGATCAGCGCGCGCCGCTGGGTCGACGCGGCGGCCGAGCACCCGACCGCGATCGCGACGAAGACGACGCCGAGGACCGCGGCGAAGACGGTGAACCCGAAGTACGAGCCGGCGTTGAACGCCGCGATGCCTCCGGTCTGCGCGAGCACGGCCAACACGGCGGCGGGCAGCAGGAAGCCGGCGAACACCGCGACCGACAGCGCGGCGCCCCGACCGACGACCTTCCCGAAGACGACGTCGGCCCGCGAGTGCGGCAGCGAGAGGAGCAGCTTCAGGGAGCCGGACTCGCGCTCCCCGCTCACGGCGTTGTAGCCGATCACGACCCCGACGAGCGGGACGAGCGTCGTCACGAGGAACGGCCTGACGAAGAAGCGCAAGAGGAGCTCCGTCGCGAACTGCTCTCCCTGTCCGGTCGGTCTGATCACGAACGCGAACACGGCCACGAGCAGCGAGAACAGCGCCACGAGGGCGATCATCCCGCGCGAGCGCACCGCGTCCTGGAAGTCCTTCTCCGCGATGGCGACGAGGCTCATCGCTCCACCTCCTCGTCGGCGGCGTCGGCGCCGCCGGTCGACGATCCCTCGTCTGACGCCCCGGTCGTCGGCGCGTCGCCCTCCGTGTACGCCAAGAAGAGGTCCTCGAGCGACGCCTCCCGGGTGTGGAAGTCGTCGACGGCGACCCCCGCGTCCTCCAGCGCGGCGATGACGCGGGTCTTGGCGCCGTCGGCACAGCTCACGACGAGCGCGTCGCCGTCGCGGTCGACGCGGCTGACGCCGTCGACAGCGCGCACCGCTTCGACCCCGGCGTCGCCCGCACCCTCCGTCCCGTCCGCGCCGCCGACCGCGATCTCCAGCGTCTCCTCGCCGCCGACGGCCTCGCGGAGCCCCTCCACGGAGTCCTCGGCGACGAGCTCGCCCTCCCGGAGGATGCCGACCCGGTCGCAGACGGCGTCGACCTGTTCGAGGATGTGCGAGGAGAAGAAGACGGTCGCGCCGCGGTCGGCCTCGCGCTCGACGATCTCGCGCATCTCCTTCGCGCCTGCGGGGTCGAGCCCGGACGAGGGCTCGTCGAGGACGAGCAGGTCCGGGTCGCCGACGAGCGCCATCGCGAGCGCGAGCCGCTGGCGCATCCCCTTCGAGTAGCCGCCGGCCTTGCGGTCGGCGTCGTCGAGAATTCCCACGCGCTCTAACAGGTCGTCCGGGTCGTCATCGGCCTCCTTCGACCGGACCGCGAACTCGACGTGTTTCCGGCCGGTGAGACGCTCGTACACCGAGAAGCCGTCCGGGAGCACGCCGGTCCGCTGGCGGATCGCGACCCCGTCGCCGGTGGCGTCTCTCCCGAGGACGCGCACCGTCCCCGAGGTCGGGCGAACGAGGTCAAGCAGCATGTCGATCGTCGTCGACTTGCCGGCGCCGTTCGGGCCGAGGAACCCGTACACCTCGCCCTCCTCGACGGTGAGGTCGAGGTCACGGACGGCCGTGACGTCGCCGAACTCCTTTCGCACGCCACGCAGCTCGATGGCGGTCATACCCCTCGTTCCAGCGTCTCGGGATAAAGGGTTGCGGGTTCGCTACTCGCTCTCAGGTGGCCACGCTACGCCGCGCTCCCCGAGCAGGTCGGCGAACGCGTCTTCGTCGAGGACGGGAACGCCCTCGCCGTCCGCGTCCTCGCGCTTCGACCGCCCGGGGTCCTCGCCGGCGACGAGGTAGTCGGTGTTGCCCGAGACGCTCGACGTGGCGTTCGCCCCGTGCGCCTCCACGTGCGCCTGCGCCTCGCTCCGCGTCGCCGACAGCGACCCGGTGAAGACGACGGTGAGCCCGTCGAGCGCGTCACCGGTCTCGCCGTCGACCGACTCGGGCCCGACGCCGCGCTCGCGGAGCCCCTCGATCGCGGCCCGGTTCTCCTCGTTGTCGAGGAACGTCCGGATCGAGCCGGCCACCTCGGGACCGACATCGTCGACCGCCCGCAGCGCCGCCTCGTCGGCGTCGAGGAGGGCGTCGAGGTCGCCGAACTCCGCCGCGAGCGCGCGGGCGGTGGTCGCCCCCACGTCGGGGACCCCGAGTCCGGCGAGGAATGCGTCGAGCGGCGGCTCCTTCGTCGCCTCCAGCTCGGCGACGAGGTTCGCGGCGCTCGTCTCGCCCCACCCCTCTAGGGCGGCCAGGTCCTCGACCGTCAGGTCGTACAGGTCCGGCAGCGACTCCACGAGGCCGGCCTCGCGGAGCTGCTCGACGCGTTCGGGTCCGAGCCCCTCGATGTCGAGCGCGTCCCGCCGCGCCCAGTGTTCGACCGCCCGCTCCAGCTGCGCCGAGCAACCGAGCCCGCCGGTGCAGAACGCGAGGGGGCCGTCGCGCTCGACGGGGGCGTCGCAGATCGGACACGTCTCGGGGAACTCGTAGGCCCCCTCCGAGCGCTTCTCGACGACCTCGGGAACGTACGGGATCACGTCGCCGGCGCGGTAGATCCGGACGTGGTCGCCGACGTTCACGCCGAGCGCCTCGATCTCGGCGGGGTTGTGGAGGGTCGCCCGCGAGACGGTGACGCCGCCGACGTCGACCGGGTCGAGCTCGGCGACGGGGGTGAGCCGCCCGGTCCGGCCCACCTGCACCGTGATCCCCTCGACGGTCGTCGTCGCGGTCCGCGGCGGGAACTTGTAGGCGAACGCCCAGCGCGGCGCCCGCGACGTCGACCCGAGCGCCTCGCGGTGGGCCCGGTCGTCGACCGCGATCACGACGCCGTCGATCTCGTAGTTCAGGTCGTCGCGCTCGGCCATGAGGCGGTCGCGGTAGTCGATCGCGTCTTCGACGTCGCCGACGCGATCCACTCGGCTGGCGCGGCGGAGCCCGAACGCGTCGAACGCGTCGAACTCGTCCCAGTGGGCGTCGGGGCGCTCCGGGGGGTTGGGTTCGCTCTCTCCGCTATCGCCGGTCTCCCACACCAATACGTCGAAGAAGAAGACGTCGAGCGGACGCTCGGCGACGACTGCGGGGTCGAGCTGGCGGAGGGTCCCGGCCGCGGCGTTGCGGGGGTTCGCGAACGGCTCCTCGCCGCGTTCGATCAGCGCCTCGTTGTACGCCTCGAACGCGTCGCGGGGCATGTAGGCCTCGCCGCGGACCGCCAGCGTGGCCGGCGGGTCGCCGCGCAGTTTCCCGGGGACGGACCGAACCGTCCGCACCTGCTCGGTGACGTCGTCGCCCTCGGTCCCGTCCCCGCGCGTAGCGGCGCGGGCGTAGACGCCGTCCTCGTAGATCACCTCGACGGAGAGCCCGTCGAACTTCGGCTCGCAGACGTAAGCGACGTCGTCGGGGTCGAACCCATTGGCGCTGAGCCCGCGCCGGACGCGCTCGTCGAACTCCCGGACCGCGTCGGCCTCCGTCGCGTTGTCGATGGAGCGCATCGGCGCGACGTGCTCGACGGTCTCCAACTCGTCGAGCGGCGCGCCGCCGACGCGGCGCGTGGGCGAGTCCTCGGTCGGGAGATCGAACGCCTCCTCCAGCTCCTCGAGCCGGGCGAACAGCCGGTCGTACGTCTCGTCGGGGACGAGGGGATCCGCCTCGACGTAGTAGCGGTGGTCGTGCTCGCGGACCGCCGACCGGAGCAGCGACGCCTGTCCGGCGGCGTCCTCGGCCGAGAGCTCGTCGACCGGCTCGAAGTCGGTCGGCGGCGCCTCGACGTAGGGGTTCTCGTCTGGATCCGCGTGCCGGGCGGACGACCCGGAGTGCGCGCTCGTCATCGGGCGATCCTTGCGGCGGCTCGGATTAAAAACGCGGGTTCGTCTTCGACTCCTGTTCGGACTTAGCGGTGAAGGTCTCCGAAGCCCAAGCCGCTCGCTTATAAATACCTGATTGCGGATCGGCGGTGAACGCCTCCAAATCCCCAGCGGCTCGTTTATAAGCAGGTGATGACGGATCAGCAGTGAACATCTCCAAAGCCCCAGCCGCGAGGACTCGCGCGGCTTGTTGCGCGCTTCAGTCGCTCGTTTCATTCGCTCCTTCCAGTGCTTACTGCGCCGGGCTTCGTCCTCGCGGCTGCCCCTTTGAGCCCCACCCTGCCCCGCACGGCAACCGCACCTCACGCCTCCCCAGCCTCGCGGCTCCCTTCGGTCGCCGCGTCCCTCGCACGCGCTCCTCGCGGTCGCCGAGAGCGACCGCTCGGAGGCGCGCGCCACCGCAGAGGCATTTATAAACGATCGATCCCACCCGAGAAAGATTCTCTTTTATACCATCCGCTCGCCCGCGGCGAACACCGCCTCGGGCTCCTGCCACGCCTCGACGTCCTCGGTCGGGTCGGCGTCGAGGAGGACGAGGTCGGCTTGGTACCCCTCCTCGATTCGGCCGATGTCGTCGATTCCGAGCAGGTCGGCGGCGTTGACGGTGGCGGCCTCCAGCGCCGCCTCCGGCGAGAGGCCGTAGTCGACCATGTACGCGAGCTCCTGCGGGATCTCCTCGAAGAAGTTGAACGGCGTCCCGGCGTCGGTGCCCATCGCGATCGGGACGCCGGCGTCGAGCGCGTGGTCCCACGCGTCGTCGAAGCGGTCGGCGGCGTCCTCGGCCTTCGCGACGGCGTCTGCGGGGATCCCGGCCTCGACCCCGTTGTCGACGATGCCCCGGAGCGCGCTCGCGGTCGGGACCCAGTAAGTCCCCCGCTCGGCCATCATCTCGGCGGCCTCCCGGTCCATGAACGTCCCGTGTTCGACGCTGGAGATCCCGGCCTCGACGGCGTTCTTGATCCCCGCCTCGCCGTGGGCGTGGGCCGCGGTCGGCGTGTCGGTCGGCGCGGCCGCGTCGGTGAACGCGGCGAGCTCTTCGGGCGTCAGCTCGGGGGCGCCCGTCACCGCGCCCTCGGTGAGAACGCCGCCGGTCGCCATGCACTTGAGCACGTCAGCGCCCGCCTTCAGCTGCTCGCGGGCCGCCTTCCGGACCTCGGCCGGCCCGTCGGCCTCCCGGCCGAACCAGTTGCCGTGGCCGCCGGTCATGATCACGTTGCGGCCGCACCCGAGGACCCGCGCGCCGTCGAGGTCGCCGGCGGCGACCGCCTCGCCCGCGTCGAGCGCGAGCGTCCCGCGGCTCCCGAGGTCGCGGACGGTCGTGACGCCGGCCTCGACCGCGTCCTGAAGGTTCCCCGCGGCCCGGTAGCTCGCGGCGTAGTCGCTTTCGGAGACCGCGGTGGAGACGTCGGGACGCCCGTCCATCATGACGTGGACGTGCGCGTCGATCAGCCCGGGAGCGACCACCTTGCCGCCGGCGTCGATCTCCCCGTCGACATCATCGGCGTCGCCCTCGACGTCGTCGCCGACCGCGACGATCTCCCCGTCCGCGATCGCCACGTCGGCCTCACGGATTCCCGCGGCGTCGACGACCCGTCCGCCTCTGAGTACGTACATACTCCAACGAGGGGCGGTTCGACGGGTAAACGCTCGGGTCGCGGTCGTTCGGCCGTCCGTAGCTGTCATGCTGTCACACACAACCACATATAACAGGCCGGAGAATGTCAAACCACGGAAACGAATGGCGAACCGGACCGAGAGGGCGGGGTGTACGAACGGCGAATTGGCACCCCGACAACGAACGACGAGGCGAACGGCTACTGGCTGTTCGGGTTCGGCGTGCTGCTCGGGCTGCCCGGCGTCGCGTTGTTCTCCGTCACCGAGTCGGTGACGGTCACTCGCGGTATCGGGTACAGGCTGGCTGCGTTGGCGCCGCCGTTCATCATGCTCGGGGCCGTGATCCGGTTCCCGCTCCGCCGAGCGGGGACGTACCTCGGGTATCTCGGGACCGCCGTCAGCGTCCTCGGCGTCGTCTGGTTCGTGAGCATCTTCCCCGGCGCGGAGACCGAGACCGTTGACGCGGACGAGTAGGGGCCCAGACGGTCGACGTCGTTGGCTTTTAAATACCGGATCAGGACGCCGCCAACAGCTTCAGCCGCAGCTCGCGCTCGTCGACCTCGTACTTGAACGCCGGGTGGCCGTCGATCAGTACGTAGGGGACCCGCTCGCCGTACTCCTCGGCGAGATCGGGGTCCTCGTCGACGTCGACCATGTCGAGGTCGATCGCCACGTCGATCCCCCCGGCGGTCTCCTCGATGGTCTCCCGGGCGGCGTCACAGAGGTGGCAGTCCTCGCGGGTGTACACCGTCACAGGGACCGCGGCCGTCGCGTCGGACTCGCTCATGGTCGCTCGTTCGGTCGGCGGCGAAGAGTGGCTTTCGGTCGCCGCGCCGTCCCCGATTCGGGCCGTCGACCCGCACGCGGAGCTCCCTCGGCTCAGAACACGTCGGGGTCGTCGCCGACCCGTCGGCGCCCGCTGATGACGCTGGGCGTGCCGCCCGTCTGAATGATGCTGAACGCGGTCATCAGGTCCGAGCGCGAGATGATCCCGACGAGCTTCTCCTCCCGGTCGACGACCGGCAGGCGGCCGACGCCGTGTTCCTGCATCGTCTCGAGCGCGGTCACCGCGCCCGCCTCCGGGCCGACCGCGACCACGTTCGTCGCCATCACGTCGTCGACGCGGTAGGCGTCGCGCTCGACCTCGCGGACCGACCGCGCGTCTTCCAGGGTTACCATCCCGACGAGGTCCTCGCCGTGCAGCACGGGATAGCCCGTGTGGCGCTCCTCGAACATCCGGCTCATCAGCTCCGCGACCGAGGTGTCCTCGGCGACGGTGTGGAGGTCCGCGCGGCGGGTCATCACGTCGTCGACGGTGACATCCTCGAAGGCGGCCTTCAACGTCGTCTGCTGGGCCTCGCCGGAGGCGGCCATGTAGACGAAGAAGGCGAGCACGATCAACAGCAGCTGGAAGGTGAACAGGCCGACGATCCCCATGATGAACGCGAACGCCTTCCCGACCGCGGCGGCGCGCTGGGTCGCCTGCGCGTGCGGCTGGTTCCGGGCCAGGAGCGCCCGGAGGACGCGCCCCCCGTCCATCGGGAACGCCGGGAGCATGTTGAAGGCAGCCAGCACCACGTTCAACAGCGCGAGGTAGCCGAACACGAAGCGGACGGCGTTCGCCCCGGCCGGCGCCAGGGCGAACACCGCGTAACAGCCGACGCCGACCCCGACGCTGACGAGCGGGCCCGCGACCGCGATCCAGAACTCGTGTTTCCAGTCTTCGGGGAACTCCTCGAAGCTGGCGAGCCCGCCGAGCAGCCACAGCGTGATCGACTCGATCTCGTAGCCGTACCGCATGGCGACGACCGAGTGGCCGAACTCGTGGAGGAGGACGCCGCCGAACAGTCCCAGCCCCGCCGCCAGCCCGAGCGCCCACGGCGTGAGCCCCCCGGCCAGCGCGGCCGGGTCGATCCCGGCGCCGAGTGCCCCGTTCATCACCTCGGCGATCATCCCGACCTGCGAGCCGATGAGGTAGGCGAAGAGGGGCAACACGATCAGGAACGTCCAGTTGAGCCTGACCGGGATCCCCAGCGCCGTCCCGATCTTGAGTCCACGCATACGGCCGGGTTGGTCCGGTGTCCGTTTAAACATCCGGGCGGCGGCTCCCGGGGCATCCGCCGACGGTTTCGAGGGACGCGCGACGCCGCCTCCTCCCGTCGCCGCTCGGCCGCCGTTTATAAGCACATCGCCGTCGATCGGTCGGTATGGGCGACACCACTCACGGCGAGGCGGCGGACGGGGTCCTGAAGCGCGCCGACGGGATCGACTACGAGGCGGTCGACGCCGCCGACGGGCTTCGGAAGGGAGTGCTCCTCGACGAGTCCGACGGCGCCCCGCACTTCGCGATGCGGCGGTTCGAGCTCGCGCCCGGCGCCGCGGTCCCTCGCCACACCAACGCGGTCGAACACGAGCAGTACGTGCTCGCCGGCGAGTACGTGGTGGGGATCGGCGACGAGGAACACATCGTCTCCCCCGGCGACGCGCTCCTCGTCCCGGCCGGCGCCGAGCACTGGTACCGGAACGAGGGCGACGAGCCGGGCGCGTTCATCTGCGCGGTGCCGAACGGCGACGACGAGATCGAACTGGTCGAATAGCCCGTCTCGGCCCGTCGAAAGCTCACCTCAGCCCCGCCGCTCACTCGATCGTCCCGACCCGGTCCGCGACGTAGCCGAACTGGTCGCGGTAGCCGTACGGCGACAGCAACACGGGATAAAAGGGCTCGTCGGCGCGGAGCTGCTCCTCGCCGGCGGCCGCGAACGCCTCGCCGACCTCCACCCGCTCGAAGTTGCGCGCGAACACCTCGTACGCCTCGGCCTCTGGCTTCGGGATCCGGTCGCGGAGCCGGAACACCTCGACGGCGTCGCGGCCGCCGGCGTCGACCGCCTCGTCGGCGCCCGGTGCCCGGAGCGCCCCGGTCGCGGCCAGGAACGCCCGCGTCAGCCAGTAGGCGTTGTCGGCGGCGCTGTCGGAGCCCTGCAGGCCGGCCTCCACCTCGAGCGTGTGCGGGTGCTCGATGAGCCGCCCCTCGGTGAACGCGTCGGTCTGGATGACCACGTCCACCGGGAGGTGGGGAGCGACCGCGCGGGCGACCTCGTCCACGGAGTCGATCACCGCGAACGGCTCGGCGGACGACTGCGTCGAGTGGATCGCGAGGGTGGTACACTCCTCGACCTCGGCGAGGAGTTCGGCGGCCAGCCGCTCCTCGAGGGCGTCCGAGTCGGGGTCCCCGGGGAACGCCCGATTGAGGTCGGCGTCGAGGTAGCGCACCCCGGCGTCGAGCGCCGCCTCGTTGGCGACGATCAGCCGCACCGGTCGCTCGACGTCGGGGTCGCTGTCGACGAGCCGTCGAACCGCCCGGGCGCCGCAGGGCTCGTCGCCGTGGATCGCGCCGACGACCGCGACCTCGGGCTCGCCCTCGCCCAGTTCGTACACGTCCATACCCTCTCGACGGGCTCGGCCGGTAAGTCGCGTTCGGATCGCCGCGGAGCACTCCCCGCTCGATCCGACTCAGTGCGCCTCGTCGATCCGCTCGGCGTACTCGTAGTCGGCCGGGTACGCCTCGGGCCGCGCGTCGTCCAGAGCGATCCGCCACCCGTCGAGCGCGGCGGGGTCGCCGAGCGCGGCCCGGAGCGTCGCCCGCACGTCATCGACGTCGACGCCGTAGAAGTCGTCTGGAATCCCACGGAGGTACTCCAGCGCGGTCTCGAACAGCGACCGCATCCCCGCGTCGCTCTCGAAGTCGGCGCGCTTGTACGCGCCCGCCGCGACTTGTACCATTCCATGAAGAAAGGCGCTTTCAGCGGTTCCGCTCCCGTAATTATACCACTCGTCCTCGAAGCAGTCGTGCGATTCGTGGTACTCGCCGGCGTTGAAGAGCCGGACGCCGTGCTCCGTCGCCCGCCGGAGCGTGGCGTGCTCCCAGTGCCCCCCGGCGACCCGGGCGTCGCCGGGAGAGCCCCCGGTGTCCCGGTCATCCGTGTCGCCGCCGCCGGCCGCGTGCCACCCGGTCGGGTCCCCGAGCGGCGGGGCGACGCCGGGGTCCCGGGTGTGCTCGTCCATGCCAGAGTAACGGGCGGCGGGGGTGCTAACGGTTTCGCGCCGACGTCGGGGGAGCGTCACCGGCCTCGTCGCCTCGTCGCCGGCGCGACACTGACGCGTAAGTGTGCGACACGCGCAATATTAATGCCTCTCCAGCGCCTCGATACATCCATGCTCGACAGCGACGAGATGCCGTGTAGCGAGGTCGACGACGGGTCGAAACGCAAGGTCGGATCGTTGCTCGTGATCGGACAGGGGCTCCTCACCGCGGTCGCCCCCGGGCTCAGCGTGTCGCTCACGCGGAAGCTCCTCGCCAAGAACTTCGAGAACGCCGACGAGCTCGAAGCGAAGCCGGCGTACCGCAGGCAGCTCCGCGCCGTCGGCATCGGCGCCGCGGCGGCCGGAATCGCCGGCTACGCCATGGAGGTCGCGAGCGAGGGCGCCACGGACGAGGTGACGTCTCCGGGCGACGAGACGCCCCCGAACGACGCCGACGAGGCGGCCGCGTAAGCGACCGCGCACGCGCTCGCCGGGATCGAACCCCTCTTTCCTGCGGCCGACGTTGAGTCGGTCGATGGACTTCGGGCTCCTCTTCGCGATCGGAGCCGCGTTCGTGTGGGGGAGCTACATTTTCGTATTGAAGCGCTCCTTCTCCGGCTACCCGCCCGCGGGGCTCACGGTGCTCATCAACGCGGCGGCGATCGCGTGGTTCCTCCCCGTGACCGTCGCGACGAACGACCTCGGCGCGGCGGCGCTCGCAGGCGACCCGCTCGGTGCAGCCGGGACGATCGCGGCGTCGCTGGCGGCCGTCGACCCCGTCGCGGTCGCGGTCGTCGCCGGTACCGCGACGGCGACCGCGGCCGCGTTCGTGCTCTTCCTTCGGGCGATCGAGGGCGGCGACGTCTCCTACGTCACGCCGATCAACAAAGTCGTCCCGATGTTCGTGCTCCCGCTGGAGGTGCTGCTGCTCGACCAGGTCCTCGCGCCGATCCAGGTCGCCGGGGTCGTCCTCGCCACCGCCGCCGTGTACGTCGCGAACTACGAGCCGGGGAGCCTGCTCGCGCCGCTCGTGAGCGCGGCTCATTCCCGGCCCGCACAGCTCGCCCTGGTGAGCGCGGCGTGTTACGCCGTCGCCGACCTCGGGAAGCGCGTGGCGCTCCAGGAGCTCGCGATCCCCGGGACGCTCTGGGTCCCCCTCCTCCTTGCCGGGGCCGGACTCGTGCTCCTCCCCGCCGCGGTCCGGACCCCGCCCAGCGTCACCCGGCGCGACGCGCCGAAGTTCCTCGCGGCCGGCGCGCTCGTCGCGCTCGGCGAGCACCTGACCACCGTCGCGTTCGCGTCGCTCCCGGCGAGCGTCGCCTCCCCGGTGATCAACACGCAGGCGATCGTCGCCGTCGTGCTCGGAGGGATCGTCCTCGGCGAGCGCTACTTCCGGGTCCGGCTCGTCGCCGCCCTGCTGGCTGTCGTCGGCGTCACGATGATCGCGCTGTGAGGGTCCCGATACCACCTCGGTGGCGTCCAACCGACGAGATAAAGAGGTGCGGTACCGAACTGCCGGCCGCGTGCGAGGGTAGCCAAGCCCGGAAACGGCGGCGGACTCAAGATCCGCTCCTGTAGAGGTCCGTGGGTTCAAATCCCTCCCCTCGCATGAGCGCGTCCACAACGCGCGAATGCACACGGGGAGAGAATTTGAGTCAGGGAGCGCCTCTGGCGCGACCGTGGTTCAAATCTCTCCCCTCGCATCGCCGGGGTCCACCCCCGTGATGCGGAAGACGCTCTCGGAGCGCTCTTCCCTCGCAAAAATTCTCGAACCCGACGAGCGACGGCTACGCGTACGCGCCACCGATACTATTTAACCACTCCGCGGCAGACGCCATCCGTCCCGGTGCGGTCGGGACCCCGTACCTCTCCCTAGAGCGGTCCCGGCCCCGGACGACCGGGTCGGTCGTCAGAAGGAGATCCTGGAGTCGCCGTCCGCCTCGGCTCCGAGCGTCGCGCTGCCTCGGTCGTCGTAGTATTTGCGGCCGATGAACGTGTCGTCGAGGTTCCCGACGATCGCGGCGTAAAGCGCGTCCGAACTCCGGTAGCCGTCCTCCTCGATCGGGTCCAGTATCTCTCGAATGGTCATCGAGTCGCCGGAGGGAGACGTGATCTCGGTCGCACCGATCTGTTCGACCACGGCTGTCTGTGTCAGCGGGAACTCGAGCGACTGATCGACCATCTGCTCTGTGTCTGTGTATTCCATTTCTGTTGTTTCCGACCGGCATTCCGGTCTCCGTGTCATCCGGCAGGCGACGGAGATGAATCAACCCCGTCAGTTTTTATCCGACGTGAGTTTTTGATTATCCGTGTCACACGCCTCTCGGCTCTCCCGCCCCTCGCGGCTCCGAGGCGGTCGCGCCGATCGGCCGAGGACGTGGCGACCGGCGACGTCCTCGGCGGCCGGTACGGAGGACCGACGGCACGGTCGGTCGCGCCCGAACGCCGTGCCTTTTTGTTCTCACCCGCGAACCGACTCCCATGACCGAACGGACACGCCGCGACTGGCTCCGCGCCGCCGGCGGCGTCGGCGTCGCGGGACTCGCCGGGTGTAGCTCGCTCGGCGACGTCTCGCCGACCGACGGCGACGACGGCGGACCCGGCTTCGACGGGGGCGCCGACCTCCCGCTGCGCCTCGCCGACCGCCCGCAGTCCCCCGACGGGCTCGCCTCGCAGTTCCGACAGGGGCTCCGGAACCACGGCCACGTCGACGCGGCGATCCCCGAGACCGTCGAGGTGGAGTGGTCCGTGCCGGCGAACCGCGGCGACCACACCGCCTCGAAGGGGAGCCCGATGCCGGCCCCGTCTGGCGACGTCCTCCTCGCTGACGACACGGGCCGCGTCCAGTCGATCGCGACCGACGGGGCGGTGAACTGGTCAACCGACGTCTCCGACGACGACCGCGGGAGCCACGGCACCCCCGCGATCGCCGACGGCACGGCGTACGTCGGGACCTACGACGGCGTCGTCTCCGCGGTGACCGTCGAGAGCGGCGAGGTGGAGTGGCAGACCGACGTCGGCGACGCGGCCGCCGCCAGCCCGACCTACCGCGAGGGGACGCTGTACGTCGCCGTCGAGTACGCGACCCCCAGCGGGACCGTCGTCGCGATGGACGCCGAGAGCGGCGAGGTGGAGTGGCGCGACGACCGGCCGACCGACCACCCGCACTCGACGGTCGCCGTCGACCTGGAGCGCGACCGGTTCCTGTTCGGCTCCAACGACGGGAACGTCTACGCGTGGTCGTTCTCGGACCGGGAGCGCGCGTGGACGTACGACACCGGTGGCGACGTCAAGGCCCCGATCGCGGTCAGTCGGGGGATCGCGGTCGTCCCCTCGTGGGCCGAGACGGTCACCGCCGTCGACGTCGCCGACGGCACGGCCCTGTGGGAGTTCGAGGCCGACGACATGGTCATGTGCGCGCCCGCCGTCCACGACGGGACTGCCTACGTCGGGAGCCACGACGGCAACGTCTACGCGATCGACCTGGCGACCGGCGAGGCGGAGTGGTCCACCCCGGTGAACGGCTGGGCGACGGGCAGCGTGACCGCGACGAACGGCCACGTGCTCGTCGGCTCGTACGACACGCACCTCTACGCGCTCGACCGCGAGGACGGCTCGGTGACCTGGTCGGTCGAGGGGAGCGGTGACGTGACCAGTGCCCCGTTCGTCACCGACGACGCGATATACTACGCCGAGCGCGCCCCGGAGGACTCCGAGGAGGCCGGGATGTGTTACAAGCTGGTCGGGGCGTGACGCGGTCGCCTCGCGACTCGGACCGCCGGCCCGACGCTCCCGGCGGGAACGTCACGAACGTCCGCTCGAAACGGAGGGTCCGAAACGGTTTTGCCGGCCCCTGACGGACGGTCGATATGCCAACGGATCCCGACACAGGGTACGACCCGTCGCTGGGTCGGAAGTTCGTGTTCGTCACCGGCGGCGTCATGTCCGGGCTGGGGAAGGGGATCACCGCCGCCAGCACCGGGCGACTCCTCGCGAACGCGGGCTTCGACGTCACCGCGGTGAAGGTTGACCCCTATCTCAACGTCGACGCGGGGACGATGAACCCGTACGAGCACGGCGAGGTGTACGTCCTCAAGGACGGCGGCGAGGTCGACCTCGACTTGGGCAACTACGAGCGCTTCCTCGGCACCGACATGACGTTCGACCACAACGTCACCACGGGGAAGACGTACCAGCACGTCATCGAGCGCGAGCGCGCCGGCGACTACCTCGGCAAGACCGTCCAGATCATCCCGCACGTCACCGATGACATCAAGCGGCGCATCCGCGAGGCCGCCGAAGGGTCCGACGTCTGTCTCATCGAGATCGGCGGGACGGTCGGCGACATCGAGTCGATGCCCTTCCTCGAGGCGCTCCGCCAGTTCGCCCACGAGGAGGACGACGAGGACATCCTCTTCACCCACGTCACGCTCGTCCCCTACTCGAAGAACGGCGAGCAGAAGACGAAGCCGACCCAGCACTCGGTGAAGGAGCTGCGATCTATCGGCCTCCAGCCCGACATCCTCGTTGGCCGCTCCGAGGACCGACTCGACCCGGAGACGAAAGAGAAGATCGCCCTCTTCTGTGACGTGCCCACCGACGCCGTCTTCTCGAACCCCGACGTCGAGGACATCTACCACGTCCCGCTGATGGTCGAAGACGAGGGGCTCGACGAGCACGTGATGGACCGGCTCGGGCTCGCCGACGAGGCGCTCCCGAAGGCCGAGCGGTCGACGGAGTGGCGCGAGCTGGTCACCCGCGACCGCGACCGCGAGCTCGACGTCGCGCTCGTCGGGAAGTACGCCCTCGAAGACGCCTACATGTCGATCCACGAGGCGCTGAAACACGCCGGGATCCACACCGAGACCGAGGTCAACGTGCTCTGGGTCGACGCCGACGAGACCCGCGCCGAGCACGAGGACCGCCTCGCGTCGGCCGACGCGGTCGTCGTCCCCGGCGGCTTCGGCTCCCGCGGGACCGACGGGAAGATCGAGGCGGTCCGGTACGCCCGCGAGAACGACGTGCCCTTCCTCGGGCTCTGTCTCGGCTTCCAGATGGCGGTCGTCGAGCACGCGCGCAACGTGCTCGGGCTGGAGGACGCGCACTCCGCCGAGATCGACCCCGACACCCCCTCCCCCGTCATCGACCTCCTCCCCGACCAGTACGAGACGGAGGACATGGGCGGGACGATGCGGCTCGGCGCCCACGAGACCGACATCGAGCCCGGCACGCTCGCGGCGTCGGTGTACGACGCCGACGCCTGCACCGAGCGCCACCGCCACCGCTACGAGGTGAACCCCGAGTACATCGACGAGCTGGAGGCCGACGGGCTCGTCTTCTCCGGGCGCGCCGACAACCGGATGGAGATCTTAGAGCGTCCCGATCACCCGTTCTTCTTCGGCACGCAGGCGCACCCCGAGTTCCGCTCGCGCCCCGACCGCGCGAGCCCGCCGTTCGTCGCCTTGGTGGAGGCGGCGCTGGGATCGACGGACACAACCGAACGGAACGCGGACGTGACGCTATAGATGGTCGAGACGGAGGCATTCATCGACGAGGCGAAAGCGGAGATCCGGGAGGCGATCGGCGACGCGAACGCCGTGATCGCCCTCTCCGGCGGGGTCGACTCCTCGGTCGCGGCGACGCTCGCCTACGAGGCGGTCGGCGACCAGCTCACCCCCGTCTACGTCGACACCGGGCTGATGCGGAAAGGCGAGACCGAGGAGATCCGCGAGACGTTCTCCTTCATGGAGTCGCTGCGGGTGATCGAGGCGCAGGAGCGCTTCTTTGACCGGCTCGCCGGCGTCACCGACCCCGAGGAGAAGCGCCACGTCATCGGTGAGGGGTTCATCGACGAGTTCGAGAGCGTCGCCAACGACGTCGGTGCCGACTACCTCGTGCAGGGGACGATCTACCCCGATCGCATCGAGTCGGAGGGGAACATCAAGTCGCACCACAACGTCGGCGGGCTCCCCGAGGTCGTCGACTTCGAGGGCATCGTCGAGCCCGTCCGCGACCTCTACAAGGACGAGGTCCGAGAGGTCGCCCGCGAGCTCGGCTTGGAGGAGGTCATCTCCGAGCGCATGCCGTTCCCCGGGCCCGGGCTCGCCGTCCGGATCGTCGGCGAGGTGACCCCGGAGAAGGCCGACGTCGCCCGCGAATCGACCCACGTCGTTGAGGAGGAGCTCGAGGAGTACGACCCCTGGCAGGCGTTCGCCGCCGTCCTCGGGAAGGCCACCGGCGTCAAAGGCGACAACCGCGTGCACGGCTGGGTCGTCGCCGTGCGCTCGGTCGAGAGTCGGGACGGGATGACCGCTCGCGCCCAGGAGATCGACTGGAGCACCCTCCAGCGGATCCAGAGCCGCATCACCGGCGAGAACGACGACGTCGCCCGCGTCGTCTACGACGTGACCCACAAACCGCCCGCGACGATCGAGTACGAGTGATGACGGACGAACCTATCGCCGTCGTCGCCGGCGCCGACGAGCACGGGCTCGGCGAGGAACTGGCCGCGCTCGACGTCGATATCCGCCGCATCGAGGGGCCCGTCACCGCCGACGCGCTCTCCGAGGCGGGGATCGACGAGGCCGACCACTTCGTCCTCACCGACGTTGCGGAGGCGACCGGCATCCCGATCGCCAAGGAGCTGAACCCGGACGCCCTCGCCGTGACGTACGCCGAGCGGTCGCTGCCGGAGTTCGTCGCCGGCGTCGCCGACCTCGCGATCGACCCGGCCCTCATGGACGCCGCCACCGTCGCCGAGGAGCTGGTCGACGGCGCCGCAGACCGCGCTGCGTAGCCGGTCGGTCCGTGTCATCTTTTTAAGCGTCCGTTCCGCGAACAGCAGCGTTATTTCGGTCTCTCGCGTAGAGTGATATGGTATGTCACAACAGAACGTGAGCGAGGAGCTGTACGTCGATCAGTACACGCTGGGGCTTGTCGGTCCGGACCAGGAGTGGGCCGGTACCGTCGCCGACGGCGGGAGGGTGAAGACGTACACGCCGCCGGGGTGTTGGGGACCGATGGTCACTCCCTCGTTCCGGGGCGGCCACGAGGTGACGCGGCCGATCCGGGTCGAGGGAGCCGAGGTCGGTGACGCCGTCGCCATCCATATCCGCGACGTGGAGGTGACCAGTATGGCCACCAGTACGGGATCGATGGCCGAGCGCGAGGAGGCGTTCACCGACGACCCGTTCGTCGACCACCGCTGTCCGGAGTGCGGGACGACATGGCCCGACTCGGTCGTCGAGGGGACCGGTGAGGACGCGATCCGCTGCGCCGAGTGCGGCGCCAACGCCTCCTCGTTCGGCTTCGAGTACGGCTATACCGTCGCGTTCGACCACGAGAATGCGGTCGGCGTCACCCTCGACGAGGAGGGCGCCCACGAGCTCGCGACCGACGCCGACGAGGCGATGGACATCCCCGAGAACTCCCGGCAACACCCCATTCTCCTGTACGAGCCCGACGGGATGCCCGGCACGCTCGGCCGCCTCCGGCCGTTTATCGGGAACATCGGGACGACGCCGTCGGTGACCATGCCCGACTCGCACAACGCGGGCGACTTCGGGCAGAGCCTCATCGGCGCCGACCACGACTACGGCGTCGAGACGGAGGAAGACCTCGAGAAGCGCACCGACGGCCACATGGACATCCCCGAGGTCCGGCCGGGGGCCACCCTCATCTGCCCTGTCGACGTTGACGGCGGCGGGATCTACGTCGGCGACCTCCACGCGAACCAGGGGGACGGCGAACTCTCCCTCCACACCACCGACGTGAGCGGCACCGTCACCATGGACGTCGAGGTGATCGAGGGGCTCGAGCTCGACGGGCCCGTGCTGCTCCCGAACGAGGACGACCTCCCCTTCATCAGCGCGCCGTACACCGACGCGGAGCGCGAGGCCGGCCGCGAGCTCGGCGCCGAGCACGGCGTCGAGACGGAGACGGAGATGGCACCGATCCAGGTAGTCGGCTCCGGCGCCACCGTCAACGACGCCACGCAGAACGCCTTCGACCGCGCGACGAAGCTGCTGGACATGAGCGAGGGCGAGGTCCGGGGACGCTGCACGTTCACCGGCGGCGTCCAGATCGGCCGGCTCCCGGGCGTCGTCCAGCTCGACATGCTCGCGCCGCTCGACGTCCTCGAGGAGCGCGGCCTCGATAGGCTGGTCCGGGAGCAGTACGACCTGTAGCGCCGACGGCGTCCCTCCGTCCTCGCCGGCGCCCTCGACTGCCCCGAACGACGGGGGTGTCATAGAACTATTCGCAAGGGCTTGATTTCATTCAGGATTCGGTGAATCAGCCGTCAGAACGACTCTGCGTGATGAGCGGAGCGAATTGGTGTGATCCACTCAACCACGAATTTCAAGTTAGTGTATAATCAATCTATGGTATGGGAATCGTCCGGGACTCCGAACACAGTGACGGTGCGCCGACAATCGAGGAGACGGGAATTCGTGTCAAGGATATCGCCTCGGCGTACGAACACAGCGGCTACGACCCCGACGAGATTACACAACTGTACCCTGACCTCAGTCTCAGTGACGTCCATCGGGCGCTCGCGTACTACTACGATCATATCGGCGACTTCCGGTCGGCGTCGTCTGAACCGGCATCCGTATGACACGGCCGTTATACTGTGACGAGAGTATATGGCTTCCTGTTGCTGACGGACTCAGCAGACGCGGATGGACAGTTCACACTGCCCGAAATGAAGGTTCTCTTGGCGACTCAGACCGCGAGCAGTTGAGATACGCGGTCGCAAACGACTGGCTTCTCCTGACGTTCGACGATGATTTTCTCTCACTCGTTGAAGGTCAAGAACTCGAACATCGAGGTCTGATCTACGTACAGCAGGCCGGACGGCAAATCGGCGATGTCGTGAAGGTCGTTGATGAGCACCTACAGAACCGATCCGAAGACGATCAGTCGATTCAGTACTTGTGATCTGTCAGCCAGAACTGTTCCGTAGATCCACTGTACTGAACGATTCACGGGCGGTTACTGAGGTATGTGAACTGTTCTATAACACCCTCCCGAACGGCACCTATATTACACCACTCTCGGATCCGTCGGACGAACAATGATGCGCCACGACGTCGCCATCGTCGGCGGCGGCTGCGTCGGGCTGTCGGTCGCCAAACACCTCGCCGAGCGCACCGACCTCGACGTCGCCGTCTTAGAGAAGGAGCACCACCTCGCCTCCCACCAGAGCGGCCGGAACTCCGGCGTGCTCCATCCGGGGTTCAACTACCCGCCGGGCTCGAAGAAGGCGCGGTTCGCCACCGAGGGGACCGCCCGCATGAAGGCGTACTGCGAGGAGCACGATATCCCGTGCGAGGAGCTGGGCGTCCTCGTCGTCGCGACGGACGACGAGGAGGAGGCGCGGCTCGACGAGCTCGCCGAACAGGCCGAGGCCAACGGCGTCGCCTACGAGCTGCTCGACTCGCGCGAGGCGATCCGCGAACACGAGCCGCACGCGGAGGGCCAGGCCGCCTTCCACGCCCCGGAGGCCGCCTCCGTCGACTCCGAGCAGTACGTGTACGCGCTGGCCCGCGAGGCCCGGGAGCTCGGGGTCACGGTTTATACCGGCTACGAGGTCTCACAGATCGAGGAGGCGGCCGAGGGGTACCGGCTCGACACCAGCAACGGTCGGTTCGAGGTCCCGTCCCTCGTCAACGCCGCGGGCCTCCACGCCGACACGCTGGCCCACCAGGTCGGGGTCGGCGAGGAGTACCAGGTGGTCCCGTTCCGCGGCGAGTACTACGAGGTGCGCCCCGAGCGCGCGCACCTCTGCGAGACGATGATCTACCCGACGCCGAACCCCGAGCTCCCCTTCCTCGGCGTCCACTACACGCGCCGCACCGACGGCAAGGTGATCGTCGGCCCGAACGCGGTCCTCGCGTTCGGCCGCGAGGCGTACGACAACACAGATATAAACCCCCGCGAGCTGCTGGAGACGCTCACCTACGGCGGCTTCCGGCGGCTGCTCGCCTCGCCGCTGATGCTCTCGGTCGCGTGGGCGGAGCTGAACAAGTCGTATCGGAAAGGGAAGTTCGCGGCCGCCTCGCA
The DNA here is from genome assembly GCF_026586675.1 of Halorubrum yunnanense. Lineage (GTDB taxonomy): Archaea > Halobacteriota > Halobacteria > Halobacteriales > Haloferacaceae > Halorubrum > Halorubrum yunnanense. Next base: position 69,313 of record NZ_JAODIX010000064.1, read on the forward strand.
GAAGCTGGTCCCCGACGTGCGCGCCGAGGACCTCGAAAAGAGCTACGCGGGCATCCGCGCGCAGCTCGTGAGCGCCGACGGCGAGCTGGTGAAAGAGCCGCTGTTCGTCGAGCGCGAGGACGCCGTTCACGTCCTCAACGCGGTCTCCCCCGGACTCACCTCCTCGCTGCCCTTCGGCGAGCACATCGCCGAGCGGCTCGCGGCGAAGGTCACCGTTTAAGTCTCGACCGGCCGACGTTGGGACCACCGGCCGCGGGACGACGCCGACGGAGCGCTCGCTCCGGTCCGGTGCGTCCCGCTCTCAGGACCATGACACCCCACGCGTACCCCTCGACTCGCGGCGGCCCCGTCCGGGTCGCCACCGACGGTCGCACCGCCTCCTCCGAACGTTCCCCCGTCCCGGACCGAGGGGGCCGATGAGCCGAGGCCCCGATCGGCGGCCGGTCGAGCGCCGGCTCCACGGCGACCTCCCGACCGTCGACGCGGAGGCGGCGGCCGCCGCGCTCGACGCCGACGCGACGGTGCTCACCAGCGGCTTCGGCAGTGTGGGCTACCCGAAGGCGATCCCGCTCGCGCTGGCGTCGTCGCCCCGCGACCTGTCGCTCACGCTGGTCGCCAGCGGGAAGGTCGGCGACGAGATCGACACCGAACTCGTCGGCTCGGGACAGGTCGCCCGGCGCTTCTCCTACCAGTCCTCGCGGGTCGCCCGCGAGAAGACCGACGCCCGCGAGATCGCCTTCAGCGACCGCAACGCCTCCTCGATCGGCGACGAGGTCCAGTACGGCGGGCTCGTCGACCCCGACGTCGCCGTCGTCGAGGCGGTCGCCGTCGGCGAGGACTGGTTCATCCCGTCTACGTCGCTCGGGCAGGTGCCCGCCTTCGTCGAGGCCGCCGACGAGCTGTACGTCGAGCTGAACCGCCACCAGCCGCTCGAACTACAGGCGCTCCACGACGTGTACCGGCCGGACGCGCCGCCGGACCGCGAGCCCATCCCGCTGTCTTCCCCCGGCGAGCGCATCGGGACCGCGCACGTCGGATTCGACTCCGAGAAGCTCGCGGGCGTCGTCGAGACGGAGATCTCCGACTCGACGTACACGTTCCGAGACCCGACCGACGACGACCTCGCGATCGCCGCCAACCTCGGCTCGTTCCTCCGCGAGGAGCTGGCGCGGTCTCCGGTCTTCGACGACGCGGTCCACCTCCAGTTCGGCGTCGGCTCGCTCGGCAACGCCCTGATGGGCGAGCTGCAGGCGCTTGACTTCGGCGACCGCGAGGTGGTCTACTTCGGCGAGCTCATCCAAGACGGGCTCTTCGACATGCTCGATGCCGGTGGGCTGGCGGCCGCGAGCGCGACGTCGCTCGCGCTCACCGACGAGGGCCAAGAGCGGCTCTTCGAGGACGTCGAGCGCTACGCTGAGGACGTGGTGCTCCGCCCGGCTGACGTCTCCAACCACCCGGGGCTCATCGACCAGTTCGGCGTGATCGGCGTGAACAGCGCCATCGAGTTCGACCTCTACGGGAACGTCAACTCCACGCACGTCCGCGGCGAGCGCATGATAAACGGCGTCGGCGGCTCGGCCGACTTCAACCGGAACTCGCTGATCACGGTGTGTGCGCTCCCCTCGACGCTGAACGACGGCGCGGTCTCGCGGGTCGTCCCGCAGACGTTCCACGTCGACCACACCGAACACGACATCGACGTCTTCGTCACCGAGCAGGGCGTCGCCGACGTGCGCGGGCTGTCGCCGGTCGAGCGCGCGGAGCTGGTAATCGAGCGCTGCGCGCACCCCGAGTTCGCGCCGGAGCTGCGCTCGTATCTCGACGACGTCTGCGAGCGGGACTACCACATCCCGCAGGACGTCGAGCGCGCCGCGGAATGGTTCGAGTAGCGCTCAGCGAACGACCGTTTCCGCGGTCGCGTCCATTGCGAGACGCGCCGCGAGCGAGCGGCGAACGGTCGACCGGTCGGACGGCGACTACAGGCTAACGCCGCCGCCGGTGAAGTAGAGTAACACCCACCAGCCGTAGCCGACGGCCAGCGCGGTCGCCGTCAGTATCTCCAGGGCCGTGACGTAGGTGTTCCCGTGGGCTCTGCGGAAGTCCTGAATCAGTTCGATCCGGCGCCAGACCGGCATCAGTGGCTCTGGAATGACTTCTTCGAGGCCGCCCACGTTGGACGTGTCGACCTGGTCTTCGGGGGCTTCTCTGTTCTGGCTCATTGTTTTACCTCTCTGGTGAACGGGCTCTTGAGACCGCGAACCATCACCTTCTCACCGACGAAGACGGCGACGAAGACGGCGATCCCCGCGATCTTCGCGAGCACCATCGGGTACGTCATGATGAGGACGCCGAGCACCGTGAGCGCACTTCGGGCGAAGATTATGCGCCCGACAGACATCTCGAACGGGTAGTTCAGCCCGTAGATGATGGCGATAGCGCCCATCACGACCAAGAATCCCGTGAAGAGCGTGTTGAGGCCCGGTGTCATCGAAATCAGGGCGGGGTTGTAGACGAACGCGACCGGGAGGACGAACAGCGGCGCGGCGATTTTCAGCGCCGCTCCGCAGGTCCGCCAGAAGTTCGCCTCCGCGATGCCCGCCGCGACGACTGCCGCCGTCGCCACCGGTGGTGTGATACCCGCGAGGATGGCCGCGTAGAACATCGTGTAGTGGGCGGTGATCTGCGCGACGCCGAACTCGGAGACGAACGTCGGGACGATGAGGATGGCCACGATGACGTAGGCCGCCACCGTCGGCATCCCGACGCCCATCACGATGGCGACGGCCATCCCGAGCAGCACCGCGAACAGCAGGACGCCGCCGGAGAGGTTGATCATCAGCAGCGCGATCTTCGCGGGAACGCCGGTCGTCGAGAACAGGTTCACGACGCCGCTGATGACCACGAGGATGATGGCGATGGGCGCGAGGATGATGGCGCCTCGCCGGAAGCCGTGAATCGTGTTCCTGACCTGCGTGACGAACTCCGAGACCGGCGAGACGTCAGACCCGTCGACGAGCCGCTGTACTGGCGGCATCAGGACCCCCGTGAGTATCATCGCGAAGACGGTGTACATCGCCGATGTCATCACCGTGTACTGGGCGAAGCCGAGGTAGTAGATGAGGACGCCGAACGGGACGCCGAATCGGAGCGACTCGGCGATCTTCTCGTTGCGAGTGAGCTCGTGGTCGAAGAACTCCGAGAACTCCATGTCTTGGTCGCTGGAGTCACTGATCGCGGTGTAGTGGACCGCAATGGCGATCGACGTGACCAGAATCGCTGCCGGGACGAGCCCGGCGACGACGATGTTGAGGTACGCCACGCCGAGGTACGACGCCATCACGAACGCGGACGCCCCCATGACCGGCGGGAGCACCTGCCCCGCGGTCGAGGCGACGGCCTCGATGCCGGCCGCGCGGTGGCCGGACATCCCGCTCTCTTTCATCGTCGGAATCGTGAACGACCCCGTCATGGCGGCGTTAGCCGTGTACGAACCGTTGATGGAGCCGATGACCGCCGAGGAGAGCACCGCCGTCTGTGCCACGCCCGAGCGGATGCGACCGGCCGCGACGATGGCGAGCCGGAGAATCAGGTCGAACGCGCCGTACGCGAACAGCAGCCCGGCGTACAGGAGGAACGGCGCGATCCAGGACGCGGTCAGCTGCGTGAGCGAGCCGTAGAACCCGTACAGGTCCGTGACCGTCGCCTGGAGGAGCGTCAGCTGTGACATTCCGGCGTGCCCGAGGACGCCGGGGACGGCGTCCCCGAACATCGCGTACATCATCACGCCGATGACGAGTCCGAGGAACAGGTTCCCGAACTCGCGCCAGGTGAGGTACAGCAGTGAGATGATGATGAGCCGCGCGAGCATGTACTCGTGTTCGCTGGCGAACCCCTGACGCAGGAGATACACCATCTCGAAGTTCAGGAAGAAGTAAAACGACGCCGTGATGAGTACGCCCGCCGCCGGAAGCAACACCAAGGCGTCTATCCGGCTGCCTTCTTCGAGCGATTCGCGGGTTTCGTTGAGGGCGTACACCGTCATGATGCCGCCGACGAACAGCACGGCGTACTTGACCGGCGACCACTGCTGAGTGGACGCCCACCAGAGGACGGTCACCCAGAACAGGACGGCTGTGAGCGTGACGCTGACGTCGAGGCCTCGTAGCCACCCCGCGGGACCGGTCTGTTGTTCGGATTGTGTATCCATGTTTGGGTGTGGGTTTGTTTGTAGTAAAATATTAATATTAGTTGGATTCCGCTTCGCCAGTCGGAATTACGCCAGGGGGAGGTTACGCCGTGTCGCCCTCTTGGAGGCTGTCGTCCCAGGCGTCGTTGTCCTTGTAGTACTGGACTGCGCCGGGGTGGACCGGGATGCTCTCCTGCGCGTAGGCGAGCATCTCCTCGGCGGAGTCGTAGTCGTTGAACTGCGCCTCCCCGTTGTTGACGACGTCGTTGTGCTCGACGGCGATGCGGCAGAGCTCGTAGACGGCGTCCGGGTTGGCCTCGGGGTTGAACGTGTAGTTGACCTCGAGGTCCCAGGTGAACACCTCGTCGGTACCGATGTCCGTGTCCGCGATCGGCCACTCGCTGTAGGGCGTTCGGGTCGTGCCGGCACCCGAGTACGACTCCGCGGACTCGATGAGCGCGTCGGTCGGCTCGACGTAGTGGAGGTCGACGCGGGAGGCCATCTCCTGAACGAAGCCGGTGTACCGGACCCCCGGCGCGCCGTACGCGATGGACGCGTCGATGCTGCCTTCCTCCATCGCGCCGGGCGCGTCACCGACGCCCATGTTCTGGATGTTCATCTGGTCGTAGACGTCTGCGGTCGGATCCTGCGACCAGACGTCGAGGGTCGTCGCGCGCGTCGAGTACCCCGGCTCGGCGGGGTAGACGTTCTTCCCGGCGAGGTCGTCGAACGTCTCGATGTCCGTGCCGTCGCGAGCGACGACGTAGATGCTGTACGGGAACGCGCCGAATCCGTACTGAGGGATTCGGGACACCGACTGCTCGGAGAATCGGCCGCGGTCGTCGAGCGCCTTGTTGAGGGAGTTGTTGTCGGTGATGCCGGCGTTGAACTGTTCCTGGGCCATCCGGTAGATGGTCCCGATGTACCCCGGGCTCTCGATGGTCGAGTAGTCGAGCGTGTCGCTCTCCTGGCTGACGGCGCGCTCGACGGCGAGCCCGACGTCTTGGGTCCCGCCGGCGGACGTGCCGACACGGAGCGAGAGTTGCTCGCTGCCGCCGTCGTCGCCGTCGGATCCGTCAGATCCGTCGGATCCGTCCATTCCGTCGTCGCCGTCGGATCCGTCAGATCCGTCGGATCCGTCGGACCCATCCGACCCGTCCCCACCGTCGCCGCCGCTACAGCCGGCGAGTCCGGTGATGCCTACTGCGCCCGTACCGTATAGGAACTTGCGTCGATTAACTGAGTTATCTGCCATACTCAACCGTGACATTACGGCCGATGATTAACAATGTATCTGTTTGTTTCAGTTTAAACAGCGAGAATACTCCTCGTGACGCCTGTCGAACATGTTATCTGTGTCAATTCACCAATGTTAAAGATGTATCGCCGCCATTTACCAGAATGAAAGGAGAGATTCCCGCGCTTCAGGACGAGAAGATTGTCACCCGCTGAGAACGTCACTCGTCAAGGATGACTGTCACGGGACGGTCGGCCCCCAGGAGCACCGATTGGGTGGTGCTCCCGAACAGCATCTTTCCGGTCGGACTCCGGTGCCGCCCGCTCATCGTGATGTTGTCGGCGTCGATCTCCGCGGCGACGTCGACGATCGTGTCGGCGGGCTCGCCGTGTTCGCGGCGCCGAGTCGTCTCGACCCCGGCCGCAGTCAGCCGGTCCTCGACGGTGTCGACGACCTCGGGGTAGTTCTCCTCGTCCCACACGTCCTCGGAGTCGACGCGGCCGGCCTCGCCGCTGACCTCGAACCCCTCGTAGACGTTGAGTATCACCACTTCGACCTCTTCGTCGGCGTTCGGCAGCGACGCGACGGAATCGACCGCGGCCAGTACGTGCTCGGAATCCCCGCCGACGGGGAGCAGTACGCGGTACATACGGAGACCTAACAGAACACGGATAATAAAGGTGGCTGCCGGTGCCGGAGCTGAACGCCTTACCGCGTCACCGGCGCGCCGACGGTCCCGATCGACTCGACGACCGCCCGCACCTCGTCGCCGGGGTCGATGGGCGCCGCGCCGGGCGTCCCGGTGCTGAACAGGTCGCCGGGCTCCAGCGTCATCACGTCGGAGTGGAACGAGACGATCTCGGCCGGCGGGAACAGCATGTTCCGGATCTCGTTTTCCGCCCGCACCTCGCCGTTGACCTCGGTCCGCACCGAGAGCCCGCCGAGGTCGAGGGGCCCCTCCGGCACCGCCAGCGCGGCGCCTGGCACGAGGAACGTGTCGTAGCTCTTCGCCCGCGTGAGGAACCGGGGGTTCCGCTGGAGCACGTCCTCGGCGGTCATGTCGATCACGGGGAGGAAGCCGGCGACCACGTCGCCGACGTCCCCCTCGTCGACGTTCCGGCAGGTCCGGCCCGTCACGACCCCTAGCTCCGCCTCGGCGGTCACCCGCTCGCTCTGCGACTCCGGCGGCAGGCGGATCGGGCCGCCGGGCCCCGTCAGGACCGACGACGGCTTCATGAAGCTGGCCGGCTCCTCCGGGCGCTGCTCGTCGAGGTCGCCGGCGTGCTCCTCGTAGTTCAGGCCGATCCCCCACAGCTTCCCGAACGACGCCAGGGGCGCGCCGAACGAGATGTCGGCGGCCGGGACGGGCTCCGCGGTTGCGTCGGCGACGTCGCCCAGGTCGCCCGCGGCCGCCCGGGGGAGCGCGTCGCGGACGGTCTCGACGCCCGGCTCGACGGCGCTGAGAGGGACGTACCCCTCGCCGCCGCCGAGCAGGGGATCGCCGGTCGCCGTGCGTGCGAGGTACTTCATCGCGGGTTCGCCTCGGTCGCCCTCATCGGGCGTTCGCTCCGTTCATGATCACTCCTCGCGGTCCGTCCAGAAGTCGAACGAGCGCCCGGGCGCGAACACGTCGAGCCCGACTGCGCGCTCGTCGCCGGTGTTCTCCACTCGGTGGGTCTCGTCGGACTCCAGGAGGACGGAGTCGTTCTTCCGGAGAGTGACCTCGTCGTCCTCGGTGGCGACCGTGAGCTCGCCCTCCAAGCAGAGACACACCTGCTCGTTCTCGTGGTCGTGCATCGGCGAGCTGTGGCCCGCCGGCTTCTCGAACCACTCGAAGGAGAACTGGTCGCTGCCCGCCATCGACACGCGCCGCCAGCCCTTGTCCGGCTCGTACGTCTCCGCCTCGTCGAACGCGACCGGCTTCATAGGTTCGCCCCGGTCGAGCCGCCGTCTATCGGGAGCGCAGTCCCGTTGATGTACCCCGACTTCGGCGACGAGAGGAACGCGACGGTGTTGCCGAGCTCCATCGGGTCGCCGATGCGCCCGAGGGGGTTCTGCGCCCAGTCGTCGAGCCCCTCCTCGTAGGAGTCGTAGTCGCCGCGCTCGACGGCGGCCTCGACGAGGTCACGGATCCGGCTCGTCTCGTGGGGGCCGGGGAGGACGGCGTTCGCGCGGATCTCCGGGGCGAACTCCTTCGAGAGCGTCTTCTCGAGCCCGATGACGCCCATCCGGACGGAGTTGGACAAGACGAGGCTGTCGATGGCCTCCTTCACGCTCCGGGAGGTGATGTTGACGATGGTGCCGCCGTCGCCCTCCTTGAGGTGCGGGTACGACTCCCGCGCCAGCCGGACGACGCTCATCACGAGCAGGTCGTAGGCGTGCTGCCAGTCCTCGTCGTCGGTGTCGAGGAAGGAGCCGGACGGCGGGCCGCCCGCGCTCGTCACGAGGTGGTCGATCGTGCCGAACGCGTCGACGGTCGCCTCCACGAGCGCCGCGACCTCGTCGGCGTCGGTCAGGTCGGCGGAGTGGGCCACGACCTCGCCCGTCGCGACCGCCTCGACCTCCTCTTTCGCGGCCGCCAGTCGCTCCTCGTCGCGGCCGTTGATGACCACGTTCACGCCCTCTCGGGCCAGCGCTTTCGCCGATGCCTTGCCGAGTCCGCTGGACGACGCCGTGACGAGGGCCGCGTTCCCGTCGATCTGTAAGTCCATGCCTCATTCATCCCCGGTCCGGCGTGAAAACGTTTCCCTACAGGCAAGCGGACGGGCTCGCCCTCACGCGCCCGAATCGCCCGCCGGTTCCGCCTCGAACCCTGCTGTCCCGTCGTCGAACCCGACCCTCTCGCGGCCGACCACCGTCGCCGCGTCGGGAAGCTCGTCGACCACCGCGTCGGAGACGCGGAGCTCGCCGAGGTCCTGCGTGTTCCGGACCCAGACGATCCGGACCGTCTCGGGGTCGTAGCCGCCGAGCGCCGCCAGCCCGGTGCGGAGCGCGAACTCGTCGTCTGGCGCGACCACCGGGAGCTTCGACTTCGAGAGCGACCCGCTCGTGAGCGCGTTCGCGTACGTCTTCTTCAGGTCGAGCCCGTCGACCGCGGACCGCCGAGTGAGGTCGGCGAGGCCGATCCCGTTGCCGTTCCCCTTGGTCGCCTCCGTGAGCCCGCGGACGTAGATGAGGTCGATGTCGGGGGTCTCGGGGTCCGGCGCGTTGAGGACGCGGTAGCGGCCGATGACGTTCGTGTCCATCCCCGCGCCCGAGACCTCCTTGCCGATCTCGTCGACGACGAGGAGGTCGACGTCGTCGACCGGGAGCGTCGGCATCTCCTCGTACGCGCGCTCCAACAGCTCGGGCTCGCGGTCGAGGAACGAGCCGGCGGGGACGGCCTCCAGGTGACCGATCTCCTCCTCGAAGTTCTCGACGAGCGCGATCCCGCCGATCAGCGGCGTCTCGCGCTCGATGACGTCGAGCGCGGCCGTCAGCGCCTCGACGTACCCCTCGGCGATCGCCGTCGAGTGGAACGACTTCGCGCCGCGCTGTTTGCCGAGCCCGACGACGGTCATCTTCGCGAGTCCGCTCTCGATCGGCCCGGTGAAGTTGGTATGTGCCTTCACCCGGTTTATCACGAGGGCGGCGTCGGCCGCGAGCGCCGCCTCCGAGAAGTACACTGGGAGGTCCGCGTCGCCGACCGACACGGTCGCCAGCTCCGCGGCCGCCATGCGCGCGTCGATCGGCGCGCCGACCGTCTCTTCGGTGATCCCGAGCGCCTCCAACACCTCGCGCTGTCCCTCGGGAGTCGCGCCGCCGTGGCTGCCCATGGCCGGCACGACCACGGGGTCGAAGCCGCGCTCGGCGAGCCGGTCGACGACCGCCGCCGCGACCTCGTCGATCCGGTCTATCCCGCGGCTGCCGACCCCGACGGCCACGGTCGCGCCCGCGGGGAGGGCGTCGAGGTCGAGGGCGTCGAGCGCCTCGCGCGCCGCCCCGACGGGGTCGTCCAGGCGCTCCGTCTGCGGCTCGTACCGCACTCGCGCGAACCCCGGGAGCGGCTGCGGGTCGATGAGGTGATCCACGTCGGATCGCTCGGGAAACTCCATGTGGGGTCCCTCGCGGCGGCGATACAAAAGCTGCGGGTGGCGTCCCGACCGGACGGCCCCGAGAGAGGTTTGCCGATACAGGGGTCTACTTGTACCCGTGCGACAGCGGACCACGCATGGAGATAACCGAAGTCGAGTCGTTCCCGATCAAGCTGCCGCTGGAGTCGCCTGTCTCCTTCTCCAACCGGACGCTCACCTATCGGGACCACGCGATCACGTACGTGCGGACGGACACCGGCCACGAGGGGGTCGGCTACTCGCTGGGGTACGAGGGGGCCGGCCTCATCGCCGACGCGGTCGAGTCGATGCTCGAACCGCTGCTCGTCGGCGAGGACCCACGCGACACCGAGCGCCTGTGGCACGAGATGTACGACGGGAACGTCCAGATTGGCCGCACCGGCCTCTTCTTGCGTGCTATCTCGACGGTCGACATCGCGCTCTGGGACGTGAAGGCGAAGGCCGCCGAGACCCCCCTCCACAAGCTGCTCGGCGGGCACTCGGAGTCGGTGCCGTCGTACGCCAGCGGCGGCTACTACCGCGACGACAAGGGCCACGAGGCGCTCCGCGGCGAGATGCGGCGCTATCTCGACGAGGGCCACGACACCGTGAAGATGAAGGTCGGCCGCCTGTCGGCCGCCGAAGAGGCCGAGCGCGTCGCCGCGGTGCGCGACGAGATCGGCGACGAGCGAACCCTGCTTCTCGACGCCAACGGCGTCTGGGAGTCCAGTACGGAAGCGCTCCGCAACTGCCGGGCGTTCGAGCCCCACGACCCGTACTTCATCGAGGAGCCCGTGATGATCGACCGCGTCGACACGATGGCCGAGGTGAACGACGGGATCGACTACCCCGTCGCCACCGGCGAACTGGAGGGGACCCGGCACAACTTCGCGCGGCTCGCCGACACGGGCGCGGCGACGATCCTCCAGCCCGACGTCACCGTCTGCGGCGGGATCACGGAGTGGCTGAAAATCGCCAACCACGCCTCGGCGTACGACATCCCCATCGCCCCCCACTACAACTGGAACCTCCACGCCTCCCTGCTCGGCGCCATCGAGAACGGCCTCTGGGTGGAGTACTTCTACCGCGACATGGACGTGAAGGCGTTCGACGACGTCGTTGCCGACCCCCTCAAGCCCGGCGACGACGGCATGATAACGCTCCCCGACCGCCCCGGCCACGGCGTCCCGCTCGACAAGGACGCGCTCGCAAAATTCGCCGACGACTGATTCCGTATATAAATGAGAGACTACTCAGACCAGATCGACACCCGTGACCCGGACCGAGACGTACAGATCACCGGCCTCGACGCCTGCGTCGTCGAGGGGAACTTCGAGTGGAACCTGATCAAAGTGGAGACCGACGCCGGCGTCACCGGCATCGGGGAGGCGTACCGCGGCGGCGGCGTCCCGGAGCTCGTCGAGTACACGAACCGGTTCCTCGTCGGCGAGAACCCGCTCGACGTCGAGCGGCTGGTGCGCTACGTCTTCCAGGAGATGTCGGGCCACGGCGGCACGACCGGGAAGGTCGTCACCGCGGCCTCCGGCATCGAGATCGCCCTCTTGGACGCCGCCGGGAAGATCCTCGGGCTCCCCGTCTACCAACTGCTCGGCTCGAAGTACCGCGACGAGGTCCGGCTCTACTGCGACTGCCACGCCGGCGAGGCGTACGCGGTAGAAGACGGCGCGACCGACTACGCCGGGGGCGAGGCGTACACGCCCGAGGCGTACGCCGCCGAGGCCGCCCGCGTCACCGACATGGGATTCGAGGCGCTGAAGTTCGACCTCGACCTCCCCGCCGACAACGAGAACGACCCGTACAACGGGCGCCTGACGAACGCGGCGATCCGGGAGAAGCGGGAGATCGTCGCCGCCGTGCGCGAGGAGATCGGGGACGACGTCGACCTCGCGTTCGACTGTCACTGGGACTACTCCGTCGAGAGCGCGAAGCGGCTCGCCCACGAGCTCGAGGAGTTCGACCTGATGTGGCTCGAGGACCTGATCCCCCCCGAAAATATGGAGGCGCAAAAGGAGGTGACGAAGGCGACGCGGACTCCGGTTGCGACGGGAGAGAACCGCTTCCGCGTCTTCGAGCTGTCGGACCTCATCTACGAGCACGGCGTCGACATCGTTACGCCCGACCCCGCGACGGTCGGCGGGCTCACCGAGACGATGCGGATCGCCGACCGCGCCGAGGAGAACTACATGCCGCTGTCGCCGCACAACGTCTGTAGCCCGGTCGGGACGATGGCCTGCGTCCACCTCGGCGCGGCCACGCCGAACTTCGACCTGCTGGAGTACCACGCGCTGGAGGTCGACTGGTGGGACGACCTGCTGGCGCGCGACGACCCGCTGATCGACGACGGCCGCATCGAGGTGCCGGAGGCGCCCGGCCTCGGCATCGAGCTCGACGACGACGTCGTCGAGGAGCACTTACTCGAGGGAACCGACGAATTCTGAAGCCGGAAGCGCGGCGTCGTCTCGACGTGCGATCTCGGCGCCCCGAACGGCGAGAGTATACTTATTTATCCTTGGTATCGCTAGCGGTCGTATGCTCGACTACTTCGACATGGAGTCGACCCTGTCCGAGGAGGAGCGGATGCTCGTCGACTCCGCCCGGTCGTTCATCGACGGCGAGGTCGACGACATGGGCGAACACTGGATCGACGGCACGTTCCCCACGGAGCTCATCTCCAAGATGGGCGAGATGGGATTCTACGCGCCGAACCTCGAGGGGTACGGCCTGCCGGGCGTCAGCGAGCGAGCCTACGGCCTGCTGATGCGCGAGCTGGAGGCGTGCGACTCCGGGCTCCGCTCGATGGCGAGCGTGCAGGGCGCGCTGGTGATGTACCCGATCCACGCGTTCGGCAGCGACGAGCAGAAGGAGAAGTGGCTCCCGAAGCTCGGCACCGGCGAGGCGGTCGGCTGCTTCGGGCTGACGGAGCCGGAGCACGGATCGAACCCCTCCGCGATGGAGACGCGCGCCGAACGTGCTGGCGGGCACGCGGCCGACGGCGACGATTACGTACTTAACGGCTCCAAGACGTGGATCACGAACTCTCCGATCGCGGACGTCGCCGTCGTCTGGGCGAAGGACCACACCGAAGACGGCACCCCCGTCCGCGGCTTCCTCGTCGAGACCGACCGCGACGGCGTCACCACCAACAAGATCGACGAGAAGCTCAGCCTGCGCGCGTCGATCACGGGCGAGATCAGCCTGCAGGACGTGCGCCTCCCCGCCGAGAACCGCCTCCCCGACGTCGAGGGGATGAAGGGGCCGCTGTCGTGTCTCACCCAGGCCCGCTACGGGATCGCGTGGGGCGCGGTCGGGGCGGCGGCGGACTGCTTCGAGGTCGCCCGCGACTACGCCACCGACCGCGAGCAGTTCGGGAAGCCGATCGGCGGCTTCCAGATGCAACAGCAGAAGCTCGCGGAGATGGCGACGCAGATCACGCTCGCGCAGCTGCTCGCTCACCGCCTCGCGGACCTCAAGGAGGCGGGCGAGATGCGCCCGCAGCACGTCTCGATGGCCAAGCGCAACAACGTCCGCACCGCCCGCGATCAGTCGCGGATCGCCCGGGAGATGCTCGGCGGCAACGGGATCACGGCCGACTACTCGCCCATGCGCCACATGGCGAACATGGAGACGGTGTACACCTACGAGGGCACCCACGACATCCACACGCTGATCCTCGGCGAGGACATCACCGGGATGCAGGCGTACCAGTAGCGCGGGGCGCTCCGTTTTTCGACACCGCTTTTCAGGCCACCTGATTCTTCAGCCCCTCGTACTCGCCGGTCTCGGCGACTCGCTCGAGGTTCCCGGCGAGAATATCGGCGCGCCGGTCCCAGTAGTTCGGCGTGTGGCCCGCGACGTGGGGCGTCAGGAAGACGTTCTCGAACCCCCACAGGTCGTGGTCGCTCGGGAGCGGCTCGGGGTCGGTGACGTCGAGCGCGGCGCCGTGGAGCGCGTTCGACCGCAGCGCGTCCACGAGCGCGGGCGTGTCGATCACGCCGCCGCGCGCGACGTTGACGACGATCGCGTCCGTCGGCAGCGCGTCGAGCTCGGGCTCACCGATCAGCCCCTCCGTCGTCTCCGTCAGCGGGCACGCGAGGACGAGCACGTCCGTCCGCGGCAGCACGTCCGGGAGGTCGCCGTACCCGACCACCTCGTCGGTCGGGCCGCCCTTCGCGACGGTGTGGCGGACCCCGATCGAGTCGACGTCGAACCCCGCGAACCGCTCGACGACCGCCTCACCGATCGACCCCAGCCCGACGACCGTCACGGTGCTGCCGGCGAGCTCGGTGAACGACTGGAAGCGGCGCCACTCTCGGCGTCGCTGGCGGCGGCGTCCCTCGTCGAGGCGCCGCGCGAACGTCAGCACCCAGCCGAGGACGTGCTCGGCGACGTTCGGGCCGTGGACCCCGGAGGCGTTCGTCACCGCGACGCCCCGGTCGGCGAGCGCGTCCAGCGGGAGGTGGTCGACGCCGGCGGCGTTGCACGCGAACAGCCGCAGGTTCTCGGCTGCCGCGACCTCCTGGGCGTCGATGTACTTCCCGGCGACGACCGTCGCCTCCCGCAGGTAGCGGTCGTGTTCGTCGGGCGTCGCCGCGAGCCGCACCTCGCGGTCGGGGAGGCGTCGGTCGAGCGTCTCCGCGTAGTCGGCCGCCGGGATCCCGTGCGCGTCGTGGTCGAGCACCGCGACGTCGATGGTGGACATGGTCGACGCGTCGCGGTCGGCCGACAAAGTTCTCGGGGTGGCGGCGGTCGAGGCGACTGAGCCTTACCCCTCCATCCGGATCGGCGGTGACGCGCTCATCAGGAGGAGGCAGACGACCCCGACGCCCCCGCCGAGGAGGCCGGTGCCGACGCCGACCGCGCGGACCGCCGTCTCGAAGCCGAGCGGGCGGGTCGCGGCCGCGACGGCGACGCCCATGAACACCGGAGTCGCCGTCGCCGCCGCGCGCCCGCTCCCCTCGCCGAGGCTGACGAGGCCGCCGCGCAGGTCCGCGGGCGGGAGCGCCGTGATGACGCTCCGGTAGATGGAGAGCACGAGCCCGAACCCGACCCCCATGAAGACGACGCCGACGGCGGCGACCGCGAACGACGGGGCGAGGAAGACGAGCGCGAGGCCGGCGCCCATCGAGGCGTTCGCGGCGACGAGCGGGTAGAGGCGGTCGTCGACGGCGTCGGCGATCCGGCCGGCCTGCGACGCCGCGAGCGCGTACGTGAGGCTCGCGAGCGCCGCGAGAACCCCCGCCTCCGCCGGCGTGTCGCCGAGCACGTCGACGACGAGGATCGAGTTGTACGTGAGGAAGCCGAACCACGCGACGTTCGCGCTCCCCCGCGCGACGACCATGGTCCACGCCCGGCGCTGGGCGACCAGCGCCCGCATGTCGGCGAGCTGCTCCCGGACCCCTGCACCCGATCCCGCCTCCGACTTCCCGTCGTCCGCCTCGTCGAGCGGCTCTTCGAAGTAGCCGTAGACGACCGCCGCGATCGGGAAGGCGACGGCGTACAGCAGGAACGGGTACTGCCACGCCATCCCGACGAGGACACCCGCGGCCAGCGGGAACGCCGTCTGCGAGAGCCCCGAGCCGGTGAACCGGAGCCCCTGCGCGGTCGCCTCCTTCGTCCCCGCGTACAGGTCGCCGAGGCTGGTGATGATGATCGGCGTGAGCGCGGCGAAGCCGATCCCCTGGAGCGCGCGCAGGGCGAGCGCCGCGGCGAACGTGGAGACGAAGGCGATGGCGGTGCCGGTGAGCCCGAACCAGACGAGCCCGAAGAGCAGCACCGGGCGCCGCCCGTACCGGTCGGAGATCACGCCCGCGATCGGGATGACGACGATGGACGGCGCGGTGAACGCCGACATCATCAGCCCGATGTTCGTCGTCGACGCGCCCAGCGGCTCGACGAGCGAGCCGAGCACCGGCGAGAGGAGCGCGGTGCCGAGCGGCGGGAGCACGTTGATGAGGAGGAGCAGCTGGAAGGGCCGCTCCCGGACGATCCCCGACTCGGCTCCCGCTATCGACGAGAACGATGCCACGCCTGGCCGCAGGCGGTCGCCCGGATTAAAGCTACGCGTTGGGGCAGCCGACCGCGTCTCGAGGCGGCCACGCGTCGACCGACGGGAAACCGGGTCCAGTCAGGCCGTCTCCATCTCGCGCTCGAGGTCGCGGAGCCGCTCGATGCGGTTCTCGGTCGACGGGTGCGTCGAGGCGAGCTTCCCGACGAACCCCGCCTTGACCGGGATGATGAAGAACGCGTTCATCTCCGCCTCCTCGCGGAGGTCCTCCTTCGGCACGCGGTCCATCCGGCCGTCGATCGTCATCAGCGCCGACGCGAGCGCGCCGGGCTTCCCCGTGATCAGCGCGGCGCCGCGGTCGGCGGAGTACTCGCGGTACCGCGAGAGGGCGCGGATCAGCAGGAACGAAATGATCCAGACGAGGATCGACACGAGGATCGCGACGATGACGGGCGCGCCCTGCCGATTGTCGCCGCTGAACAGCCACCCCCACCGGACGATAAAGAAGGCGATAGTCGAGAGGAACGAGGCGATGGTCATCACCATCACGTCGCGGTTCTTCACGTGCGCGAGCTCGTGGGCGAGTACGCCGTCGAGCTCGTCGTCGTCCAGCGACCGGAGCAGCCCGGTCGTCACCGCGACGGTCGCGTTCTTCTTGTTCCGGCCGGTCGCGAACGCGTTCGGCACCTGCGTGTCGGCGACGGCGACGGCCGGCTTCGGGAGGTCGGCCTGCTGGCTCAGACGCTCCACCCGGCGGTGGAGGTCCGGATACTCCTCGGCGCTCACCTCGCGGGCGCCCATGCTCCGCAGCGCGAGCTTGTCGCTGAAGAAGTACTGGGCGAGCGAGAACAGCCCGAACATCGCGAGCGTGAAGATGATCCCGACGTTGAACACCTCGATCAGGACGCCGATGAACACGACGTAGAGGGCGAAGAGGAGGAACATCGTGAACCCCATTCGGCCACGCAGTCCCCAGTCGGTCTTCCATTCCATACGCGAGTTTTACCGTTCGCCGGATTAAAGCCTGCCGGGGTTCCGAGAGCGTCGTCGAGCGCGTGCGGTCGCCCGACGACGGTGCGCTTTTGCCTCGGCGCGAGCGACCCGCACCCATGGAAACCGTCCTCGTCACCGGCGGCCGCGGCGCCTCCGGGCGCTGGGTCGCCGACCGACTCGCCGGCGACTACGAGGTCGTCGTCGTCGACTACGAGCACCCCGGACTCGACGTCGACCCGGCGCCGCACGTCTCGCTCCGCGCCGCCGACCTCGCCGACCGCGGCGAGGCGCTCGACGTCGTCCACGCGGTCGACCCCGACGCCGTCGTCCACTGGGCCGCGATCCCGGTCGCCGGTACCCACCCCGACGGGCGGGTGTTCGAGACGAACGTTCACGCCGCGAAGAACGTCCTCGACGCCGCTGGCCGCGCCGACGCCCGGATCGTCCAGGCGTCGAGCGACGGCGCGTACGGCTTCTTTTTCGCGGAGCCGACCCCGCTCCCGGACGAGCTCCCGGTCAGCGAGGCGCACCCGCTCCGGCCGGAGGACCCCTACGGGCTCTCGAAGGTGACGGCGGAAGCGGCCGCTGGCGCGGTCGCGCGCCGCGAGGGCGTTCCCGCCGTGTCGATCCGCCCGTCGTGGATCCAGTACCCCGGCGCGTACGCCTGCCGGAGCGACGAGTACGTCGACGACCTGGACGCCGGCGCCGGCAACTTTTGGTCGTACGTCGACGCCCGCGACGTCGCCGACCTCGTCGCCGCCGCGCTCGCGGGGACGGCAGAGCCGAACCCGGCCGTGGCGCCCGGCACCCACGAGGCGGTCAACTGCGTCGCGGCCGACAACGCGCTTGGACGCCCGCTGCTCGACCTCCTGCGCGAGTCGTACGGCGCGGCTCCCGACGACTCCCGAGTCGACGGGGGCGACGACCGAAGCGCCTACGCGATCGAAAAGGCCGAGCGGCTGTTCGGGTGGGAGCCGACCCAATCGTGGCGCGAGGCAGCCGAGGCGGATGTCCCCGAGCCAACGCTGTTCGAGCGGTAGACTCCGAACGCCCTGTTTATAAGTCGTGTTGCGGTGGCGCGCGCCTCCGAACGGCCGCCATCGGCGGCCGTGAGGAGCGCGTGCGAGGGAGTCGGTCGTCCGGAGCGAAGCGGAGGGCGGCCGACGAGGCTGGGGAGGCGCGAGGCTGCGGTCGCTGTGCGGGGTGGGATTCATACGGTCGTGCGAAACTATTTACCGTTATAGATTCAATTTTGTGTAATGAGTCGGTTGGACGATATCT